>NZ_CAFK01000146.1 GCF_000239815.1 Bradyrhizobium sp. STM 3843 | reverse complement strand
CCATCTGCGCAAATACTGGCGATGTATTTCTCAGATGTGCTCCACACGGATTATCCCATCCGCCGGATCGTCAGCACCTGGCTGCCCGCCGCCTTGATCCGCGCGACGGCCTCGCGAGCGTCTTCGACCACGGTGGCCATATGAAACGCATTGGCGTGCACGATCGTCTCGGCATCGCGCACGATCGCGACGTGGCCTTTCCAGAAGATCAGGTCGCCACGCTGCAGCGATTTGGTGTCGGAGTCATCGACTGGTCGCCCGAGCGCGGCCTGCTGCATGTCGCTGTCGCGCGGGCACTCCATGCCGGCCGTGTTCATTGAGATCTGCACCAGGCCCGAGCAATCGATGCCGAGACTGCTCTTGCCGCCCCACAGATAGGGCGTACCGACGAAGCGCTCGGCGACGGCGACATAGTCGGGCTCGATGGTGCCGAGCGGAACGACATGCTGTTTTGGCACGAACCAGCCTTCGGAGGTCACGACGAAGCTGTCGTCCTCACGGGTGACCATGATTTTAGACCCCAGCACCAGGGTCTCAATCGGCGGGAGTTTGATGGATGACCCCGGAAACGCAAATGTGCGCAACGCGGCGATCTGGTGCGTGGTGTTGGAAAGCTTGGCGAGCGCAGCCTCCGGAATCCATCCGACGTAACCATCGGCTTCGAGCTGGCCCCAGGCCCAGCCCTCACCGTTGCGATCATAGATCGTGACTCGTTCGCCCTTGAGCGCCTGCGTCATCTGCTCTGCGCCGGCAAGCGGCTGTGCGCGCAGCGGTGCGATCGCGTCGCGCACTTCGAAGGTGTCGCCCTCGACGAAACGCGCGGCGTCAACCTTGCCTTCGAGGAATTTCGCGGCGATGTCGCCGCGGGCCGGCGTGAGGCGCGGATCAGCCATAGCGCTCGCTCAACAATTTGTAGAGCGCGCGGGCGCCCTGGCACTCGCCGCCTTCGGGCCGCCCGGGCTTGGAAGATGGCGTCCAGGCATAGATGTCGAGATGCAGCCAGCTCTTGGCTTGCGCGACGAAGCGCTGCAGGAACAGCGCGCAGGTGATCGAGCCGGCGAAGCCGTTCGACGGCGCGTTGTTGATGGTCGCGACCTTGGAGTCGAGCCAGGAATCATACGGCGCCCACAGCGGCATCCGCCACAGCGGATCGTTCTCCGCCGCCGCGCAGCGCGCGACATCCGCCGCGAGCGCCTCGTCCTGGGTGTAGAACGGCGGCAGTTCGGGCCCCAGCGCAACGCGCGCGGCGCCGGTCAGGGTGCCCATGTCGATCAGAAGATCAGGCGTCTCCTCATCGGCATAGGCCAGCGCGTCGGCGAGGATCAGGCGCCCCTCCGCATCGGTGTTGCCGATCTCGACCGTGATGCCCTTGCGCGAGGCGAAGACGTCGAGCGGACGGAAGGCGCAGCCGGAGACGGCGTTCTCGACCGCGGGGATCAGCACCCGCAGCCGGACCTTCAACTTCGCATCCATCACCATCTGCGCCAGTGCCAGCACGTTGGCGGCACCGCCCATGTCCTTTTTCATCAGCAGCATGCCGCTCGAGGTCTTCAGGTCGAGCCCGCCGGAATCGAAGCAGACACCCTTGCCGACCAGAGTGACCTTGGGATGGGTCGGATCGCCCCAGAGGAGCTCGATCAGCCGCGGCGCGCGGGTCGACGCCATGCCGACGGCGTGGATCAGGGGAAAGTTCTGCTGGACCAGTTCGTCGCCGACGACGCAGCGGAAGCGCGCGCCGTGGCGTTCGGCCAGTTGCTGTGCCGCCAGGGCCAGCTCGACCGGGCCCATGTCGTTGGAGGGCGTATTGACGAGGTCGCGGGCAAGCGTGGCCGCGTCGGCGACGCGTGCGAGCTCGGCGGCGTCCAATCCATCGGGCAAGGCGAGCCGGACGTCGGGCGCATCCGCCTTGCGGTAACGCGTGAAGCGATAGCTGCCGAGCGCCAAGGCAAGCGCAGCCAGCCGCGCGTCATGCGGCGTGTTGGCGAAGCGGTAGGTGCCCGCGGGCAGAACGCCGGCAAGCGCTCCCGGCCGGAACAAATCCTTGTGTTTGGCGGTCTCGTCCTCGAGCCCGAACAGCACCTGTGCGATCTGGCCGTCGGGCGCGGGGAGGATCAGGCAGGCGCCGGGCTTGGCGGCAAAGCCGTTGGCGGTTGCGAACCGGCGGGCTTCATCGGACAGACCGTCGCGGATCGCGGGCCAGGTCGATGTGGTCGCGAAGGTGATCGGAATGGCCGATGAAGCGGCGGCGGTGTCGAAGATCGATGGCATGCTGGTCCCTCGAGGCGGGGCGGATTGAATGCAGATGTCGCAGAGTCTGGCTGCCACTGCAATCCGAGCTTCTCAAGGCGGCCGGCGGCTGTCCTCGATATGCTAGGTTCCGGAGCAAGAGGATGTGCCGCCACGCCCAGCTCCGGTGGAGGCGGTCAATAGCCAGGGAGAGATTTCATGGAGACGCTCATCGAGGTCGTGAGCTATCTGGGGCGGGGGATCGAGGCCGTGCTGGGCTATCTCGAAACGCACCATTGGATCTTCGGCCTCGCGGCGCTGGGCTACATTTTCTATCTCCACGACCGTGCCATTCACGCCCGCTTCGATGCGCTCGAAAAGCGCATCGACGAGGTCAGGAAACGGCTCGCGATCGACTATTAGGGGGCGCCCGTTCAGGAGAGGGCGCCGATGATCCTGGACACCCCATCGGAAGTGCTGGGGGGCCGGCACGGCAAGAATGGCCGCGTTAACCCGCCGTTAGCGTTAACAGTTTATTGCTGGCGCGGTCGGTTCCCCGTTGGTCTTCACGTCCGAGTGACATGCGTCAGCAGCCTTCCATGCCCCGGCTTCTCGCCTCAGCGGCCTTGACCGCTCTCCTTGCCGCCGGGCTCGGCGGCTGCCAGACCATGTCCGACATCACGGGATCGTTGGGCGCGAGGACCAGCGCCCAGCCGCCGCCACCTGCCACGCCGCAGCAGGCGGTCGAGGTCTATGGCGATCGTTATCGCGCCAACCCCAAGGACGCCAATGCCGCGATCGCCTATGGGCAGGCGCTGCGCAACAATGGCCAGCGGGAGCAAGCTGTCGCTGTGCTCGAACAGGCGACGCTTGCCAATCCCGGCAACAAGGCCGCGCTTGCCGCCTATGGACGGGCGCTGGCCGACAACGGCAATTTCAAGCTTGCCTTCGACGTGCTGTCCCGCGCGCACTCGCCGGACAACCCGGATTGGAAGCTGTTGTCCGTGCAGGGCACTGTGCTGGACCAGATGGGACGCCACGACGAGGCGCGTCGCTACTATGATAGCGCGCTCAAGATCGTGCCTGGCGAGCCCTCGGTGCTGTCCAACCTCGGGCTCTCATACATGCTGTCGAAGGACCTGCCCAAGGCCGAAGAGGCGCTGCGCCAGGCCTATGCGTCGCAACAAGCGGATGCGCGCGTCCGGCAGAACCTGGCGCTGGTGGTCGGCTTGCAGGGCCGCTTCAGCGAGGCGGAGCAGATCGCCCGGGCCGACCTTCCGCCTGACGAGGCGGCGGCCAATGTCGCCTATCTGAAGCAGATGCTGCAGGGCAAAGGCAAGCCGCAGACCGGCCGCAGCGCTCCGATGGCCTCTCTCGATCAGCCGGAATGACCGCGGCGCATTCGGCCGCGGCCGAGGCTTACTGCATCGCCGCGACCTTGATGCCGGTCGGCCCGAGAATGACGACGAACAGGACCGGCAGGAAGAACAGGATCATCGGCACGGTCAGTTTCGGCGGCAGCGCGGCCGCCTTTTTCTCGGCCTCGTTCATGCGCATGTCGCGGTTTTCCTGGGCCATCACGCGCAGGGACTGGCCGAGCGGCGTGCCGTAGCGCTCCGACTGCTGGAGCGCCAGGCAGACCGACTTCACGCCCTCGAGCCCGGTGCGCCGGGCCAGATTCTCATAGGCCACCTTGCGGTCCTGCAGATAGGACAGTTCGGCGGTCGTCAGCGTGAACTCCTCCGAGAGCGCGATCGACTGGCTGGCGATCTCGGTCGACACCTTGCGGAACGCAGCCTCGATCGACATGCCGGATTCGATGCAGATCAGCAGCAGGTCGAGCGCATCGGGGAAGGCGCGCTTGATCGAGAGCTGGCGCTTGGAGATCGCGTTCTTCAGGAACAGCATCGGCGCCTGCAGGCCGAGATAGGCCATGCCGACGCAGATGCCGATCTTGACCGGCAGCGACTTTTGCATGTGGGCGATGACGAAGACGTAGAGCACGGCGCCGACAAACAGCACGATCGGGGTGACCGCGCGGGCGAACAGGAAGGTCACGTAAGGGGCCTGGCCGCGATAGCCGGCCATCACGAGCTTCTCGCGCGCCGACTCCTGCGCCAGCCATTTGGTGAGATTGAAGTCCTCGACCACCTTGGAAACGAGCTGCTTCGGCGTCTGGCGCAGCGTGACCTTCTCGCCGGCGTTCATCCGCTCGCGCTCACGCTGACGGATGCGCTCACGCTCACTGGCGACCGCCTTCATGCGCTTGTTCAGGTTTTCGCCGGCGAACAACGGCGTGATCAGCGTGTACACGGTCGCGCTCGCTGCGATCGCAGCGAACAGCATGGTCATGAAGTGCGGGTCATGAAGTTTGGTAACGAGGAGATCGACCATGGCGCGCCTTTAAAAGTCGAAGTTGATCATTTTCTTCATGACCATGATGCCCATAGACATCCAGATCACGCAGCCGACCAGCATCAATTGACCGGTCGGGTGGGTCCACAACAGCGAGATGTAGTCGGGGGTGCTCAGGTAGACGAGCAGCATCACGATCGGCGGCAGCGAGCCGATGATGCCGGCGGAAGCCTTGGCTTCCATCGACATCGCCTGGATCTTCTCGGCCATTTTCTTGCGATCGCGCAGCACCTTGGAGAGATTGCCGAGCGCCTCGGACAGGTTGCCGCCCGACTTCTGCTGGATCGCGATGACGATGCCGAAGAAATTTGCTTCCGGCAGCGGCATCCGCTCATAGAGCCGCGCGCAGGCTTCTCCAAGCGGCATTCCGATCGCCTGCGTCTCGATGATCGCCAGGAACTCGCCGCGCAGCGGCTCCGGCGAGTCTGCTGCGACCACCTTGATCGATTCGAACAGCGGCAGGCCGGCCTTGATGCCGCGCACGATCACGTCGACTGCGTCGGGCAGCGCGGCCAGGAATTTCTTCTCGCGCCGCTTCTTCAGAAAGCTCAAGGCCCAGCGCGGCAGCCCGAACCCCGCGGCGAAGCCGAGGCCGAGCGCCCCGAGCAGGCCGCCGCCGGCGAAGAAAGCAATTGCGCAGGTGATGAGGCCGAGGACGCCGGAGATGATCCAGAATTTCTGCACGGTCCAGTCGAGCCCGGCCTGCGAGATGCGCATGCTCAGCGGGACCTTGCTCTCTCTTTGTGCGCGCGCCTCGAGGTCCTTCAGCGACGATTCGACCTGTTCACGGCGCGAGCGCTGGGTTCGCTCGGCCTGCCGGACCACGACCGGCTCCTGCTTGGCCACCGAACTGCGGCGCGCTTCGGCTTTCCGTTCGCCCGAAAGGATCGGATAAAGGAACACCCAGGCAATGCCGCCAATCGCGGTGGCGGCCAGAAAAGCGAGGGCGAGAACCTGGATCTTCATGGCAGTCCTTCTCAGGTCTTGGCGGCGACTTCGGCAGCGTCCAACGCTGCGGCGAGACGCTTTTCCTCGCCGTAGTAGCGGGCGCGTTCCCAGAACCGCGGTCGCCCGATGCCGGTCGAGCGATGCCGGCCGATGATCTTGCCGTTCGCATCCTCGCCGACCATGTCGTACAGGAAGACGTCCTGGGTGATGATGGTGTCGCCTTCCATGCCCATCACCTCGGTGATGTGCGTAATGCGGCGCGAGCCGTCGCGCAGGCGCGCGGCCTGGATGATCACGTCGATCGAGGCGCAGATCATCTCGCGAATGGTGCGCGAGGGAAGCGAAAAGCCGCCCATGGTGATCATGGATTCGCAGCGCGACAGCGCCTCGCGCGGATTGTTGGCGTGCAGGGTGCCCATCGAGCCGTCATGGCCGGTGTTCATCGCCTGCAGGAGGTCGAAGGCTTCGGGGCCGCGGACCTCGCCGACGATGATGCGTTCAGGGCGCATACGCAGGCAGTTTCGGACCAGTTCGCGCATCGTGACCTGGCCTTCGCCCTCGATATTGGGCGGCCGGGTTTCCAGCCGGACAACGTGAGGCTGCTGCAACTGCAGCTCGGCGGCGTCCTCGCAGGTGATGACGCGTTCGTCGTGGTCGATGTAGTTGGTCAGGCAGTTCAGCAGGGTGGTCTTGCCCGAACCGGTACCGCCGGAGATCAGAACGTTGCAGCGGCAGCGGCCGATGATCTGCAGGATCTCGGCGCCCTCCGGCGTGATTGCGCCGAACTTGACGAGCTGATCGAGCGTCAGCTTGTCCTTCTTGAACTTACGAATGGTGAGCGCGGGACCGTCGATCGCCAGCGGCGGGACGATGGCGTTGACGCGGGAGCCGTCAGCCAGACGAGCGTCGCAGATCGGCGATGATTCATCGACGCGCCGGCCGACCTGGCTGACGATGCGCTGGCAGATGTTGAGCAGCTGCTGGTTGTCGCGGAAGCGGATGCCGGTGCGCTGGATCTTGCCGGCGACCTCGATAAAGACCGTGCCGGCACCGTTGACCATGATGTCGGCGATGTCGTCGCGCGCCAGCAGTGGCTCGAGCGGGCCATAGCCGAGCACGTCATTGCAGATGTCGTCGAGCAGTTCTTCCTGCTCGGCGATCGACATCACGATGTTCTTGATCGCGATGATCTCGTTCACGATGTCGCGGATTTCTTCGCGTGCCGACTCGCCGTCGAGCTTGGCGAGCTGCGCGAGATCGATGGCCTCGATCAACGCACCGAAGATGGTGGCCTTGACCTGATAGTAATTATCGGAACGCCGGGTTTCGACCACCGGCGGGGGAGGCGGCGGCTGTCTTACGGGTGCCAGCGGCGGCGACGAGACCGTCGGCGCCGCCAGTGTGCGCGGCGCCACGCTTGCCGGCGCCGGAGCAGGTTCCGGCGCGGGCGCGGCAGGCCTGATGGCCCGGGTGTCACTGTCTAATCCGCTACGCTTACCAAACACGACTCAGTACTCCACGCGGGGACGCTTATTTCGCCCTCAACTTTTCGATCAAGGGTGACAGGAAGGAGCCTTTCGGCTTCTTGGTCTCGCTGCGACCGGTGAGACGCTGCGCGACTTGCAGAAACATCTCGGTGGTCCGGTGATTGGCGGCGATTTCCGCGATCATCTGGCCATTGTTGGCCGCAGCTCCAAAGATCTGCGGCTCGAACGGAATGGTGACGACCGGCGGGCTTTCGATCGCCTTGGCAAATTCGCCGGCGTTGATTTCGGGCCGCTTCGGCACCCCGACCTGGTTCAGGCAGTAGAGCGGCATCCGGTCGTTCGGCCGTGCCGCTTTCAACAGGTCGAAGATGTTCTTGGTATTGCGCAAGGATGCGAGATCCGGCGCCGCGACGATCAGGATGTCGTCAGCGCCGACCAGCGCGCGCTTGGTCCAGCCGGACCATTGATGGGGGATGTCGAGCACGATGCAGGGCATCGTCGCACGCAAGGTGTCGAAGATTGCGTCGAATGCTTCGGTGCCGAAATCATAGACGCGATCGAGCGTTGCCGGGGCGGCGAGCAGGCTCAGATGGTCGGTGCATTTCGACAGCAGGCGGTCCATGAAGGCAATGTCGATGCGGTCGGGAGAGAACACCGCATCCGCGATCCCTTGCGGAGGGTCCTGATTGTAGTCAAGACCCGCGGTACCGAAGGCCAGGTCGAGATCGGCCACGACGGAATCCATCGCAAGATCACGTGCGATCGCCCAGGCGACATTGTGTGCAATGGTCGAGGCGCCGACGCCTCCTTTGGCGCCGACGACGGCAACGATGCGGCCGACCGCCTTGGCTTCGGGGGCCGAGAACAGGTTGCAGATCGAGCGGACCACGTCGAGCGGGGTGACCGGGGCGAGCACATAATCGCTGACGCCGCGCCGGACCAGCTCCCGGTACAGCGCAACGTCGTTGATGCGACCGATGACCACGACGCGGGTGCCGGGGTCGCAGACGGTTGCGAGTTGATCGAGGCCGGCGAGGATGTCCGTCCTGCCGTCCGTCTCCAGCACGATCACGTTCGGGGTCGGCGCTGAGCGATAGGCCTCGGCGGCGGCGGCCATGCCGCCCATCTGGATCTTGATATGTGCCTTGCCGAGGCGACGGTCCTCGCCCGCCGCCTGGATCGTGGCGGCGGTCTCGACCGTCTCGCAGAAGGCCTGCACCGACACGCGCGGTGCAGGCGCGATGTGATCGTCGGCCGGTGGCGGCACGACGTCAGGCTGCTCCTCGGTGGTCTGTCGGGCGTAGCTGATCATTTTCCTGTATCGCTCAGTTTGGCCTTGTCGGCATCGGGGTAGGTGATCGCGGTTGCCGTTCCCTTACGATATTTCTCGAACAGCGCGGTGCGCCGCGCGGTATAGGGCGGTGTCTCGGACCGCGGCTGGACCAGATCGGCGGGATTGTCGACCATCGCCGCCAGGTTCCGCTGATTGGCGCAGCCGAAATTGTAGTAGGAACGGTTTTCGAAATAGCTCTTGTTCTTGATCGATGGACCAATATCCTCCGGCCAGACGCCGCAGGGGCCGGCTGTGGCGGACAACCGCGGGTAGCTCAGTCGGATCGCTGCAAGCAGGCGCGGATCCTTCGGGTGATAGTTGCGGACCGTGACGGCATGCGGCGGCACGCCGGCAGCAGCGAGCAGCGACTGGATTTCGCGCATCGAATCGGCCGCAGCGCGCGCATTCGGCGTCTGGACCGGAACATCGGCGCTGATCGCGCCGGTGCCTTCGTGAAGCCAGACCTGTGCAAGTCCCATGACATCGGCGCGCTGCTCCGCCGTCAGGCCGCCGCGGCCCTCGCCGACGAAAACGACCATGGATTCGTTGGCTTCCTGGACCGCAATCGGATGGCGCAGGCGATAATCCTCAGGAATGCTCGCGGTCGTGATCGCGTCATTGGTATGGTTGCAGGCCCCCAACATGAGGGCGGTACCGGCAAGCGCCGCCGATATCCGCAGCCGCCGGGTGCGAGCGAGGGAAGTTTTCTCGGTCATCGGTGCAAATCCTCGTCCCACGCTCAGTCCGTGATGAAGCCATAAGTGCCGCGGTAGCCGCGTCCGGTCTCGGCCCGGCCGCCCGGTACCCCGTAGATGCGGTTGATATTGCCGAGCAGATCGGCCTGCGGATCGGATACGGCGGCAAAGCCGTCATCGGGCCGCGACAGATCCTTCTGGGCCACTGCGCGAACGACGTAGGGCGTGACGATCACCATCAGCTCGGTTTGATTGTTGACATAGTCGCGGCTGCGGAACAGCGCGCCCAACACCGGCAGTTGCATCAAGCCGGGCATTCCGTTGATCGCCTGCTTGGTCTGGTCCTGGATCAGGCCAGCCATGGCCATCGCACCACCGGAGGGAATTTCCAGGCTGGTTTCGGCGCGGCGGGTCTTGATCGCGGGAACGGTCAGCGAGTTGGTGACCGAAGAGCTGACCGCTTGCGACAGGGTGATCGAATTCTCGTTCGACAATTCCGAGACTTCCGTCATGACCCGCAGCGAAATCCGCCCCTCGCTCAGCACGATCGGGGTGAAGTTGAGCGAGATACCGAACTTCTTGAAGCTGATCTGGGTGGTACAGACATGGGTCGTCGGGTCGCACGAATAGCCGGCCGGCACCGGGAATTCGCCGCCAGCGATGAAGGTCGCGGACTCGCCGGAGAGCGCCGTCAGATTGGGCTCGGCGAGCGTCCGGATCACGCCCGCGCTTTCCATGGCGCGCAACGTGGCCTGGACCGATGGCGTGGAGCCGAACGCGGCGCTGACCGCGTTGCTCGAGACAAGGTTGCTGCCGCTGGCGGTGAACGGGTTGGAGTTGTTGAACTTCACCACCGAGGTGCCATAGTTGAGCTGCCCGGACAGGTCGATTCCGAGCTGCTTGACGATGGAGCGCGAGACTTCGGCGACCGTGACCTTGAGCATGACCTGATCGCGGCCGCGCACCGCGATCGAGTTGACCACCTTGTCGGAGCCGCCGGCAAGTCGTGCAGCGAGATCACCGGCCTGCTGTGCCTCGATCTGGCTTGCGGCCGTGCCGCTCAGCACGATGCTGTCGGCGAGGCCTTCGACCTGAATGTCCGCGTTGGGCAGCAGCTGTTTCAACGCAGCGCGCATGCCGTTCAGGTCGCGCTTGACGGCGATGTCATAGGCCGCGATCTGCTGACCGGAGGCGTCGAAGAAGATGATGTTGGTCTGCCCAACAGTAGCGCCGATGATGTAGGCGCGCTGGGCGGACCGTACTACAGCGTTGGCGATCTTGGGATCGGCGACCAGCACGTCCTTGATGTCGCGCGGCAGGTCGATCACGATGGATTTGCCGACACCGAGCGACAGGAAGCGCGCATTCATCTGGCCGTCGGCGGCCGCCGGCGCAGCCGGACGATAGTCGGCGGCGATTGCCGGCGCGAATGCCGGGTTCAGGCTGAGCGCAGCGGCGGCGGACAACGACAGCGCGCGAACCATCCAGGTCCGCCTGAGCCGCTGATTTTCGCTGCTTGTCATAGTGGTAGTCCTCTTGATCACTTCTGCGTCGTCATGGTGCTGGGAACGCCGTAGCGAACGACGGCAATGTTCCCGCTGCTCGTGCGGACCTCATCGGTCTTGTTCTCGGCGACATTGACATCCGCCATCGAGCGCAGCGCCAGCGACAGCGTGCCGGCCTGGCGCGCGGCCGTCAGAGTCGAAGTCTGCTCAGGTCGCAGTTCCAGCGTAACCGTCTTGCCGACCACCGTCGTCTGGCCCTCTTTTTCCTTGGGCGCCTGATCGATCGCGAGCACGCGGATATTCGCCAGGATGATCTCCGAGGTGGAGACGTCGGGTTGCTCGGGATGGTCTGGATTTTTGATACGGCGCGTCAGCAGCACGTCGACGCGATCGTTCGGGAGGATGAAGCCGCCGGCGCCAGTCTCCGGCGAAATCTCGGTGGAGACGGCGCGCATGCCGCTCGGCAGGATCGCCGCCATGAAGCCGGATCCGTCCGCCTTGACCAGCTTCTGCTCGCGGATCGGCTCGCCGGCAATGAACGGGGCGCGCGCGATGGAGCCGGTCAGCTGATTGGTCGCATCGGGACGATCGTTGCGGCGGATGAAGCTGCTGCTCGCGGTCGCCGACGGCCAGCTCTGCCATTGCAGATCCTCAGGCTTGATCGTCTGACCGAGGCCGATCTCCGCTTTGGCGATGAGAACGTCGACCGTCTGGAGCTGCACGACGGGAGCCGCCGGGGCCGGTCTATCGTCCGATCCGCTCGCAAGATAGGCGGCCACGCCGCCAGCACCCACAGCGATGGTCAGGACCATAATGCGTGCGGTATTCATACGCTTCACTTTCCACATGACGCTGCGACACTAGCGAAGCCGGATCCAACGTTCGAACGTCGAGTCCCAAAGCTTCACCAGCACCTAAGCCGTTAGCTGGCGTTTCGTTGGCGCCAACATTCGCGCAAATTCCTCCAGGAGGAGGCGAATGTCAGCGGCGAAACACCAGCGCCGCCGTGATGGGAGTTGAGCAGTTATTCGTCAAAGCATGGTTAATGAGGCGTATCTAAATCGCCTTAACACCGCGTTGCTACGGCGTTTCAGTGTGCGACGAAATGCGCGAGGTCGACGGCCTTCACCCAATCCGTGTCCGGATAGATCATCAACGCCCCGAGCGCGAGCGCGATGCCGTAGGGAATGCCGGTCTCTTTGGCGTGCAGCCGTGCCAGCCAGGGCTGTCCAGCCAGCACGTAAGGCAGCGGCCATTGCCGGAACTGCAGCAAGGCGAGTGTCAGGATGCCGCCGAACAATGAGGCGTAGAGCAGGTAGTTCAACAGGTGGCCGAAGCCGAACCACAGCGCCGCCGCGGCCGCGACCTTGGCGTCGCCGCCGCCGATCCAGCCGCAGGCAAAGCAGCCGAACGCGATCACGAGCAGCGCGGTACCGGCCGCGAGATGCAGCAGCAGATCGTAGGCTCCCATGCCGCTCAACACCGCGAGTACGGTAAACCCAGCCGCCAGCGCCAGCGAGACGCGGTTCGAGATGGTCATGGTGAAGAGGTCGCTCGCGGCTGCGAACGCCATCAGGGCCGGAAACAGCAGAAGGCGGGCAAGGTCGAGAATCATGGCTCAGGACGTGGTTCGGCCGGCGCGAACGAGCGCCAAGTCAACGTCTAACGCCAAGAGATGAAGGATCGGGAAACGGCCAACCATAGGTCTTGGCCCTGCCCGATGAGGGGTCACCATGTGCTCGCGATCCGCAGGGCGAGTGCAATGATCGCCAGCCCGAGCGCAAGACACACCCAGCGCAGCGGCGCGTCGGGCTCCGCAAGCGACTTTTTCGTCGCTCTCGCAGTCGCAGTCGATTCAAACATACCGCGGTCCGCCGAAATACGTGGAAACAATAAAGGCCCCGGGTCGCCGGGGCCTTCGTTGCTCGGTCGTGGCGACCGCTTACTTAAGCGAGGTGTTGATCGAGCTGAACTTGCTGCTCAGGCTCGAGCCGAGGCCGTTCACCGCAGCAATGATCGCGAGCGAGATACCGGCGGCGATCAGGCCGTATTCGATCGCGGTCGCGCCGGACTCATCCTTCACGAAACGAGCAAGAAGATTCTTCATAAGGTAGCTCCATGTACACGTGGCTGTCGAACTAATCTGGTCGTTCCGGCGTTCTCAGCACCGTGACCATGCGGCCACCCTAGGTGCCGACAATTTCGGCGTAGTTAATTCGATCGCGCAAACACGGCGACAAGTGGCTGTTGTTGCGCAGAGTAAATTTACGATGAAGACATTGCGAAAAATCTGAGACGACCGACTCCGGATCGCCTCGCTCAACAACGGCCTGCCCGGGCAATATCAATATAGAGACTTGATCGATGCTCGCAGCACATGCGGCGCTGCCGGAAGGAAGCAGCGTACGCGACGCAATATCAAAGGCATGCTTCTCCTGTCCTGGGGAGGTTCACCGCTCCTTAAGCGCGGAGGAGTACGCCTCACTGTGTCCCGGCTCTGATATTCAGTTTGCTGCAACCTCATCGAGATGATCAGTGTCGACGGACACCAGCCGTACTGCGAGGTGACTTAATGTCCAGCCTGCCCATGGAAGTGGTCGTGATGCTCGGCGAGACGATCGAGAAGGTCTTGCCGGTCACGATTGTGCTCGCCGTCGTCTTTTCCGTGCTCAGCCATTTCTGGGCGTGCAACCCCGCCGAGCCCTGGTGGCGCAAGCGCGAACTCACCACCGACATTGTCTATTGGTTCTTTGTGCCGGTATTCGCGCGCGTGCTGCGGATCGGTCTCCTCGTGCTGGGCGCCGGCGTCATTTTCAAGATCCACGATGCGGATGAGCTGATCGCATTCTACGAGAATGGCCACGGTCCGCTGGCGCAGCTGCCGCTCTGGCTGCAGGGCCTGCTGTTTCTCGTGCTCTCCGACTTTATGCTGTATTGGTCGCACCGACTGTTTCACGGCGGTGAGTTCTGGAAGTACCACGCCGTTCACCACTCCTCCGAAGAGATCGAGTGGATTTCGGCGGCACGCTTCCACCCGGTCAACCTGATCCTCGGCACCATCGCCGCCGACGTCGTCCTGCTGATGGCGGGCATTTCGCCGAATGTGATGATCTGGGTCGGTCCGTTCACGACCTTCCATTCGGCCTTCGTGCACGCAAACCTGAATTGGACGCTCGGGCCGTTCAGATACGTTCTGGCCACCCCGGTCTTCCACCGCTGGCATCACACGCCGATCGATGACGGCGGCAATACCAATTTCGCCGGCACTTTTCCGATTTGGGACATCCTTTTCGGCACCTTCCGCATGCCCGAGGGCAGGACGCCGGAAAACTATGGCAAGGACGAAGCCGAGATGCCCGGCGAGATCGTTGGTCAGCTTGCGTTTCCGTTCCGGCATTAGCCGAAGCAGGCAGGAAGAAAGCCGTGCAGCGTCGCTCGCGAAATGCGGCGGCGTTTGCAGATCGTTCACCAATTGCGGGCAGATTCTCAGGTGTCGGGCGCCGTCACCGCTGCGTATCGCTTGAGACGGCTTGTTAGTGTCCCGGGGTCGAGAATGTCGTTCAGTCTGTTGCGTCGCCTTGCCTGTTTCTCGTTTGGACTGCATTCGCTTGCGAGCGTGGCCGCGCTTTGGCCGACCGCTACGCTAGCGGAGCCGGCGCCCAGCGCCATCGCGGTCAATGTCGACCAGGCCAAGCTGGTCAAGCTGCCCGACCGGGTTGCGACGATCGTGGTCGGCAACCCGCTGATCGCCGATGTCACGCTGCAGAACGGTGGTGTCCTTATTGTCACCGGCAAAGGTTATGGCGCGACCAATTTCATCGCGATGGATCGTAGCGGCCAGATCCTGGTCGATCGGCAGATCCAGGTGGCCGGCCCGACCGATCAACTCGTGACGGTGTATCGCGGCGTCAGCCGCGAGACCTATAGCTGTATGCCGATCTGCCAGCGGCGGGTCACGCTGGGCGACGGCGAGGCCTACTTCAAGTCGGTCATGGACCAGGCAAGCTCCCTGTCCGGTCAGGCCAGCAGCAGCGCCTCAGCCGGCTCCAAGACCAACTGATCGGCTGCTAGTCCCGCCGATCTGAAGCCGGTGGCGCTCCAGTGGAAAAGATTTCCTCGGGCAATTCGGGTCGAACCGGGCGCGGCGATGCGGCGCCAAACGGATGCGGCCGCGGCGGCGCGAAGGTATGGTTAGCATCGACTTAATCGACCCCGCCGCTTGATTTCCACCATGGGAAACATTTCGCCAAGAAGTTTGGGCTACTTCTTCGGCGAGACGGTAGCTTCCCACCCCGGATCAGCTGATGGTTTCACCGATATCCTGGAGCGCCTCGCTCCGCAGGCTGTTACGCCGTTTTCGGCGGAGCGGTCGGGCTTCTGCTGCGGTCGAGTTCGCGCTGGTCGCGCCGATCTTCTTTGCGCTCCTGTTTGCAGTCATCGAGACGGCGCTTGTGTTCTTCGCGGGTCAGGTGCTGGAGACGGTCACGCAGGATTCCGCGCGTATGATTCTCACCGGACAGGCGCAGCAGGCGGCCTACACCCAGCAGCAGTTTGCGAACTATGTGTGCGGTCAGAGCGAGGTGTCGGTGCTGTTCGACTGCAGCAAGATCTATATCGATGTTCAGAGTTATTCGTCGTTTTCGAGCGTCACGATCAATAATCAGATCGACAACGGCGGCAACTTCATCAACAACATGCAATACAGTCCCGGCGGCGCCGGTGATATCGTGGTCGTCCGGCTGTTCTATCAATGGCCGATCTACGTGACCGGCTTCGGCTACAACATCACCAACCTGTCGGGAAGCAAGCGGCTGCTGGTCGCGACCGCGGCGTTCAAGAACGAGCCGTACTGACGATGTCGGCGAGGGGCGTGCAATGATGTCTGCCATGCGGTTGGAGGCGGCGCTCAGCGGCCGCCTGCGGCGTCTTGTGTGCGATCTCGCGGCGGACTGCCGCGGCATTGCGGCGACCGAGTTCGCCTTCATCGTGCCGCTCATGCTGGTGATGTTCTTCGGCACCGTGGAGTTCTGTTCGGCGATCGCGGTCCAGCGCAAGGTCACTTTGATGGCGCGGACCTTGTCCGACCTGACCTCGCAATCGACATCGGTCGGCGATTCCGATTTCACCAACTTCTTCGCGGCATCGAGCGGGATCATGTATCCCTACGCGACGTCGCCGTTGAACTCGACCATCACCGAGCTCTATGTCGATCCGAAAACGATGCAGGCCACCGTGAAATGGAGCAAGGGGTCGGCGCCGCGGGCGACCGGCACGCCTGTCGGCATTCCCCCGGCCCTTCTGGTGAGCGGCACCTATCTGATCTTCAGCGAGGTCAACTACCAATACGTGCCGACGATCGGTTACGTCATGGCCAAGACCGGCGTGAATTTGAGCGACGTGGCCTACACGCGGCCGCGGCAGTCCACCTGCGTCTACCTCGCGCCGGCGACGGGCTGCTGACGCATGATCCGGAAAGTGCGTGGCGGTTTTCGCTCGTAAAAGGCCGCACGCAATAAAAAAGGCCGCCTGAGAGCGGCCTTTCGTTTGAGTTGCACGTGCGATCCTGTGAGATCGCCGGCTGCGCTGCCGTTCAGTTGGCAGCGCGGAGATTGTCGGCCGACGACTTGCCCGAACGGCGATCCGCCACGATCTCGTAGGAGATCTTCTGGCCTTCGCGCAGCGTGCCGAGGCCGGCGCGCTCGACGGCGCTGATGTGCACGAACACGTCATTGCCGCCATCGTCCGGCTGAATGAAGCCGTAGCCCTTGGTTGCGTTAAACCACTTCACGGTTCCCATGCTCACGGGGGTAGTCCCTTCTCAGATATCAAATGTCGTAACCCAGGTTCCTGGGCTGGTTAGATCGAATTTTTGGAAGGGTCGTCAGCGTCTGAACCGGCTATACCGGTAATAGCTAATGTCGTCCGGCCGAAAATCGATTGCCCGATATATTATGGGAATTAGGCTTCCAAAACAATCCTGAGCTGCGCAAGCGCGCACGATTTTTTAACGCGCCGCCGGGGCGGCGCGCCCCTGCGACACGGTCTTGTCATGCGGAATCGCGTCGTACCAGGGCGGGGACATGCCCCGCCCAAGCCTAACGGCGGCGGAACTGTCCGCCACGCTGCGCCCCGCCGCGCGGGGGAGCGCCGGATGAACTGGGGCGCTCGTCCTTGTGGCGGAAAATCAGGCGCCCTTTCTCCAGATCATAGGGCGACATTTCGACCGTCACGCGATCGCCGGCCAGCGTCTTGATGCGATTCTTTTTCATCTTGCCGGCGGTGTAGGCAACGATTTCGTGCCCAGCATCGAGCTGCACGCGATAGCGCGCGTCGGGAAGGATTTCGGTGACCAGCCCTTCGAACTGGATCAGCTCTTCCTTAGCCATGTGTCTCTCCAGATCGATAGACGTCTAGTTTGGCCGTTGGTTGCGGTTCGGGTTCGTATTGCGTCTGTGTTCGGGCCTGCCGGCGCGTTGCAAAAACGCAACGCCTTGAATCGCTCCGGCCTTGCCGCCGCCTTGCGACGGCCGGTTGGATTCCTGACGATTGCTGGGCAGAGAGTTCATCATAGCATTGGATCGCCTGCGGCGGCGAGGCCCTTTCGTGCTCTTGACCCCATCATTTGCGGGCGCCCCGTAGGCCGGACGCGCACCGGCGGACTGGCCGCCGTTGCCGTGCGACCGCTTGCCATGGGCGCCATGAGGAGCCGGTTTACGACCGCCTTCGGCGCGGTGGCCGGAACGGTCCGGCCGATGATGATCGGCTGCAGGCGCTGCGTCGCGCGCGCCCCCCGGCGTGCGGCGGTCCTCGCGCGGCACGGCGATCTTGATCAGCCGTTCGATGTCGCGGAGGTAGCCAAGTTCCTCGGCACCCGCGACCAGCGAGATGGCGACGCCCTCAGCGCCCGCGCGCGCAGTACGGCCGATGCGATGGACATAGGTTTCCGGCACATTGGGCAGATCGAAATTCACGACATGGCTGACACCGTCGACATCAATGCCGCGGGCTGCGATGTCGGTCGCGACCAGGGTGCGGATCTCGCCGGAGCGGAACGCGGCCAGGGTGCGCTCACGATGGTTCTGCGACTTGTTGCCGTGGATCGCCTGAGCCGGAATGCCCGCCTTTTCGAGACCCCTTACGACCTTGTCGGCGCCGTGCTTGGTACGGGTGAACACCAGCGCGCGGTCGACCGGCTCCTCCTTGAGGAGTTGGGTCAGCATGGCGCTCTTGGCCGTATGGTCGACCTGGATCGCCCGCTGGCTGATCCGCTCGGCCGTGGAGGAGACCGGCGTGACGGCGACCCGGGCCGGGTCGCGCAGCATCGCGTCGGCGAGTTCCGCGATATCTTTCGGCATCGTCGCCGAGAAGAACAGGGTCTGGCGCTTGTGCGGCAGCTTGGCGACGATCTTCCGGATGTCGTTGATGAAGCCCATGTCGAGCATGCGGTCTGCTTCATCCAGCACAAGAAACTCGACACTGGTGAGCTTGAGGGCGTTACCCTGGATCAGGTCGAGCAGCCGGCCCGGGGTGGCGACCAGCACCTCGACGCCGGGCATGATGGTGCGGACTTGGCGGCCCATGGGCACGCCGCCGATGGCGAGCGCGGAACTCAGCCGGATATGCCGGCCGTAAGCATGGAAGCTGTCGAGGATCTGTCCGGACAGTTCGCGGGTCGGGCTCAGCACCAGAACCCGGGCGGTCTTGGGTTGCGGCTTGGTGCGGTTCTGCAGCAGCCGGTGCAGGATCGGCAGCGCGAAGGATGCGGTCTTGCCGGTTCCCGTTTGCGCAATCCCGACGACGTCGCGACCTTCGAGCGCGAGTGGAATGGTTTGGGCCTGGATCGGGGTGGGGGTCTGGTAGTTCTCATCCTTGAGCGCGCGCTGAAGCGCGTCGGCAAGGCCAAAATCCTGAAAGGATGTCAAAAGAGGGTCTTTCCATAAAGAGGACGACGCCCGTGCCGGCACATGGCCCAACGCGGGTGGGTGATCGATGAAGACACCCGCGTGTTGGGAGCGCCTGTTGTGTTGGCTGAAAATGGCAAGCCAGAAGCTCCGAGCGAGCTTAAGAACACGCGGCTTGCGACGACCGGCCGATTCGCCTGATCGGTCAGACATATGGAACACCCTGGCGGCAGTTTCAAGGCCGCTCAGCTGCGATTGGCAGGATTGTGGTATTGGGTTGCTTTAAAATTAATCATTTGAAACGGACTGCATAAACATTGGCCGAATTGCTATCGAATTGAACAGTTCGGTTGCTCAAGCTGCAGGCAAGCTCGTGCGGCGTTGTGGCGCGATCCGGCTAATTTCAATCGTTATTTCAAAATCTTACCCGCTGCAATGGGCATGGCATACTTCTTGCGATTCCTGCCACGCAGACCCGCGGCCGTTTCGGTCGGCGAAGTACGTCTGCGTCAGGGAGACAAGACCTCATGCTTACTCAATTCACTCAGGAATTAGCGGCGCCGTTCAGCCGCCGCCGCTGGCTGGCGGCTGCCGCCGGCCTGGCGCTCGGCCTTGCCGGCTTCAGCTCGGCCAAAGCTGCCGACGACACCATTAAGATCGGCGTTCTTCATTCGCTTTCCGGCACCATGGCCATCAGCGAGACCACGCTGAAGGATACGATCCTGTTCCTGATCGACGAACAGAACAAGAAGGGCGGCGTGCTCGGCAAGAAGCTCGAAGCCGTCGTCGTCGACCCCGCGTCGAACTGGCCGCTGTTTGCCGAAAAGGCGCGTGAGCTGATCACCAAGGACAAGGTCGCGGTCGTGTTCGGCTGCTGGACCTCGGTGTCGCGCAAATCCGTGCTGCCGGTGTTCAAGGAGCTCAACAGCATCCTGTTCTACCCCGTCCAGTATGAGGGCGAGGAGAGCGAGCGCAACGTGTTCTACACCGGTGCGGCGCCGAACCAGCAGGCGATCCCGGCGGTCGATTACCTGATGAAGGAAGAGAAGGTGAAGCGCTGGGTGCTGGCGGGCACCGACTACGTCTATCCGCGCACCACCAACAAGATCCTGGAAGCCTACCTGAAGTCTAAGGGCGTGGCTCAGGAAGACATCATGATCAACTACACGCCGTTCGGTCACTCCGACTGGCAGACGATCGTGGCCGACATCAAGAAGTTCGGCTCGGCCGGCAAGAAGACTGCCGTGGTCTCGACCATCAACGGCGACGCCAACGTTCCGTTCTACAAGGAGCTCGGCAACCAGGGCATCAAGGCGAAGGATATTCCGGTCGTTGCGTTCTCGGTGGGTGAGGAAGAGCTCGCCGGCATCGACACCAAGCCGCTGGTCGGCCATCTCGCTGCCTGGAACTACTTCGAGTCGATCAAGACGCCGGCGAATGAGAAGTTCATCAAGGATTGGCAGGCCTACACCAAGAACCCGAAGCGCACCACCAACGACCCGATGGAAGCCCATGTGATCGGCTTCAACATGTGGGTGAAAGCGGTCGAGAAGGTGAAGTCGACCGATGCGGACAAGGTGATCGATGCGCTTCCGGGCACCGAAGCGCCGAACCTGACCGGTGGCATCTCGAAGATGCTGCCGAACCACCACATCACCAAGCCGGTGTTCATCGGCGAGATCAAGGGCGATGGCCAGTTCAGCGTGGTCTACAAGACCAAGGACCTCGTGCCGGGCGACGCCTGGTCGAAGGAGCTGGAAGGCTCGAAGGACCTGATCGGCGACTGGGTCGGCAAGAAGTGCGGCAACTACAACGTCAAGACCAACAAGTGCCTGGGCTCGGGCACCTGATCGGGATCTGACGTCGTCAACATGATTGGAGAGGGCGGGAACGCCGCCCTCTCTTCTAGCTCCTGCCGGGGTTGTCCAGTGTCTGCCATTTTTCTTGCGCCTCTGCGCGCGCTCATACTCGCGATTGCCTTGATCGCCGTTGCGGTTCCCGCATTTGCCGCGTCGTTCGAGGAGTCGGTCGCCAAATTCACCACCGACGACTTCTCCGATACCGAGGAAGCGATCGGAGAGATCGCAGCTTCCGGCAATCCGCTGGCATTTCCGATCATCAGCGCGCTGCAGGATGAGCGGCTGATGTTCGACGCTGACACCAAGAAGGTTTACATCAAGCAGTCCGACGGCAAGGCGATCGACGCCGCCACCGGGGCGGCTGTCGATGCGATCCCCGACAGCGCCTCCGCGGTCAACCTCAACAACCGTCTCCGCCGCGCGGTCGACGCGGCGCTTGGCGGGCTCACCTTGCTCTCGCCGGATCTGTCGACGCGGCTGTCGGCGGCGCAGTCTGTCTTCAAGTCACACGAGGAGACGGCGCTGCCCACAGTGGAATCGGCGTTGGCCAAGGAGACCAATCGCTCCGCCAAGGATGCGCTCGCCGAAGCGCGCGCGGCGATCCTCCTGTTCAAGTCCGATGCCAGCGAGGCCGACAAGCTCGCGGCCGTCGGTACGATCAGGGCGCGCGGCGACCAGGATGCGCTCGCTCTCCTGAATGAAATCAGTGGTGGCGATCAGCCGGCCTCGGTCACCAAGGCTGCAAAGAGCGCGATCGCCTCGATCCAAAGCTCGCTGGCGGTCTGGTCCGGCGTGCAGAACGCCTGGTACGGTCTGTCGCTGGGCTCGGTGCTGCTGCTCGCTGCGATCGGCCTCGCGATCACATTTGGTGTGATGGGCGTCATCAACATGGCCCATGGTGAGATGGTCATGCTGGGCGCCTACACCACCTTCGTGGTCCAGGAGGTGATCCGCACCCGTTATCCCGCGCTGTTCGACTATTCGCTTCTGATCGCGGTCCCGCTGGCGTTCCTGGTGGCGGGGGCCATTGGCGTCGTGATCGAACGCACCATCATCCGCTTCCTCTACGGCCGGCCGCTGGAAACCCTGCTGGCCACATGGGGTCTGTCGCTGATCCTGCAGCAGGCCGTGCGCACGGCCTTCGGACCGACCAATCGCGAAGTCGGCAATCCCTCCTGGATGAGCGGCGCCTTCGAGCTTGGCCAGATCACGATCACCTATAACCGGCTCTGGATCCTCTGTTTCACGATGGCCGTGTTCGCCATTCTGCTGGCGATGCTCCGCTACACCGCGCTCGGGCTGGAGATGCGCGCGGTGACGCAGAACCGGCGCATGGCGGCCTCGATGGGCATCGCCACGTCGCGGGTCGATGCGCTCACCTTTGGGCTCGGTTCGGGCATCGCGGGCATCGCCGGCGTCGCTTTGTCGCAGATCGACAATGTCAGCCCCAATCTCGGCCAGAGCTACATCATCGATTCCTTCATGGTCGTGGTGTTCGGCGGCGTCGGCAATCTCTGGGGCACGCTGGTCGGCGCCTTCACGCTCGGTATCGCCAACAAGTTCCTGGAGCCGGTCGCCGGCGCCGTGCTCGGCAAGATCGCGATCCTGGTCCTGATCATCCTGTTCATCCAGAAGCGCCCGCGCGGTCTGTTCGCGCTCAAGGGCCGGGCGGTGGAAGCATGATGCCGCATCTGCTGACCCGCTCCCTGGACCGCGCTGCCGTCAGCTTCGTCCTGGTCGTCGCCGCCTGCGGTCTCCTGATCCCGCTCTCCAACCTGCTGCTCCCCACGGGGTCTGCGCTGCAGGTGCCGACCTATCTGGTCGCGCTGTGGGGCAAATATGTCTGCTACGCGATCCTGGCGCTGTCGATCGACCTGATCTGGGGCTATTGCGGCATTCTCTCGCTCGGCCACGGCGCTTTCTTCGCGCTCGGCGGTTATGCGATGGGCATGTATCTGATGCGCCAGATCGGGGCCCGCGGGGTCTACGGCAATCCGCTCCTGCCGGATTTCATGGTGTTCCTGAACTGGCCGAAGCTGCCCTGGTACTGGTACGGTTTCGACATGTTCTGGTTCGCAGCGCTGATGGTGGTGCTGGTGCCAGGCCTGCTCGCCTTCTGCTTCGGCTGGCTGGCGTTCCGCTCCCGTGTCACCGGCGTCTATCTCTCGATCATCACGCAGGCGATGACCTACGCGCTGCTGCTCGGCTTCTTCCGCAATGATTTCGGCTTCGGCGGCAATAACGGCCTGACCGACTTCAAGGACATCCTCGGCTTCAACGTGCAGGCCGAGGGCACCCGCGCGGCGCTGTTCGCCCTGAGCTGCCTTGCTCTGATCCTCGCCTTCGTGATCTGTCGGGCTGTCGTCTCATCGAAGCTCGGCAAGGTGCTGATCGCGATCCGCGATGCGGAATCCCGCACCCGCTTCCTCGGCTACCGCGTCGAATCCTACAAGCTGTTCGTGTTTACGCTCTCCGCCTGCATGGCCGGCGTGGCCGGCGCGCTCTATGTGCCTCAGGTCGGCATCATCAATCCCTCCGAGTTTGCGCCCGGCAATTCGATCGAGGCCGTGATCTGGGTGGCGGTCGGTGGCCGCGGCACGCTGGTCGGGGCCGCGCTCGGCGCCATTGTCGTCAACTACGCCAAGACCTTCTTCACCTCCGGTGCCCTGGCACCCTATTGGTTGTTCATGTTGGGTGCGATGTTCGTGCTGGTAACCCTGCTGCTGCCCAAGGGCATCGTCGGCACCTTCAATGCCTGGTGGGAGCCGTTCAAGACGAAGCGCATTGAGGCCAATGCCGAAAGCGCCGCCCGTGAGGACGGCGTCAGTGCACCCAAGCTGGCGGAGTGATCAGCATGAACGTGATGGACGCCCGCGCCACATCGGCATTGCTCTATCTCGACGGCGTGCATGTGTCGTTCGATGGCTTTCACGCCATCAACAATCTGTCGCTGACGCTCGCGCCGGGGGAGATGCGCGCCATCATCGGCCCGAACGGTGCCGGCAAGACCACAATGATGGACATCATCACCGGCAAGACCAAGCCGGACGAAGGCACCGTGCTGTTCGACGGCACCACCGATCTGACCCGGCTCGACGAGACCCGCATCGCCGAGCTCGGCATCGGCCGCAAATTTCAGAAGCCGACCGTGTTCGAGAGCCAGTCGGTCGAGGACAATCTACTGCTCGCGCTCAATGTCGACCACAGCGTCAAGGGCACGCTGTTCTGGCGCGGTTCGAGGACCGAGGCTGAGCGCATCGACAAGGTGCTGGAGACGGTGCGGCTGAAGGATGTTCGGCGCAAGCTCGCCGGCAGCCTGTCACATGGCCAGAAGCAGTGGCTCGAGATCGGCATGCTGCTGGCGCAGGACCCCAAGCTCCTGCTGGTCGATGAGCCCGTCGCCGGCATGACCGACGTCGAGACCCATCAGACGGCGGAGTTGCTGAAAGCGATCAACAAGGATCACACCGTCATGGTCGTCGAGCACGACATGACCTTCGTCCGCGAACTCGGCGTCAAGGTCACCTGCCTGCACGAAGGGACCGTGCTGGCCGAAGGCACCATCGATCAGGTGTCGTCGAATGAGCGCGTGATCGAGGTTTACCTTGGTAGGTAGGCGAATAGCGAGTGGTCAGTAGCGAATAGGGATGATGCAGAGGATCATGAGCGGGGCAGTTCGTACTATTGGCCATTCGCTATTCGGCAATCACTTGGCGACAGCCGGAGGTCGCTGATGCTCAATGTCGACAACATCAACCTCTACTACGGCGCCGCGCAGGCGTTGCGTGGCGTGTCGATCTCGGCCGAGCCGGGCAAGGTGACCTGCGTGCTCGGCCGCAACGGCGTCGGCAAGACGTCGTTGTTGCGCGCGCTGGTTGGGCAATATCCGCTGGCCTCGGGCGCGATCAGCTTTGACGGCGCCGATATCACCCATCTCAAGCCCTATGAGCGGGCCCGGCGTGGCATCGGCTTCGTGCCGCAGGGCCGCGAGATCTTCCCGCTGCTCACGGTGGAAGAGAACCTCAAGACCGGCTTCGCGCCGCTCAAGCGCGCCGAGCGAAACATCCCCGACGATGTCTTCTCGCTGTTTCCGGTGCTGCAGTCGATGCTGGGCCGGCGCGGCGGCGACCTCTCCGGCGGCCAACAGCAGCAGCTCGCGATCGGGCGGGCGATGGTAATGCGGCCGAAACTGCTGCTGCTGGACGAGCCCACCGAAGGCATCCAGCCCTCGATCATCAAGGATATCGGCCGGGCCATCTCCTACCTGCGCAATCTCGGCAACATCGCAATCGTGCTGGTCGAGCAATATCTCGACTTTGCCTGCGAGCTCGGCGACAATTTTGCCGTGATGGATCGTGGCGCGGTCAAGTATACCTGCATCCGCGCCGATCTCGATCCTGCCGAGATCAGCCGCCAGATGGCGCTCTGACGGAATCTTGACGCGGCCTTTAGCGGATCTCGGGTCGCGCGGGGGGAAAGAGAATGGGGGCCGACGCTGCCGCCGCAGCAGATATTTTCGAGCAGAATCGCGCGCGCGGTGCGGTCCGCTTCGACGTCCAGCTGCAGGACGGCATGAACCGCCGTCGTGAGCTGCATGAGTCCGGCTCGCTCCGTGTCCGTTTTCCGTCGCCGGAGGACAACGGGCTTTCGGCCATGTTCGTCAATACGGCCGGCGGCATCGCCGGCGGCGACCGGTTCGCGATCGATATCGCAGCGGGCGAGGGCACGCGCCTGACCTTGACAACGGCCGCCGCCGAAAAGGTCTACCGCGCGCCCGGCAAGGCCGCCGCGCTGGATATCTCGCTGAAGGCTGCGGCGGGCGCGCATCTTTCCTGGTTGCCGCAGGAGACCATTCTGTTCGACCGCGCCAGGATTGCGCGCCATATTGATATCGAGCTGGATGACACGGCCTCGCTCCTGCTGTGCGAGATCGTGGTGTTCGGCCGAACCGCCATGGGCGAACGCATGCGCGAGGGTGTCTTTGTCGACCGCTGGCGGCTGCGCCGGGGCGGCCGGCTCGTCTTTGCCGAGACCGTACGTCTCGAAGGCGATATCGGCGACAGGCTGGCGCAGCCGGCCGTCGCCAACGGTGCGGCAGCCATCGGGACGGCGCTGATCGTGCCCGGCGATGCCGCGCTGGTGGACCGTATCAGGGAGGCGGCCCCGGCATTCGGTGGGGAGGTCGGGCTCTCGGCCTGGAATGGGTTTGCAATGGCGCGGTTCTGTGCCCAAGATGCCGCGCGCCTGCGCGCCGACATGATCGCGGTGCTCGGTTGCGCTTCGGAGATGCCGCTGCCGCGGCTCTGGCTCAATTAGGTGACGACTAGAGATTTCGCATGAACCTGTCCCCCCGCGAAAAGGATAAGCTTCTGATCTCGATGGCGGCCATCGTGGCGCGCCGCAGGCTGGAGCGCGGCGTCAAGCTCAACCACCCCGAGGCTGTCGCCATCATTTCCGATTTCATCCTGGAGGGCGCGCGCGACGGCCGCACCGTCGCCGAGCTGATGCAGGCCGGTGCGCAGGTTCTGACCCGTGAACAGGTGATGGCCGGCATCCCCGAGATGATCCACGACATCCAGGTCGAGGCGACCTTCCCCGATGGCACCAAGCTCGTCACTGTGCACGAGCCGATCAGGTAGCTTTTCGATGCGTCATTCCGGGACAGCGCGGAGCGCTGGGCCCGGAATCCAGAGATTGTTTAAAGTCGGTGTTTTGAGATTCCGGGTTCGGTCCTGCGGACCGCCCCGGAATGACGGAGAAAGATGAAATGATCCCCGGCGAACTCTTCATCCAGGACGGCGAGATCGAGCTCAACGCCGGTCGCAAGACCGTGACGCTCACGGTTGCCAACACCGGCGACCGGCCGATCCAGGTGGGATCGCACTACCATTTCTTCGAGACCAATCCGGCGCTGAAGTTCGACCGCAAGAAGGCGCGTGGCATGCGGCTCGATATCGCTGCCGGCACTGCCGTGCGTTTCGAGCCGGGCCAGACCCGCGACGTGCAGCTGGTCGCGCTCGCCGGCAAGCGCACCGTCTATGGCTTCCGCGGCGACGTGATGGGCAAGCTGTAGGCCATGCTGACCGGCGTTCGCCTCGTCTCCGAAGCCGCCGAGTTGGCTGCGCGGCGCCACTTGGGCCAGCAGCGCAAAGGTCGCAGCGGGGAGCCCTATATCAATCATCTTGCCGAGGTTGCGAACCTGCTCTCGGTCGCCAGCAACGGCGAGGATGCCGAGCTGGTCGCGGCCGGCTGGCTGCATGACACGATCGAGGACACCGACACGACGCATGACGAGCTGGCGCAGCGCTTCGGCCTGCGCGTGGCCGGTCTGGTCGAGGAGGTCACCGACGACATGACGCTGGCGAAGAGCGAGCGACGGCAGCTCCAGGTGCTGGAGGCGCCGAAGAAGTCGGACGGGGCCAAGCAGATCAAGATCGCCGACAAGATCAGCAACATCCGCGCCCGCATCTTTTTCGAGCCCGATTTCGAGCAGCAGCTGGAATTGATGGACTATGTCGGCTGGGCCGAGCAGGTCGTCGCCGGCTGCCGCGGCGTCAACGCGCAGCTCGATGCGCTGTTCGACGAGGCAGTTGCCAATGCGAGGGCGACGCTGTGAGCGGAACGCGTCACGACAAGAGATAAGCAGAGTGGGGGCCGGCAATGTCCGTCAAGATCAAGCGTTCCGTCTATGCCGACATGTTCGGCCCGACCACCGGCGACAAGGTGCGGTTGGCCGACACCGATCTCATCATCGAGGTCGAGAAGGATTTCACCACCTATGGCGAGGAGGTGAAGTTCGGCGGTGGCAAGGTGATCCGCGACGGCATGGGCCAGTCGCAGGTCACCAACAAGCAGGGCGCGGCCGACACCGTCATCACCAACGCGCTGATTGTCGACCATTGGGGCATCGTCAAAGCCGATGTCGCCATCAAGGACGGCATGATCGCGGCGATCGGCAAGGCTGGCAACCCCGACATCCAGCCGGGCGTCACTATCGTGATCGGCCCCGGTACCGACGTGATCGCAGGCGAGGGCAAGATCCTCACCGCGGGCGGTTTCGACAGCCACATCCATTTCATCTGTCCGCAGCAGATCGAGCACGCGCTGATGTCGGGTGTCACCTCGATGCTGGGCGGCGGCACCGGCCCGTCGCACGGCACGTTTGCGACCACCTGCACGCCGGGACCCTGGCACATCGCGCGAATGATCCAGTCGTTCGATGCCTTTCCGGTCAATCTCGGCATCTCCGGCAAGGGCAATGCAGCGCGCCCCGCGGCGCTGGTCGAGATGATCAAGGCCGGCGCCTGCGCGCTGAAGCTGCATGAGGACTGGGGCACCACGCCGGCTGCGATCGACAACTGTCTCTCGGTTGCCGACGACCATGACGTACAGGTGATGCTGCACTCCGACACGCTCAACGAATCCGGCTTCGTCGAGGATACGATCAAGGCGTTCAAGGGCCGCACCATCCACGCCTTCCACACCGAAGGTGCGGGCGGCGGCCACGCGCCCGACATCATCAAGGTTGCTGGCTTGAAGAACGTGCTGCCGTCCTCGACCAATCCGACCCGGCCGTTCACCCGCAACACCATCGACGAGCATCTGGACATGCTGATGGTGTGCCATCACCTCGATCCGTCGATCGCGGAAGATCTCGCCTTTGCCGAAAGCCGCATCCGCAAGGAAACGATCGCTGCCGAAGACATCCTGCATGACCTGGGCGCGCTGTCGATGATGTCGTCGGACTCACAGGCCATGGGCCGACTCGGCGAGGTCATCATCCGCACCTGGCAGACCGCCGACAAGATGAAGAAGCAACGCGGCGCGCTGCCGGAGGACAAGGGCAACGACAACGACAATTTCCGCGTCAAGCGCTACATCGCCAAATACACCATCAATCCCGCGATCGCGCATGGCGTCTCGAAGCTGATCGGCTCGGTCGAGAAAGGCAAGCTTGCCGATCTCGTGCTGTGGTCGCCGGCCTTCTTCGGCGTCAAGCCGGATTGCATCATCAAGGGCGGCTCGATCGTCGCCGCTCCGATGGGCGATCCCAACGCCTCGATCCCGACGCCGCAGCCCGTGCACTACCAGCCGATGTTCGCGGCGTTCGGCAAGTCGCTGACGGCCTCGTCCGTGGTGTTCACCTCGAAGGCGGCGGTCACCGGCAACCTTGCCCGCCAGCTCGGCATCTCCAAGAAGCTCTACGCGGTGCAGAACACGCGCGGACGCATCTCCAAGAAGAGCATGATCCATAATGAGGCTCTGCCCAAGATCGAGGTCGATCCGGAGACTTATGAGGTGCGCGCGGACGGCGAACTCCTGACATGCGAGCCCGCCGAGGTGCTGCCCATGGCGCAGCGCTATTTCATGTTCTAGACTTCCTCCCGGTACAAAGCCGAAAAAATACCGGGAGGATTCCTTCGTGATCTATGTCGTCGCTACGTTGACCGTGAAACCCGAAACGCGCGCCGAATTCATTGCCGCCGCCACCGCCTGCATCGCCGAGACGCGCAAGGAGCCCGGCAATATCGCCTATGATTTGCATGAGAGCGTCACCGATCCCAGCAGGATGGTGTTCGTCGAGCAATGGGAGAATGCGGACCTACTGGCGCCGCATCGCACCGCCGATCACATGAAGGCGTTCGGTCGCGTCGCCGTGAAATGCTTTGCGGCACCGCCCCGGATCGAGATCATCACGCCCGCGAAGGTGGACGTCCGCTGAACGGAATTGACGAGAATGGGAGTACCAGCATGATCCGCGCCACGCGTGTGCTTGGACAGCATCGATGGACTGAAGCCGCCGCCGATACCGTCGTGCTCGACTTCGACGACCGCCATCGGCGGCGGATGGCGATGAGCGGCACGCGCGGGCTCGCTTTTCTGCTCGACCTCGAGCACGCCATCGCCTTGCGCGGTGGCGATGCGCTCGTGCTCGAGGATGGTCGCCTGGTCGAGGTCGTTGCAGCAGCGGAGCCGCTGCTGGAGATCCGGGCCGCCGATCCGCATCACCTGATGCGGCTCGCCTGGCATCTCGGCAACCGCCATCTGCCGACGCAGATCATGGGCAAGGGCCTGCGCATCCGCCGCGATCATGTCATCGAAGCGATGGTCAAAGGGCTCGGTGCGCGCGTGATCGAGATCGAGGCGCCGTTCGATCCGGAAGGCGGCGCCTATGCCGAGCCGGCCAGCGGGCACGATGCGCATGATCATGACCATGCGCATCATCACGACCACGGGACACATGACCACGCTTCGCATGATCATGCCCATCATGGCCACGATCGCCATGCGCATGGCCACCATCATCACGATGAGCATTGCGGTCACGCGCATCATCACGACCATTCCCATGCTCATGACCACAAATGAGCTGCGGCATGCGCCCGATGCAATAACGGAGGCCGAGGCGGCGGCGCTGTATCGGCTGCTGACCTGGCTGTCGCCATCATTCCCGGTCGGCGGTTTCTCCTATTCGAGCGGCATCGAATGGGCGGTGGAAGCGGGTGACGTCACCGGCGCCGGCACTCTCCGCCACTGGCTGTCGGCCATGCTGACCGACGGCGCAGGCTTCTGCGACGGCGTGTTTCTGGTGCACGCGCATCGGGCGCTGCAACTGGACGACATGCGCGGGTTGCGTGATGTCGCGGAGCTTGCGGCGGCCTTTGTGCCGTCGCGCGAGCGGCAGCTCGAAACGACGGCGCAGGGGCGAGCCTTCATCGAGATTGCACAGGCCGCTTGGACTTGCGAGGGGCTTGCGGCTGCCGTCGCGCAGTGCGAGGCGATCGTCTACCCGGTTGCGGTCGGCCTGGTTGCTTCGGCGCATGGCATCCCGCTTGCGCCGACGCTGCATGCCTTTCTGCACGCGCTGACTTCGAATTGGATCTCGGCTGGCAGCCGCCTGATCCCGCTCGGGCAGACCGACTGTCAGCGCGTGCTGGCGGCGCTCGAGCCGGCCGTGGCTGCGACCGCGGCTCGTGCGCTGGTAGCCACGCTGGATGATCTCGGCAGCGCGACCTTCCGCGCCGATCTCGCCAGCCTGCGGCACGAGACGCAATATACGAGGCTGTTTCGGTCGTGATGGCTTTGTTTCTCTTGTCGTCCCCGCGAAAGCGGGGACCCATAACCACCGGCGTTGATTGTTCTAGGCCGCGTCAGCCATTCTGCTCGACAGATGCATCACGCGGCCGCGACGAGCGCAGATGCGCTCGCGCTTGGGGTCACGGCGTTCGCCGGGACGACGGCAACCGAAGGATTGTCTAATGTCATCATCTCACGGTCCGTTGCGCGTCGGCATCGGTGGCCCGGTCGGATCGGGCAAGACGGCGCTGATGGACTTGCTCTGCAAATCCATGCGCGAGCGCTACGACATCGCGGCGATTACCAACGACATCTACACCAAATGGGATGCCGAGTTTCTGGTGCGCTCGGGCTCGCTGACGCCGGACCGCATCGCCGGTGTCGAGACAGGTGGGTGCCCGCATACCGCAATCCGCGAGGATGCCTCGATGAATCTCGCGGCCGTCGCGGACATGCGCGCCAAATTCCCGAGCCTCGATCTCGTGCTGATCGAATCCGGTGGGGACAATCTGGCTGCGACATTCTCCCCGGAGCTGGCCGATCTCACGATCTACGTCATTGATGTCGCGGCCGGTGACAAGATCCCGTCGAAGGGCGGCCCGGGCATTACCCGCTCGGATCTGCTGGTGATCAACAAGATCGATCTGGCGCCGCATGTCGGCGCGTCGCTCGAGAAGATGGAGCTCGATGCCAAGCGGATGCGCGGCGAGCGCCCGTTCGTGATGACCAATCTCCGCAAGAGCCAGGGGCTCGATCGGATCATCGGCTTTATCGAAGCCAAGGGCGGGCTGAGTCCGCCTAAGCCCCTGGCCGGGGCGCGCTGATCTGCCGCATCTTCCTGGAGGGGCGCTCGGCTGTGGCCATCCAGGACTCAAAAAAGCCGCAGGGCCGCCGGAACAAAGTTGATCCTTGGCCGTTAGATAACGCCCGGATTCCGGCCTGATGGTGCGCCCCCTCCGGGAAGACCGGAGGGTTCAGTTGCGCCTCGTTGATGGCTCACTCATAATATGTTCGGTCGGCTGTATCGGCGCGTTCATGAGTAACCGGCCCGGGCTTTTGATGACTCGTTTACCCCTTCGTCAACCCTTGATCGCAGAGTAAACGAGTGCTTCGGCTCGGTGTCATCATCGGTGCAATTGCGCTGATCGGAACGGTGCTCTCCGGCCTCGCCGCCTATCGTGTGCATGATCAGGAGCTTGCGATCGATCGCATTGCGTTGGCGCGGGCGATCGACGTTCACGCCAGCCTTGTCCAGGATCGGTTGACCGAACGCGAATTGCTGGCACGGGTGGCCTCTCGGCTGTTTCGCACGCCGACGGTGATCCGAGCCAACATGCTGCAGCCGCTGCGCGCCGCGATCTACGCCTTCAAGACCGATTTCGTCGTCGCGGCATGGGTGGCCCGATTGAAGCCCGACGAACTGCCGGCTGCGCGCAGCGAACTGCAGCGGTCTGGCTTTGCCAATCCCAACATCCGCAATTTCGATGACAAAGCGCTGGAGCAGCAAACGCTCGACCACCCGGTCGATGTCTTGATGGATCTCGAGCCTCGCAACCCCGAGACCGCTCCGCTGGCGGGGATGGCGTTGGATGGCCATCCGGTGTTCGGTCCGATGCTGGCCCGCGCGATGGCCGAGGGCAAGCCGATCGCTTCCGATCCGACTCCGCTATTGCGTGCAAGCGGCCCGATCGGCTTGATCCTTGCTGCGCCGGTCGTGCTGGATGACGCAAGCTCCCCGGCGGGCTTCGTCACCTTTTCCTACGAACTCGGGCCGCTGATGCTCACCAACGACGACCTGTCGCTGTTCTCCGTTGCGCTCAAGGATCCGCGCCGTGAGGCCAGCGAACTGATCGCCAACGATCAGGGGGTGGTGACGACCCGGACGCGTGCGCCGGAGGCGGCGCAGCCGTCGGCGGCGCGGACAGTGACGTTCGGCAATCGCGATTGGTCGCTCGTCTACTACGCCAAGAGCAATACGGTTCGTCGCGCCCAGCAGACTGCGGCCATCGTCGCTGTGATCGGCCTTGCGCTGACCGGTATCGTCTGCGGCCTGTTCGGTTATGTGGCTTACAACAATCTGCGGCTCAGCCAGGAAATCCAGGTGCGGATCGGTTTCGAGCGGCGGTTGACCGCCGTCATCGACGAACTGAATCACCGGGTCAAGAATATCCTTGCCGTGATCCAATCGATCGTCACGCGCACCTTGCGTCACGGCAGCGACATCGATGTGGCCCGCGAGCTTCTGATCGGACGCATTCATGCGATGTCGAATGTCGTGACATTGCTCAGCGAGAGCCAATGGCAGGGCGTGCACCTGCGCGGATTGTTCGAGGCGCGCGCCATTCCGCATGCCGAACGCATCGCGATCAGCGGTCCCGACATCACGGTCAGCGCGCGCGCCGCGCAGAGCCTGTCGCTGTTGTTCTTCGAGCTCGCTTCGCATTCCGACGAGGGCCTGTCGCTGGTCGGAAAGCATCCGCACATCACGGCGAAATGGGAAGTGACCGGTGAGGAGCCGGACACGGTGTTTCAATTCCGCTGGGAAGAGTTCAACACCAGCGCGGCCACGCGCAGGCCGGACAGCGATTTCGGTCTGATCCTGCTCGATCGCGTCGCGCCGGAAGCGCTTGGTGGTACCTCCAAACGCTACTTCACCGAAGCGAGCTATGTCTACGAGCTCACCGCTCCGATGATGACCGTCGTCGACATGAGCGAACGCGATCGCACGGAAAAGTTCTCAGCACCGGTCCGTCCAGCGCGTTGATGCTCATCAGATCCGCGAGTTTCCCGCCCGGAACCAAAGCGACGGGATCAGCATTTTACGGCCATTCCTGCTGATCGGAGGCTCATCATGGGACGTTACTTGCTGCTGTGGCTGCTCGGCGTGCCGCTGCCCATCCTGGTGCTGATCTACGCATTGGGGGGCTTGCACTGACACCCTTCGAGCGGCGCACCGAGATGGTGGTACAAAAGAAAAAGGCGGCCTTCACGGCCGCCTTTTTTAGTCGTCTGAGTAAGTTGATCAGCCGCCGCTGCCGCCGATCACAGCCCGCACCGTCTCGTCGGGGCCGAAATCCTCGGCGCCTTCGACGTAGAGCAGAGCGGCGAGCTTGGAGCGCGCGCGGTTCACGCGGCTCTTGATCGTGCCAACTGCGCAGCCGCAGATCGCGGCGGCGTCTTCATAGGAGAAGCCGGACGCGCCGACCAGAATCAAGGCTTCGCGCTGATCCTGAGGCAGCTTGTCGAGGGCCGCGCGGAATTCTTCAAACTCCAAATGAGCGCCTTGCGAAGGATGCGTCTTCAGGGTCTTGGCATAGTTGCCTTCGGCGTCCTCTACTTCGCGCCGCCGCTTGCGGTAGTCGGAGCGAAACAGGTTGCGCAGGATGGTGAACAGCCACGCAGGCAGATTCGAGCCCGGCTGAAAGGAATCGATGTTCGCCAGCGCGCGGAGGAGGGTCTCCTGCACCAGGTCGTCGGCGCGGTCACTGTTGCCGCTGAGCGAGATGGCAAAGGCTCGCAGACTTGGGACGGAAGCCAGAATATCGTCCCGCAAGGAGTCAGTGAGAGGCATTAGTCCCTCCCGTTATTTTGGTCGTTGGATCCCCCGCTGTGCTCCACGTGGGGTTGCTCGCCCGAGACATCAAGTTTCCGGATCAGATCCGCAAACCGGTCGGGCACGCCCTGGCGGACGACATCGTCGTACATGGCGCGGAGTTGATGCCCGATCCGGGACTGAATCTCCGCATTGAGTCCGCCGGGCTTGCGGGGTGCCGCATTCTTGCTGGCTTGAGACTTTACATCCTTCATGACCTTTTCCACGTTTCCCCGAGAGTTAAGTCCCTGAAGCTTCAAGAATTATTCTCGTCGTCGAGAGGTGTATCCGGAACTAATGCTGGTGGACGAGAAAAGTTCCCATTGATTTGGGAACTTTTCTGCGGCTCGGGAGTAGTCTGCGGACCAGGGGAACCGGGCCGCCCCCGAGCATGCATGGCCCAAAATAGCGAATGGAGTGGGGATGTCCCGATCACAGCTTGTTGCTGAACATTTGCCGTTGCTGCGCCGTTACGCTCGCGCCCTGACCGGCAGCCAGGGCTCCGGGGACGCCTATGTGGGCGCCATGTTGGAAGCCCTGATCCAGGACCCGTCTCTGCTGGATGAGCGCTATGGTCCACGTGCTGGCCTGTTTCGGCTGTTCACCCAGATCTGGAACTCGGTGGCGCTGAACGACGATACCGAGGTCACGACCTTGCCCATGCCGCCTGAGCGGCGCTTGTCCAACATTACGCCGTTGCCCCGTCAGGCGTTCCTGCTTCTCTCGCTGGAAGGATTCCCGGAGGAGGAAGTCGCTTTCATCCTTGACATCGACGTGGCCGAGACCCGGCGCTTGGCCGATGCCGCAGGCCGCGAGCTGGCCGCCGAGATTGCGACCGACGTCCTGATCATCGAGGACGAGACCTTCATCGCCATGGACCTTGAGAGCCTGGTGCGAAATCTCGGCCATAACGTCATTGGCGTCGCCCGCACGCATGCGGACGCGGTCGCGCTCGCCAAGAACCGGAAGCCGGGCTTGATCCTGGCCGATATTCAGCTTGCCGACGGGTCGTCCGGCCTCGATGCGGTCAACGAGTTGCTGCGCTCGTTCGAGGTGCCGGTGGTGTTCATCACCGCCTATCCCGAGCGCTTCCTTACCGGCGAGCGGCCGGAGCCGGCCTTCCTGATCTCGAAGCCGTTCCAGCCCGCCATGGTCTCGGCGGTGGCCAGCCAGGCGCTGTTCTTCCAGCGCAATTCCCGCAATCGGATGCCAAAACCTGCGGCATAGGTTTGCCGCCTGATTCGGGTTGGTAGGTAGCGTAAGGCGTTTCGCCCGGCGCGCTTCTCGAAGGAGAAGCGCGCCGGATTTGTCTTGGCTGCTTGCCCGCCGCGTCGGCAAACGGCTGCCCCGATGGAACTTAAGTTCCGCGACTGCGTCGAAATGGTCTCGTTCATTGTAACTGTCTAGAAGCCCTGCTCGCTGCATGTAGCGACTCGAGAAACATACGGGGGATGAGTTGGACGGCCAGGACGTCTCTGCGCGTGGACAGCCGACGCGAGCGCGCCCGATTTCGGCTTATCTGGTGATGCTCGCGTTGGTCACCTCGCTTCCCATCACCGCCGCCGCAGCCTTTCTCGCCTACCATTTCGTCTCGGAATCGTCGCAACTGTTGCGCACGGAGTACGAAGACCGGCTCCGCCTGATGCGCAACGCGACTGAGCTTCGCATCGCCAACGTGATCGAAGATCTGCAAGTGCTTGCCTTGTCGCCGCTGCTGCAGCAGGGGCGGCTCACGGAGTTTCGCGCCCACGCGGTCGAAGTTGTGAGCCTGATCGGGGGCACCGCGATCGTTCTCTATGCGCCGGATGGCCAGCAGCTTGTCAACACCCGCCTGCCCCCCGACCAGCCATTGCCCCGACGCGTCTCGTTCGAGGCCGAGCGTCGCGCGATGGAGACCGGGCTCCCTCAAGTCTCCGGCTTGCAGAAGGCGGTTGTTGATGGACAGCCAATCGTCACGATCGCTGTTCCGGTCCGGGTCGACGGCCAAATTCGCTATGCGCTCAACATAGGTCTCTCGACGAACTATCTGTCAGCGCTGATGGACGATTACGTCTCTCCAGGAATGGTCGGGAGCATCATCGACCAGAAGGGACTGCTTCTCGCCCGTCGCCCCCTGCTTGATGGAGAAGATCTGATCGGTAAGCCGACGATCCCCGAGGTTCTGGCTCGCCTTGGAGAAGCGTCGGCGTTTTGGATCAAAGCGATGTCGCGCAAGGGCGTGCCAACCTATACATCACTGCTGCGATCGCCGCAGAGCGGTTGGACCATCAATCTCGCCATTCCACGCGAAGTGGTCGAGGGACCGCTTCATCGCACTGTTGAATGGATCCTGGTGCTGGCTGCCCTCGCTTTCCTGCTGAGCCTGTGGCTGGCACGGCAATTCAGCGCAAAATTTCTCACCGCGCTCGAAGGCCTCGAACGTTATGTGATGGAACTGAGGCGGCATGTCTCCGAACCGATCACCGGGTCGGTCGAGGAAGTCAACCGGATGCAGAACGTTCTGCATCAGGTCGGTCGCGAACTCGCCGGCGCCGAAAAGATCATCGAGCGCGAGCGCTCGTTGCTGCGGGCAACGGTCGAGAGCTTGCCGATTGGCGTCCTGCTTGTCGCGCCCGACGGTACGGTCACGTTGATCAACAACCAGATGCTCAGATTGTGGGGAATCGACGGTCTGACATCGGTGGACGATCCGGAGCCGCTTGGCCGTCCCGTTGATAAGGGCCGCGACACAGCGGAGCTTGCTGTCTCGATCGTCCGCGCCCTGCGCGACGGAGTGGCGACGGAGACCGAAGAGGTCGTGCACCGGGTGGATGGGACAGAGCGGAATCTGGTGATCACCGCAGTTCCCGTACGCGATGATGAGGGCGAGACGCTCGCCGCGGTCTGCGGCTGTTACGATGTGACTGCACTGCGGAGCGCGCTCCAGCAGCAAAGAGGCCTGCTCGACGAAATCAATCACCGCGTGAAGAACACGCTTTCGACCGTCCAATCGATTGCGCGCTTGTCGCGCGCCAGTGCGCACAGCCTGGAAGGCTTTGCGTCGTCATTCGAGGAGCGGATTCTCGCGCTGTCCGAAGCGTATAATCTGCTCACGGCCAATAATTGGGTCGGGGCCAGCTTGCAGGATATCGTTCGGAGAACGCTTGCCCCCTATGCTGGGCCCGAGCGCTTATCGATCTCCGGGCCTTCCATCCTACTGCCCCCGAAGCTTGCGCTCGCCTTGTCGGCCGCGCTTCAGGAGCTCAGTACCAACGCCGCCAAGTATGGCGCACTCTCGATTCCGTCCGGGAAAGTCGATGTCATCTGGTCGCGCGCGAAGAGCGGAACGATTTGCCTATCTTGGACGGAAAGCGACGGCCCGGCGGTGAGCAAACCGACGCGGCAGGGTTTCGGGACCAGGATGATCCAAACCATCTTCGCGACCGAACCGGCGTGGACGGTGAAGCTCGACTTCGAGCCGGCAGGATTGCGCTGCACGATGCGCTTCAGTGCCTCTGATCCTACATCAGATGCAAGCTCGCGTGTCATGCTGACCACTTAGTGCGTCTTCTGAATTCTGCTGAACTCTGCGCAGTTTCGGTGTGAGATGTCGTCGCAGACAGAGGCCATCCCGCGGATACCGGCAAGTCGTGCGCGCGGTATGGGGCTAGGCTCAGGCAGCTGCGGTGCAGCAGGCCATAGAGCGCGACTGCTCTACAGAAACGCGACTGCTCTACAGAAAAAGAATGCGGGGCACGGCTGGCATCACCACAGCCGTGCCCCGCGTTGCCGGTCAATGGGGCAGGGGGAACGACCGGCTGCCGAGATGACGCGCGAGCCAAAAAGTCGTTCCTCAGGGTGCAAATTATTTTTCGGATGTGCGCGATTATTTTTCTGCCTTCGGGGTGCCGATTTTAAGACACGGTTAAGTGATCGGCCAGTCCGAGAACCGTGTTCCCGCGACCAACGTTGGAATGGCGTCGCCAGTAGGCGAGGGAGCAGGGCCATGGCGTATACAGTAAAAGTGATTGTCTTCGGCACATTGGCCGCCTCGTTAACGCTGGGCGCCGTGCAGCTCGCATCCGGGCACGATTTGACCGGCGGACTGCTCCGCACGTCAGTCGACAACGTGAACCTCCGCGCGTCGGTCGACAACGTGAACCGCGCCGCAAAGGCGGACCGCGGCGTGGTCGCCCCGGCGGGGCAACTGACCAGAACCGTCGCACTGCACTTGTCGCAATTCGACGACACCACGTTTCTGCTTCGTCTGCCGCTGACGGAGAGCACAGGCCCAAGCGTTGTTGGCGAGACGAGGGGCCGGCCGCCCGCAGAGCTGGTCAGGACCGATGGCAGCAAAACCAACGGCAGCAAGAAGGTCGCGAAACATCCGATCGCCTGCGAACCATCAGTGTCCGTCCTGACCGAAATTGCCAAGACGCTGCAACCTGGCCGTTGCATCACCTGATGGATCTAGGCCGGAGGGCCAGCAGACTTGCACAAGGGCAGGTCATGACGTCGGGCACACCAGTATTCGGGTACGTGAAACACGTCCCCATCCGGCTCTTTCGCGTTAACTACTCGGCCGGAGTTTCGTCTCCGGAGGCTTGCCGGCTGGCCATCAGGCCGAGGGCGAGCCCGCCGACGGCCAGGATCGGGAGCAGTCGCTTCAGGCCGATCGTGCGCACGAGCTGGAGGCCGGTGGCCAGCAGCATCGGGTCGGCGAGCGCGGTGTGAACGGCAGAGCGGGCGGTTTCCGCCCTGCGCGTTTCGATTTGACGCTTCCGGGCCATGTAGCTGCCCGCCGCGATCAGGGTCACGATAAAGAAGATCAGGGCCCCGGTCAGGCACGCCGGCACCAGGCCGTAGCGCTCCAGCACGAACACGAACGCCGCGGCGCAGAGAAAGCTCGTGGTGATGAACAGGCCGAGCGCTGCCGCGGCCGCCAGCGACGTCAAGCGCACCGCCGTGCCGCTCGACTCTTTGAAACCTTCAATCAACTGCTGAAGCATGATCGTCCCCCTGGTGGCCCGTCAGCCGTTTGGCCCGTCAGCCAAGCCAGCACGGCGCCGATCGTCGGGGCCGTGCTTTCCGTCGTTGCAGAGCTGACGCGGCTCGGTCGCTCAGCGCCGCCAGGCCACGCCAATCAGGAAGCCGAGGCCGAGCGCAATGCCGACCGTCGCAAGCGGACGCTGTGTAATGACATCCTCGAAGCGTTCCTCGAGCGAGCTCGCAGCATCCTGAGCTGCGTCCATCATCGCGCTACCGCGCTCGGAAATATCGTCGAGGTTCTGATCCATCCTCTCGCGGGCTTGGCGATAGCCGCTGCGGGCCTGGCTGCCAGCCTTGCCAGCGAAGGCGTTGAGTGCGTCGGTGATCTGGTCGGTGAGGGCGGCGATATCATTTTTCACGGCGTTGACATCCTTCTGCAGTCGTTCGTAGTTCTCTTTGTCGGCGAGATCTCGCATGGCGGTCTCGCCATCGGTCATCGGCATCGAAAGCTCCCGGGGCAAAGTGGGCGTCTCAGTCCGAAAAACGCCGCGTGATGGGGGAAGTTCCAGGAACGAAACTCCAATTAGTCGGACGGAAGTTGCGGCGAATCGTCCGGCAGCAGATGTTCCTTCATGATCAGCCCGACGATCAGTAGCGGTGAAGCCAGGAAGGCGCCCATCGGTCCCCAGAGCCAGGTCCAGAAGGCGAGCGCGATGAACACGGCAAGCGCATTCAGCGCCAGACGGCGGCCGATGATGGTCGGCGTGATGAAATGGCCTTCCATGAACGTGATGCCGGCGAACGCCAGCGGTGCCATCAGGCCGCCGCTGAGCGTCGGGAATGCGATGATGCCGACGACGGTGAGAACTGCGAACATCGCGATCGGTCCGATGATCGGGATGAAATTCAAGGTCGCGGCGAGCGCGCCGAGACCTGCCGGGTTGGGCATGCCGGTCAAGGCGCAGGCGATGCCGGTCGCAATGCCGACACCTGTGTTGATGAGTGTCACCGTCAACAGATAATTGCCGAGATGAAGCTCCATCTCGTTCAGAATGCGCAAGGTGCGCAGCCGCGCTTCGTGATCGGCGAAGATCATGATCAGCGCGCGTCGCAGATCGCGCCAGCTCGCGATGAATAGCACCAAGGTGGCGAAGAACAGCAGGAATTCGGTGAAGGTCGGTGTCAGGAATTCGATGGTCGGCTGGACCCAGTCGAATTTTGGAATCTGCAGGCTGGCCGTGCTCTCGGGGCTGCCGCCGCCGATGGCGGTCTGCATTTCGTGCCAGAGCGCGAGCGGCCGGTCGAACACATGCAGCTTGTCCTTCAGCCGGGTCGCAAGCTCCGGCAGCCGGTTGCTCCAGTCGAGCAGCGGCGCAGAGATCAGCCCGACGATGAAGGCTACGCCCGTAGCGACCGCCGTGACGATCAGGACTGCGGCGATCGCGCGTGGAATCCGATAGCGCTCGAGGAAATTGGCGGCCGGCGACAGCATGGTCCCGACCACGAAAGCCATGACGACCGGAAGAAAGAACGCCTTCGCGACATAGAGCACCGCGGTGACGCAGATGATCGTCAGGATCACCAGCGCGATAGCGACCACCTCGGTACGCCGGATAACCGGCGGCAATTCGCTACGGCGCTCGGGAAGCGGAGAGCTCTCATTCCCCTCCGACATGAGCCGCTCGGTCGGAAGTACGCGCACCATCGTTCTCCCGCGGCCGGAGGTATCGAGCGCTGAGCTGCGCCGGTGGACTGCCCTTGTAGTAACGGACGATCCCCCTTTCGGGTTCCGTCGCGAGAACGTGAGCCTCGCAAAGCTTGACAGGTGCGTGACGAACACATCCGCGCCGGAACTGCGGCAAGACCTTCCGCGTTTGGCGTGACGAACCGCATCGCCCGCGCGCGATGCCCGATCAAGGGGGCACCCATGACACAGTCCGCTTTCACCCGCAGCACGCTGCTGCGCCGCTCCTCCGCGCTGGTCTTCCTCGGCTTGATGGTCCTGGCGCCATGCTTGGCCTCCGCTGCACATGCGCAGACGCTCGGCTACGCACCCGCGCCACGCGAGGTCTTCCCGCCAGAGGCCGCCACGCCCGACACCGCGGTTCAGGATGAAGACAGCCTGCTCCCGGATCGCTTCCGCCGCACGGTCGTCAATCTCGACACGCGCGAGGCGCCAGGCACGATCATCATCGACACCGGAAATACCTATCTCTACTACGTGCTCGGCGGTGGCCGCGCCATCCGCTACGGCGTCGGCGTGGGCCGCGAGGGGTTCACCTGGTCCGGCGTCCAGACCGTCACGCACAAGGCGGAATGGCCGGATTGGCATCCGCCGGCAGAGATGATCGCGCGTCAGCCCTATCTGCCGCGCTTCATGGCGGGCGGCCCCGGCAATCCGCTCGGCGCGCGGGCGATGTATCTCGGCTCCAGCGAATACCGCATTCACGGCACCAATGATCCCACGACGATCGGCAAATTTGTCTCCTCCGGCTGTGTCCGGCTGACCAATGAGGACGTGACCGACCTGTTCAATCGCGTCCAGGTCGGCACCAAGGTCGTGGTGCTGCCGAAGGGACCGATGAAGGGGGCGCCGCTGCAGGCACGCAGTCTCCCCGCCACGCGTCCGGCCGCGCTGCGTCCGGCCGTGACGACGATCCCGTCGGGACGACAAGCCATGTTCATTCCGGTCTCTGCAGTCAACTAGGCGCGAGGGACGGATATGAAAGATCGGTCGGCTGTCGCCACGCTCGCGTTGGGCGCAATCGTGATCACGGGGGTGCTGGCGATTCTGCCGCGTGCCCATGCGCAGGACTTCTTCTCGTCGTTGTTCGGTGGTTTCGAGGCGCCGTCGCGGGCCGCCCCGCAGCCTTATGTCCGCCTCCCGTATACGGACGAAGCGCCGCCCCCGCGCCGGCCTGCGCCGCGGGAACGGGAGGACGTCGCCTCCAGCGGTGGCGGTGGACAGGCCTGGTGCGTGCGCACCTGCGACGGCCGTTACTTTCCGCTCGGCGCCACCGGCGATCAGAGCAAAGAGGCGGCCTGCAATAGCTTCTGCCCCGCCGCCAAGACCGAGATCGTCTATGGCAGCGCCATCGACGAGGCGGAGACCGATGGTGGCAAGCCTTATTCCGAACTGCCCAATGCCTTCCGCTACCGCAAAGAGATCGTCGATGGTTGCACCTGCAACGGCAAGGATCATTTCGGGCTGGCCAAGGTCTCGATCGACAATGACCCGACCTTGCGCAAGGGCGACATCGTCGCCGGTGCGGACGGTCTGATGGTCGCCAATCGCAGCGCCGGCAAGCACGCCGCGATGAACTTCTCGCCGGCGCCGGAATCGATCCGGTCGCGGTTTCGGCGCGCGCCGGTGGTCGCGTCCGAGTAGCGCGTGACCAACGCGAGCGTCAGGCGGCGCGGATCTTCCTGAGGAACTCATTGACCTGATGGCCGAGATGCTGGCTCTGGCTCTCCAGCGTCTCGGACGCGCGCTTGACGTTCTCGGCCGCGGCCGCGGCGGCATCGGCGTCCGACTTTACGCCGCTGACATTGTCGGAGACGTTCTTGGTGCCTTGTGCAGCAAATTGGGTGCTGCGCGAAATCTCCTGCGTCGCCGCGCCCTGTTCCTGCACGGCGGCAGCAATCGCAGTCGCGACCTCGTTGACCTCGCCGATGATACCGCCGATCCCCTTGATCGCATCGATGGCTTCTCCAGCAACCTTCTGAATGCCGGCGATCTGCTCGGAGATCTCGTCGGTGGCCTTGGCGGTTTGGCTCGCCAGCGTCTTCACCTCGGAGGCGACGACGGCAAAGCCCTTGCCGGACTCGCCGGCGCGCGCCGCCTCGATCGTGGCATTGAGCGCCAACAGGTTGGTCTGCGCCGCGATGCTGTTGATGAGCCCGACCACTTCGCCGATGCGGTTCGCGGATTGGGCAAGCCCCTGCACGGTCGTGTCCGTCATCCGCGCCTGATCGACGGCACGGCTGGCAATGCCGGCCGCATGCGATGCCTGCTGGCTGATGTCGCCGATCGAAGCGTTCAGCTCTTCGGCGGCGGAGGCGACGCTCTCGACATTCATCGAGGCATCGCTCGAGGCCTTCTCGGCCACCTGCACCCGGGCATTGGTCTGCCGCGACACGTCCGACAATCCGGCGGAGGTCGCGCGCATGTCGTTAGAGGCCTGGCCCAGCTGCTCGAGGCTGTTGCGCACGGCGCTCTCGAACTCGGAGACGTAGGTCTCGATCTCGCGCTGCCGCGCGACCGTTCCAGCATTGCGCTCGCGCTCCTGCGCTTCGATGGCAAGCTTCTCCTGCGCCTGGCTTTTGAAGGTCTCGAGCGCGCCGGCGAGCGCGCCGATCTCGTCCTGCCGGTGCGTATAGCCGGTCTCGACTCCGAGATTGCCGGACGCCACCTGCAGCATCGCGTCGCGCATCCGATGCAGGGGATGGATCACCCGCAAGCTGATGGTGACCATGGCGCCGCCCCCGAGCACGACCGCTGCGATCAGAAAGAAGACCTCGAGGCCAAGCGCGCGCAGCGCCGATGCATGCTGCTCCTCGATGTGGGTCTTGGCGGTTTCGAGCGCCACCTCCGCCACGGCGACCGCAGCGCTGAGGCGCCCGACAGTGAACGGGCTCCATTTGTTGGCCACCATTTCTGGCGTCTGGCCCGTGACCAGCGCGTTGACCAGGCGATCACGCAACGCCGCATAGTCCGCATCGAAATAAGCGTGCATGGTCGAATCCATCGCGGCCGTCATCGCCGGCGGCAGCTTGGCGCCGCCGGCAGCCAGTTGGAGCGCCTTCCAGGCTGCTTCGGCGCCGCCGACCACCTTCATGTAGTTCTGTTGGGTTTCCGCCGTCATCTTGCCGGCGGCAAGCCCGTTCGAGACCACGAATGATGCGTCGCCTGCGGTGTTGCGCAGCAGCCAGGCGAGCTGCTTGATCATCAGGAGCTGGTCGACGGTGGCGTCGGCATGGTTCACTTCGGCGGCGAGGATGTTCTGGACCTTGTCGAGCGTCTCCAGAAGTTTGGTCTCGGTGTCCATATATTCCTTGCCGAGCGCCATGCGCCGCGCCGCCTTCGGCTTGGTCATCTCCTGCCAGAATTCCTTCTGCTGATTGTTCAAGGTCTTGAACAGGCGCTCGAACTCAGGGACCAGGGTCGCGTGCTCCGCGAAGTCAATTCCCGGCAGGATCTCGAGCGCGCGAGCCATGGCGGGCATCTGAATGTCACGAAGGCCGCGGATATAGGTTTCGATATCCGGTTCGAGCTTCTCGTCCAGCGTCAGCACGCGGTTGGTCGTCGTGCGGTCGGCGCGCAGCTTATCCATGGCCTTGAACATGCTGGCGGATGCATCGACCACCGATGCGATGCGGTTGGTGACCTGCAGTTCGCGCCAGGACGTCCAGGCCCGCGAGGCGAACAGGGCAACGATCAAGACCGCGATGATGAGGATGACGGCCTTCAGCGTGGCGGCAATGGTCAAACGATTCAACATGGTGCGCTCCAAATTGGAGCCATTTGTTCCCTAACAGGGTAAAGATTGAGATGAAGGGGCGCTCCGTTGAACTACGGAGCTTTGCGCAGTTTTGGGGTTCCCGTGGCGGAACCTAAGACCGGCGATCGTGTTAACCTCGGGAAGCCAGCGCATTTCTTCATCTACCTTGGGGGGTCGGTCCATGCTCGTCAGTGCTCTCGTCACCTTTCTGGTCGTCATTCTCGTGCTGTATCTGATCAACCTGCTGCCGATCGACGGGCGGGCCAAGCAGATCTGCCGGGTGATCGTGATCATCCTCGGGGTGATCTCGCTCTTGAAGTACATCGCTGTCTTCTAGCAGTCTAAGATTGTATCTCGGTGAAAGAAAAAGCCCCGGCGTAACAGCCGGGGCTTTCGTCACTTAGGCCGAAGCTTTGGCCTCGCGGCGGCGCGCCGTGAGGATGTATTCGGTGTAGCCGTTCGGCTGCGTGCGCCCCTTGAAGACCAGGTCGCAGGCGGCCTTGAAGGCGACCCCGTCGAAGGAAGGCGCCATCGGCTGGTAGAGCGGATCGCCGGCATTCTGCTTGTCGACCACTTCGGCCATCCGCTTCAGCGATTCCATCACCTGCGCCTCGGTGACGACGCCGTGATGCAGCCAGTTGGCAAGATGCTGGCTGGAGATGCGCAACGTGGCGCGGTCCTCCATCAGGCCGACATCGTGGATGTCAGGCACCTTGGAGCAGCCGACGCCCTGGTCGATCCAGCGCACGACATAGCCCAGAATGCCCTGGCAGTTGTTGTCGATCTCCTGGCGCACGTCATCGGGCGCCCAGTTCGACTGCGACACCGGAATGGTGAGGATGTCGGAGAGCTTGGCGCGCTGGCCGCCCTTGGCGAGCTCCTGCTGCCGCGCCAGCACATTGACCTGGTGGTAGTGCAGCGCATGCAGGCTGGCAGCGGTCGGCGACGGCACCCAGGCGGTGGTGGCGCCGGCCTGCGGGTGGCCGATCTTCTGCGCCAGCATGTCCGCCATCTTGTCGGGCGCCGCCCACATGCCCTTGCCGATCTGCGCATGTCCCGGCAGGCCATCGATCAGGCCCATATCGACGTTCCAGTCCTCATAGGCCTTGATCCAGGGCTGCGCCCTCATCTCGTTCTTGCGGATCATCGGGCCCGCTTCCATCGAGGTGTGGATCTCGTCGCCGGTGCGGTCGAGGAAGCCGGTGTTGATGAACATGATGCGCTTGGAGGCCTGCTGGATGCAGGCCTTGAGATTGACGGTGGTGCGGCGCTCCTCGTCCATGATGCCGATCTTCATCGTGTTCTCCGGCAGGCCGAGCAGCTTCTCGACTCGGCCGAACAGCTCGACGGCGAAGGCCACCTCGTCGGGGCCATGCATCTTCGGCTTGACGATGTAGATCGAGCCGGTGCGGCTGTTTTTGACCTTGGACAGACCTTTGAGATCGTGGATCGCGAGCAGACCCGTCACGGCGGCATCGAGGATGCCCTCCGGCACCTCCTCGCCCTTGGCGTCGAGCACCGCGTCGGTGAACATGTGGTGCCCGCAATTGCGGATCAGCAGCAGGCTGCGGCCATGCAGCGTCAGCTTTCCGCCGTCCGCCGTCGTGTAGCTGCGGTCGGTGTGCAGGTCGCGCGTCAGCGTTTTGCCGCCCTTCTCGAAATCGGCCGACAGCGTGCCGTTCATCAGGCCCAGCGTGTTGCGATAGACCAGCACCTTGTCCTCGGCGTCGACCGCGGCGACGGAGTCTTCCATGTCGAGGATGGTGGAGACCGCAGCCTCCATGATCATGTCGGCGACCCCGGCCGGATCATCCTTGCCGATGACGTGGCTGCGATCGATCTGGACGTCGATGTGGAGGCCGTTGTTGACCAGCAGGATCGCTGATGGCGCCGATGCATCGCCCTGGTAGCCAGCGAACTGCGCGGCATTCTTCAACCCGGTCGCGTTGCCGCTCTTCAGCTTCGCCGAGAGCTGGCCGGCGATCACGCTGTAGGAGGTCACGTCGGTGTGGCTGCCGGTCGCGAGCGGCACGGCGGCATCGAGGAAGGCCTTGGCCTTGGCGATCACCTTGTCGCCGCGCGCCTTGTTGAAGCCCTTGCCCGTCTCGCTCGGGTCGTGCGGGATCGCATCGGTGCCGTAGAAGGCGTCGTAGAGCGAGCCCCAGCGCGCATTGGCGGCGTTGAGCGCGTAGCGCGCATTGGTCAGCGGCACCACCAGCTGCGGCCCGCAGATCTTGCTGATCTCTTCGTCCACATTGGCGGTTTCGACCTTCTGCGTGGCCGGCTCCGGCAGCAGGTAGCCGATCTCCTTCAGGAAGGCGGTATAGGCATTGAGGTCGAAGGCCTTGCCCTTGTGGGCGACGTGCCAGGCGTCGATCTTGGCCTGCAGGGCATCACGGAACGCCAGCAACTCGCGATTCCGGGGGGCGAGATCGCGGATGATCGCGGCAACCCCGGCCCAGAATGCATCGGCCTCGATCCCGGTCTTTGGGGCCGCCTCCTTGGCGATGAAATCGTAAAGGACGGGGGCGATCTTCAGTCCGTGGGCGTCGATGCGGTTCATGATCAGACGTTTTCTCTCTGAGAGGCGCGGCGTTGCGCGCGAATTGGGCATGCTGAAAAAACCGCCTCCCGGGCGGTGTGTGCGGTGCATTTAGCGCTAAAGAGGGGGGCGGGGAAAGGGGGCAGGGGTGTCGCATATGGTCTGGGAGGCGCTCCGGCCGGCAGGCGGTGATGATGATCCCGCGTCATGGGGAGCATCATGGGGACAGGGTGGGCCAATGGTCGCCGCGCTCAAGCCTGATCCTATGACGACAGGCGTCATCACCCCCGCAGGCGGGTGATCCAGTACGCCGCGGCCTTTCGAGGACTCACCGCCGTCTCTGGAATACTGGATCGCCCGGTCGGAGCCGGGCGATGACGATGAGAGTGCGGAGAGTGTGTTCCGACTCATGCTCATGACCTAAGGCTCACGCCGTCTCAACTGACGCGGCTTCGTTCTCGCGGCGCGTTCCGCGCCCGAGCTTTGCGGACGATCCGCCCTCCAATGGAAGAGGGCGCAGGGAAGGCCGGGTGTTAGCTCACACCCGTGGCCCGCCTGCAGAAAAGAAAGCAGGCGGCAGTCACCACAGGTACGAGCCGGACAACCGGCCTTCCCTGCGCGATGGCTTTACGGCTTATACGTGATCTCCCCGGGGACCGGCTTGATTGCCCCCGTTTGCGACAATGCCTGACGGCATTGCGCAGGCACCAGCACCGGGATGCCAGGACCACACGATTTCGCCGTGCGCATCGAGATTGCTCGTCGGCATGATCACTCACGCTGCAACCCGACGCGCCCACCGCATCCCGCGCTCAACGTTTCGTGACGATCGCGAAGCGCCCCTCTCGCGAGCACGGGATGGAGGGAGTGAACATCGATTTCTGAAAATGCGAAAGCAGAATATTTTTGCGTCGGCGTCTGGACAGGGCAAATCAGCTTGATGTGGCTGGTGAAATCGGCTTTTCGGCGCAGGCGAATTACCCGGCTCCGCTACCTTGGATGTGGGTGCGGTCTATAAATTGGCCATCCAACGACCAACCGATTTGCCCGTCAGGTCGTCTCGCTTATATTCCTATCAGCGGCGTTCTTTCGCTCCGTCCCAGCCGTCGACGTAACGATGGCTCGCTGATCTGCTCGACATGGATTCGATGGTGCTCGACGTCGTCTTGAAACAGATCGCTCGAGATCTTTGCGGAGCTGAAGCGACGGAGGACGATATTCGTCTGCTGAGATCACGCTTCAATCCAAGGCTTCTGCCCGACTGGCTGGTCACTATGCTAAACGGAAACAGACTGGCGGGGATGTGCTTTTCGCTGGACGCAAGCGTAGACAAGTCAAACGTCGGCGCCGAGGTTCAATGGCTCACACCGGTGCAGATCGTGTCGGAAGCAACCGAATGTGAGCCCGGTGCGTCAGTCGTATCACTTGGATATTTTCCGATCGGTGCCTGTGCCGAGGGATCGGGCGATCCGTATTTTCTGGATTTGCTAGAGGCGACGGACGATCCGCCCCTGGTGCGGGTGCCGCATGACTTTGCCGGCTGTGGGCAATATCCAATCGACCGTATTGAACGAGTGAGCGACTCGCTAAGCGAGTTTCTAAGCAAAGCAACGCTTTCCGGCATCATCCAAGCTCCGTAGGTGGATTCATCAGCGTAGCCCGCGTGAGCGTAAGCGATACGCGGGGGCCCCGGATATCGCTTTCGCTCATCCGGGCTACGCCAGCCGCTCGACAAGATGCGCGCGCGAGGGCGCGGGCTCGAACGGGTCGGCGAAATATTGGGTTTCGTGGACCACGAGCCCGTCGCGGAATTCCATGATACTGACGGTGTAGGAGGGCCTGCCGTCATAGGTAAGGACGAACTCGGTGATCCAGAGATCACCGTTGCCGATCATTCGCCGGACCTTGAAATGCTTCTTGTTCGGCTGGATCGTCCGGCTCTCCTGGATGTTGCGTCGGCCGCGGATGCGCTCGCCCGATTGCGGATAATCAAGCACGGCATCGGCGTGGTAGATTTCATGTTCGACCTCGAAGTCGCTGGCGTCGGAGGCGTCCCAATGACGTTCGAGCGCTGCCCGCACCGTTCGATCATTCATCTCGATCTCCCTTTCCGTGCGACAAGCTTGTTGGGAAGCTGCGGCACGCGCTCAGCGGAGGCTTGTCTCGGCTCTGCCTGCTATCCGATCGGTCTGTCAAAATCAGCGCGTAACACTGTCCGCCGTGGACGGAAGGGCGAAAGCTCACCATCCTTGTTGTAGAAATCGGAGTGGTGGGCGCGGCGCTAAGCTTTGCCCACCTCGCGTACTAAGCCCAAGCGAGACCGCCCGCCATGATAGGTTCGTCATCGCTGTCATTGCCGGAGCGATCGGGCAGCCGCTTCCGAATTCTCGCGCCGCTCTCGCGCCGGTGCCGCAAATCCAGCCGACCAGCCGCAGTCGCAAGACGGCTCGTGAATCCTGCGATCCGTGCGGTTGCCTGCTTGATGAGGAACAGGATCGTCGTAACGCGGCTCAGGATGCCGAGCAGGAGCAGGACCGAGACAATATCGATATAGGCCAGGACATCGCCGACCAGCATCAATTCGGGCGGAAGTGGGATCTGGTGATGGTACGCGAGAACAACGACGATGACCGGCAAGAACGCGATCACCTTCCTTAGTGTCAGCCGGTCCAGCAAGGCGGCGAGCTGCACGACCAGAACTTCCCACAGCCAATCACCCAGGAGAGCGGGTTTGTCGATGGTCCATTCCTTCCAAAGCGCCTTCCACATCGGAGGCTCCGCAGTCGATGGCGTGCAGGTGTGAGGTACTATAGCATGCATCGGCGCCTGCGGAAGTGGTGCGGATACTCGGGATGAATTGAATACATGCAGCATCTTCAACGTCTGGCCGCTTATCAGTACCGACCGCGCATGGTCACGTTCCTGGGAGCGCGGGCCTGCGGCCGATGGCGCGTCAAGATCAATGCCATCACCGTCAGCGGTGTCGCGTCGGACGTCCCGGATATCATCGAAGCCGCGTGGGACACGAGTGCGTCGGTGCTCCGGGAGTTGCCGGAAACCGAGCTGGACAGCAACATCGCCTTTCTCATCATCCATGTCGGTGAAGCCGGTGTCTGGCTCCTGATCGACCGCTGGGAAGATTGCGACATTCTGCGCCATCATCACTTCCGTGCGCCGCTCACCGATCCGACCCGCTTCATGGATGTCAGCGCAGAGCATTACGGCCCTTGCGTCTGGGAACTGGCGGTGCAGACCTTCGAACGGCAGGCCTGGCTGGACTACGTTCTGGCGAATCCGGCCGGTCCGGATGTCGAGACCTATCTGTCCGTCGGGCTGAATGGCTCGATTTGACCGGCCCGAGTCGCCCGCCTGAGCGCAAGCGATACGCGGGGACCCCGACGTCGCTGTCGCTCATCCGGGCTGCACGGTCCTAGAGCGCGCCCGAGGTGATGAGGCCGAGCTTGAGCCATGCGGACGGCGGCACCTCGGTGGGCCGTCTGCGGTCGGCCCAGTTGCGATCGACGATGTCGAGCAGGGTGGGGTCGACGCCCATTTCGCGCAGATAGAGCCGGAACTGCTCGCCGTAATGCGCGGTCAGACCGGCGCGATGCTCGGCAGAGACATTCGGCGCGAGCCGGTTGTGGATCTCCATGCCGACAAGAAGCACGTTCACATCCGGCGGCAGCATGCGACGCACGCCGCCGGCCAGCATCAGCACACAGCCGATGTTGCATTCGAAATTGGCGGCATCGATGCTCGCATCGAGCGCGCCGCCCGAGCGCTTCAGCACCAGGCAATCGGCTTGCGATTTGTCGCCGCAGGCTGCGACCACCGTTCGGCCGACGCTGGCATCGATGCCGCGGTCGCGCAGGATGCGGCCGAGGCTCACGGCGACGCTGAGGTTGGATTCGGTGTGCACGTTGATGACGACCGGCAGCTTGTGTCCGGACTGGCGGTCGAGGATCGCGATCAGCCGTTTGAAAGTGTCGAACTGGATCGTGCCTTCGGCCGCGATCCAGTCGGCGCAGCCGCGACCGCAGGCGTCAGGCTGACCGTGTGCGACGTAGAAGATCATGGCATCGGGCAGCGCCCCGAACTCGGCAATCGGTGGCGTCGTGGCAGGCTGCGCCACGGCCGTACCCGCTTCGACCACGATGGTCATCGCGACCATCAATCGTGCCCAAAACGCTATGGTAGCCATCGTCACCGCCCAGCGACCTGTTTCCCCATTGTCACTGCCGAAAAGTAGTTGTGCAAGTGAATGTATGCGGTCGAGGCGGGTATCGCGGCTCTACAGGACGACAAGGCGCCTTGCGTTTGCATCGTCGATCGACGGGCTACGGCCGCTGATCGGAGGCCGACCAGATACGAAGAATTGAAGGACGGCCGACAAACCGCAACAGGAACGCTTCCCCGCGCGCGCTGTTCATGCCGGGTCGAAGCGGAGGCATCCATGGCCCCTCAACCCTTTTCGGTCCTGACCGCGCGGTCGGCATTCAGGAGCCTGCTCTCGCGACGCAAGTTTCTCGGCGCCTCGACGGCCGCGGTGGCCGGTGCGCTCGCCAGCGAACGCGCCGCCGCGCAGGCCAATGCACAAGGATCAGAGCCGCAGCAGAGCGCCAGCGATCCGGGGCCGCAGAACCGCGCCCTTCAACAGCTCTTCCCCAGCAGCGTGTTGCCGCCACCGACCGACCATGCGCTGCCGCCGACCTTCTGGAGCTCGTTTGCGATGATGCACCGTCGCGTCCAGGACGGCGGCTGGTCGCGCCAGGTGAATGTCCAGGACTTTCCGATCTCCAAGGACATCGCCGGCGTCAACATGCGGCTGACCGCCGGCGGCATCCGCGAGCTGCATTGGCACGAGGCCGACGAATGGGCAATCATGCTGTACGGCAAGTGCCGGATCACGGCGGTCGATGTCGACGGCGGCACCTTCGTGGATGATGTGAGTGCCGGCGATCTTTGGTACTTCCCGACCGGAGTGCCGCATTCGCTGCAGGGCCTCGGCCCCGACGGCTGCGAGTTCCTGCTGGTGTTCGATGACGGCAAGTTCTCGGAGGACAACACCACGCTGCTGTCGGACTGGATGATCCATACGCCGCCGGATGTAGTGGCGAAGAACTGGAGCGTGACCGAGAGCGCGCTGGCATCGTTCAAGACCATTCCGTCGGAGGGGCGTTATATTTTCCAGGCCGCCGTCCCAGGTGGATTGGACCAGGACCGTAGCGCCGCAATCAATTCCGGGCAGCGTAGTGCCGAGACATTCGATTTTCGGATGCTGCGGATGCAGCCGCAGAAATCGAACCGCGGTGGCGAGGTGCGGATCGTCGATTCCACGAATTTCCCGGCCTCAAAGAACATCGCGATGGCGCATGTCACCGTGAAACCCGGCGGCATGCGCGAGCTGCACTGGCATCCGAACGCCAATGAATGGCAGTACTACATCGCAGGGAAGGGCCGCATGACCGTGTTCTTCAATCGCGCCGCGGCCCGCACCGCCGACTTCAACCCCGGCGACGTCGGCTACATTCCGCAGACGCTCGGGCATTACATCGAGAACACCGGCGATACCGATCTGGTCTTCCTCGAGATGTTCAAGACCTCGCGTTACCAGGACATCTCGCTCAACCAATGGCTCACGCACATTCCGCCTGAGCTGGTTACGCAGCATCTGGGGATTTCCGCGGAGACGCTGCAGGCGATTCCGAAGGCCAACACCGCGCTGGTTCCGGGGTGAGGCCCGATTCTGCGGACGTGCATCCTCAGGGCACGCCGTCATGCCCCGCGCAGGCGGGGCATCCAGTACGCCGAGACGTCTCAGTTAAACACAGCCGCTTCTGGAATACTGGATCGCCCGCCTGAAGCGGGCGATGACGGTGGAGGGCATTCGGAAGATCGAAATCGTCCGTCAGATATTCGCCGCCAGATCCGCGATGTCGTCGAACAGCACGCTGGTGGAAGCGAGCAGCCGCTCGATCGCGTCGGTGGCTTCGGCGACCGGCCAGGCCGAGGTGTCGATCACGAGCTCCGCGTCGGTCGGCGGCTCGTAGTCGTTGCCGATGCCGGTGAAGCCTTTCAGGCTCCCGGCGCGGGCCTTGGCATAGTGCCCCTTCGGATCGCGGCTTTCGCACACCTCGGCGGGTGTGGCGACATAGACCTCGCGGAACAGATCGCCGGCGATGCGCCGGGCCGCGGCGCGGTCCTCGCGCGCGGGCGACACCGCCGCGACAACAGCGATATGGCCGTTGCGGGCGAGATGCGTTGCCACCTCGGCGAGGCGGCGGATGTTCTCGGCGCGATCCTCGGGCGTGAAGCCGAGATCCTTGTTCAGCCCGGCGCGCAGGGTGTCGCCGTCGAGCAGCACCGGCGCGCCGCCGCGGGTGAACAGCCGCCGCTCCAGCGCGCGAGCAAGCGTGGATTTGCCGGCGCCGGGCAGGCCCGTGAGCCACACCACCGCGCCCTTGTGGCGGAAGCGCTCGGCGCGCTCCTGCGGCTGCAGCGCCGATTCCACCGGCACGATGTCGACCGGGGTGGCGCGTCTGCCTTCATCGACCGACAGCACCAAGCCGCCGCCGGCGATGCGGCCATTGATCTCGATCACCAGCCGTCCGGTGCGCGGGTTCTCGGCGGTGGCATCGGCCGCTACCGGCTGTGCCAGCGCGATCGCGATCTCGCCGACATGGTTGCGCCCGACCACTGCGGTCTCTTCGCTCGCGAGCGCGCCGGGATCGATCGCCTTCTCGATCGCAATGACGCTGGCGCGGGTCTCGCGGGTGCCGAGCCGCACCAGGATGCTGTCGCCCTTCTTGAGCGGGGTATCGTGAAGCCAGAAGATGCGCGCATGCAGCCGCCGCGTCGCCTGCGGCTCCTTGGCCACATGAGCGATGACGTCGCCGCGCTCGATGAACAGCTCGCGGTCGAGCGTGATGCCGACCGCGCGGCCCGCGCCTTGCGGCACTGTCACCGGCGTCGCCGGCCAGCCCTCGACGCTGCGGATCTTGGCGATCTTGCCGGCCGGCATGATCACGATCTCGTCGCCGGCGCGAAGCTGGCCGGACTCGATGCGTCCGGCGATGATGCGGCGGTCGTCGAACTTGTAGATCGCCTGCACGGGCAACCGTAGCGGCAACGCTTCCAGCGGCCGCGCCGGCTCCAGCGCATCCAGCGCCTCGACCACGGTCGGGCCCTTGTACCAGCCGATCCGCGAGGTTCTGATGGCGACGCCGTCGCCGTCGCGCGCCGAGATCGGGATCACGGCCACCGGCGTCACACCGAGACTTTCAAGATGCGCCGAGATCTCGTCCTTGATCTCGTTGAAGCGCGCGGCCGAGAAATCGACGCGGTCCATCTTGTTGACGACGACGGCGACCTGGCGGACGCCGAGCAGATGCAACAGATAGCCGTGGCGGCGGGTCTGGTCGCGGACGCCTTCGAGCGCATCGATGATCAAGACCGCGCCGTCGGCCTGCGAGGCGCCGGTGATCATGTTGCGCAGGAACTCGGCATGGCCGGGCGCATCGATCAGCACCACGTCGCGCGCATTGGTGCGGAAGCGGATCTGCGTGGTGTCGATGGTGATGCCCTGGTCGCGCTCGGTCTGCAGCGCGTCCAGCAGGAACGACCATTCGAACGGCATGCCGCGCCGCGCGCTGACCGCCTTAAGCATCTCCAGCTTGCCCTCGGGCAGGCTGCCGGTCTCATGCAGGAGCCGGCCGACCAGGGTGGATTTGCCGTGGTCGACATGGCCGACGATGACGATGCGGACCTGCGGGCGCGTGGTGCCGTTCGGCGTGGCCGACACGGCGGAGGGGAGCATCATGTTCATTGCTTAACGCTCCCGATCACAGATAGCCAGCGACGCGCAGCCGCTCGAAGGCGTCTTCGGTCTCGTGGTCGAGCGCGCGCCCGGCGCGCTCCGGCACCTTGGTGTTTTCCAGCTCGGCCAGGATCTCCGCGATGTTCGAGGCGGTGGAGGCGACCGGGAAGGTGATGTCCTGATCGCCGAGCGAGCGATAGCGCTTGCCGTCCTTGGCCAGATAAAGCGGAATGATCGGGATGTTCTCGCGCTGGGTGTAGGCCCAGATGTCCGCCTCGGTCCAATGCAGGATCGGATGGATGCGTAAGTGCGCACCGGGCGGCGGCGAGGCGTTGAAATGGTCCCAGAACTCCGGCGGCTGGTCGCGCACGTCCCAATTGCCCTCCGCTCCGCGCGGCGAGAACACGCGTTCTTTCGCGCGCGTCGCCTCCTCGTCGCGGCGGATGCCGGCGATCAGTCCGTCAAAGCCGTATTTGGCGAGCGCCATCTTGAGGCCCTCGGTCTTGCGCGCGGCCGAGCGCGCCGCCGGCGGCAGGGTCGGATCGACGGCGTCGATCGGCGGGCACGGGTCGACCTTGAGGTCGAGGCCCCATTCCTTCGCGTAAGTGTCGCGGAAGGCGTACATCTCTGGAAACTTTTTGCCTGTATCGACATGCAGACACGGAAACGGGACGCGGCCGAAGAACGCCTTGCGCGCCAGCCAGATCATCACGTTGGAGTCCTTGCCGAGCGACCACAAGAGCGCCAGCTTTTTCAGCCGTGCAAAGGCCTCGCGGAGAATGTAGATGCTCTGCGCTTCCAGCGCGTCGAGATGATCCATCGTCGGCGCCGAGGTCAGGATGCGCGGCACGGAAGATGCTTGATCGACCTGCGAGGCGGCCAGCTTGTCTTTTGCGAAATCATTGTCGAGAACGTGCATGCTCCGAGTCCTGGCCTACCGAGACGAAAATTCTATGGTAAGCGCCGAAAAAAGAGGAAAAAATTTTTCTCTTTACCGGCGAGGTTGGACACTTATATAGAAAATAATTCCAGTCAACCCCGAAGAGTCGAAACGCCAGGACGCAATGCAATATCTACCGGTGTTCCTTGATCTGAAGACCGGTCCCGTGCTGCTCGTCGGCGCGGGGGAGCTGGCGCTCGCCAAACTTCGGGTGCTGCTCGCAGCCGGCGCGCGCGTGCGCTGGTTTTCGACCGGCGCTGCGCATGATCTCGCCGGCCTGCGTGACGACAACGAGCAGATCGAATTCGCCAATGGCGATCCGCTGACCGCTGAGCTCACCGGCGTCATCGCCGTGCTGTGCGCCGGCGCCGGCGATGTCGGCGTGGCGATGTCGGCGCGCGCCAAGTCGCTCGGTCTGCCGGTCAACGTGATGGATGATCTCGATCATTCCACCTTCATCTTTCCGGCGATCGTCGATCGCGGCGACGTGGTGGTGGCGATCGGCACCGGCGGCACTTCGCCGGTGGTGGCGCGCCGCTTGCGTGAAAAGATCGAGGCGGTGCTACCGGCGCGGATCGGCGAGCTCGCGAGCTTCATCGGCGCGTTCCGAAAGACGATCAATTCCGGTATTGCCGAGATGCCGCTGCGCCGCCGCTTCTGGGAGCGCATCGTCGACGGCCCGATCGGCGCGCTGGTGCTCGCGGGGCGCAAGGCGGAAGCGGAAGCCGCGCTGCATGGCATCGGCGATCCCACCGCTTACGCGCGCGCTGATGCAGGCCAAGGCGAGGGACATGTGACCCTGGTCGGCGCCGGCCCCGGCGATCCCGATCTGCTCACGATCAAGGCGCTGCGCGCGCTGCAGGACGCCGATATCGTCTACTATGATGAATTGGTCACGCCGGAGATTCTGGACCGTATCCGCCGCGATGCCGCGCGCGTTCCGGTCGGCCGCCGCATCGGCAAGCCCGGCATCGGCCAGGAGGCCGTCAACAAGCTCCTGATCGAGGCCGCGCGCGAGGGCAAGCGCGCCGTCAGGCTGAAGGGCGGCGACGCCTATGTGTTCGGCCGCGGCGGCGAGGAGGTCGATGCGCTGCGTGATGCCGGCGTCGCTTATTCGATCGTGCCCGGCATCACGGCTGGCCTTGGCGCCGCCGCGCAATTCGAGGTGCCGCTGACCTTCCGCAATAAGGCGCGGCGCATCACCTTTCTCACCGCGCACAAGACCCATGATGCCGAGGCGGTCGACTGGTCGGCTTTGACCGACACCGAGATGACGGTCGTGGTCTATATGGGCATGACGGCCGCGCCGACGGTGCGCGCCGGACTGCTCGCCGCCGGCCGCTCGCCCGACACGCCGGTCGGCGTGTTCGCCAAGGTGACGCGGCCTGACGCGCAGGCCGCGGTCGGCACGCTCGGGCAGTTGCCGGATCTGATCCGCAGGATCGACGGCGGTCCCGCCATTCTCATCATCGGCGACGTGGTGGCGCATTCCGCGCCATGGCGTCAGCAGAACCTCAGCCGCGTGATCGCGCACATCCTGGAACCTGCCTGAAATGACCTCTCCGCTCGAACAGAAAATTAAGATCACCGGCCCGTCCGTGATCACTGCAAACCGGACCGCTGACGGCGCGGTGATCTGGCGCACCACCGCGAAGAGCTGGTCGACCGAGATCGCCGACGCTGCGATCGTTCGCACGGTCAACGATGCGCGCGCGCTGCTCGTCGAGGCCGTCGGCGATGATGTGGGCGCGGTCGGTGCCTATATCGCACCGGTCGAGATCGAGGATGATGGCGCCATCAAGCCCGGCAATTTGCGCGAACGCATCCGGGTCAAGGGCACCACGATCGCGCTGCCGGCACAGCCGGCTCAGGTCTAAGAGGCTATTTACCCATGTATGCTTACGACGAGATCGATCGCACGCTGGTCAATGAGCGCGTCGCTGAGTTCCGCGACCAGGTGAAGCGCCGCCTCTCCGGCGAGCTCACCGAGGACGAGTTCAAGATGTTGCGGCTGCAGAACGGCGTGTATCTGCAGCTGCACGCCTATATGTACCGCATCGCCATCCCCTACGGCACGCTGGCGTCGGATCAGCTGCGGCGGCTCGCCCATGTGGCGCGGCGCTACGATCGCGGCTATGGCCACTTCACCACGCGGCAGAACATCCAGTTCAACTGGATCAAGCTCGCCGAGTTGCCGGACGCGATGGCCGACCTTGCTGAAGTGGGCATCCAGTCGATGCAGACCTCCGGCAACAATCTGCGCAACGTCACCGCTGACCAGTGGGCGGGTGTTGCGCCCGGCGAAATCGAGGATCCGCGCATCTGGGCCGAGCTGCTGCGCCAGTTCACCACCCTGCATCCGGAGTTCTCGTTCCTGCCGCGCAAGTTCAAGATCGCCATCACGGCCTCCGAGCATGATCGTGCCGCGATCAAGATCCACGATGTCGGCCTGAAGCTGATCAAGAATGCCGACGGCGAGACCGGCTTCGAGGTGTTGGTGGGCGGCGGCCTCGGCCGCACGCCCTTCATCGCCAAGACCATCAAGCCGTTCGTTCACGGCCACGACATCCTGAGCTATCTCGAGGCGATCCTGCGCGTCTACAACCAGTACGGCCGGCGCGACAACATCTACAAGGCGCGGATCAAGATCCTGGTGCACGAACTCGGCGTCGAGAAGTTCGCGGCCGAGGTCGAGGAGGAGTGGCAGCAGATCCGCGACGGCGTGCTCAAGCTCGACGACGACATGATCGAGGACATCCGCTCGCGCTTCTTTTATCCGGCCTACGAGACGTTGCCGCATATGCCCGACGAGCTGAAGCGGGCGGCGCACGATGCGAAATTCGAGGCCTGGCGCAAGAACTCGGTGTTTCCACACAAGGTGCAGGGCTATGCGATCGTCACCATCTCGCTGAAGCCGGTCGGCGGCCCGCCCGGCGATGCCACCGCCGAGCAGATGGATGCGCTCGCCGATATCGCCGATAAATACTCCTTCGGCGAAATCCGCGTCGGCCATGAGCAGAACCTGGCGCTGCCGCATGTCAGGAAGCGCGACCTGCCGGCGCTGTGGAAGGCGCTTGACGCGGTCGGGCTGGCGATCCCCAACGTCAATCTCGTCTCCGACATCATCGCCTGCCCGGGCCTCGACTACTGCTCGCTGGCGAATGCGCGCTCGATCCCGATCGCGCAGGAATTGACGCGGCGCTTTGCCAACCATGACACCGCGAATCTGATCGGCCGGCTGCACATCAACATCTCCGGCTGCATCAATGCCTGCGGCCATCATCATGTCGGCCATATCGGCATTCTCGGCGTCGATAAGAACGGCGAGGAATTCTATCAGATCACGATCGGCGGCCGTGCTGATGAAGGTGCCGTGCTCGGCACCCTGATCGGTCCCTCCGTGCCTTACGGCGAGGTGGCTGATGTGATCGAGGATATTGTTGAAGCCTATCTGGCGCTGCGTGCGCATCCGGATGAGCTGTTTGTCGACACGGTGAAGCGGCTCGGCGTCGAGCCATTCAGGGAGCGCGTCTATGCCACTCGTTAAGGGCGGAAAAATCACCAGCGATACGTTCGTCCATGTGGCCGACGATGCCGAGCTGCCGGAGCAGGCCGCGCTCCTGGTGACGGCAAAGCGCTTCCTCGCTGATCCCGAAGCGCTGCTGAAGCGCCCGGGCAAGCTCGGCGTGATCTGGCCGAATGCCCGCGATGTCGACGACCTCGTGCCCTATCTCGCTCGGCTCGCGCTCGTCGCCCTGGTGTTTCCGACCTTCCGTGACGGACGCGCCTATACCCAGGCGCGGCTGTTGCGGGAACGCTATGCCTATCGCGGTGAGCTGCGGGCCACCGGGCAGGTGCTGCGCGATCAGTTCGTGTTCATGCTGCGCGCCGGCTTCGACGCGTTCGAGGTCAAGAAGCAGGCCGATGCCGAGGCGTTCGCCGAGACCGTGAAGCGCTATTCGGTGTTCTATCAGCCGGCCGGCGACGGACGAATATCGGCACTGCATCGGCGCATGCAGCTGCGCCATTCCGAGAGTGCCGGCCTATGAACGCTCATGCCGTACCTCAATGGACGGCCGACGGTCTGACGTCGGCCGCTGAGCTCGACGCAGCGCTGAGTGCGGCCACGCCTCAGCAGGTGATTGCGGCCGCGCTCGATGTCGTCGGGCGCGAGCGGCTGGCCGCCGTCTCGTCCTGTCGGTACGGAATCGGCGGCGCTGTTGAAAGTCATCGCCGATGTCGATCCTGCCATTCCCGTGATCTTCCTCGACACCGGCTGGCTGTTCGCGGAAACGCTGAGCTACCGCGATCAGCTGGTGGAGCGGCTCGGCCTGCGTGACGTGCGCTCGATCAAGCCCGACGCCGAGACGCTGGCGCGCGAGGATGCCGACAACGAGCTCTGGTTTTCCAATCCCGACGCCTGCTGCCGCATCCGCAAGGTCGAGCCGCTGGCGCGGGCGCTCGGGCCGTTCGATGCTTGGATCAACGGCCGCAAGCGCTTCCAGGGTGGTGCGCGTTCGACGATTTCAGTCGTCGAGCAGGATGGCGGCCGGCTGAAGTTCAACCCCTTTGCCAATATTTCGCAAGCTGAGATCGCCGCGATCTATGCCGAGGCCAAGCTGCCGCCGCATCCCTTGGTCGCGTCCGGCTTCCGTTCGGTCGGCTGCATGCCGTGCACCAGCCGCGCCTCGGCGGACGAGGATGCGCGCGCCGGGCGCTGGCGGGGCCGGCCCAAGACGGAATGCGGCATCCATACCGTCAGCACTCTGTAGCACAACCGTGCTGTCGGAACCGAAACAAGAAAATGCGGTTTCGTTGACTTGCGTCGCAACATGCGGCGTGTTGCATCGCGCGCTCGCGCGAATGCGGCGGCCGGTTAGGCCATATTGCCAGGGAATGGAGAGCTCAGATGATGCGACGACTGTTCGCTGTTGCTGCGGCGCTGGCCTGGGCGGGATCAGCCTATGCCGCCGACATCACGCTACTCAACGTCTCCTACGATCCGACCCGCGAGCTCTATGTCGAGTTCAACAAGGCGTTTGCCGCCGCCTATCAGAAGGACACTGGCAAGAGCGTCGAGATCAAGCAGTCGCATGGCGGTTCCGGCGCCCAGGCGCGCAGCGTTATCGACGGGCTGCAGGCGGACGTCGTGACGCTCGCGCTCGCCTATGACATCGATGCGATCGCGGCCAAGGGCCTGATCGCGCCTGATTGGCAGAAGCGGTTCCCACAAAATTCTGCGCCGTACACCTCCACCATCGTGTTCCTGGTGCACAAGGGCAATCCCAAGGGCATCAAGGATTGGGACGACCTCTTGAAGAAGGGCGTCGACGTGATCACGCCGAACCCCAAGACATCGGGCGGCGCACGCTGGAACTATCTGGCGGCCTGGGGCTATGCCCTGAAGAAATATGGCTCGGCCGACAAGGCCAAACAGTTCGTCGGCGATCTCTATCAGCACGTTCCGGTGCTCGACACCGGGGCGCGCGGCGCCACCGTGACCTTCGTCGAGCGGGGCGTCGGCGACGTGCTGCTCGCCTGGGAAAACGAGGCCTATCTGGCGCTCAAGGAGTTCGGCAAGGACAAGTTCGAGATCGTAACCCCCTCGCTGTCCATCCTGGCCGAGCCGCCGGTCGCCGTGGTCGACAGCGTTGCCGACAAAAAGGGGAGCCGGAGCGTTGCTGAAGCCTATCTGAAATACTGGTATACGAAGGACGGCCAGGAAATCGCCGCACGCAATTCCTATCGTCCGCGCGATGCGGAGGTGGCCAAGCAGCATGAGAACGAGTTCGCCAAGGTCGAGTTGTTCACGATCGACGACGTATTCGGCGGCTGGACCAAGGCGCAGAAGGACCACTTTGCCGAAGGCGGCATCTTCGATCAGATCTACAAGAACTGATCTGGAGACCAGGGAGCCCGGCGGGGTAGTTTGTTGACGATTCTCGCACCACGACGCAGCACCTTGCCGGGCTTTGGTCTCACCATGGGACTGACGCTGACCTGGCTGTCGCTGATCGTCCTGATTCCGCTCGCCGGGTTGTTTGTCCGCTCGACCGACCTGAGCCTCGATCAGTTCTGGGGCATCGTGACCAGCCGCCGCACGCTGAATGCGTTGCGCGTCTCGTTCGGGCTCGCTTTCGCGGCGGCCTGCGTCAATCTGGTGATGGGTACGATCGTGGTCTGGGCGCTGGTCCGCTACCGCTTTCCGGGCCGACGGTTGTTCGACGCGATCGTCGACGTCCCGTTCGCGTTGCCAACAGCGGTCGCCGGCGTGGCGCTGACCTCGCTGTTCGCCCAGAAGGGCTGGCTCGGCGCGCCGCTGGCCGCACTCGGCGTCAAGGTGGCATTCACGCCGCTCGGCATTTTCGTCGCGATGATTTTCATCGGCATCCCCTTCGTGGTGCGGACGGTGCAGCCGGTGCTGATCGATCTCGATCCCGAGATCGAGGAGGCCGCTGCGAGCCTGGGCGCCGGCCGCTGGCAGATCGTGACCAGGGTGATCCTGCCCAGCCTGACGCCGGCGCTCCTGACCGGCTTTGCGCTCGCCTTTGCCCGTGCGGTGGGCGAGTACGGCTCGGTGATCTTCATCGCCGGCAACCTGCCGAATGTCTCCGAGATCGCGCCGCTCCTGATCGTGATCCGGCTGTCGGAATACCGCTATGCCGATGCCACCGCGATCGCCGTCGTGATGCTGGTGGTCGCCTTCCTGATCATCCTCGCCGTCAACCGGCTGCAGCGCTGGACGCAGAGCCGGGCACCGCTAAATTAGGGACGCGCCATGAGCATCGAGATGAGCTTGCAACGTCCGCGCGTCACATCCCCTGCGCAGAGCACGCGCGCCGCCAAGGCCGCGCGCCGGGATCCGCGTACCGAGCTGCGCCCGATCCGCATCATCATCACGACTCTCGCCATCGCATTCCTCTCGATCTTCGTGGTGCTCCCGCTCGTCGTCGTGTTCGCGGAAGCCTTCGCCAAGGGCGTAAGCGCTTACGCAACGGCTCTCATCGATCCCGAGGCGCTGTCCGCGATCCGCCTGACCCTGCTGGTGGCGCTGGTGTCGGTGGCAACCAATCTGGTGTGCGGCCTGGCGGCAGCGTGGGCGATTGCGAAATTCGAGTTTCCCGGCAAGACCGTTCTGATCACGCTGATCGACCTGCCGTTCTCGGTGAGCCCGGTCATCTCAGGCCTCGTCTTCGTGCTCCTGTTCGGCGCGCAAGGCTTCTTTGGCCCCTGGCTGCAGGCGCATCATCTGCAGATCCTGTTCGCCTTTCCCGGCATTGCGCTCGCCACCGTGTTCGTCACCTTTCCGTTCGTGGCCCGCGCGCTGATCCCGCTGATGCAGGAGCAGGGCACGCAGGAGGAGGAGGCGGCGATCTCGCTCGGCGCCTCGGGCCTGCAGACCTTCTTCCGCGTCACCTTGCCGAACATCAAATGGGGCGTGCTCTATGGCGTCCTGCTCTGCAATGCGCGCGCGATGGGCGAGTTCGGCGCCGTCTCGGTCGTCTCGGGCCACGTTCGCGGCGAGACCAATACGATGCCGCTGTTGGTCGAGATCCTCTACAACGAGTACCAGATGGTGGCCTCGTTCGCGATCGCCTCGCTGTTGGCGATGCTCGCTCTGATCACGCTGATCGCCAAGACCGTTCTTGAACGTCAACTGGATGAGGAGGTCCCGCGTGACCATTGAAGCGAGGGGCGTCGTCAAGACGTTCGGCACGTTCAAGGCACTCGACAACGTCGATTTGAAGGTCGCCAATGGCGAGCTGTTGGCGCTGCTCGGTCCGTCCGGCTCCGGCAAGACCACGCTGCTGCGGATCATCGCCGGGCTCGATTGGCCCGATAGCGGCGAGATCCTGTTCGATGGCGAGAACGCGCTCGAGCGCGGCGTGCGCGAGCGCCATGTCGGTTTCGTGTTTCAGCACTATGCGCTGTTCCGGCACATGACGGTGTTCGAGAATGTCGCCTTCGGCCTGCGCGTCAAGCCGCGCAAGATCCGCAAGAGCGAGGCGCAGATCCGCAGCAAGGTCTCCGAATTGCTCGACCTGGTGCAGCTCGACTGGCTTGCCGACCGCTACCCGAACCAGCTTTCCGGCGGCCAGCGGCAGCGCGTGGCGCTGGCGCGTGCGCTTGCGATCGAGCCGCGCATCCTCCTGCTCGACGAGCCGTTCGGGGCGCTGGATGCGAAGGTGCGCAAGGAGCTCAGGCAATGGCTGCGCTCGCTGCATAATGATCTCAACGTCACCTCGATCTTCGTCACGCACGATCAGGAGGAGGCGCTCGAAGTGGCGCATCGCGTCGTGGTGATGGACAAGGGCCGGATCGAGCAGGTCGGCGCACCGACCGAGGTCTACGACAATCCGGCGACCGCCTTCGTCCATGGCTTCATCGGCGAATCCATCACGTTGCCGGTCGAGGTGTCGGCCGGTCACGTCGCTCTCAACGGCCGGCCGTTGGACATCACGGCGGAAGACGCTGCGTCCGGCGCCTCCACGCTGTTCGTTCGCCGCCACGACATGCTGATCGGTCCCGCCGGCAGCGGCAGCCTGCAGGGCGCCGTCACCCATGTGCGCAGCTTCGGCCCGGTCCAGCGGGCGGAGGTCGCGCTGGCAGAGGGCCCGACCACGATCGAGATCGACGCCCCGCGCGACCGCGAGCTGAAGGTCGGCGACCTCGTCGGGCTGAAGCCGCGGCGGTATCGGATCTTTGCGGGGTGAGGGTGCGTGCGCCGCGCGGAGCTGGCTGCCAGCTCCGTCCGGTGATGCATAGCGAGCTCGCGCTCTCATCACGTAGAGCTCGGTTCGGAGACCGCTCGCAACAAAACAGATGTCGTCCCGGACAAGCCCGGCAACGCGTTAGCGTTGTCGGGCGCCGATCCGGGACCCATACTCCCGAACGCCTGTTGTGAGGCATGCTGGAGCGACATCTCGCTCGCAACGACCGCCGCGGAGTATGGGTCCCGGCGCAAGGCCGGGACGACACCGAGTTCTTGGCATCATGCTCGGCGCGATACGGAAAGGCGAGCCGACCGCAGACATGGCTCCGGATCGCTTCATCCCAACACGCTTGACCGCGCCAGCCGTATGGTTGACGAAGCGTTGCCGGGCGAATGGCTCTATTTGTCCTGATGGAACTTACCGTCGATTCACCTTTCAGCCACGGTTGATGTGCAACAACCCGGCTCTCTCATCGGCACAGGGACTGGTTCATTGAAGCGTCTGGCTATCGCTCTCTCCATTGCATTGCTGCTCGCTGGCTGCGCGGCGGACGCGCCCGTCGTGCAGACGCCGTCGATGTATCTCGACATGGCGACGGCCGGCGCGCAGCTCGATGCCGTCGCTGCTGCGACCATGATCTCGCAATACCGCCAGAACAACGGGCTCTCCACGGTCGTGGTCGATCCCGAGTTGATGAAGCTCGCGGAATCCCAGTCACAGGTCATGGCCGACAAGAACAAGCTCGACCATGACGTCCGCGCGCCGTTAGCCAAGCGCCTGACCGGCGCCGGCTACCAGGCGACCGTCGCGGTCGAGAACGTCTCGGCCGGCTATCATACGCTGGCGGAAGCGTTTTCGGGCTGGCGCGATTCCCCGCCGCACCGGGCCAATATGCTGAAAAGCGGTGTCACAAAAATAGGCATCGCGGCGAGCTATGCGCCGAATACCAAATACAAGGTGTTCTGGACCATGATCCTGGCGGCGCCGGACGGCAAACAGCCGTCCTGATCCTCTTGAGCCGGCTGTCGCGCGGAGGTCATTCCGGCGCAATAGGCTCGCGGGATAGTCTCTGGTTCTTGTCACCATAGCCTGCGGACGGATTGACGTCACCGCGAAGTGACGCCACGCTGCTCCGTGTTTTGATATTCAAGCGATAGTGATGACCGAACATCCTCTTCCGGCACCGCCGGTCACCCCCGCAGAGGCGCAGCGCGTCCTGGTTCTCCAGGGCGGCGGAGCGCTTGGTTCCTATCAGGCCGGCGCCTATCAGGCGCTGTGCCACTACGGTTTCGAGCCGGAATGGATTGCCGGCATCTCGATCGGCGCGGTGAATGCCGCCATCATCGCTGGCAATGATCCCGAGAAGCGCATCGCTCGGCTGAAGGAATTTTGGCAGCTGGTCTCGGCGCCGGTGCCGTGGAAGCCGCTGCTCAATGGCGATCACGGCCGCTCGGCCTTCAACGAAGCGAGCGCGGCGCTGATCGCGACCTTCGGCGTGCCCGGCTTCTTCACCCCGCGCATTCCGCCGGTGCAGCTGTGGCCGGCCAGCACGCCGCTGTCGCTCAGCTATTACGACACGGCGCCGCTGAAGAAGACGCTGGAGCGGCTGGTCGATTTCGACCGCATCAACGACCTGAAGACCCGGCTGTCGGTCGGGGCGGTCGGCATCACCACCGGCAATTTCGTCTATTTCGACAATTTCGAGTTTAGGAAGCGCGGCAAGCGGATCGGCCCCGAACACATCATGGCTTCCGGTGCGCTGCCGCCGGGCTTTCCAGCGATCGAGATCGAGGGCGAGTATTATTGGGACGGCGGCATCGCCTCCAATACGCCGCTCGACTATGTGCTCGACGCGGAAACCGACCGCGATCTCCTGATCTTCCAGGTCGACCTCTTCAGCGCTCGCGGCGAGCTTCCGAAAACGCTGCTCGATGCCGCCGAGCGCGAAAAGGACATCCGCTATTCCAGTCGGACGCGGATGAACACCGACAAGAACCGGACCATCCACAACACGCGCAGGGCGTTGCGCGATCTGTTTGCCAAGTTGCCGGACTATTTGAAGAACGACCCTTCGCTCGAGATTCTCTGCCAGGCCGCGAAGGAGAACACCGTCACAGTCGTGCATCTGATCTATCGCAGCAAGAACTACGAGAATTCCTCCAAGGACTACGACTTCTCGCATGTCGCGATGGTCGAGCATTGGGAAGCCGGCGTGCGCGATGTCCATCAGTCGATGCGGCACAAGGATTGGCTCGAGCGTCCGCAATCCGGCGAGACCATGATCACCTACGATCTCACGCATGACGGCGATGGGCCTGCCGCTAAAAAGGAGTGAAGCACATGACGACGAATCTCGCAGGGAAAACCGCAGTTGTGACCGGATCGACCAGCGGCATCGGGCTCGCCATCGCCCGTGGCTTTGCCGGCGCCGGCGCCAATATCGTGATCAACGGCTTTGGTAACGCCGCCGACATTGAAAAGGAACGCACGGCGATCGAAAGCGACTTCAAGGTCAAGGCGGTCTATTCGCCGGCCGACATGAGCAAGGGCGCCGAGATCGCCGAGATGATTGCGCTCGGCGAGAAGAGCTTCGGCTCGGTGGACGTCCTCGTCAACAATGCAGGCATCCAGTTCGTCTCGCCGATCGAGGAGTTTCCGATCGAGAAGTGGGAAGCGATCATCGCGATCAATCTTTCCTCCGCCTTCTACGCCATCCGCGCCGCCGTGCCCGGCATGAAGAAGCGCGGCTGGGGCCGCATCATCAATACGGCCTCGGCGCATTCGCTGGTGGCCTCGCCGTTCAAGTCGGCCTATGTCTCGGCCAAGCACGGCATCGCCGGCCTGACCAAGACGGTGGCGCTCGAACTCGCCACCCACAAGATCACCTGCAACTGCATCTCGCCGGGTTATGTCTGGACGCCGCTGGTCGAGAAGCAGATTCCGGATACGATGAAGGCGCGCAACCTGACCCGCGAGCAGGTCATCAACGACGTGCTGCTCGATGCGCAGCCGACCAAGGAGTTCGTCACGGTCGACCAGGTTGCAGCGCTGGCGCTGTTCCTGTGCAGCGACAATGCGGCGCAGATCACCGGCAGCAATATCTCCATCGACGGCGGCTGGACCGCGGAGTAGGGCTCAGGCTTCGAGCAGGGTGGGTTGCGCGCAGCGAGACCCACCACCTCCTGTGCAGCGATGGGTTTCGCTTTCGCTCAACCCGTTCTACAAGCGTCGGAAGAAGCGCCGATGGGACCGGGCCTGGCTCATCGTCACTCTGAACGGCCTTCTGGCCGCGATCTGAGAGGGCGTGGCATCGCAGGATGGGTAGAGCCGAAGGCGAAACCCATCACGTTCGCGAAGAACTACCGAGAAGAACTACGAAGATGGGTATCGCTGCGCTCCACCCATCCTACAGGACTGCAATTCGGCGCTGACGCGCCGGCAGTTCGGTGCACGGTCTTGCAGACTTGATCACGCCCGCCCGGCGAACAGGCGGCCGCCGACGCTCTGGCCCGGCGGCAGCACCACCACGGTCGTCCCCGTGGTGACCCGGCTGTACAGATCGGCCACGTCGGTATTGGTCATGCGGATGCAGCCTGACGAAATTGCCTGGCCGATATATTCCGGCTGGTTGGTGCCGTGGATGCGGTACAGCGTGTCCTTGTTGCCCTGATACAAATAGATCGCACGCGCGCCGAGCGGGTTGGCGGGGCCGCCGGCAACCCGCTTCGGATAGGGCCCGAGCCGGGCCTGGATTTCCGGCGTCGGCACCCAGTCCGGCCACTCCGCCATCTTGCCGACCGTGGCAACGCCGGAGAATGCCATCGCTTCCTCGCCGACCGCGACGCCATAGCGGATCGCCTTGCCGTTCGGCATGACGTAATAGAGATAGCGCGCGTCGGTATCGACCAGGATCGTGCCCGGCGCTTCGCGGCGGTCATAGTCGACGATGTGCCGCTGGAATTGCTCGGGGATCTTGGCTTCCGCGTAGGGGGGATGCGCGAGCAGTTGCCGGTCGCGCGGCGTGAAATTGGCCTCCGAGGACGGCGACAGCGTCGCCTGCATGCAGCCGCCGAGCAGGAGCAATCCTGCCAGCGCAAACGCCAGCCCCGTCTTCGACATCACGTCAATCTCCCCAAGCGCGCGTTCCCCACGCACGACTTGCCAATTTGCTGGCTCAATCGTGCTCAAATCAAGGCAGAACCATCAACGGTTGCGTGATCAAGGGAACTCGTTGTTTGATGCGCGGGTGTTGCCGCCGCGTAACAGTCCGTCAAGCGGACCGTGGTAGCTTCGCGGGGCTTCAACCGGACGGCACAACCGAGTTCGTCGGTTGTGCCGGCGGGTACGCGGGGGATCACGGCATGAACCCATTGCGTTGGTCGCTGGCCTGTGTCCTGGCCTTGGGCATGGTCGCGGAGCTTTCGAGCGAAGCGCGGGCGCGGGCGCGACCGCACGTCGTCAATGCGCACGGTGCGAAGGCGAAGAAGGCCGACACGAAGATCGCCGCGCGTCACCGACGCGAACTCGCCAATGCGCACGGCAACAAGCGAAAGGCCGTCGAAGCGAAGCACGCTGCCCCGGCTCCGACTGTGAGCGCCGCGCCCGAGGCGCCGCCTGCGGGCCCGCCATTGTCGCCAGATCTTGCCGCGCTCAAATCGGCGCTCGAACTGATCCGCAAGGGCAAGACGAGTGAGGCGGGTGCTCTCGTGACGGCCATCGAGGACCCCGCCGCACGAAAGCTCATCGCGTGGTTCATGTTGCGGCATGCCGAGTCCGAGGCGAACTTCACCCGCTATGCGGCCTTCATCCGCGACAATCCGGGCTGGCCGCATGTCGGCCTGATGCGCCGCCGGGCCGAAGCTTGTCTTTGGCAGGACAAGGGCGATGCGTCGACGGTGCGGAATTTCATCGGGGAGCAACCGACCAGTGCAAAGGGCCGGCTTGCGCTGGCGCGGGTTCTTGTCGCGGAAGGCGACCGTGAGGCGGCCGCGCAATGGGTCCGCAAGGTCTGGCAGTCGGAGGATCTCTCCGAGCGAACGGAAGCCGAGGTGATCTCCACCTTCGGCGAGCTGCTCTCCTCGCAGGATTACCAGGCGCGAATGGACAAGCGGCTCGGGGTCAAGGATTTTTCAGGAGCGGCGCGCGCAGCGCATCGTCTTGGCAGCGATGGGCTCGCGATCGTCAAAGCCTGCATTGCCGTCAAGGGCGACGAGAAGAAGGCGCTCGACCTGCTTGACGATGTGCCGGGCGACGCACGGCGGGATCTCGGTTACGCGCTGTGCCGGATCCAGTGGCTGATGCGGCACGATCAGATCGCCGAGGCCACGAGGCGGGTGCTGGCCGCGCCGGCGGAGGCCATGGCGCTGCAGGATGCCGATGAATGGTGGCGCGTGCGTCGCGTGCTGGCCCGCAAGCTGCTCGACATCGGCCAGTTTCACGAGGCCTACCAGGTGGCCCGCCAGGCGGCTTCCCCGCAGAACGAGAACTACCGTGCCGAGTGGCATTTCCTCGCCGGCTGGATTGCCCTGCGCTACCTCGACGAGCCGGCCACCGCACGCGCGCAGTTCGCCCAAATCGACAAGGGCTCGGCCAATCCGATCGTGCTGGCGCGGGCGAACTACTGGCGCGGTCGGGCCGCCGAGGCGGCCGGCGACCTTGCCGCCGCCCACGCAGCCTATACGGCGGCCGCACGTTACAGCACCGCCTATTACGGTCAGCTCGCGCGCGCCAAGCTCGGCCTGGAGGGGATCGAGCTCAGGGCCGAGCCGGAGACCGGGGGCGTGAGCGCAGACGAGCGCGTGCGGGCAGCCGACATGCTCTATGCGATTGGTGAGCAGAACGTCGCGCTGAGCTTCGTCACTGATCTGGCCGAGCAGAGCGACGACGCCCCGTTGCTGGCCGCACTTGCCGCGCTGGCCGGACGTCGTGATGACGCCCGCGCGATGCTGCAGATCGGCAAGACCGCGCTGGCGCGTGGACTGGCGCTCGATCTCTACGCCTTCCCGACCATCGGCATCCCCGAGCACAAGCCGATTGCTCCCGGTATCGAACACAGCGTGATCTACTCGGTCGCCCGCACCGAGAGCGGGTTCGACCAGCGGGATCGGTCGTCGGCCAATGCGGTCGGACTGATGCAGGTGACCCCGGAGGCCGGACGCGACACCGCGAAGCGGTTCGGCGTCGGCTACGATTGGGACCGGCTGGTGTCAGATCCGGTCTACAACACGCAGATGGGCGCCGCCGAGCTGAGCGCGCTGCTGCGCGAGTACAAGGGGTCTCTCATCATGACCTTCGCCGGCTACAATGCCGGGCGCGGCCGTGTGCAGGACTGGGTTAGGCAGTATGGCGATCCGCGCGATCCCAAGGTCGATCCGGTGGATTGGGTCGAGCGCATTCCGTTCGCGGAAACCCGCAACTATGTCCAGCGAGTGATGGAGAATCTGCAGGTCTACCGTGCCCGTTTCGAGACCATGCCTGTCGCCGCGAAGCTCGACGAAAAGACGTCCGCGCGCGTCGAGACGACCGGAACGGTGTCTTCGGCGCAACCGCAAGGGCAGGCTTCGGAGTAAGCGTTGCCGTTCAGCGGCGCCCGCCGATCGCCAGCACGTGCAGGCCGAGGCGCTGCTTGACGATCCAGAACAGCAGCGCGGTCTCGAAGCTCAGCGACAGCGAGGTGGCGGCCGCGGCGCCATGGCCGCCGAAGCGCGGCACCAGCGCGATGCACAGGACCAGGTTCATGGCAAAGGCAGACGCATAGGCCAGCGCGCAGGCGCGTTGCTGCCCCAGCATGTTGAGCAGCCGCTCGACCGGGCCGATCGCGGCGCGCACCACCAGCCCGACGGCCGCAATGAACATGATGTCGTAGCCGGCCGTGAACTGCGGTCCGAACAGGAACAGCAGCGGCTTGCCGAGCGCGAGCAGGACCAAGGTCGCCGCCAGCGACGGCCAGAACGTCCAGCTGATCGCATGCGCGACATAGGCCGAGAGCCGGGCCTTGTCGCCCTGGGCGTGATATTCGGCGAAGCGATGCGCTGTCGTCGCCGACATCGCGTAGTGGATGAACGACACCAGCGCGAGCGTCTTCACCACGGCGAAATAGACACCGACCTCTTCGGATGGCCGGAACTGCTGCAGCACCAGCACGTCGGTGTAGGAGAGCAGGAGATAGAAACCTTCGACCAGGAGGATCGGCAGCGAGACCGCAAGCCAGCCGCCGATGTCGTAGGCATTCGGGCCCGCCTCAACATGGCGGTCGAGCCGGCGATTGAGCACGACGAGTTGTCCGGCCATCGCGATCCATACCGCGGCGGCGCTGGCGAGCATCGCCGCGGTGGCGCCGAGCGCAAAGCCGAGCACGAACAGGCCCGCGGTGAAGGCGATGATCAAGCCCTGCCGGATGATGAATTGCGGCATCAGGCCGAGCGTCATCCAGTCATGCGAGCGGGCGATGCCGTCCTGGGTGTTGGCAACCACGAAGGCGGGCAGCGTGGCGCAGCCGATCATCAGCGGGGTGATCTCGCGCGCATCGATCCAGGGCGACAGCAGATGCACGAGACCCGCGAGCAACAGCGCTGCGACCGACGAGGCTGCAAAGGTCAGCCAGCGGCTGCCGGAGAGGAAGCCGCGCAGCTGCGCCTGCGCGCGGCGCGTCCGATATTCAGGGATCAGCTTCTGCGCCGAGGTGCCGAGCCCGAAATCGAGCATGCTGCCGAGCAGGAGCACCCAGGTCCAGACATAGACGTAAACGCCGTAATCGGCGCCGCCCATCCAGCGCGCCAGCAGGATCTGCGAGATGTAGGCAAGGCCGGCGCTGACGACGCGAATGAGAAAGATCAGCCCGGCGAGCCTGCGCGTGACTGAGGCGTCGCTGGTGCCGCCGAGGAGGTCGAGCCTGGTCTTGAACCGGGAGACGAGGCCGGCTTGTGCGGGTTGGCTTTGGCTATCCATCACGGCCACGGCGGCGGTCCATTCCTACCTCCGCGCTGTCGGCGGTGAACCGTGTCTGTATCAACCGGCCGTTAAGATTCGGTTCGACCGAACAGCTGTCGCCCGTGCGAAAGCGACATCAACCAGTCACTTTCACAATGACGGCCGCGGCGTCTGGGTCGCGGCGGTTCGCCGGGACGACAGCAAGGGTGCCGCAGCGTTTCTCCATTCGTCAAACCTACAAACCTACGGCAGATTGACGTTGAACTCGTAGGCCTTGTCGGCGCCGGCCAGAGTGAATTTCAGCGCGGCTCCGTCGGGCTTGATGCCGGGCGGTACGCCGTCGAGCGCGAAGGTGAAGCGCTTCACGCCCGGCGGGCTGTGATCCGCGGGGGCAGGGACCGGCAGCGACCATTCCGGCGTCGGTCCTTCCACGAACAGATTGACGTGATCGGGGTCGGGCGCCACCACGTCGACGATGACGTTGGAGGGGCCGTCACGCTTGACGTCGCGGATCGTCAGCGGGTTGGGATCACCGATATTGGCCGGTTTCGGCACAGCATCGAGCGCGGCGGAGAGCGTGCCGTCCTCCGTGCTCGCCACGCTGTTGAAGGCGAGATCGGCCTTGGCGTCCACCGGAATGCAGATCCGCTCGCACACCGCATAGCTGATGTCGGCGCGCAAGGTCACCGGCTTGTCGGCGCTCTTGGCAACGATTCGCAGCGGCAGCACGATCTGGTCATGATAGCCGAGCGAATGGCCGCCGGCACCGTCGTCGAACTTGGTCGGCGCCGGCCACAGCACCGTCACCGCTTCGACATTCTCCGATTTCGAGAAATCGAACCGCGGTGGAACGCCGGAGTCGCCGGGCGTGCGCCAATAGGTCTTCCAGCCGGGCTGGAGCTGGAAGGCGATACCGCCCAGCAGCACGTTGCTGCTGCGCGAGCCTGCGAGCAGCCGCACTGCGGAATGGCCGTCGCGCTGCCAGGGCGAGGCGTCTTGCGCCGACGCTGCGACCACAAGACTGGAGATGAACAGCGGCACGGCAAGGCCGAGGCGGACAGGAGAAGGAACGAACGCGGTCATGAGACGTCTCTAATGCCGGAGGCCGGCCTAAACCATTGAA
>NZ_CAFK01000147.1 GCF_000239815.1 Bradyrhizobium sp. STM 3843 | reverse complement strand
CCGTGACCGGCTTCAGCGAGACCCAGGCCAGCTTGGTCGCGGAGGCCTCGACCACCGCATAGTAGGTCACCGCGTGGCTTGCGCCTTCGTCGCCATGGGCGGCGACGCGCATGATGGTGTCCTCCTCGCCTTCGTCCTTGGCGAGATAGGTCGAGATGCGCCCCTGCTTCGGCTTCGGCACGCCCGCTACCAGCGCCCAATAGATCTTGCGCGCCGAGCGGCTGCGGAATGCGCCAGTGAGATGCGTCGCGGCAAAGCGGGTCTTGGCGATCAAGAGACAGCCCGAGGTCTCGCGATCGATCCGGTGCACCAGCCGCGGCTTCTGTCCCTTGGCGTCGCGCATCACCTCCAGCATCTGGTCGATGTGGCGCGTCATGCCCGAGCCGCCCTGCACCGCAAGCCCTGCCGGCTTGTTGAGGACGAGCACGTCGTCGTCCTCGTAAAGCGTCATCGCCTTCAGGCTTTCCAGCGTCTTGCGTTCGGCCTCGGACAGTGCGCCGCGCTCCTTCGGCGCGTCCAGTTTGAGCGGCGGGATGCGTACGCTCTGCCCTTCTTCCAGCCGGTCCTTGCTGTCGGCACGCTTGCCGTCGACGCGAAGCTCACCTTTGCGGACGATGCGCTGGATGTGGGAGAACGACAGGCCCGGAAAGCGCGCCTCGAGGAAACGGTCGACGCGCATGTTGTTCTCGTCGGCCGTCACCACGACGGTCTGCACCTTGGTCGGCAAGGGCTGCGCGTCCGGTTCGCTCTTGCGCGCGGCCGGGGCCGCAGCAGGCCGCTCCATACGCTCGGCGGTGTACCGTCCCGGCTTGCCGACGGCACGCTTGGCCGAAGGATGCTTGGCCGAAGGACGTTTGGTAGAGGGCCGCTTGGCGGAAGGCCGCTCACGGGGGGCCCATTCGTCGCCACGGTCCTTGCGCTCGCCGCGCGGCGCACGGTCGCTCCTGGTCTCGCTGCGAGGCCCCGCGGCGCGTTCGGACTTGAAGCTCTCGCTGCCTGGACGATCCCGGTTCGGACGCTCGCTCCGCTCGCGATCGCTGCTCGGGCGATCGGCCCGGGCCGGCGCGCTCTTGCGACGCGTGGGCGGACGATCTGATCGGGTCTCGGTTCGCTTGATGCGGCGGCTCATGGTTGCTGGGTAACCCAAAAGTCCCTGTCAGTCACGGCGGAATCGCGATAAATCCGGCCGCAAATCGAGCCTTGAACAACAATGCGGGAGCTAAACGAATGGCGCGGCTGAGACTGGCCCCGATGCTCGCTGCGGCCTGGCTGTCCATGACCGCCGCCCAGGCCCAGGAAAGCCCGATGCCCGACGACATCGCCTGGAAGCTGATCGAGATCGGCCGCAGCGTCGATCCCGCGAAGACGGCGGCGATCTACGCGCCGCTGCAGCAGATGGAGCCGTATGCCGGCGTCAGGGTGCAGCGTGACGTCAGATACGGGCCGGCCGAGCGCAACCTGCTCGACGTCTTCGCCCCCGAGGGCGGTACCGGCTCCCGCCCGATCCTGATCTTCGTGCATGGCGGCGGCTTCATCGGCGGCAACAAGCGCACGCCGGACAGCCCGTTCTACGACAACATCATGCTGTGGGCCGCCAAGAACGGCTTTCTCGGCGTCAACATAACCTATCGCCTGGCGCCGAAATGGCCCTGGCCCGCCGGCGTCGAAGATGTCGCCAGCGCCGTGCAATGGGTCGCGGCCAATGCGGCGCAGAACGGCGGCGATCCCACGCGCATCTTCCTGATGGGGCATTCGGCCGGCGCAGTGCATGTCGCGGCCTATGTCGCGCATCCGGAGTTTCACAAGCTCAAGGGCGGCGGCCTTGCCGGCGCGATCATGCTCTCCGGCATCTATGATCTCACCGGGTCGCCGCTGGGCGATCAGGAGATGGCCTATTTCGGCACCGATCCCGCGCGCTTTCAGGAGCGGTCGTCACTGCAAGGCCTGCAGGCCTCGACGCTGCCGCTGATGATCGCCTCCGCCGAGCTCGATCCGCCGCGCTTCGTCGAACAGTTCGATCTTCTCAAACAGGCGGCCTGCAAGCGCGCGATCGGCTGTGCGCACGCGGTGATGCTGCCGCAGCACAGCCATATGTCGGAGGTCTACTCGATCAACACCGATGACGACCGGCTGACGCGGGAGATCCTCGCGTTCGTGACCACGAGTAAATAGCTCCCGATGTCACGCGCTGCGGCCCCGATCAGCCGCAGCGCCTTGCCCCCGCCCCGCCAGCGCCAGGCGAGCGCAGCCGGTGTATCCAGCCGCTCGGCGAAGGCAAACAGCGCGACCGCGATCATCGCGAGCGGCTCGGCCGGCCCGGCCAACAGCATCACCAGCATCAGGGCCCAGCAGGCACCGACGCAGGCTATCGCGTTGCCGAGGCCGAAACACAGCGCATCGCGATCGGCGCGCCAGCCGAAAGCCGCCAGCTGCGGCCTTCGATGACAGCGATTGAGGCTCCACTGCTTCAGCGGCGACACCTGCCAGAGCAGCGCAAGCAGCACCGCGCCAGTGAACCATGCACGTGGTGCCGGCACCGCCCATAGCGCCGACAGCGCGACCAATTGCAGGACCATCCCGGCGATGATCCACACCGCGGCATGCCCGGTCGCGAACAGCAGCATGGCTGCGGTCCGGCGCCGCGCAAGGCTGCGGTCGCGCACATGGCGCAGGGAGGCCGCGATCAGAGGCAGCATCATCGCGGCCCACATCAGGGCCCATCCGGATGCAAGCTTCGCCGGTGCGTTGAACAGCAGTGCGAGTTCGAACGATGTCAAGAGCGGCGTGAGCGGCAGCGTTCCGGACACGCACAGCGCAGGAGCCACGGCGCCGATCCCGCCGAGCAGCAGAGCCAGCCAGCCGGACAGGCTCACCGCGGCAAGCACGATGAGCCATGGCCGCGGTCCGTGGACCCGGCGCATCGTTGCGCCACCGCCCTCAAGGCGACTGCCTGAAGACACTGATACGACCGATGCTGATCTGGGCCGCGTCCGGCACCGGCTGGCGCGGCACCAGCCGCACATGCAGTTGGTCGGGGCTGAGCGTACCCGCGAGATGCAGCGCGTCGATGATCCGGGTGATCTCGAGCACGAAGGTCAGCCCGCCACCGGCATGCTTGTCATCAGCCGCGGACGCCTTGCGCATGCCGAACAGGGCAATACTGCCCGCCTTCAGCTCGGGATGCTGGGCCGGATCGTCGCCGTCCGGCACGTTGATATAGACGTTGAAGGTGGTGGCATCGCTGAGGCCGCGCACATTTTCGAGGTTCAGGAACACGCGATCGGGCGCGGATTGCCCCGGCGCCGCCGCGAACCCCTTGAGGCTCGACGTCACCTTGCTCTGCACCGAACGGTCGAGCGCGACGGAGGCGCGGATATCGGAGCCCGTCACCCGCAGGCTCCCGCTGGCCCCTATCAATTCGGTGCTCTTCGGTTCGGCCATGGCGGCGCTCCTGACATCGGCCGCGGCGACGGCAACGCCGAGCCGCTCCAACCGCTTGACCATCTGTGGCTTGGCAAACGGCGACGACACATCGTCATACTGATAGCCAAGCTCGGAGAGACTCTTCATCTCACCAGGCGTGTAGGTCCAGCTCTTGCCGCCGGGCATCGGCAGCACGAAGGCGTGTTCACCGATGCTGGCGGGACCTTTCACCCATTTGGACGCGGTGGGATCGCCGGTCGATGTCGGCGTCTCGTTCCAGACCTCCCAGAGCCGATCGATATTGGCGTGATGCAGGTAGAAGATCGGATCGAGGCCCGCGGTGTCGGGATCCGACATCAGCCCCGGCAGGTTGGTATCCGGATCGCCGCCGCCCACCAAGCCATGCACCATGTCGTGCGGCTGGGTCTCGATGCCGCCATGGATATTGCCGCCATGGCTGAAGCCGGTGTTGACGCCGCCGAAGCCCGGGCTGCCACCATCCGCACCGCCGACGAACCTGGCATCGCCGAGCGCGTTCTCATCGACCTGGTCCATCGGGACGAAGACAGTGCCATTATTGTCCGGACCGTAGCGTTGCTCCACGAACAGCGGATTGTCGCCCGTGCCGTCCGGCCAGTCCTTCGATGCGAACGCAGGCGGCAAGTTGTTCTGGTCGAGCTTAAAATAGTTCCAGTACGGCAGCGCCCAGTCCTTCGGGCCGCCGGCCTGGACCACG
>NZ_CAFK01000148.1 GCF_000239815.1 Bradyrhizobium sp. STM 3843 | reverse complement strand
TTTGCCCGCCGCAATTATTTCCGTTCGTGACCCCTCAACGGACATTTCCGTTTTCTGGCATTGATATTCGCGCGACGGGCATTCGGACGCGACGGAGATTGCCGATATCGCGGTGAAGCAACTTGGCCTGCCGTAAGCCCGGCGCGACCGAGCAGTTCAGCGTCAGTTCACCGTGTGCTGCAGCGCACACCTAGTTCGCGGAAGTCCGGAAACTAATTCCGTCCCGGGCTGTTTTGCATGACAGGTCTACATTGGAAGGAGGACATGTGATGATGAAGCGAAGCATCCTACCGCTCGCCGCGCTACTCGTTCTCGTGGCCGGCAGTGCGACGACGGCCAAGGCCGTCGAGATCGGGGTCGGTCCGGGTGGAGTTTACGTCGATCCACATAGGGACCACTACCGCGATCGCGACTACGATGCCTACAATCGATACGATCGAAGTGAAAGGTGCCGGGTCATCATCGACCATCGGACTAATCGCTTTGGAGAAGATGTCACCGTTCGTCGGCGCATCTGCGACTGATTGCGGCCCACAACTCGCGACAAGAACTGAGCCGGCTTTGCCGCGCAGCGGAGGCCGGCTTGTTTTGGCGCATTCCGACCTTCCGGTCGGCGCTGGCGATCTCCGCTCCTGAGGCTCAACCGGAAGTAACCATTGACGGGACCCGGAAGCCTGCTTTTAACCCGAAACGGCCGCACGAATTCGCACCGCACTGCAGTAGAATGCGGACATGAGTAGCGCGGTCCCCTCTCTTTATGAGCCGATCAACCGATACAAGCCGCTCGGGCCTGACATCGGCATTGTTGATGGCCGTTTCGAGTATTTGACGACAGCAGGCGTACAGCTTCCTCTGCCGTTCACGACGCGCATGACCGTGGTGCGCCTTAGCAACGGCGATCTCTTCTTGCATTCACCGATCGCATACGACGCCGCCCTTTCGCGCGAACTGGCCTCGATGGGGCGAGTGCGCCATCTCGTATCGCCCAACCAGTTCCACTACGCCCACATTGGGGAGTGGTCGCGGTCCTTCCCTGACGCTTTGACCTGGGCGTCGCCGGGCGTACGACGCAGGGCTCGGGCTCGCGGCATTGACGTTCAGTTCCAGCGGGACCTCGGCTCATCCGCACCGGAAGAGTGGTGCGGAGATATCGACCAAACGGCAATCCCGGGTGGAATCTTCGGAGAGATCGTTTTCTTTCACAAGTTCTCCAAGACGCTTATGCTCACTGACACCATCATCAATCTTGAGTTAGACAAGCTCAAACAGCCCTGGCGCTTCGCCACTCGAATGACCGGCATGTATTATCCACGAGGCCAAATCTTCTTCGGCATGCGCTTGCCGATGCTCTTGCAGCGGAGGAAAGCCACGATGGCTGCCCGCACCATCCTCGCATGGCAGCCGGAGCGCATCACCCTCGCTCATGGGCGCTGCTTCGAGTCGAACGGCAGCGACATACTGCGACGCGTGTTCGCCTGGGCGCTTTAGCCGCGGAACGACTATCATCCGCCACGACCGGTCGCGAGCAGCGCTAGCGCCCCTGAGCTTCCTGCAATGTCTGCAATTGACCCTTGGCTGTGTGAAAACGTGAGAACTGAACAACCTTGGAGAATCCGCTTCTCTGACGCGGCCGCGCCGTAGCTCAGCATGCTCCTCACGCTTGCAGAAATGGCATCTAAAGGAATGCTTTTCTCCCGGATTTACTCGCCAGTACGTTTTTACGCAGCCAAGAGCCAGAGCGGACACTAGCGAACGAGCTACTGGGACGCGCCTTCCGCCAAAACCCAAAGAAAAGAGACTCAATCCGCGTTGGTATACAATCCCAAGCCGACATGAGGCTGCTATCTTTATTTAGGTCCGACACGTCGCTGACGCTTCTTCGCTCCGACCGGCGCAGTTGCGGAGAAAGAGGGCGGTTGTGGGTCCGGAACGAGATTGTTGAAGTCAGCGAGGCAAGTAGCTTGCCGTGTCTTTGTGCCTGCGCACATGAGTTTGCCATCAGCAGTGTAAATCAATCTGCCTCTTTGATCTCGGCCGGTCCACTCCACTCCCGCAATTTCTTGGGTCGATCGATGTAAAGGAGCGAGATCGGTTTCTCTGGCAAAACTCGTGTCAGTGGCAATAAAGCTGACATTGAGCCCAGCACCCGGGTGATTTGGATGTGCTGCTACCGGGTAAAATCTGAGTACAGCACTCCGATTGTCTGTAAATCGTCCTCCTCCGCCATACGTTGTTCCCTGGGACCACAGCCCAAGGGCATGAAGCCAGGGACTCCGGCTGATCGAACTCCATGAATCCTTGTAGTCCGTTTTCAGACTACGTCCTTGGTGGATGAACGACAAAAGCAATTCGCCGTCAGGCGACAAATCGCATTTTTCTGGATAGATGCGCCCTTTCAGCCAGGCGCCTGGATAGAACTTATCGTTCTTTGTGTTCCAGCGAATGATATGAAACCAGGCCGACGGACCCCGACGGAAGATGACGGCTTCATGTGCTTCACGCGCAAATATCACAAACAGACGAGGGGCGATTTTCTTGTCAGCCACATTTGCACCCGCAGGCAGAGATTGAACCGCAAGTAAGCCATCGGCGGGCCGACGGGCCGCTCTTGTCCCGGAGCGGACTTCGCGTTCACTCACTCAAATTTTAGCATTCGGCTCGGTCAACGCTTCATGTACCCTGTATAGAGTCTGGCGCGATTGAAAAGCTTAGGAAGGCGTCAGGTGCGGGAAAGGACCAAGTACGTCATCACGGCCGCGCGTGGCAGCTTGATCGGTACGGTGACGTGGCTAGGTTCGTACTATGTCTCGAGGAAGCTTGGCTTTGTCCAAGAGAAGCCGATCTTGTTCCATGGGATGATGCTCATGGTCTTATTACCTATCTGCAACTTTGCAGCGACAACCAGCCCCGTGTATTGCGACGGATCGACATAATCCATGAAGATCGTGTTTGGTATCGTGTCAGCCCTCGCCTGGTGCGGAACGCAGTATGGCTATGTTCTATTCCTTAAACAACTGCGAGCATCCGGTTACAGCGTCTGGACCTTAAATCAACGAGCGCGTTTCAATGCTTGGCGAGGAAGACCCATCGCAATCTTTCTGATCTGCGGAGCCATATTCGCGGGATCCATCTGGGCATCGATCGAAATCGGGTAGGCCGTCTCTGCGCAAGCTCTGTCGTCGAAGGAACGACTTCCATTATTGGCCCGTTCCACACTTCGCGGTCTGCGCCGTGGATGTCCGCTCCCGCGGCTCACCGGGAGTCGGCATTCGGAGGACCGACCAGGCGCATTTGACCCGAAGCGGACGTGATCGCGTTCTATGCTTGGCCGATCGGTATGGTCCGCGGAGACGAAGAAACGCGCTGATCAGTCCGACAATTGGTCGATTTCTAAATCCCGGCTGAGTGCACAACAGTCGACATATGCGCTGCAAAAACGTCGCTTTCACGCAGCTCCGCGCGGAGCGCCGTGATCGCAAGACGCAAGCGGCGGTAACGTCATCCATCTCGAAGCGGTGCGCGTACGAAAATAGGGTCGCCAGTCATCGAACTGATATGGTAACGACATCATCTTACGTTGGAATTGACGTGGCCTTCCACGAGGAACGGCCGAAGCTGTTAGTTACGAAGTCAATTAGTTTCCGAATGTGGCCGGGGGCCACCATTCACCGCAGTCAATTTGAACCGCACGCAATTACATCGCACCCGCTCCTCTTCAACATCCCTTGCCCTCGGTCATGTGCATGTTTTTGCGCGCAGAGAGAGGTCAGTCATGCAATTTGCTTCCATTACGACAAGGTGTTTGATTGCAACCGCGATGGGATTGATGGTTTCGATGCCCGCGCTGGCAACCAGCGTTGAGCAAGAGACCTGCAGCATTCCCGACGGCATCGTCAACAATCTCCAGGCGAAGCTCGCGGCTGTCGTCAAGCTGCCTGACGCGAACGGCGGCTTGTTCAGTCCGAATCTGATGTGGTCCGCGGTCGTCGACCGGAAAGGCCTTCTCTGCTCCGTCGTGCGCAGCGACCCCGATGCATGGCCGGGCAGCCGCTCTATCGCCATCGCCAAGGCCTCGACCGCCAACAACTTCAGCAACAGCCAGCTGGCGCTATCCACCGCCATGCTCTACTCGTTCACCCAGCCGGCCAATAGCGGCCCGGCAAACGGCGGATTCCCCGCCGGATCGCTTTACGGCTTGAACAATTCCAACCCGTTCAACCCGATGTTCCAGGAGCAGGGATCGGGGCTGAGAGAGGTACCCGGCGGCATCATCACGTTTGGCGGTGGCGTTCCACTCTACGCCGGCGGAAAAGTGATCGGCGGACTCGGCGTCAGCGGCGACACGGCCTGCGCCGACCATGCCATCGCATTCCGGATGCGCAAGTTGGCCGGCCTGGATGGCACGCCAGGCTCCGACAACATCACATATCTCGCCGTCGGCGAATTGCCCCACGATTTCGGCCATCCTCATTGTCATATCGGGAAGGATATTACGCCTTGATGGCCCAAGGGGGCGCGCAGCGAGCTTTTACGTCCGACCACGTCATGGAGGTTCGTCGCAGCTGTCTCCGAAGCTGCTGATCTCTCGAACATTCGCTGTGCGTAGGGTCACATCCGCCGACGGTCGCTCGGGTCGACGCGGTCATTCGCGGCCGCGCCGACCGGCGCGACAACCGGCTATGTGACGATGCTTAGCGGCTCGTCGTCAGCCGGGACGGCGTCTGCGTGATCCAGATTTCAACCGCGGCGAGGATCGCGACCAGCGCACCGATGATGACGTGAACCGTCATAGCCGTCCGGTTCCCGGCGAAGCCGAGCACCCAGGGGGACACCAGGACCCACAGGCCGACGATGAGGTTGAGCCACTCCTCCCAGACCGCAAAGGCGGCCAGGGCCGCAATCGCCAGGATCGCGATCACGATTCCGGAGATGACGGCGTTCTGGGACAGGTGACCTGCCTCGAAGCCGAAGATCCACGGCGAGAACAGGAGGATCGCGCCAAGGATCAGGTTGGCGACATCGCACAATCTTGCGTTCGATCTATCCATCATTGCCTCCTTCAGCAACTACCTGCGCAATACCAACCGACCAGTCGTTGTGCTGTTCCCCATGATACCGGCGGCCGCTCCTGTAGGGATGGACCCTGCGTACGGTGCCGGCCCTGAAAGCCTGAAGTCGCCCTCAGCAAGCCGGGAACGACGGCCAGCACCTTACGTCGGTCACGCTCGTTTCCATGACTTGGCTCTATGACTTGGCTTGATGACCTGGGAGAACGGCCTTTGGCCACCAGCCGCACGACCACCGTGAACAGCCCGGCAGTGCCGCGCTGGCTCAGGATATCCAGGAACAGAACCGATCGCTCCAAGCGTCGCGCATCTGGTCGGTGAGACCGTTCGCGGGATCGGATTTCTGTCAGACCTGCCGATGCTCTTTCAGCCTGCTCAACGCCGCCGGCGCGTTGTCATCGATCCGGCGCGGGAGTTGCTCCAACGCTCTCGGCGGTCTTAGGGCGCGACGTGCGCATGTATCAGCCATGGCTTGAGCCACTGCACCCTCCCTCTCCATTCAAGATTCAAGGCGCGCCGCTCGTGCAGCAGCCTAATCGACGACGCGCGGACTCCCGTTGACCGAAATCAATGAGCCGCCGCGCTCATCTGCCATCGTCACAGAAATGCCAAGCGGGACTGTGCCGGCGGCATCTGCGCGGCACAACAAGGATCGATCATGCCGAGACGACCCAGTGCTCATTTGCTACGCAGCCGACTGATTCCGGTCTGCCTTGCCGTTTCTGTTGTCACACTGCCGTCGAGCTGTTGGAACGGAATGTCCATGATTGGGACAGCTCGCGCCGAGGCGGCCCCACCCAAACCGATCGAAGATGCGCGCAAGGCAGTGGAGACGCTGATCAATCACCTGCGCGGCCGCGATATGCCCGATGGCATCGTCAAGACCAACGGCCGCATCGAGGCGACGCAGGTGGATGTGGCGCCCAAATATCCGGGGCGGCTTGCGACGCTGACCGTCGATGAAGGCGACGAGGTTACTGCCGGCCAGGTGGTCGCCGCCATCTCATCGCCGGAAACCGAGGCGCAGCTGCGTGCGGCTCAGGCGCAGGTGCTCAAGGCCAAACAGGCACTGGCGGAAGCGGTCGCGCTGATCGCGCAACGCGAGAGCGACCTGTCGTTCGCGAGGACCGATTACGATCGCGGCAAGACCCTGCTGCAGAACGGCAACATCGCCCAGCAGGTCGTGGACACCCGGCGCAACAGATTCGAGGCCGCCGAAGCCGCCTACGTCGCCGCCAATGCCCAGCGCGATCAGGCGGAGTCCTCGATCAAGGCGGCCGAGGCCGATGTCGACCGGCTGCAATCGATGCTGGTCGACATGTCGCTGGTGTCGCCGCGAAGCGGACGCGTGCAATATCGCCTGGCGCGCGCCGGCGAAGTGGTTGCCTCCGGCCAGCGCGTTCTGACCATTCTCGATCTCAACGACGTCTACATGACGATCTATCTGCCGGCGGGACAGGCCGGCCGATTGACGATCGGCGATCAGGCGCGCGTGATCGCCGATCCGATTCCGGAGTACGTGATTCCCGCTAGCATCAGCTTCGTTGCCAGCGACGCGCAGTTCACCCCGAAGAGCGTGGAGACAACGGAAGAACGCGAGAAGCTGATGTTTCGCGTCAAGCTCCAGATCGATCCAAAAGTGCTGGACCGGTATCACAAGTCGGTCAAGACCGGCGTTCGCGGGCTCGGCTTCGTGCGCACCGACCCCAAGATCGCCTGGCCGGCCGAGCTCGAGGTCAAGCTGCCGCAATGACAGGGACCGTCATCGCCACCGTCGAGCGGGTCACGCATCGTTACGCCAAAACCTTCGCGCTCGATGGCCTCAGCCTCGAGATTCCGGCGCGTTACATGGCCGGATTGATCGGACCAGACGGGGTCGGCAAATCCACCTTGCTTGCGCTCATCGCCGGCGTGCGCAAGATTCAGACAGGCGAGGTCACGGTGCTCGACGGCGACATGGCCGATGAGCGGCATCGGCAGGCCAGCTATGGCCGCATCGCCTACATGCCACAGGGCCTCGGCCGCAATCTCTATCCGACGCTCAGCGTGTTCGACAATATCGATTTCTTCGGCCGCCTGTTCGGTCAGGGCGCGGCCGAGCGCCGTGCGCGCATCAACGAGCTGTTGAAGGCCACCGGCCTCGATCCGTTCGGCGATCGCCCTTGCGGCAAATTGTCGGGTGGCATGAAGCAGAAAGTCAGCCTGTGCTGCTCGCTGATGCACGATCCGGATCTGCTCATTCTCGACGAACCCACCACCGGCGTCGATCCGCTGTCGCGCCGCCAGTTCTGGGAGCTGATCGATTCGATCCGCCTGCGCCGCCCGCAGATGAGCCTGATCGTTGCAACCGCCTATATGGACGAGGCCAGCCGGTTCGACTGGCTGGCCGCGATGGACGACGGCAAGGTCATCGCGCAAGGTGCACCGAAGGATATCCTCGCCAAAGCCGGCAAGACCACGCTCGACAATGCCTTCATCGCCTTGCTGCCGCCGGACAAGCGCGCGCAGCACCAGGAGGTGGTCGTCCCACCGCGCAGCGACAGCGACGATCAGGCCGCAGCGATCGAAGCCGAAGGCCTGACACGCCGGTTCGGTGATTTCGTCGCCGTCGATCACGTCAGCTTTCGCATCGGACGCGGCGAGATCTTCGGCTTCCTCGGCTCGAACGGCTGCGGCAAGACCACCACCATGAAGATGATGACGGGACTGCTGCCCGTCTCCGAAGGCTCGGCCAAACTGTTCGGCAGGCCGATGGCGGCCGACGACATGGAGGCCCGGCACAATGTCGGCTACATGTCGCAGGCGTTTTCGCTCTATGGCGAGCTCACGGTCCGGCAAAATCTCGAGCTGCATGCGCAGCTCTATCATCTGCCGTCGAACGAGATCGAGGGCAGGATCAAGGAGCTGCTGGCGCGCTATGACCTCGAAGACATCGCGGACGCCAAGCCGGAGAGCCTGCCGCTTGGCGACAAGCAGCGGCTGCAGCTTGCGGTCGCCGTCCTGCATCGTCCGCCGATGCTCATCCTCGATGAACCGACTTCCGGCGTGGATCCGGTGGCACGTGATGCGTTCTGGCGCTCGCTGATCGAGCTTTCCCGCAACGATGGCGTCACCATCTTCCTGTCGACGCATTTCATGAACGAGGCCGAACGCTGCGATCGCATCTCGCTGATGCATCAGGGGCGCGTGCTTGCGGTCGGCGCGCCGAAAGAGCTGACCAGGGCGCGCGGAAAGGAGACGCTCGAAGACGCTTTCATCGCCTATCTCGAGGACGCCGCGGAACGTGACCAGGGCAAGCCCGCACCGACGCCCCAAACTGTTGCGCCTGCAAGTGCGACGGCTCCAGGGGCAGTGCAAGCCATCGCGCCTAGGCGGTTCGATCCGGGACGGATGTGGGCCTATGCAAGGCGCGAAACGATGGAGCTGTTGCGCGATCCGATCCGGCTCGCCTTCGCCTTCGTGGGTCCGCTCGTTCTGATGCTGGCCATGGGCTTCGGCATCACCTTCGACGTCGAGAATCTGAAATATGCGGCCTTCGACCAGGACCAGACGCCGGAAAGCCGCAGGCTGCTCGAAAGCTTCTCCGGTTCGCATTACTTCTCCGAACAGCCTCCAATCAGCTCGTCGGCCGAGCTGGACCGACGCATGCGCAGCGGCGAGCTCGCCGTCGCCGTCGAGATCCCCTCCGGCTTCGGCCGCGACGTCGCCGGCCGGCACGCGCCCGAGGCCGCCTTCTGGATCGACGGCGCCATGCCGTTCCGGGGCGAAACCGCGAAAGGCTATGTCAACGGCCTCTTGCTCCGCTACGCGCAGGACCTCGCGACCGAGCAGTTCGGTCCCAATGCACCATCCACGGCCTATCTCGGTCGCATCCAAATCGAAAATCGATTCCGCTACAATCAGGCGTTCAAGAGCGTCTTCAGCATGATCCCGAGCGTCGTGGTGATCATGCTGGTCCTGATTCCGGCAGTGATGGCGAGCATCGGCGTCGGCCGCGAGAAGGAGACCGGCTCGATCGCCAATTTCCGCTCGACGCCCGTCAGCAAGCTCGAATTCCTGCTCGGCAAGCAGTTTCCCTACGTGCTGGTGGGAATGCTGACCTTCCTCCTGCTCGTGCTGATGGCGCTGATCGTGTTCCAGGTGCCGGTCAAGGGCTCGTTCGGCGCGCTGGCGCTCGGAGCCCTGCTCTATGTCTTCGCGACCTGCGGCTTTGGACAGTTCGTCTCCACCTTCACACGGACCCAGGTCGCGGCGGTGTTTGCGACCACCATTCTTGCGATCATCCCGGTCGTGAATTTCTCAGGTCTGCTTGTCCCGGTGTCGTCCCTCACCGGCCAGGGTCGGCTGATCGGCCTTATTTTTCCATCCGCCTGGTTTCAGCCGATCAGTGTCGGCACCTTCACCAAAGGGCTCGGCTTTTCCGATCTCGGCCTCAACATGCTGATGCTCGCGGTGTTCGCGATCGTCTATTTCGTCGCGGCTCACCTCTTGCTGCAAAAACAGGAAACCTGAGATGTCGGTCGCGGGTGAAGCAAAACCGTCACGACAACGGCCGCTGGCACCGGCGCAACCGAGCCGGAAGAGCCGCCTGGCCAGGCTGCGGCTGCATCTGGCCAATATCTATCGTTTGACCATCAAGGAGCTGCGCAGCTTTCGCTCCGACCCGACCATGCTCTTGCTGGTCGTCTACGCCTTCACCATCGCGATCTACGCCGCCGCCACCGGCGCCTCGACGGAAGCGAAAAATCTTTCGGTCGGCATCGTCGATGAAGACCATTCCGATCTGTCGCGACGGATCTCCGATGGCCTCACGCCGCCGACATTCAAGCCCGCCATCACCCTCACCCCGAGCGAGATCGACGCTGCCATGAACGGGCAGCGCGTCATTTTCGTCATCGAGATCCCGCCGAATTTTCAGGCCGATATCCTGGCCGGCCGGCAGCCTGCGGTCCAGATCGACGTCGATGCCACCGCGGCGGCGCAGGCGTTCAACGGCCTGACCTATATCCAGAATGTCGTGACCGACTACGTGACGCAATTCATCACCGGACGCGAAGCTAATTTCGGCGCGCTGGCCAAGATGGTGACGGAAGTCAAGTTCAATCCGAATTTGAAATCGAGCTGGTTCACCGCGGTGATGCAGGTGATCAGCAATCTCACCATGATCACGGTGATGCTCAGCGGCGCTGCGCTCATCCGCGAGCGCGAGCAAGGCACCGTCGAGCATCTGCTGGTGATGCCGGTGGTTCCCTCCGAGATCATGCTGGCGAAGATCCTGGCCAATGGCATCGTCATCGTCGTATCGACCGCGTTGTCACTGGCGATCGTCGTCGAATGGTGGCTGCAGGTGCCGGTCTCCGGATCGCGGCTGCTGTTTTTGGGCGGCGCGTGTGTCTACGTGTTCACCGTTGCAGCGCTCGGCATCGCGCTCGGGACCGTCGCGTCGACAATGGCGCAGTTTGGCCTGCTCTCGATCCCGGTGCTGCTGGTCATGATGCTGCTGTCGGGCAGCACGACGCCGCTCGAAAGCATGCCGGTCTGGTTGCAATACCTGATGAAGACCATCAGCCCGACACCGCATTTCGTGATCTTTTCCCAAGGGGTGCTGTATCGTAGCGCAGATGCGACGATCGTCTGGCCGGAGATCCTGATCACGGCTGCGATCGGAAGCGTCTTCTTTGGCCTTGCGCTTTACCGGTTTCGCCGCGTCATCTTCAACGGCTAATCTTTAGGCAGACGCGTTGTCGTGTGCTAACAACTGAATATCTATTCCCAACAAGACCTCACGCAGGCCTTGTGCGGGAGAGCTCCCCAACGACTAACTGCCGTTTGTTGCCTTGTTGACGGATATGCGCAAAACGATCACGATCATGTTCAATTAGATTCCTGCCGTTATGAGCAGATCGCAAGAACGCTGCAAAGTTTGTTACCACGTCGGTCACACGACTGCGTGAACGACGGCGTCGCCAGGAAACGTACCGAGGTGAGCAGCTTTGCGCTCCAGCTGCTGCACACACGCTGGACATCGCTTATTCTCAAGGGATTGTTTCCATGGCGAACACGACGACGGAGCTCGAGGCACTGCTGATGCAGCGCTCGCTGACCGACGCGCAGCTTATTGCAGCGGCGGAGCAGGCGTCCGACTTCCGCATCCTGCCCGACGCGACCGTGATCAAGATCGGCGGACAGAGCGTCATCGATCGCGGCCGCGCGGCGGTCTATCCGCTGGTGGAGGAGATCGTCGCAGCCCGCAACAGCCACAAGCTCCTGATCGGCACCGGCGCCGGCACGCGGGCGCGACATCTCTATTCGATCGCAGCCGGGCTCAATTTGCCCGCGGGCGTGCTGTCGCAGCTCGGCGCCTCGGTGGCCGACCAGAACGCTGTGATGCTCGGGCAGCTGTTGGCCAAGCACGGCGTCTCCGCGGTCGATGGCGCCGGGCTATCGGCCGTGCCGCTGTATCTCGCCGAGGTGAACGCTGTGGTGTTCAGCGGCATGCCGCCCTATGGCCTCTGGATGCGCCCTGCGGCGGAGGGCGTCATTCCGCCCTACCGCACCGATGCCGGCTGTTTCCTGGTCGCCGAGCAGTTCGGCTGCAAGGCGATGATCTATGTGAAGGACGAGAACGGCCTCTACACCGCGAACCCGAAGACCACGAAGAAGGCGACCTTCATTCCGAAGATCACTGTGGCGGAGATGAAGGCCAAGGGGCTTGCGGATTCCGTGCTCGAATTCCCGATGCTCGACCTGCTCGAGCAGGCGCGGCACGTCCGCCAGGTGCAGGTCATCAACGGTCTGGTCCCCGGAAACCTGACCCGCGCGCTGGCCGGCGAGCATGTCGGCACCATCATCACCGCAAGCTGAGGGACCGGCTGCCATGGACGACACCACCAACACCATCAAGCACGTCGCCTCCCCGCTCGCGCGCCAGACCCTGCTCGACGACAAGCTCACCCGCCCCGTCGCCGGCCGCCGCCCGATCCCACTCCTGCCCTGGCTGCAGGTCATCAAGATCGGCGGCCGCGCGATCATGGACCGCGGCCACGAGGCGATCCTGCCGCTGGTGGACGAACTCCGGAAGCTCCTGCCCGAGCACCGGCTGCTGATCCTGACCGGCGCCGGCATCCGCGCCCGCCACCTCTACAGCGTCGGCCTCGACCTCGGCCTCCCGGTGGGATCGCTGGCCCCGCTCGCCGCCAGCGAAGCCGGCCAGAACGGCCACATCCTGGCCTGCCTGCTGGCACCGGAAGGCGTCTCCTATATCGAGCATCCGACCATCGCGAACCAGCTCGCCATTCATCTCACCGCTGCGCGTGCGGTGGTCGGCAGCGCGTTCCCGCCCTATCATCATCACGAATTCCCGACCTCGCGCATCCCGCCCCACCGTGCCGACACCGGCGCCTTCTTGATTGCAGATGCGCTCGGTGCGGCCGGCCTCACCATCGTCGAGGACGTCGATGGGGTCTACACCTCCGACCCGAACGGCCCCGACGGCGCCAAGGCGCAATTGCTGCGCGAAACCAGCGCCGCTGACCTTGCCAAGCTCGAGGGCACCCTGCCCTTCGATCGCACATTGCTTGAGGTCATGACGACGGCGCGCCATCTCGCACGCGTGCAGATCGTGAACGGGCTGGTGCCGGGCCGGCTGACCGCCGCGCTGCGCGGCCACCACGTCGGATCTCTGATTCACACCGGCGTCCGTCAGGCTTGAGCACGTCATCCGATCAACAGAAAAGGCCGCGCGCCAGAGGCGTGCGGCCTTCATCTTGTTAATTTTGTTAGTTGGTAGGGGCCGCCGTCAGACCCACCGGGCCCTGCTCCCGCGTCACGGCAGATCGATCCCACGCGCGGGGGCTGCTTCCAGCAGCTCCGCCTTGGCCTGTCGTTGCAGGGCGCGGCCGCGCCAGATCGAGCCTGCGATCAGCACGAGCAATGCCCCCAAGGTCGAAACGACGGTCTCCATGATATCGAGTTGAATGCCAAAACGGGTCTTGCCGGCGAACAGCTCCGAGACGGCGTCGACATTCATGACCAGCGAGCCATCCAGCAGGTGGTGCAACAGCGGCTCGATCGCTGGATCGGTCGCGATCACCTCGCCGGCCACCCAGCCGAGCAGCATTGCGCCCAACCAGACCAGGATCGGGAAACGATCGAGCACCAGCATGATCAGCGCCGCGCCAGCGATGATCAGGGGAATGCTCATGGCAAGGCCGAGGATCAGCAGCGAGGCCTGACCGTTGGCCGCGGCCGCGACCGCAATCACATTGTCGAGGCTCATCACGATATCGGCGAGCACCACGATCCGGATCGCATGCCACAGTGTCGTGCCGGCGGCGATCTCGTCGTTCTCGTCCTCGGGTACGACGAGCTTGGCCGCGATCACGAGCAACGCCAACCCGCCGACCAGCTTCAGATAGGGCAGCGCCATCAAGGTCGCGACGATGCCGGTAAAGGCGATGCGCAACGCCACGGCGATGCCGGAGCCGGCGACCATGCCCCAGAAGCGATGACGGCCATGAAGGCCGCGGCAGGCAAGCGCAATCACCAGCGCATTGTCGCCGGAGAGCAGCACGTTGATCCAGACGATCTTGCCGAGCGCGAGCCAGAAACCAGCCGTTTGGATGTCAGTCTGGAATTGGGCAATCAACAGGCTGAGATTGGCGGGATCAGCGATCTGCGACAACCAATTCACAGCCTAGCCTTTCAGTCCCGTCCGCCGCTGCGGACAGCCACGTGCGGGCGCGGAGATCGGTTCATGCTCCGCGCGCCGCGTTGCCATCAACCGACGATTTCGTTGCCAGAGAAGAACTGCGCAATCTCGACAGCCGCGGTTTCCGGCGCATCCGAGCCGTGCACGGAGTTCTCGCCGATCGACTTCGCATGCAGCTTGCGGATGGTGCCATCGGCAGCCTTGGACGGATCGGTCGCACCCATCACATCGCGGTATTTCAGGATGGCACCCTCGCCTTCCAGCACCTGGACCACGACCGGTCCCGAGATCATGAAGTCCACGAGTTCGCCGAAAAACGGCCGCGCCTTGTGCACGGCATAGAACGTCTCGGCCTGGTCACGGGACATGCGGATGCGCTTCTGCGCGACGATGCGCAGGCCCGCCTTCTCGATCAGCGCGTTGATCGCACCGGTCAGATTGCGCTCGGTCGCGTCGGGCTTGATGATCGAAAAGGTACGCTCGGTCGCCATGATGTCGTCCTCAAGAAGAGCAGGTTTTGTGGGTTGCGGGCTTATATCGGCGCCCCGAGGCAACCGCAAGCGAGCAGGTCGCCTCGATTGCGGCAGCGGTTACAACAATTTCACAATCCTGAACCCAGACTGAAGAACGCGTGCCGCCGGCGTTCAGCTCCGCGAACGTAAGATCCTCTGCATTGGTGATGGCGATCACATCGATACGGACCGCCACCTCCTTAGAGCCTCAAGCGTCGTGCAGTATGGGCGCCACCGGCGCCGTAATCCAGGAGACGATCATGTTGCGCAAATTCTCCCTCATGGCGGTCGCCGCCGTTTCCCTGGGCGCAGCCGCCCTCGCGCCATCTGCGGCTTCGGCGCACTGGCATGGTGGCTGGTATGGCGGTTGGCACGGTGGCTATGGGTGGCACCGCCCGTGGTACGGTCCGCGCGTCTTCGTCGGCGGCGGTCCCTATTACAGCTACGGCTATGGCGGCTGCTACGTTCGCCGGCTGGTCCCAACCCCCTGGGGGCCCCGCTGGCGCCTGGTCAATCGCTGCTACTAAATCAAGCGCAGCAACCAAGTTAGGATCGGCGCAGCTTTCGGTCCCCCCGCAGTGTCGATCCCTTGTAGCCCCGGCGAGTGCCCCCCGCCGGGGCTATTTTCATGCTTTCTTTACTAAAATCCCCCGCAATTTCGGCGGGACCGGAAACCAATTTTACCCCCATGACTTGGTACAGCATCACATTTGATATGTTTGGAACCTGCCATGACCGGCCGTGCCACAGATTTCAGCGAGGAGATCGATCGCAAGACCAGCCGATCGATCTGCGACGCCGTGGGTGAACGGCTGCAGCGCAGCCTACCACCGGATTCCCACCTGCCCGGCCAGCTGCAGCGCCTGATCGATGAGCTGGGTAGGCGCGATGACGCCCTGTTCCGGGTCGAGTAGCGGCGGCGCAGCGAGCCTGACCACAAAGCGGTTGCGTTTGACAGCGCCTGCGGTGACAAGGCCCGCATGCTCTCCATCACCGACATCTCGATCCGGCTGGCCGGCCGGCTTCTGATCGACAACAGTTCCGTGCAGATCATTCCCGGCGCCCGTGTCGGCCTGGTCGGCCGCAATGGCACCGGAAAGTCGACGCTGTTCAAGGCGATCCGCGGCGAGCTCGCTTTGGAAAGCGGCGCGATCGGCGTGCCGCCGCGCTGGCGGATCGGCAGCCTGGCGCAGGAGGCGCCGAACGGACCGGAAAGCCTGATCGAGGTCGTGCTCAAGGCCGATCTCGAGCGCGATGCGCTGCTGCGCGAAGCCGATCTCGCCACCGATCCGCATCGGATTGCCGAGATCCAGACCCGGCTCGTCGATATCGACGCGCATTCGGCGCCGGCGCGCGCGGCCGCGATCTTAAGCGGCCTCGGTTTTTCGACCGCCGACCAGGCCCGCGCCTGTGCCGAATTCTCCGGCGGCTGGCGCATGCGGGTGGCTCTGGCGGCAACCCTGTTCGCCGCGCCCGACCTGCTGCTGCTGGACGAGCCGACCAACTATCTCGATCTCGAAGGCACGCTGTGGCTGGAGGATCATCTCGCGCATTATCCGCGCACCGTGATCGTGATCAGCCACGACCGCGACCTGTTGGAAACCTCGGTCGACCAGATCCTGCATCTCGAGCGTGGCAAGCTGACGTTGTACCGCGGCAGCTATTCTTCGTTCGAGGAGCAGCGCGCCACGCGCGAAATGCTCGACGCCAAGGCGGTCAAGCGGCAGGAGGCGGAGCGGGCGCGGCTGCAGGATTTCGTCAACCGCTTCAAGGCCAAGGCGTCCAAGGCGCGTCAGGCGCAGTCCCGCGTCAAGATGCTGGAGCGAATGAAGCCGATCACGGCGCTCGTGACGCAGGATGTGCAGGAGATCAGCTTCCCGCCACCGGAGAAGACGCTGTCGCCGCCGATCATCGCGGTCGACAATGTCTCGGTCGGCTACGATCCGGCCCAGCCCGTGCTCAGCCGCGTCACCTTGCGGATCGACAATGACGACCGCGTTGCGCTGCTTGGCGCCAATGGCAACGGCAAGTCGACGCTGGTGAAGCTGCTCGCCGGACGGCTGGCGCCGTTTTTCGGCAATGTCACCCGCGCCGACAAGCTTTCAATCGCCTATTTCGCGCAGCATCAGCTCGACGAGCTCGACGAGAGCGGCTCACCCTACAGCCACGTGCGCAAGCTGATGCCGGAGGCGCCGGAATCAAAGATCCGCGCCCGCGCAGGCGCGATCGGCTTTTCCGGCAAGGCCGCCGATACGCTCGTGAGCAGCCTGTCCGGCGGCGAGAAGGCCCGGCTGCTTCTGGGCCTGGCGACCTTCTTCGGTCCCAATATGATCATCCTGGACGAGCCGACCAACCATCTCGACATCGACAGCCGTGCAGCGCTTGCGGAAGCGATCAACGAATTTCCAGGCGCGGTGATCATGGTCTCGCACGACCGCTACCTGATCGAAGCTTGTGCCGACCGGCTCTGGGTGGTTGCCGATCGCGCGGTGAAGACTTTCGATGGCGATCTCGACGATTACCGGCGCATGGTGCTGTCGACCCGCAACAGCCCGTCCGCACGCGAGACCGAGCGGCCGCGCGCGGCCGAGAAGCCACAGTCGCCGCGTAGCGAGAAGCGCGGCTCGCTGAAGCAGAAGATCGCTGCCGCAGAAGCCGAGATCGCGCGCATCACCGAGATCATCGCCAAGATCGACACGGCGCTGTCGCTGCCCGACATCTTCACCCGCGATCCCAAGCAGGCGGCGCAACTCTCGAGAGCGCGCGCCAACGCGACCGAAGCGCTCGCGCGCGCCGAGGAGCAATGGCTCGAGGCCAGCAGCGCCTATGAGGATGCGACGGGTTAGCGAGCGCGAGCCGTCGCTGCGATCGGAACGGCCACCCTTCCCTGGAAGGCTGGGCGATCGCCTATGCGGACCCACCTGGCGGACGATCTCCCCCGGGGCCGTCCTTCGAGACGCTCGCCTTCGGCGAGCTTCTCAGGACGAGGGCCTTTTTCGCGGCGAATTCATCAAACCCTCATGGTGAGGAGGCGCAAAGCGCCGTCTCGAACCATGAGGCCCCGGTCCAGTTTGCTGCTCAGGTCGCAGCCTTCTTCTTGCCTTTCGGCTTGGCGACCTTCGGCGGCGGGCCGGCATCCGGGGCCTTTTCGACCGCGCTCAGCCGGCCACCGGTGAAGGTGTAGATGCCGGCACGCGCGCCGTGCAGCCAGGTGACGGTGGCGACGCGCGCGTCGCCAGCACCGGAGACGTTGACGCTGTCGGGTGCACCGATGCCACGGACCACGTCGCATTCGGTATGGCCGAGCGCGACGGTGCCGGCCGACGGCGGCGGCCCGCCCGCACCATCGGCCGAAGCGTTGGCGTCAGCCGGTCCGCCGGATGGCGACATGCCGGGGCACCCACCCTCCGCGCTGACGAGATCCTCAGCAACGACCGGCTTGTCCGGGCTCAAAGGCGGCGCGTCGATGGAGATGTTGCGGATGAACAGACGGCCCGGCCGGGAAAACCATTCGGCGTCCTTGGACAGGAGGTCGGATGCGCCCGAGCAGCCGGACACGGCCGACGCGAGCCCGAGGAACGCCAAAGCGCGCGTAAGTTTTCTGATGTCGTCTCGCACGATCAACCTTGCCGCGTTGCAACCTGTTCCAGGTGAATTGAAGTTCTTGCCAGGAGCGCCGTAACGTGTTGTCCCACCATCCCTTTGCGGCACGTTCGTGGCCTTGCCAATGCCGCGTCGAGAAAATGCTGATATCATTAACTGCGACGGCTCGCTATTGCCGCCGCTGCCAGCGCCCCCGCTCGTCAGCCTGCCAATAGGTGACCTCGAATCCGCGCGCCTTGCAATCCGTCCAGGCCACGCGAGCACTCGCGAGCGCGTCGGGATCGTCACCATTGAAGACCAGGACCATGCGTTGATAGCTATCCGCATCAGCAGGCAGCGGCGCGTTGTCCACAAGGAAGCGAACATGGGCGCCGTTGGGGTTGCCCTCTTCCGCCGAAAGCACGATCGGCTGGTCCGCCACATCGGCCACGCGCCAAGTGGCATGCGGTAGAAACGAATCGTCACGATAGGTCCACAAATGTGCATCCAGCGCATCGGTCCGCTCCGGCGACGTCGCCTGCACCACCACCCGCCAGCCCCGCTCGAGTGATTTCTCCAGCAGCGGCGGCAACACGTTTTCCAACGACATGTTTTGCAGATGGTAGAACAGAACCTCGGTCATCCCGAAACCTACCGTTTGGCTTCGTAGAAGTCGGCGACCAGCCGATCCAGGAGCCGCACGCCGTAACCCGACCCCCAGCTCTGGTTGATCTCGGATTTCGGCGCGCCCATCGCAGTGCCCGCGATGTCGAGATGCGCCCACGGCGTGTCGTTCACGAAGCGCTGCAGAAACTGCGCTGCCGTGATCGAGCCGCCATGGCGCGAGCCGGTGTTCTTCATGTCGGCGAACTGCGAATCGATCAGCTTGTCGTATTCGGGGCCGAGCGGCATTCGCCAGACCTTCTCGCCGGTCTCCTGCCCGGCCGTGACCAGCCGCTCCGCGAGTTCATCATTATTGGAGAACAGGCCGGCGTGTTCGGTGCCGAGCGCGACCAGGATCGCGCCGGTCAGGGTTGCCAGATCGATCATGAATTTGGGCTTGTACTTGGTCGCGACGAACCAAAGCACATCGGCGAGCACCAGCCGCCCCTCGGCATCGGTGTTGATGATCTCGATGGTCTGGCCGGACATCGAGGTCACGATATCGCCCGGCCGCTGGGCATTGCCGTCCGGCATGTTCTCGACCAGCCCGATCGCGCCGACCACGTTGACCTTGGCCTTGCGCGCAGCCAGCGCGTGCATCAGGCCGACCACGCAGGCCGCGCCGCCCATGTCACCCTTCATGTCCTCCATGCTGCCGGACGGCTTGATCGAGATGCCGCCGGTATCGAAGCAGACGCCCTTGCCGATGAAGGCCACCGGCGCCTCGCCGCGCTTGCCGCCGTCATAGCGCATCACGACGGTACGGCCCGGCCGTGCCGAGCCCTGGGCGACGCCAAGCAGCGCGCCCATCCCGAGCTTCTTCATCGCGGGCACATCGAGCACATCCACGGTGACATCAAGCTTGCGCAAGGCCGTGGCGCGCTTGGCGAATTCTTCCGGAAAGAGCACGTTGGGGGGCTCGTTGACGAGGTCCCTGGCGATGATCACGCCATCGGCAATGGCTGACCGCGGCGAGAAGGCCTTCTTTGCGGCGGCGACGTCGGCCACAGCGATCGAGATGGTGGCCCGGAGCCCGCCCTCCTCGTCCTTTTTCTTGGTCTTGTAGCGGTCGAAGCGATAGCCGCGCAGCCGGATGCCGGTCGCGAGCGCGCTGATCTGATCCGGCGTCATGGCCGCCTCGGGCAGTTCGGCGAACACCGTCACCGCCTCACTATTCGCATTGAGCTTTCCGGCTAAGCTGCCGCCATATTTGAGGAAATCATTGTCCTTGAGATCCTTGGCCTTGCTGTCCTTGTTGCTGTCCTTGGGCTTGCCGGTCCCGATCACGATCAAACGCTGAATCTGGATTCCCTCGGGCGCCAGCATATCAAGAACCGACCCGTCCTTGCCCTTGAACTGCCCGGCGCTTGCCGCCCGTTTGATCAGGTCGGGCGCCAGCCCGAGCGCCTTCACGGTCGCAGGCCCGATTCGCAGCGATTCGTCGCAGAACACCACCACGATACCGCGCAGCGCGGCCGACATCGGGACGAATCCGACCTTGACGGCATCGGACATCAAGCAATCCTCCAAATCATCATCAGAAGCCGCCGACGCCTTTCCGCCCATATCGGGGAGCAAGACGTGGTTGGCGGCGTTTGGGAACCTCAGGTGACAACACTATGACCCGCCTTGAGCGGCGCTGCCAAGCGCCGCGTGGCCAGCGCGCCACAATAGTTAAATTTTAAGCATATTATTACCGCGCCATGGCACAGCCATTTTGTTGACGGATCAAAGGGATGGTAATGAGAGTCTTGGCCTTTTGCGGGTGTTCGGCCCGTAGGCTAAGGGCCCTCTTTAGGGGTAATCTACGGGTGCTCGTCGGGGGGCGGCGGGCGGGTTCGTGCGGGTCAAGATGGGGTCGATCGACAGGTATATTTTCCGCACGACGCTCACGTCGTTTGCGGTGGTCCTGATCAGCCTGACGGGCGTGATCTGGATTACGCAGGCGTTGCGCGGCATCGACCTGATGACGAGCCAGGGCCAGACCATCGTGACCTTCCTGGGCATCACAGGTCTGGTGATCCCGTCGTTGATCGGTGTCATTTCACCGATCGCGGTCATGATCGCAGTCTCGCATACGCTGAACAAGCTCGCGACCGATTCCGAGATCATCGTGATGAACGCAGCCGGCATGTCGCCATTCCGACTGTTCCGGCCGTTCGTCTATGCCACCTGCGCGGTCGCGGTGCTGGTGACCTTCATCGCCGCCTATCTGGCGCCCGACGGTCTGCGCCGGATCAAGCAATGGGACGCCGAGATCACCGCGGACGTGCTTGCCAACATTCTGCAGCCCGGACGTTTTGCTCAGCTGGATCAAAATCTCACGATCCGCATTCGGGAGCGCAAGCCGGGCGGCGAGCTTGCCGGGATCCTGATCGATGACCGCCGCGATCCGAAGGAGCGAATCACCATCCTCGCCGACCACGGCACCGTGGTGAAGAATGGCGACGGCTCGTTCCTGGTGCTCGAGGACGGCAATCTCGAGCGGTTCGAGGTCGGCAAGCGTGATCCGGCGCTGGTGGCGTTCGCCCGCTATGCATTCGACATGTCGAAATTCTCCAACCAGGGTCATGACGTGACGCTCGGCATTCGCGAGCGCTATCTGTGGGAATTGATGGCCCCGTCGGAAGACGACCCGATCTACAAGCAAATTCCGGGACAGTTCAGGCAGGAGTTGCATGACCGCTTCCTGGCGCCGATCTATCCCTTTGCCTTTGCGGCGCTGACTTTTGCGTTTCTGGGCGCCCCGCGCACCACCCGTCAGAGCCGCAACTTCTCGATGGGCAGCGCGATTCTCACGGTGTTCGGCGTGCGCATGGCGGGCTTTGCCTGCTCGGTCATGACGGTGAAAACCCCGATCGCGGCGCTGCTGCAATACGTCATGCTGTTCGGCGTGATCGGCCTCTCCGTCTGGATCATCGTGGGCGGCGTGGTGGTTGAGCCGCCGCCGGCGCTGATGGAAGCCATCAATCGCTCCAATGCGCGCATCGCGCGGCTGTTCCGAAGGCCGGCCGCCGCATGAGCATGGTCACCAACACCCTTGGGCGTTATTTCGCGGGCCGCTTCGTGGTCTCGGCGGTCGGCGTGTTTGCGAGCATTTTCGTGCTGCTGGTGCTGGTCGATTACATCGAGATGGTGCGCAAGACCTCCGGCCTCGCCTCCGCCTCGGCGCTGATGGTGGCCGAAACCTCGCTGTTTCGCGTGCCGCAGCTGCTCGAGAAGATGATGCCGTTCTGCGTGCTGATCGGCGCCATGACCTGCTATCTCGCGCTATCGCGCCGCCTCGAACTGGTGGTGGCCCGCGCGGCGGGCGTCTCGGCCTGGCAGTTCATTGCCCCCGCGCTTACCAGCGCGATCGTGCTCGGCGTGCTCGCCACGATCGCCTACAACCCGATGTCGGCCAATCTGCGCGAGCAATCGAAGCAGATGGAGGCGGAGCTGTTTGGCTCGGCCCCGGGCGGCGGCATCCAGGATGCTTCGGGCTTCTGGCTCAATCAGGTCAACCCGGACGGTGCCGTGGTCATCAATGCCGCCCGCAGCGAACAGCAGGGCGTGCGGCTGACCGGTCTCACCCTGTTTCGTTTCGACAACGAGAATCACTTCAAGGAGCGCATCGAGGCGCGCGAAGCAACGCTCGAGGAAGGACATTGGGTCTTCCGCACCGTGCGCCGATTCTCGCTCGATGAACCGCCGGTCGATCAGGCGACCTTCGTGCTGCCGACCAGCCTGACCCCGGCGCAGGTCCGCAACAGCTTTTCCACCCCCGAAACTGTGTCGTTTTGGCAACTTCCGAGCTACATCCGCTCATCGGAAAGCTCAGGCTTCGCGACCGCGGGCTATCGTCTGCAGTATCATAAGTTGATTGCGCAGCCATTTTTGCTGGCTGCGATGGTCATGCTGGCAGCCTCCGTCAGCCTCCGGTTCTTCCGAATGGGCGGCGTGCAAAAGATGGTTTTGAGTGGCGTGGGCGCCGGCTTTCTGCTCTATGTGTTGTCGAAAGTGACTGAAGATTTGAGCAAGGCTGGGTTGATGGATCCGATCGCTGCGGCGTGGCTCCCCGTGTTCGTGGGTGGCCTCACCGGATTTATGGCCTTGCTCTACCAGGAGGACGGTTAGTGCCGATCGTCGCCGTCCGACAATCAGCTCTTGCCGTGGCCCGGCAGCAAGCTGTTGCGCGCCGCGTGCGTGCGCGCGCGTCCGTTTGCGCGTCCGTCGTCCTGGGTCCCCTGCTTGCGTTTGCATTGACGCTCGCGGCTGCCGTCGCGCTCGATCTCGTCGCCGCGGCGCCGGCCGCAGCCCAGGGCTTCAATTACAATCCGCGCCCGCCAAAGGCGACGCCACCCCGGGTGGCGAACGACAACCAGATGCTGGTGCAGGCGACCGAGGTCGACTACGACTACAACAACTCCCGGGTGTTGGCGGTCGGCAACGTCCAGCTGTTCTATAACGGCACATCGGTCGAAGCCGACCGGGTGATCTACGACCAGAAGACCAAGCGGCTGCGTGCGGAAGGTAACATCCGCATGACTGACGCCGACGGCAAGATCACCTACGCCAACAGCCTCGACCTCTCCGACGACTACCGCGACGGCTTCGTCGATTCGCTGCGCGTCGAGACCGAGGACCAGACGCGGATGGCGGCGACCCGCGCCGACCGCTCCAGCGGCAATTACACCGTGTTCGAAAACGGCGTCTACACGGCCTGCGCGCCGTGCAAGGACAATCCGAAGAAGCCCCCGCTCTGGCAGGTCAAGGGGGCCCGGATCATCCACGACCAGAACGAGAAGATGCTCTACTTCGAGAACGCCCAGCTCGAGTTCTTCGGCGTTCCGATGGCCTATATGCCGTACTTCTCGACACCGGACCCGACGGTGAAGCGCAAGAGCGGCTTCCTGATGCCGGGCTACACCTCTTCGGCGGGCTACGGCTTCGGCGTTGAGATCCCGTATTATTGGGCGATCGCGCCCGACTATGATGCGACCTTCGCGCCGCGCATCACCTCCAAGCAGGGCGTGTTGCTGCAGGCGGAATTCCGTCAGCGCCTGAGCAATGGCGCCTATCAGGTCAAGCTGTACGGCATCGATCAGCTCGATCGGAACGCCTTCGCCGGTCAGCCCGGTGACCGCCAGTTCCGCGGCGGCGTCGAGACGCATGGTCAGTTTGCGCTCAACGACAAATGGGCGTTCGGTTTCGATGGCATCGCGCTGTCCGACTACTACTTCATGTCGGACTACCGGCTATCGCAGTTCAAGGACCCCTACAACGCGTTCATGAACCTGCCGACCGAAGCGATTTCGCAGCTTTATCTGACCGGCGTCGGCAATCGCAGCTTCTTCGATGCGCGCACGATGTATTTCCTGAGCTTCTCAGGCAATCAGCAGAACGTGCCGGTCGTCTATCCGGTGATCGACTACCAGAACGTCTTCAACTATTCGATCCTGGGCGGTGAGGTCAGCTACAAGACCAATTTCGTCAATTTGACGCGCCAGACGGCGTCGTTCGATGCGATCAACACGACCGCCAGCACCACCGGCCTCTGCGCGGTCGCCTCGGCCGATCCGATGGCGCGCCTGCCCACGCAATGTCTGTTGCGCGGGGTGCCCGGCACCTATACCCGCGCCACCGCCGAGGTTCAGTGGCGCCGCTCCTACACCGACTCGATCGGCCAGATCTGGACGCCGTTCGCGATCCTGCGCGCCGACGCAATCAATTCTGATATCTCGAACCAGCCGGGCGTGGCGAACTTCCTGCCGACCGGAGACACCCAGGCGCTGCGGGTGATGCCCACCGTCGGCCTGGAATATCGCTATCCCTTCATCAACGTGCAGCCGTGGGGCACCACGACGATCGAGCCGATCGCCCAGGTCATCGTTCGCCCGAACGAGACCTATGCCGGCCGGCTGCCGAACGAGGACGCGCAAAGCCTGGTGTTCGACACCTCGAACCTGTTCGCGGTCGACAAGTTCTCCGGCTACGACCGCGTCGAAGGCGGCGGACGCGCCAATGTCGGCGTCCAGGCCACCACGCAGTTCGACCGCGGCGGAACCGTCAAGGCGGTGTTCGGGCAGTCCTACCAGCTGTTCGGCATGAACTCCTTCGCGGTGCGCGACGCCACCAATACCGGCGTCGATTCCGGCCTGCAGCGGACGGCCTCCGATTATGTCGCAAGCGTCGATTATTCGCCCAACCGGACCTATACGTTCAGCGTTCGCTCCCGCTTCGACGAGCAGACCCTGAGCGTGCAGCGCTTCGAGGCGGAAGCCAGGGCCAATTTCGACCGCTGGTCGGTCGGCGTGACCTACGGCGATTACGCGGCCCAGCCCGATATCGGCTATCTGACCCGCCGCGAGGGCATCCTCGGCACCGGCTCGCTCAAGGTCTCCTCCAACTGGGTCGTGACCGGAGCGGCGCGCTGGGACCTCCAGGCCAACAAGATCAACCAATATGTCGTCGGCGCAGGCTATGTGGACGATTGCTTCACGCTGGGCGCGAGTTATGTAACCTCCTACAATTACACGGTGGGAACC
>NZ_CAFK01000149.1 GCF_000239815.1 Bradyrhizobium sp. STM 3843 | reverse complement strand
GAATCCTGAGGCAAAACGGCAAGGCGACATTCGCCGGAAAGTGACTGGCATCGGTAATGATGTCTCTCATGGCGGGTATCTCGATGGCCAATTGCTGGTTGCGATGCCGGTGATGGGCGATTCGCGTTTCGAGCGCTCGGTCATCTACCTCTGCGCGCACTCCGCCGAGGGCGCCATGGGCATCATGGTGAATAGGCCGGCCGGCAGCATCGATTTCCCGCAGCTCCTGATGCAGCTCAACATCATCAACAAGGCCGACCAGATCAAGCTGCCCGGCGGCGCCGAGTCGATGAAGGTGCTGAGCGGCGGCCCGGTCGACACCGGCCGCGGCTTCGTGCTGCACTCCAGCGATTACTTCATTGCCAACGCGACGCTGAAGATCAACGACGGGGTCTGCCTCACCACGACTGTCGACATTCTCAAGGCGATCGCCAACGGCACCGGCCCGAAGCATGCCATCCTTGCGCTCGGCTATGCCGGATGGCGCGCCGGCCAGCTTGAGGAAGAGATCCAGGAGAACGGCTGGCTGCATTGCGATGCCGATGCGGAACTGATCTTCGGTGACCGGGTCGAAGACAAATACGACCTCGCCTTACGCAAGATCGGCATCGATCCCGGCATGCTGTCGAACGAAGCCGGCCACGCATAAGTAAGCCGCCATACATTCGGTGTCGTCCCGGCGAACGCCGGGACTCATAGGCACCGGCTAACGTGGGTGAGAGCAGGCTATCGCTTCAGCCATCGCCAAACGACATCCGGTGGCTATGGGTCCCGGGTCTGCGCTCCCGCCAACGCATTGCGTTGTCGGAAGCTTGCCCGGGACGATAGTTATCTTTGGCTCTACTCTGCCGCCTCCTGCGCCACCGTCGGCTCGGTGCCTGCGACCGTGGCGCGGCGCATGTCCCGCGGCTGGGCCTGATCGTAACGGCGGACGCGGTGCATGGTCTGGCGGTTGTCCCACATTACGAGATCATGCAGTCGCCATCTGTGGACGTAGACGAATTGTGGCTGCGTCGCATGTTCGGTCAGATCGCGCAGCAAGAGCCGTCCTTCCGGAACACTCATGCCCCTGACTGCGCCGGCGTGGGACGACAAATACAGCGACTTGCGTCCGTGCGCAGGGTGCGTCCGCACCAGGCGCTGCAGCACCGGCTTGAACATCCGCTTCTCCTCCTCGCTGTAGTCGAGGAAGCCGAGCGAGCCGCGCGAATACATCAGCGAATGTTCGCAGATCAAGTTTTCGATCTCGGCCTTGGTCTCCTCGTCCAGCGCATCATAGGCGGCGCGCATGTCGGCGAATTCGGTGTTGCCGCCCTTCGGGTTGATGATCCGCGCCGACAGGATCGAGTATTTGGCGGGAATCGGCGGGAACGAGCTGTCCGAATGCCACAGGCAGTTCCCGAGGTTGAACAGATGGGTGCGATGATCCACCGGCAGCGGCTTGCCGTCCTTGCCGAGGTTGGAGACGTCGTTGAGGCCGGTGGTGAGACGATAATCCTCCTTCTTGGTCACAGTGCCGCCGCGGGCCTTTTCGCGCTCGCCGAAGTTCAAGGCGAAGGCCAGCTGCTGCTCGTCGGTGATGTCCTGGTCATGGAACACCAGCACGGCGTAGCGATCGATCGCGCTCTGAAGCTGGACGACCTCGTCCTTTGTCAGCGGCTGGCGCAGATCGATGCCGGATACCTCGCCGACAAAACCGGGGTGAAGCTGTTGGATCGCAATCGCCATGGCATGTCTCCCCAGCGCGCATAATCCGAACGGCAGCGCGACCGAACGCGTCATGCGCAGGATAGGCGGAGTTCGGCTCCGCTCTCTGTCAGGTGAAAGGCTACCCCGTCGTCGTGCGAAGTCAACGGAGGTGGCGCGCGCCGTGTCGAGATCATCACGACGGCTGATTCGCGAATTCACGGAACCCGCGCCGCTCTTGCCGGTTAGCTGGGCAGCAAGGCCTCGAACACGAGCAGGAGGAGAGATGGCGATGGATACGGATCGGATTGCCGGAGCGGCGAAGGACATGGCGGGTAAGGTGGAAGGCGGCGTCGGTGAGATGACCGGCGACAAGCAGACGGAGGCATCCGGTCGCGCGCGCGAGGCCTCCGGCGTGGTGCAAAATCTCTATGGCCAGGCCAAGGATGCGGCGCGTGACGCCGGCGACGCTGCGATGAATTTTGCCAAGGACACCCTGGGCGACGACCGTGTTGACACGCTGCGCGATGGCACCCAGGCGCTCGCCAAGCGCGTCCACGACAATCCGATCGGCGCGCTCCTGGTGGCCGGCGGCATCGGCTTCATGCTGGCCATGCTGATGAGCCGCCCGAGCCGGCCACAGCCGCCGCGGCGCTGGCGCTACTGATCGCCCGCACGCGCTGTCATAAGCTCGATTGCGATCGGCCGATGTTCGTCTCCACAAGAGGCGACACCGGCCGATGTTGTTTCGGCCTTTGACCTGAACAATCCTGGACCTGAAGAATCCTGGACCTGAAGAATCCCGCCTATCGAAGCGGTGTTGCGTCCTGCGCCGCGGCGGAACGGCCCACATTGGCAGGCGGACGCGGCACTCCCGGATTCGGATTGCGCGCGGTGGGCGGCTTCGCCGGCTGCGGTTGAGGCGCTCCGAAGCCGAAGAAGTCGCGGACGCCCGCGCCCGGCTGCTGCGCTGGCGGTGCTCCGTTCTGCAGCGCGCCCTGGCCGGGGGTCGTGGTCCGCTTCTGCTTCTGTTGCGCCGGCTGCTGGCCGGTGGGTGCGGCTGGATCAGCCGGCGTCGTGGCCGCCATCGGGGGGGCCGGCTGGGTCTGCTCCTTCGGCGGCTCCTTGGCCTGCTCGCGGCCGACCTCGCGGCGCGGCAGACGAAATCGTCAGCCCTCCC
>NZ_CAFK01000150.1 GCF_000239815.1 Bradyrhizobium sp. STM 3843 | reverse complement strand
TCTCCGCGAGTTCACTCCGTCGAGAGTCCCCCCTCACCCCAACCCTCTCCCCGCACGCGGGAAGAGGGGGGCGCACCTCCTGCTGAGCTAGACCGCACCTCGAACCGAACACACCATGGCCAACGCGACGACAGCAAATCCCACCATGATCGCAGCGCCGGATGCGGCGTCCGAGCACGTGGCGCCGCGCCGGCTGATCGCGTTCCTGATCATGGTGTTCGGGATGTTCATGTCGATCCTGGACATCCAGATCGTGTCGGCCTCGCTCACCGAGATCCAGGCCGGGCTGTCGGCAAGCTCGAGCGAAGTCTCCTGGGTGCAGACCGCCTATCTGATCGCCGAAGTCATCGCCATTCCGCTGTCCGGCTTTCTGTCGCGCGCCTTCGGCACGCGGCTGCTGTTTGCGATCTCGGCGGCGGGCTTCACCATGTCCAGCTTCCTGTGCGGCTTCGCCTCGACCATCGAGGAGATGATCGTGTGGCGCGCGCTGCAGGGCTTCCTTGGCGCCGGCATGATCCCGACCGTGTTCGCGTCGGCCTACACGGTGTTTCCGCGCTCGAAGTTCTACATCGTCGGCCCGATCATCGGGCTGGTCGCCACGCTTGCTCCCACCATCGGTCCGACCATCGGCGGCTACATCACCGACGCGATGTCGTGGCACTGGCTGTTCTTCATCAACATCCCCCCGGGCATCCTGATCACCATCGGCGTGCTGGCCTTGGTCGATTTCGACGAGCCGCATTTCGAGCTGCTCGAGCATTTCGACTGGTGGGGCCTCCTGTTCATGGCGGGCTTCCTCGGCTCGCTCGAATATGTGCTGGAGGAGGGGCCGCAATATGAATGGATCCAGGATAGCTCGGTCGCGATCTTTGCCGCGGTCTGCATCGTCTCCGCGGTGGCGTTCTTCTGGCGCGTGCTGACGGCGCGGGTGCCGATCGTCGACCTCTATGCCTTCGGCAACCGCAATTTCACGGTCGGCTGCCTGCTGCAGTTCTGCATCGGCATCGGTCTCTACGGCCTCACCTACATCTATCCGCGTTATCTCGCCGAGGTGCGCGGCTACAGCGCGATGATGATCGGCGAGACCATGTTCGTCTCCGGCGTCACCATGTTCCTGATGGCGCCGATCGTCGGACGGCTGATGCTGCGCTTCGACATGCGCTACATCATCGCCTTTGGTCTCGTCGTGTTCGCGCTCGGCTCCTATCAGATGACCGGCATCACCCGCGATTTCGATTTCTGGGAGCTGTTCGTTCCGCAGGTGTTGCGCGGCGTCGGCATGATGTGCGCGATGGTGCCGACCAACAATATCGCGCTCGGCACGCTGGCGCCGGACCGGGTGAAGAACGCCTCTGGCCTGTTCAACCTGATGCGCAATCTCGGCGGTGCGGTCGGCCTTGCCGTCATCAACGAGGTGCTGAACGATCGCACCGACCTGCATATCAGCCGGCTGCATGATCGCGTCACCTGGGGCAATGCCACCGCGGTCGAGACCTTGAACATGCTGCAGCAGCGGCTGCAGGGCATGGGCGATTCCGCCCTGATGGCGATGAAGCAACTGTCGCAGATCGTGCACCGTCAGGCGGTGGTGATGGGCTATGGCGATGCGTTCTTCATGCTGACCTGCTTCTACATCGGCCTCAGCCTGACGGTGATGCTGTTGAAAAAGCCGAGCTCGCCGATGGCCGGCGGAGGCGACGCCCACTGAGCGCACGCGCACGTGATCTTGACGGGTTGCCAAATCATACCGCGACGTATATAGAACGGCGATTGTCGCTCGAACCGGGGAGATTTGCATGGATATGTCGCATCTGCAGATCACCTGCCCGCGTCCGAAGCTTGCGCTGGGTTCCCGCTCATTTCGTTGAGCGCTGCTGCACCCCGCTTCGACCGAGATCAAGCTGATCACGGTCGCCGTACTTCCCGATAAGTCACTAATTGTTCGCAGGATGCGTGCGCGGTCTTTGCCGCTGGCACGTCTGCATTGAGATGGAGCAGGCCCGCGCTGCGTGGCCTGATGATGCCATGACCATTGAGATCACCAAATTGAAAGCCAAGAAGCGGCCCGCCGCCATCCGCGTCGTGATGCCGTTCGTGTTCCGGCACTGGCTGAAGCAGCCGGGCATGACGCTCGCCATTGCCATTGGCTTGCTGGGCGCGACGGTTGCCGACCTGTTCATGCCGGTGTTCTCCGGCAGACTGGTCGACGCGCTGACATTGGGCCCGGTCGATTCCGCCGCGCGGCGGGCTGCGCTCACGGCCTTCGGCGCCATCGTCGCGCTGGGCTTCGCCTCGATCGTGCTGCGGCTTGGCGGCCTGCAGCTGATCGTGCCGTTCACCTTGCGCATCATGTCGGATGTCGCGCGCGATGCCTTCGTGCGCGTGCAGCGCTTCTCGACCGACTGGCACGCCAACAGCTTCGCCGGCTCCACCGTGCGCAAGATCACCCGCGGCATGTGGGCGCTCGACCTCTACAACGACACCATCCTGCTGGCGCTGTTGCCCTCGCTGGCGGTGCTGCTCGGCTCGATGGTGCTGCTCGGCCTGCATTGGGCCTCGCTGGGTGCGGTGATCGCGGTCGGCGCGGTGCTTTATGTGGCGATGACGGTCGCATTCTCGACCCGCTACATCGCGCCGGCTGCCCGTGTGTCCAATGCCTGGGACACCAAGGTCGGCGGCACGCTGGCCGATTCCATCACCTGCAACGCGGTGGTGAAGTCGTTCGGCGCGGAAGCGCGCGAGGATGACAGGCTGGACCGCGTGATCAGCCGCTGGCGGCGGCGCGTGAACCGGACCTGGCTGCGCTACAACACCACGGCTGCGGTGCAGCTGGGCGTGCTGCTCTGCCTGCGCGCCTCCGTGATCGGCGGCTCCGTGCTGCTATGGATCGCAGGACGCGCCTCGCCGGGCGACGTCACCTATGTGCTGACCAGCTATTACGTCATCCATGCCTATTTGCGCGATGTCGGGATGCACATCAACAACCTGCAGCGCGCGGTCAATGACATGGACGAGCTGGTTGCGATCCACGAAGAGCCGATCGGCATCGTCGATGCCGAGGACGCAAAACCGATCAGCGTCACCGGCGGGCACATCGTGTTCGACGAGGTCACGTTCCACTATGGCGGCCATCGCGCACCGCTCTATGACCATCTGTCCGTCGACATCCGTCCTGGCGAGCGCATCGGCCTGGTCGGCCGGTCCGGCTCCGGCAAGACCACCTTCGTCAAGCTGGTGCAGCGGCTCTACGACGTTACTGGCGGCCGCATCCTGATCGACGGCCAGGACATCGCTCACGCGACGCAGGACTCGCTGCGCAGCCAGATCGCGATCGTGCAGCAGGACCCGATCCTGTTTCACCGCTCGCTTGCGGAGAACATCGCCTATGGCCGGCCGGGCGCGAGCCAGGCTGCGATCGAGCAGGCGGCGCAGCTCGCCAACGCGCATGACTTCATCATGCGGCTGCCCAAGGGTTACGGCACCCTGGTCGGCGAGCGCGGCGTGAAACTGTCGGGCGGCGAGCGGCAGCGCGTGGCGCTGGCGCGCGCCTTCCTGGCAGATGCACCGGTGCTGATCCTGGACGAGGCCACCTCGAGTCTGGATTCGGAATCGGAGGCGCTGATCCAGGAGGCGATGGAGCGGCTGATGAAGGGGCGTACGTCGATCGTGATCGCGCATCGGCTGGCCACCGTGCGCAGCCTCGATCGGATCCTGGTGTTCGATCGCGGGCGGATCGTCGAGCAGGGCAGCCACGCCGCGCTGGTCGCGCGGCCGGGCGGGCTCTATCGCGCCCTGTTCGAGCGGCAGGCCACCGAGATCGGCAAGCTCTCGGCGGTTGTGTAAGCAGGACGAAGGCCGGCTCGCTGCTGGCAAGGTCGAAGGTGATAAGTGAGGCAAAATGGCGAGGGGTCCGGCGCTGGTGGCGCCGAACCCCTCGTGAACATATCAGCCGGCCTGTAAGCCGGGTTCTGTAGGGCACCGGCCGTGCTTGCGCACGGGCGATACGTGACGGCCATTCCTCTGGGATCACGCTTGCGCGCAACCTCGAGCAACCTACCCGGACGGCGAGCCTGACACCGCTCCCGCAGGCGTTGTCGTTTTCACGAACTGCCCGCGTTGCCGTCCCTATTCGGTCTTGCTCCCGGTGGGGTTTACCATGCCGGTTCCGTTGCCGGACCCGCGGTGCGCTCTTACCGCACCTTTTCACCCTTACCACGCCAAAGCCCATATGGACGAGGCGGGCGGTTCGTTCTCTGTGGCACTGTCCCTGGGGTCGCCCCCGCCGGACGTTATCCGGCACCGCATGTCGATGGAGCCCGGACTTTCCTCCCCGGCGGCCTTTCGGCAGCTGCCGGAGCGGCCGTCCGGCCGACTGACGGCTCCTGCATGGGGGCTCAAGCCGCGGGCGTCAAGCCGTCGCGAACCGCCGAAAATAATTTATCCTGAAATTGTCGTTTCACGCGTGCGCCATTCGACCGAATGTCGGCAATCTAGCCGATCACAAGGAGCAAGCCCCATGCAGTATCTGCTGATGATCTATCAGAACGAGGTCGAATACGCGAAGCGGCCCCCGGCCGAAGCCGAGAAAACGCTCGCCGAATATCAGGCCTTCACCCAGTCCATCATCCAGAGCGGCAACTTCAAGGCCGGCGACCGGCTGCGGCCGACGACAACGGCAACAACGGTGCGGGTCCGCGATGGCAAGCTCATGACCACCGACGGTCCGTTCGCGGAGACGCGCGAGCAGCTCGGCGGCTACTATCTGGTCGAAGCCAAAGATCTCGACACCGCGATCGGCATTGCGGCGCGGATTCCCAGC
>NZ_CAFK01000151.1 GCF_000239815.1 Bradyrhizobium sp. STM 3843 | reverse complement strand
CAATTGCTCTGGGACAGATAATAGCCGGGACGCGACGCTGCCGTCGCCCCGACAAGCGCACCGGTCGCTCCACCAACCACAGCGCCGGCTGCAGCCCCGCTCGCTCGTCCCGTCAGCAAGCCGCCGAGCACGCCACCCACGATCGCGCCCCCGAGGGCGCTGGCGCCGGGATCTGCCGGCGGCGGAGGCGGTGCCGGTTCGTAGGCGACGGGCGGCGGAGGCGGCGCGTAGGCCCCCGCCGGCGCATAGACGACATCGTCGGCATAGTCCTCGGAGATGTAGGTGGGCGGGCCGTCCAAGCGCTCCGGGTAGTAGTACCAGACCCCGCCGACATCCCACCACCAGCCGTCACGGCCATCATGGATTTCGTGGCGCCAGCGTCCGCCTTCCCAGCCGACGCGGCCGCGATAGGCGTGTCCGCCGAAGTCGCGCGCCACGATGGCGCCGCGCGCGTAACGGGCGTCGGGTCCGCGGCCAGCGACGGGCCCGGTCGGACGGGGTGCTACCGGCCCAGGCCCGACGGCACGTACCTGCCCAGGCCCGGTGGCATGCCCTGCAGCGGGGCCCGGGGCAGTCGGGCGCGCGCTTGGCACGGGCCTGCCCTGCGGTCCGGGACGACCTCCCGGGCCATTTTGCTCCTGCGCCTGCGCGGACAGCGAAAATGCCGCCACAAGCGACACGACCGGCAGCAACAGTCTCTTCCGGTTGAATGCCCTCATTCTCGCCTTCCTCGCTCGCCTATCCGATAAGTTCACCGGGCCAATGCCTTGAGCCAGCAAATCTCTCTCAAGGACTGGAACGAAGCATTGCCGGTTCGCATGCCGACAGATCGGCAAGATCACGACGATTTTGCGGCGAATCCCTTAGCAGGATCTCAACTTCCTGCGCTATGTCCATGATTTGCTTCGCAGCCCGCTGTAACAATCCGCCTTATCTCGGCCACGATTGGCAAAGCGGGCTCCGCGCATCACCTCAGCGGGCGGGCTCGATCACGTTACAGTTGGTTCGACCGGACATCAGGCAATCCTGCAGCTTGCTTGCGGCGGTCAGATCATGCGCCAGCCACAGACCGAAGGCGAGAATCACCGCGGCGATGAGCAGTCCCAGGATTGCGCCTCGCCGGCCATTGTCGGCGTTCGGATCGGTCAATGAAGGCTCCGGGTCATACGTCAGCTCACACGTCGCGCGAGTCGACATGGGCCTTATGGATCGGCGTCGCCGGCCCAACATAGGTGCACGTGGTCAGCCACATCAACTGCTGGCATTGCCAATCGCTTCCCATCACACGGCTTGCCACCGATTTGGGATGCGCAACCACGGCCGCCATCACGCTTGCACCGGCAGCGACAACCGCGATAGCGACGGCAAGCGCCAATCTGATGCGCCTCGACGACGGAGGGGTCATGCCGGAGCTCCTTTGGCCCGCTAATGATACTGCGCGCAGCGCCCAATTTTTGTGATTTTATTCACACCCGGCGAATCTGTCTCACCGCGGGGCTGCTTAGATAAACACGGCGGTCCGCGCTGCAATGACGATAAACCAATTGTCATCCCGGTGTGCGATCCTGTACACACTGGCTCCCGTCGCGCCGCTAGGCTTGATCAAGAGATCGCTGAGTGGCGATTCGACGGTGACAGCCCCACACGACCATCAACCTCAAACAATCAAACCCAAGCAATCAACCCTAACAGCTACGCGAAGTGACCACGTTCGATGAGAGGATTTAAGGAACCCGGATTTGCCGATCGGCAGAAGGCTGCAAAAGACGCGCGCAAGAGCATTTTAGAGAAATTCCGCGCGCAGCCGAGCCCGGACGATCCCGAAGTCGTGAAGCGGCGCCTCGAGCGCGAGGCTGTTGCCGCCCGGCGCGAGCAGGCTCGTTTGGAGCGCGAAGCCGCCAAGGCCGAGCAGAAGCGACAGGAAGAGGAAGCGAAGGCCGCAGAGGCTGAGCGGCTCGCCCGCGAGGCCGAAGAAGCCGAGGCCCGCCTGGCTGCGCTCGAAGCCGAACAGAAGGCGAAGCGCGATGCCCGCTATGCTGCGCGCAAAGCACGCGGCAAGAAGAAATAGCGGCGCAGCGGAGCCCGAGCATCGACGGCACGTCGGTGAGATCGAGGCTTGTCTGACGAGATCAGTTATCCCGCGCCGTGAAATGGCTCAAGGATGACCCGCTTCGGCCTGCAATGCTCAGGCGATAGGCAGCAGCGCAGGGACCTGCGTCCGCAAGGCGCGGCTCCCGCATGTTCCGACAACGGTGACTTAAAGGTCAGATCCGCGGCATGAGCATCGCCGCAGGGTGAGCCTGGCTACGCCCAGGCTCACCGCAGGCATGGCCGCCTCAGTTCTTCTTCATGCCGTCGTCTTTTTTCATGCTGTCCTTGGACATGGCATCGCCCTTCGTCATGCCGTCCTTCGACATGCTGTCCTTCTTCATGCCATCGTGCATTGTGTCCTTCTTCATCGCGTCGTCCTTGCCCATCTTGTCCTCGGCAAAGGCGACCGGAGCGAGCGCGACGTTGAGCGAGAGAGCGGCGGCGCAAATTCCAAGCACGATGCGGGTCCGGGTGGCCATGTTTGATCCTTCCTTGACGAATGATTTCGCGAGCGACGGAATGTCGCTCGTGGTATCGACGTCGGCGCACCTGAGCTTGTTACGTAGTCCCGAAATTTTTCTATCAGCGACTTTTGACCGCAGCGTCGGGAATTCCTGAATAACGACACAATTCTGCCGGTGAAGAGCATGTTAGTACGGGCCGCGCGCCGGGATGGAGTCGCTGGCGTGCACCGCAGCAATCTCGCCTCTTGCAGTTCCAGCTCAAATGATCTTCGTCATTTGACGAGAGGTATTTCCGGCAGAACCGGGTAAAGTCCCTCATCATCCGGCTTCGGCCGGACCACCAACCAGAAGTTGTCCAGGGGAAGACCATGCTCTCACGCCGCCACGTCCTTGCATCCGCGCTCGCTGCGCCAACCATTCTGCGTCTGGGAATTGGCACCGCGCACGCGGCAACGACCTTGAAGATTTCTCACCAATTTCCCGGCGGCACCATCGAAGCAGGAGATTTCCGCGACCGGCTGTGCCGGATGTTTGCCGCCGAAGTCACCAAGCGTTCCGGCGGCGACCTGGTGGCCGAAATCTACCCGAACTCCTCGCTGGTCAAGACGGTCGCGCAGTTCTCCGCGATGCGTAAGGGCGCACTCGACATCAGCCTCTATCCGATGCCCTATGCAGGCGGTGAGGTCCCGGAGACCAACATCGCCCTGATGCCCGGCCTGGTCACAACCTACGATCAGGGTGCGCGCTGGAAAACCTCGCCGGTCGGCAAGGCGGTGAACGATTTCCTCGCTGACAAGGGCATCATCCTGCTGAGCTGGATCTGGCAGGCCGGCGGCGTGGCCAGCCGCACGCGCGCGTTGGTTGCTCCTGAGGACGCCAAGGGCCTGAAGGTCCGCGGCGGCTCGCGTGAGATGGACATGGTGCTGCAGACCGCGGGCGCCTCGGTGCTGTCCGTGCCCTCCAACGAAATCTACACGGCGATGCAGACGGGTGCCTGCGACGCCGGCATCACCTCGTCGACCAGCCTGATCTCGTTCCGCCTGGAGGAAGTCTCGAAATTCCTGACCTCAGGCGCAAAGGCATCCTATTGGTTCATGCTCGAGCCGCTGATGATGTCGAAGGCGATCTTCGACAAGCTGCCGAAAAACCAACAGGACATCATCCTCGCTGTCGGCGCCGAACTTGAGACGTTTGGCCGCAAGGGCGCGCAGGACGACGACATCGAGGTCGCCAAGGTCTACGAGAAGGCCGGGGCCAAGGTGGTGGAGCTCGATCTCGACACTGTCAACAAGTGGCGCGACATTGCCCGCGATACCGCCTGGAAGGACTATGGCGCGCGGACCGCGACCGCCGGCAAACTGTTGAAGCTCGCATCCGACGTCGCAGCATGACGCACGGTCCGTCACTGGATCGCGAGGTAACCCATGAGATTCCCGCTGGCGGCCCGCTGGCGGGACTCGAAGGGGGCCTGGCGTTGCTCAATCGCGTCATTGTCGTGTTCGCTGCGATCGCCCTGGTCGCGGCCTGCGTCATCTTAAGCTACAGCGTGATCGGCCGCGCCCTGTTCAAGGCGGCCAATTATTGGCAGGACGAGGCCGCCGTCTTCCTGCTGGTCGGCGCCACGTTCATGACTGCGGCCTATGTGCAGGAGCATCGCGGTCACGTCAGCATCGAAGCTTTCGTCGGGCTGTTGTCGCCGCTGGCGAATCGCATCCGTCTTTGGCTCGTCGACGTCGCGAGCTTTCTGTTCTGCGTGTTCTTCACCTGGAAGTCCTGGACCCTGACCTACGAGGCCTGGGAGGACGGTCAGGTCTCCAACTCGATGTGGTCTCCACCCCTTGCTATTCCCTATTGTCTCATGGCCGCCGGAATGAGCCTGCTCTGCCTGCAGCTCCTGTTGCAGATCGTAAAGCCGTTGACCGGAGCGCGCCGATGAGCGTCTTCGGAATTGGGCTGTCCTACGCCGTCGCGACGCTGGTCGCGATGTTCTCCGGCATGCCGATCGCCTTTGCGCTCGGTGCCGTCGCGGTCGTTTTCATGGCGATCTACATGCCGACCGCATCCCTGGATACGGTGACGCAAAACGTCTATGAGGAGATGGCCTCGATCACGCTGCTGTCGATCCCGCTCTTCATCCTGAAGGGCGCAGCGATCGGTCGCTCGCGGGCCGGCCAGGATCTCTACTCGGCGCTGCATGCATGGCTGCATCGGGTGCCGGGCGGGCTCGGGGTCGCCAACGTCTTTGCCTGCGCGCTGTTCGCGGCCATGGCGGGGTCGTCGCCGGCGACCTGCTCGGCCATCGGCTCGGCTGGCATTCCCGAGATGCGCAAGCGCGGCTATTCGGGCGGCTTTGCCGCCGGCATCATTGCCGCCGGCGGCACGCTCGGAATCCTGCTGCCGCCTTCGATCACGATGATCCTGTTCGCGATCGCCGCCGAGAAATCGCTCGGACGGTTGTTCCTCGCCGGCATCGGCCCGGGCCTGCTGCTGGTGCTGCTGTTCGGCGGCTATGCCGTGATCCGCTTCCGGCACGAATATGCCAACGCCAAGCTCGCTTACGAGAAGGCGGGCACTTGGTCGCCGATCCTAGCGAAGGACGATTACACCCTCGCCCAGCGCTTTTCGGTGTTGCCGCGCGTGATCCCGTTCGTGCTGTTGCTGACCGGCGTGATGGTCGCGCTCTATGGCGGCTTCGCCACGCCGTCGGAAACGGCGGGCCTGGGCGGCATCCTGGCGCTGGTGTTGATCGCGCTGATCTACAGCGTCTGGCGGCCGACGGACCTCGCCCCGATCATGAAGGCGACGCTGCGGGAATCGACCATGCTGATGCTGATCATCGGCATGTCACTGCTCTATTCCTACGTGATGAGCTATCTGCACATCTCGCAATCGGCAGCCGAATCGATCGTCGCGATGCATCTGCCGCGCTGGGGTCTACTGGCAGCGATCCTGCTGATGGTGGTGGTCCTCGGCTTCTTCCTGCCGCCGGTTTCGATCATCCTGATGACCGCGCCGATCATCCTGCCGCCGCTGCGGGCGGCGAATTTCGACATCATCTGGTTCGGCGTGGTGATGACGATCGTGATGGAAATGGGCCTGATCCATCCGCCGGTGGGCTTGAACATTTTCGTGATCAGGAATGTCGCCCCCGACATTCCCTTGAGCGAGGTGATCTGGGGCACGCTGCCCTTCGTGCTCCTGATGATGGGGGCGGTGCTGCTGCTCTGCTTCGTACCGCAGATCTCGACGGTGCTGCCCGACCTCGTGATGGGGCCGGACCTCAGCCGATAAAACGCGAATGGCGAATAGGTAAAGTGCCCCCTATTCGCTA
>NZ_CAFK01000152.1 GCF_000239815.1 Bradyrhizobium sp. STM 3843 | reverse complement strand
TTAGCGAGTCCGCGACCGAACGTCCCGGTCAACGCGTCGCGCTTTCACGATTGACGGAAGTGCTCTTTGTCGAGGTGCTCCGAAGCTGGATTGCGTCTCTCAGTCCCGGACAAGGCGGCTGGCTTGGGGCCATCTCTGACCCACATATCGGACCGGCGCTCAAACTCATTCACGAGAATCCGGAGCTTCCCTGGACCCTGAGCGATCTTGGCCAGCGCGTGGGGCTCGGCCGCTCGGTATTTTCGGCGCGCTTTACCAAGCTCGTCGGCCAGTCCATGCACCGCTATGTGATCGAACGCCGAATGGCGGAAGCGGCGTTCTTGCTGGAAACCAGCGATGAGCCCATCGCACGTATCGCCAGCAAAGTTGGTTACGAGACAGCGGCGGCGTTTTCGAAGTTATTCCATCGACATCACGGCGTATCGCCTGGCCGGTACCGAATATCCCGTCGCTCTGACAGCGGCGAAAGGCAAGGGGACTTTCAGGGAGCAGCGGTCGCCGATTAGGTCTGTGGCGGCCATCTACGGCAGGTCCGCTTATAGCCCGTCGCGACCTATTGCGCTTCCGCACAAACTCGGCCGCTATAGGGGCAAAGCGGACATTGCGAACATGAGCATCACGCCACAGGGTTTTATGGGCACACGATGATCAGCGGAGCCTTATTGGGCTGCGAGCTTCGCGAGATAAATTGGTATTGGGGGTTGTTCGACGCGACGCTTCTAGCGCACACAGGCGCGGGACGACGCCCGCGGGCACGTTCTGTGGCGGATGGCCGTCACCGATCGCCCCAAACGAGGCTGCCCTAGTTGCCGACAATGCCCGATCCGCCCGCGACGAGAACTGCGCTCACCGTGCTTTCCGATCCGGCTCGATTTGGCAGCATGCGCGGATGCACAGGCTGAATCGGGCCATGAGTTCAGTTTCCGATGGGCGCTCTTCTTTCCAAGTCAATCCCAACAGGAACAGGACCCTTGCGACCTCTGCGGCCGTGCAGACGTTGCTTGATTTGAATTCACGGGATCGGGAAAGCGCCTTGGCAATCTTCGCCTGAAAGGCTGCCTTGTATCCTGCGACGCCGGTGGCAGAGAGCCGATCGCCGGCCCCGATCACGTCGAAGGACTCTGGTGCAAATGTCCTGAGGTGTCGGCCGAACCAGGCGTCCATCGCTCCCATGAGCCTGCCATGGAGCGTCGCGCCGGGTCTTGCGAGTTCACGATCGACAAGCTCCAGGCCGTCGTCAAGGTATTTCTTCATCGCCTCGCGAAACACCTCTTCCTTGCTGGAGAAGTGCAGATAAAGACCTTGCTTCGACAGGCCGGCAGCAGCAGCCAGTTCATCCACTGACGTCTTCCTGAAGCCGTAGCGCCCGAAAACGGGCATGACGGCAAGCAGGATCGCATCTCGCCGCAGGGTGGTCTCGGAAGAAGGGGCGCTCATTCTTCCAACTTGACTAATTTGGTCAATCTAGTCAAGTTTGGTCCGAGGGCTCCCGGACCGACACACGTGCCGTGAGCGCCGGCGGACATCCGACACCGGTACGCCGGCACGGCCGGCGAGGTGAAGGCGGATGAAATCCGGGTCAGAGGACGTCAGGTCGCGCAACCACAGGAGTGGAATCATGCAGGACGCGCCGGACGCGGGAAGGCCGCACATTCTCGCGTTTGCACGCAGCAGCGTCGGACTCGTGCAGGTCAGGGGCGCTCGCGAACGATGGATCGCGCCGGCGCTTCTGCATGATTGTTCGACGGGCATTGAAGAATCGACCTGGACGATCACACCCGAGACAGTGATAGGTCTCCGTCTGCGGGGCGCGACCGTCGAGGATCACAATCGCAGGGCGGTCCGCACCAGCGGACCGGGGCGGGATTTCACCCTTCAGCCCCGGGGCGCCCAGACCCGCTATCTCGCGCGCGGGCCCATCAAGTTCGGCCAGGTGTTCTTGCCCGATGCACTGCTCGACAGAGCAGCCGAGGCCGAGAACATGCCTGTGCTTCGCGGCCGGCTTCGCGATGATCTGTCGTTCGTCCCGGAGAAGACGCTGCACATTTTGACGTCCGACTATCTCCGGCGCGCGTTTGACTCGCGCATCCCAGCCACGTCGCTTGAGATGGAAGCTCGCGCGCTTCTACTGGTCGATTGGCTGCTGCGGCTGCATCTGTCGCCTCATGCCGGCGTTGCGTCAGGCACGGGCGGCCTGTCGCCGCGACAGTTGCGCCAGACCTGCGAGTTCATTGTCGAGCACCTCGCGCAAGACATCTGTCTGGATGATCTCGCGGCCTTGACCGGATTGACAGCCAAGCATTTTGCTCGCGCCTTCAAACAATCAATGGGCTTGCCGCCGCACCAATACCTGATCGCGCAGCGGATCGAAGCGGCCAAGCGCCATCTGATCAGCGGCGACACCAGCCTCGCCGAGATCGCGCTTGCATGCGGCTTCGCCGATCAAAGCCATTTTACCGCGACGTTTCGGAAAGTGGTCGGCGTCCCGCCCGGTACCTTTCGCCTTGACCGCGCGAAATGACGGCCTATCGATCCGGCGGCGCCGCGCCGCACTCAGCCTGCCGTCGATGATCGTGCGCGGGTAGTGCCCTACGTTCCGCGTGATCGCGTTTGTCCCTTGCCGCTGCTGTTCTCGATTTTGCGCTCCGCGAAAGCAGTACCTGCCTGCAAGGGCGAAGCGTGATCAAAAGCTGCGCCTTTTTCAACAAAGCGGGCGAAATCCAAAAGCCTCCACGTTTGCAATTCGAATAGCGTTGGGAGCCACGGCGGATCGGCGGAAGCGGCCGTTTGTTTTGGTCGTCGTCCCCGAAACGCCTCTCTCAAGCGAGCTTTCTGAAAGCCTGAGCAAACCGATGCGCATAACGACGCTACTATCAACTCTTTTCCTTGGAGCAACGGTCATGACCGCGAGTGCAGGGACCAATGTCGCAACAGATCCCGCTCTCGATCCGCAGGTCAGAGCGTTCCTGGTGCAGATCAACAAGGATGCGAGCCCGTTCTGGGAACTGCCCCAGCCGAAGCCGCAGGAGAT
>NZ_CAFK01000153.1 GCF_000239815.1 Bradyrhizobium sp. STM 3843 | reverse complement strand
GGTCTTGTGCGCGAACATGCTCACTTCAGCTTCAGCCCGATCACGCGCACCAGCCCGTCCGGCATCTGTTTGTAGCCCTCGAGCTTCTTGGTGTGCGCGAACAAGAGCTTGCGGTGATAGAGATAGATGATCGGCTCGTCGTTCAGCACGATCTTGGTGAGCTTCTCGTACAGCGCCTTGCGCTGCGCGACGTCGTCGGTCAGCCGCGCCTCTTCCATCAGTTTGTCGGCTTCGGGATTGGAATAGCCGCCGTCGTTCTGCGGCGCGCCGGTGTGCAGGAAGACGTGGGAATTGCCGTCAGGATCGATGCGGCCGCTCCAGTTGATCTGGAAAATCTGGAATTCGCCGGCCTGCGCCTGCTTGAACGAGGTCGCGAATTCGATCAGCCGGATCTTGATGTCAAAGCCGGCCTCCGCTGCCATCGACTGGACCACCTGCGCCACGGCTTCATTTTCCGCGCCCTTCGGCACCATGTAGTCGATCGACACCGGCAGTGCGACGCCCGCTTCCTTGAGCAGCGCCTTGGCCTTCTCGACGTTGCGCGGCTGCACCGGGAAGGCGCTCTGATAGTAGGGATGCGTGGGGCTGACCCATTGGTTGCCGGGCGTGAACTCGCCGTTGAACACGACCTGGTTCAGCGCCTCGCGATCGATCGCGAGATCGAGGGCCTGGCGGACCTTCTCCGACTGGCTCAGCGCACCCTTGGCTTTGTTTCCGATGTTGATGGTGAGGCCGTAATAACCGAGCTCCGGCGCGGTCGAGAGCACGAGGTTGGGGTCGGCGCGCACGTCCTTGATGTCGGTGGCGAGCACGCGCTCGATCAGGTCGAGTCCGCCGGACTTCAGGTTGGCGAGCCGCACCGTGGCATCGACGATCGGCAGAAGGACGATGCGGTCGATGAAGACGTTGTCCTTGTTCCAGTAGTCGGCGAATTTCTCGAACACCATGCGGTCCTGCTGCACGCGTTCGACGAATTTGTAGGGACCGGCGCAGACCGGGTGCAGCCCGAACTTGTCACCTTCCTCCTTCACGGCCTTGGGCGAGACCATCATGCCGGCGCGGTCGGTGAGTTGAGAAAGCAGCGGCGCAAAGGGCGTCTTCAGCACCAGCTTGATGGTGAGGGGATCGATCACCTCGACATGATCGACACTCGCAAGTTCCGATTTACGGAACGAGCCCGGCATGTTCATGTGGCGTTCGATCGAGAATTTCGCGGCTTCCGCGTCGAGCGGTTCGCCATCCTGGAATTTGACGCCGGGACGCAGCTTGATCGTCATCGCCTTGCCGTCGGCGGAGCTCTCGTGCGAGAGCGCGAGCTGCGGCACGATGTTCAGCTTCTCGTCGATGTCGAACAGCTTGTCGCAGAACGCCGAGAACACGATGCGGCCGACATAGGTGCGGCCGAGCGAGGGATCGAGCATGTCAGGGTCCTCGGCAAGCCCGATGCGCAAGGTGGATTCGGCCTGCGCGGCAGCGGACAACGAAACCACGAACGCTGCCGCGGCAGCGGCGAGGCAAACCTTTCTCATCTCACTCACTCCATGCTCAAAGTCCGGCCGGCCCGTTGCACCATCCGTACCAACACCGGATGCGAACGGTCCTTCCGCAGGGAAGAACGCGGCGATCAGTTTGTCCAGTGACGGCAAGATGTGGCTGCCCATGGATTGTGCGCAACCGCAGCAAGTAGTTCCGCTCTGCGAGACTGGCTCTGACGGCGCTTGGTCGCCGGCGCCCGGTATCGATGTGCTGCGATTCCGCAATCGCGGCGTGAGCGAGGCAAGAGCAGCGCCGACGGCGCGGGCGCCGATTGCCCTGCAGCAAAAAGCAGCGGCTGCTTGCCCTCAGGATGTGCAGCGCGACCGCGAACAGGTCTCAATTCCGATCGGCTTGCCTATGACGGGTCTGAAATGACCGCCGCGATGCCGGCGTTGATGACGGCGCGATCAGTGACCCCGGCCGGATTGTCCCGCGTCGGCAGGAACCGCCGGAACGTCGTCCAATGCGTGCGGCTGACCTGCTCCAGACGTTCGAGCTCGGCTAGCGGATCGGGATGATCGTCGACCCGCAGATCGAGCATGGACCATTCCTCCGCGCCATGGATCAGCAGGGCCGCGGACTGTCTGCCGCGCTTGTCACCGCCCGCGGCTTCGCCCGCCTGTAACGCCGCGATCAGCCGCGGCGCGAAGGGCAGGGCGGCACGGGCCATGTAGGCCTCAGCGGTCTGGTTCAGCACCTCCGCGCCGGCCAGCATGTTGCCGGCGATCGAAAAGCCGTCGCCTTGGACATGGCCACACCAGTCGATGCAGTCCTTGCCGGTGTGCACCGCAATCCGGCCCTGGCTGTCCAGGATGTGCAGCTGCCGGCTTTCCCGGCCGGGATCGGCCGAGGTGAGGATCTCGATGATCTCTTGCGGGGGCCGGCCCTCACGCAGCAGCGTGGCGCCATCGATGCCGTAATAGGGATTGACCAGCGCCTGCGTCGCAAGGCCACCGCGGCCAGCGACGATGAAGGGCACACGCGCCCCGACGGCGAAGAAGCGGGTCGCGACTGCGATGCCGATCTGTCCCGAGGCTTGGTCCTTGGCGATGATCGACCAAGTCATGGCGACAGCGCCCTCATCGTCCGGCTGCGTAGCCCTGCATGCCGCGCGGATTGGCGGCGGCGCGGCGACGGCGGCCGATCTTGGATGCCGCGGTGAGCCGGCCCTCGGACCAGTCGGGTCCGACCTCGACGATGTGGCCGCGGCGGCGCAGCTCGTCGATCGTGGCCTTGGGCACGCGGTTCTCGAGCACGAGCACGCCGGGGCGCGCGGTGCGCGGCCAGAACGAGATCGGGAAATGCTCGGAGTGCCAGGCCGGCGCGTCGATCGATTCCTGCAGGTTCATGTCAGCGTGCACGTGGCGCAGGAAGAACTGGGTGTTCCACTGGTCCTGCTGGTCGCCGCCCGGCGAGCCCCAGGAGAGATACGGCTCGCCGTCGCGCAGCGCCATGGTGGGGGACAGCGTCGTGCGCGGGCGTTTGCCTGGCACCAGCGCCGCCGGATGATCCTCCTCCAGCCAGAACATCTGCGCCCGGGTGCCGAGGCAGAAACCGAGCTCGGGAATGACGGGCGAGGATTGCAGCCAGCCGCCCGAGGGCGTGGCCGAGATCATGTTGCCGTCGCGATCGATGATGTCGAAATGCACGGTGTCTCCGCGCACCTCGCCGAAGCGACCGACCGTCGGCTCGCCTGATCCCATCGCGCCGACTGCTTCGCGGGCGCCCTCGGCACGGTTCAATTTGACGATGGCGCCAAACCCTTCGATCGAACCCGGCCGCAAGTCGAGCGAGGCCTTGTCCGAGATCAGCTTGCGGCGCTCATTGTTGTAGGCGTCCGACAACAGCGTCGCGATCGGCACCTCAGTGAAGTTGGGATCGCCGTAGAATGCTTCGCGGTCGGCAAAAGCGAGCTTGGCGGCTTCGACCTGCCAATGGATGAAGTCGGGTCCGGCCGGATCGAGGCCATCGAGCGCAAAGCCCTTCAGCAGCGCGAGCTGCTGCAGCAGCACCGGGCCCTGGCTCCAGACGCCGGCCTTGCAGACGGTGTAGCGGCCGTAGTCGTAGGTGAGCGGCGCCTCGATGGTCGGCTGCCAGCGGGCCATGTCGTCGGCCGACAAGACGCCGCGATGCCGCGACCCCGAGACATCCATGATCTCCTGGGTCCGGCAGAAGCGGTCGATGGCCTCGGCGACGAAGCCCTGCGACCAGGCCTTGCGGGCGTGCTCGATCTGCGCCTCGCGATTTCCGCCTGCACTCTCCGCTTCCTGCAGGATGCGTGCATAGGTCGCGCCAAGCTGTGGGTTGGTGAACAGAGTGCCGGGTTTCGGAACTTCGCCGTGCGGCAGATAGACCGCGGCCGAAGTCGGCCAATGCGTGCGGAACAGCTGCTCCACGGTCTGGATCGTGGCCGAGATGCGCTCGACCAACGGATAGCCGTCGCGCGCATAGGCGATCGCGGGCTCCAGCACGTCGCGCAGCTTCATCGTGCCGTAGTCGCGCAGCAGCAGCATCCAGGATTCGAACGAGCCGGGCACGACGGCGGCGAGCAGGCCGGTGCCTGGCACCATGTCGAGACCCTCGCGTCTGTAGTGCGCAATGGTCGCGCGGGCCGGAGCCGGGCCCTGGCCGCAGATCACTTCGGTCCGCTTGCGCTTGACGTCATGCAGGATGATCGGCACGTCGCCGCCGGGCCCGTTGAGATGCGGCTCGACCACCTGAAGCGTGAACGCCGCCGCGACGCCCGCATCGAATGCGTTGCCGCCTTTTTCGAGCACGGCCATCCCCACCGCGGTTGCAAGCCAGTGCGTGGAGGTCACGACGCCGAACGTGCCCTCGATTTCGGGGCGGGTGGTGAAGGGATCAGGATTGATGAAGCTCATGAGCGGTCCATGGGGCGGGGTCGGCGCAGCGCGCAGTTGATCATGGCCCTCCTGGGATGCCAACTGCCGCGGCAACAGAGCACGGCTGCGTTTGTAGCAATCACACCGGCACGGCGGTCGGTTGATTGACTGCGTGGCACGCGACGCCGTCCATCAGAGGCGGCGCCTCGCGGCGGCAGAGATCGAAGGCGAGAGGACAGCGCGGGTTGAAACTGCAGCCCGACGGCGGATTGATCGGATTGGGGATCTCGCCTTTGACGGGGACGCGCTGGCGGCCGGACATCGACAGATCCGGCACCGCACCCAGCAGCATCTTGGTGTAGGGCATCCGCGGATTCTCGAACAGCGCGCGCGCCGGGGCGATTTCGACGACGCGGCCGAGATACATGACGCCGATGCGGCTCGCCATGTGGCGGACGACGGCGAGATTATGACTGATGAAGAGATAGGTGAGGCCGAGGCGATCCTGCAGGTCGCGCATCAGGTTGAGGATCTGTGCCTGTACGGAGACGTCGAGCGCCGAGGTCGGCTCGTCGCAGACGATGAACTCGGCTTCCGAGGCGAGCGCACGGGCAATCGCAATGCGCTGGCGCTGGCCGCCGGAGAACTCATGCGGGAATTTCTGGCCGTCGTCGGGATGCAGGCCGACCAGGGTCAAGAGCTCGCCGACCCGGTCCTTGATCTGCCGCTCGCCGTCGATCAGGCTGAAGGCGCGGATCGGCTCGGCAATAACAGCATCGACGCGGAAGCGCGGATTGAGGCTGGCGTAAGGGTCCTGGAACACCATCTGGATGCGGCGCCGCAATTTTCTGCGCGCCTGCGCCTGGCGTGGATCCGTCATCGATACGCCGTCGATGATCACCTCGCCCGAGGTCGGCGGCAGCAGGCCGACCACCATGCGCGCGACCGTGGTCTTGCCGGAGCCGGATTCGCCGACCAGGGCGAAGGTCTCGCCGCGTCTGATCTCGAAGCTGACGCCGTCGACCGCCTTCAGAAATTCGGGCTGCCCGCCTTCCAGCACGCGGTTGAGCCATGGCTTCGAGACGTCGAACACCTGGCGGAGATTCCTGACCTCGACGAAATCAGTCATGCCGCGCTCTCCGTCGCGCGATCATAGAGATGGCAGGCGACCGCCTGCGTTCCCTGGTGCAGCGGTTCGGGTCGTTCGATCCGGCAGCGATCAAAGACGAAGCTGCAGCGCGGATTGAACGCGCAGCCGGGCGGGATCGCCGAGAGCCGCGGCATCGCGCCGGGAATCTGCACCAGCCGCTTGTCTTCGCCCGCGAGCGTCGGGATCGCGCCCATCAGCCCCTTGGCGTAGGGGTGCAGCGGATTCTTGATCACCTCCTGCACCGGACCGATCTCGGCGATGCGGCCGGCATACATCACGGCCACGCGGTCGCAGGTCTCGGCGATCACGCCCATGTCGTGGGTCACCAGCATGACCGCGGTGCCGTGATCGCGGCCGAGCCGCTTGATCAGCGCGATGATCTGGGCCTGCACCGAGACGTCGAGCGCGGTGGTCGGCTCGTCCGCAATGATCAGCTCGGGCTCGGCGCACAGCGCGAGCGCAATCACCACGCGCTGGCGCATGCCGCCGGAGAATTCGTGCGGGTAGCCGTCGATGCGCTTCTCGGGTGCGGGGATGCCGACCTCGGCGAGCAGGTCGATCGCGCGCTTGCGCGCCTGCTGGTCGGTCAGGGTCGTGTGGGTCTTGATGGTCTCTATGATCTGGTCGCCGATCCGGTAGAGCGGGTTGAGCGAGGTCAGCGGATCCTGGAAGATCATGCCGATGCGCTTTCCCCGCACCTGGCGCATCGGCTCCGCCTCGAGATTGTCGATGCGCAGGCCCGACAGATGGATCTCGCCGCCGGCGATGCGGCCGGGCCGGTCGATCAGGCCGATCACCGCAAGCCCGGTCACGGACTTGCCCGCGCCGGATTCGCCGACGACGCCCAGCACCTCGCCTTTGGCGATGTCGAAGGAGACGCCGTCGATTGCACGCAGCACGCCGCGGCGACTGGCGAATTCGACCTGCAGATTGCGCACGGACAGGACAGGGGCGGTCATCGGTTCGGAGCCTTCGGAATACGACGCAAGCGGCTCACCGCAGCTTCGGATTGAGCGCGTCGCGCAGCCAGTCGCCGAGCAGATTGATTGCAAGGATGAGCACGGCCAAGGTCAGTCCCGGGAACGCAACGAT
>NZ_CAFK01000154.1 GCF_000239815.1 Bradyrhizobium sp. STM 3843 | reverse complement strand
GNGGNGGNGGNTGATCTCTCCACCCGCACCGGCTTGCTTGGCTCACCCCACCCCGCCGCCTGTCGCTGATGCGATGCGCGTCGACCCTCCCCCTTCCAGGGGAGGGTGGCAGCGCGAATTGACATTCCCTCCGGTTTCCCGGCAATTCGCGCCGAGACACTCTAAGCCCTTCGCGAAGGGCTGCGCGGATCGTTAGCCCATGAACCATTTCGACTATCGCTCCGGCGTGCTGCACGCCGAGGCGGTCAATCTCGCCGAACTCGCCGCCCAGGTCGGCACGCCGTTCTATTGCTATTCGACCGCGACGCTGGAGCGGCATTACCGCGTCTTCGCAGACGCCTTCGCAGGCGAGAACGTCCTGATCTGCTACGCCATGAAGGCGAATTCGAACCAGTCGGTGCTGCGCACCCTGGCCAAGCTCGGCGCCGGCGCCGACGTGGTCTCGGGCGGCGAATTGAAGCGGGCGCTGGCTGCCGGCATTCCGAACAGCAAGATCGTGTTCTCCGGCGTCGGCAAGACCGAGGCAGAACTGCGCGCCGCGCTCGCCGCCGACATCCATTGCATCAACATCGAATCCGAGCCGGAGCTCGAACTGCTGTCGCGGCTCGCCGCCGAGACCGGCCGCACAGCACGCATCTCCGTGCGCGTGAACCCGGATGTCGATGCTGGCACCCATGCCAAGATCTCCACCGGCAAGTCCGAGAACAAGTTCGGCATTCCGCTTGAGCATGCGCGCAAGGTCTATGCCCGCGCCGCCACGCTGCCGGGTATCAAGGTCACCGGCGTCGACGTTCACATCGGCAGCCAGATCACCGATCTCGGACCGATGGAGACCGCCTTCCGCATCCTCGCCGAGTTCGTGCAGACCCTGCGCGCCGACGGCCACACCATCAGCCACGTCGATTTCGGCGGCGGCCTTGGCA
>NZ_CAFK01000155.1 GCF_000239815.1 Bradyrhizobium sp. STM 3843 | reverse complement strand
CGCCACGTCGGGCCATTCGGCGATCAGCGGCACGTCGGGGAAACGCTCGGGGCTCGCAAAGGCGGTGCGCGGATCGACGACTGTGACGTCGTAGCCGAGCGAGCGTGCGATCGGCGCGAGCGCCTGGCTGATATGGACCGCGCCGACGACGACGAGCCGCGCGGTCGGCGCGTAGACATTCAGAAACAGCCTCTTGCCGCCGGCCTCGACCATGCCGCTCTTGCCCATGCGCAATTGCGTGGACAGCTCGTTGCGCAGTGGGTCGGCGGCAATGTCCTTGGCCTTCACCAGACGCTGCTCGCCCGAGGCGACATCGGTGACGAGAATGACGGGCCGCCGGGCGGCGCGTTCGGCATTCAACTCGGCGAGTGTTGCAAGCTTCATCGTCAGCCGACCTTCTCGACAAAGACGCGGATGGTGCCGCCGCAGGACAGGCCGACATTCCAGGCGGTCTCGTCGGCGACGCCGAACTCCAGCATCTTGGGCTGGCCGCTCTCGATCACGTCCATTGCCTCGGTGACGACCGCGCCCTCGACGCAGCCGCCGGACACCGATCCCAAGAACGTGCCGTCGTCATTGATGACCAGGCTCGAGCCGGCCGGGCGCGGCGCCGAGCCCCAGGTCTCGACCACAGTGGCGAGCGCCACGCCATGGCCGGCCTTCTGCCAGTCCTCGGCGGCCTTCAGGATATCCTCGTCGCGGTCGAGCATGGATGCCTCCTTGCGGAATTCAGGCTGCGGAGCGGATCGCGCTGCGGTGATGCGGGGGCAGCGGGGATGACAGCGCCGAGATCAGCGCCGCAATTGACGTCAAGTTATGCACGGGCCGGAATTCGTCAACGTGGGGCAGCATCAATTTGATGCCCTGAGCCTTGGCCTCGAAACCCGAATAACGCAGCAGCGGATTGAGCCAGATCAGGCGGCGGCAGGAGCGGTGCAGCCGGTCCATCTCGAAAGCGAGCTTGTCGTCGGCCTCGCGCTCCAGCCCGTCGGAGATCAAGAGCACGATCGCGCCCTGCCCTAGCACGCGGCGTGCCCACAGCTTGTTGAACGTGTGCAGCGAGGTCGCGATGCGGGTGCCGCCGGCCCAGTCCTCGACCGAGGCCGAGCAACTCGCCAGAGCCTCGTCCGGATCGCGCTGCCGCAATGCGCGACTCACATTGGTCAGCCGCGTGCCGAACAGGAACACCGAGACGCGCTTGCGGGCGTCGGTAATGGCATGCAGGAAATGCAGGAATAGGCGGGTATATTCGCTCATGGACCCCGAGATATCCAGGAGCGCCACAATCGGCGCCGGCTTCTCGATCCGGCCCAGCCGCTGGATGTTGATGATCTCGCCCTCGGTGCGCAATGCCTCGCGCAGCGTCTTGCGCATGTCGATCCGGGCGCCGCGCGGATCCGGCTTGTGGCGGCGGGTCTTGAGCTCGGCCTGCGGCAGCCGCATCTTCTCGATCGCGCGCGTCACCTCGGCGATCTCGGCCGCGCTCATCTGCGCGAAATCCTTCTTCTGCAGCACCTCACGGTCGGACACCGAGAGCCGCAGGTCCTGCTCCAGCGTCTGCGGCTCCTCGTGCATCTGCGGCTGCGCCATCGCCTCCTGGACCCGGCGCGAGGCCGGCTTCGGCTTCTTCTTGGCGTGGTCGGGCAGTGGCACCGAATCCAGCATCGACTTCCACTCTTCGGCAGCGCGAAAGAACAGCTCGAAGGCCTGGGCGAAGATCAGCGCATGCTCACGGCGCTTGACAAAGATCGATTCCAGCGTGGTGAAGACGTCGGCGCGCTTGCCGATGTCGATCGCCTCAAGCGCAGTCATCGCATCGATCACGGCCCCCGGCCCGACCGGCAGGCCGGCGGCACGCAAAGCCCGGGCAAAGCCCGCGATGTTGTCGGCGATGGCGCCGGTGGGAGGGGCGAGGTGGTTGATGGCCAATGTACGACTCCATCGACCCGTCATTCCGGGACATGCGAAGCATGGGCCCGGAATCCATAACCACGAGCGGGAGTATGGATTCCGGGCTCGCCCTGCGGGCGCCCCGGAATGACGAGCGTTGTTGTGGGCACGAGGGG
>NZ_CAFK01000156.1 GCF_000239815.1 Bradyrhizobium sp. STM 3843 | reverse complement strand
CCGTGCGTGTGCAGATTGGTCGGATTGAGATAGAGATTGGCCTCTCCAGGGTCCGTTACATGGCGCAGCTTGGCTGGGTCGAGCTTCGGCAGCCGGTTGACGTAGCGGACCTTCAACGTGTCGCCGGGCTGCAGCGCGAGGCGGGCACCGCCATAGGGCGAGACGGTCGCGCTGCCCGATGAACAGGTTAGTCCCGACGCTGGACGTGGACAGATCTGATAGACCCATCCGGTCGGATGGACGACGGTGCTGTCGCTCGGCGGCGTGTAGGCGATGGTCGGGATGGGTTGCGGGATCGCAACCATCATGATGTCGAGCACGCCGTTCTGGCTGGAGAATATCGGCGGCTCGCGCAACGTGTCCGCAGCGGTGGACGCAATGCCGACTGCGGACACGATGGCGACGATACCGGCCGCACCGATGACGCGGCGGGTCGGGACTACAAACATTGTCTTGCTGAATGCACTGCTGGACATGACCTCCCCCTAAAATTTTCGGTTGTGGCTTGTCAGGCGCGCCAAGATCGTACAATATTATGTATACCACTTCTAGTAGATTATTATTCTCCGTGTATTTGGTAGTTCGTGCTTGCGATGCACTCTTCGCAACACGACTGATGACGCTTGTGCGTTCATGGCGTGAGGCCATGAGCTGAGACGTTGTGCAAGGCAGCTAACGGCGCGCGGCAACGACAAAGCGGACAGAGCGGAAGAGCACGGCGGAGCGGGAGAAGACGGCAAGTGAAACGACGGCGCGTCAGGCGATGGCGGCTGTAGCGATGAACTGATTTCCAGAACTGATGGCAGGGGTGGGTGATGTGGCAGGCCCTGGCATGGATCTGTACGCTGGCTGCGCTGACGTGCGATGCGGCGCCCGATGTCGCGATCATTCAGGCGGCCTATGAGCGCGCCGGCACGTCCGGTAGCACCTTGCATGACAAGGGCCTGCGCGTGCTCAGCGCGAAGTGCCATGACCACGGCACCAATGCGTTCCTGTGCGAGGTCACGTTCATCTCGACGAGCGATCAGGCGCAGCAGCTCTACCTCGATATCGTGGCGGTGACGCGGACTGAGGACGGCTGGGTGCTCACAAGTGGGCTGTGCAGGCGTTGAGGCGGGCGCAACAATCTATGATATCGGCGTGATCGGCGGTCGATACCCCTACAATCGCCTTGAGCTACGGCGACTGATGGGCTCAATCTTGGGTCACCTTGAATGGAGACCGCCATGGCCT
>NZ_CAFK01000157.1 GCF_000239815.1 Bradyrhizobium sp. STM 3843 | reverse complement strand
GGGGGTGCCCTTAACTCTCGCTCGTCGCGTCCTTGATCACCTTTTGCAGCGCGTCGCCCTGCATCCGCGCGATGTCGTCCTGGTACTTCAAGAGCGCACCGATGGTGTCGCCGACCACCTCGGCCGTCAGGCCGCGGGCGTCCAGCTCGGTGAGCGCGGTGGCCCAATCCAGCGTCTCGGCCACTCCGGGCGACTTGTAGAAGTCCTGGTCGCGCAACGCCTGCACGAAACGAACGATCTGCTGCGACAGCCGCTGCGAGATGCCGGGCAGCCTTGTCTTCACGATCGCAAGCTCGCGCTCGGGCGACGGATAGTCGACCCAGTGATACAGGCAGCGCCGCTTCAGCGCGTCATGGATCTCGCGGGTGCGGTTGGAGGTGATGATCACGATCGGCGGATGCGGCGCCTTGACGGTGCCGAATTCCGGAATCGTGACCTGGAAGTCGGACAGGATCTCCAGCAGATAGGCTTCGAACGCCTCGTCGGCGCGGTCGAGCTCGTCGATCAGGAGCACCGGGGCGCCCGCGACATCCGGCTCCAGCGCCTGCAACAGCGGCCGCTTGATCAGATAGCGCTCGGCGAAAATATCGGACGACAGCTGCTCGCGGTCGACATCGCCGCCGGCCTCGGCCAGCCGGATCGCGATCATCTGCGCCGCGCTATTCCACTCATAGACGGCGGAGGCAACGTCGAGCCCTTCGTAGCATTGCAGGCGGATCAGCTTGCGCCCGAGCGCGGCCGACAAGACCTTGGCGATCTCGGTCTTGCCGACGCCGGCCTCGCCCTCCAGGAACAGCGGCCGGCCCATGCGCAGCGCCAGATAGGTCACCGTCGCCAGCGCCCGCTCGGCCAGGTAGCCGCGCGAGGATAGCAGCTCGAGCATCGCGTCGACCGATGCTGGCAATGAAGCTGCACTCATGAGCGCGTCCGCCTTTTGCTCGTCACCGCCGAGATCACGAAGCCGGCGCCTCCGGCTCAGCGGCCCCTTCTGATTCCGCCGACGCCTTGGCCTCGGCATTGGCGGCCTCGACCGCACGCCGCGCCAGCACCCCGATCAGATGGGCGCGATATTCGGCGCTGCCGTGGATATCGCTGTTAAGCCCCTCGGCCGGCACATCGATACCTTCCAGCACCTTGGGCGAGAACCGCTTCTGCAGGGCCTCCTCGAACGCGGTGACGCGGAACACGCCGTTGGCGCCGGCGCCGGTGACCGCGACCCGCACGTCCGACGGACGCCGCGCCACGAACACGCCAACCAACGCGTAGCGCGAGGCCTGGTTGCGAAACTTCACGTAAGCCGCCTTCTTCGGCAGCGGGAAGCTGACCTTGGTGATGATCTCGTCCGGCTCGAGCGCGGTCGTGAACAGGCCCTGGAAATATTCCTCCGCCTTCAGCTTGCGCTTGTTGGTGACGATAGTCGCGCCGAGCGCAAGACAGGCGGCGGGGTAATCCGCGGTTGGATCGTTATTGGCCAGCGAGCCGCCGATGGTGCCGCGGTGGCGCACGGCCGGATCGCCGATCAGTCCGGCCAGATGCGCCAGCGCCGGGATCGCCTCGCCGACCGTGGCGGAGTTCGCCACCTCGGCATGACGCGCGGTGGCACCGATCACGAGCGCGCGGCCCTTGACCTCGATCTCGTTCAAGCCCTCGATATGCGAGAGGTCGACCAGATGCGGCGGGCTCGCCAGCCGCTGCTTCATGACGGGGAGCAGCGTGTGGCCGCCGGCGATCAGCTTGGCGTCTTCGTTCTTGACCAGAAGATTGGCGGCCTGCCGCACCGTGCCCGGGCGGTGATATTTGAATTCGTACATGGGAATGTCCTGACGCGGGGATGCGCGGGAATTAGGCGAGGTCCGATTTTGCCATGGCCTTGGCGCCGGCGGCGATCGATTGCACGATATTCTGGTAGCCGGTGCAGCGGCACAGATTGCCTTCGAGCTCTTCGCGGATGGTCTCCTCGCTGAGATCGTGGCCCTTGCGATGCACCATGTCGACCGCCGTCATGATCATGCCGGGCGTGCAGAAACCGCACTGCAGGCCGTGATTCTCGCGGAACGCTTCCTGCATCGGATGCAGCGGCGCGCCATCCGGCGCCAGCCCCTCGATGGTCCTGACCTCGTGGCCGTCGGCCATCACCGCAAGGGTCGTGCAGGACTTCACCGCCTTGCCGTCGAGATGCACGACGCAGGCGCCGCATTGCGAGGTGTCGCAGCCGACATGGGTGCCGGTGAGACGCAGATTCTCGCGCAGGAACTGCACGAGAAGCGTCCGCGGGTCGACATTCGCCGTGACGGGGTTACCGTTCACAATCAGGGAAATCTTGGCCATTCAGAACTCTCTATCATCCGCGCCACAGCATTGCACTGCAGCACAGCCCGGCAAAATCAGTCGAAAACCATCATATGGGCCGAACCCGCGGCGGGCAACCTCGCGAGCCCTCAACCCAAATGACGTGATGGATCGAATTATCCCTGCACGGCCTTGGCGAAATTGGCGAAAAACTCGTCGGCAAGCTTCTTCGCCGCGCCGTTGATCAAGCGCTGCCCGAGCTGCGCCAGCTTGCCGCCGATCTGCGCCTCGACATTGTAGGAGAGCAACGTGCCGCCGTCCTTGTCGGACAGCGCGACCGTCGCGCCGCCCTTTGCAAAGCCGGCGACCCCGCCCTCGCCTTCGCCCGTGATCTTGTAGCCGTTCGGCGGATCGAGATCGCTCAAGGTGACCTTGCCCTTGAAGCGCGCCGAGACCGGCCCGACCTTCATCTTGGCGGTGGCGCGAAAACCATTGTCCTCGGTCCTCTCTAATTCCTCGCAGCCGGGGATGCAGGCCTTGAGAACCTCGGGATCGTTGAGCTTGGCCCACACGGCCTCGCGCGGTGCCGGCAGCTGAACCTCGCCTGTCATCGTCATCGCCATGTGGAAGCTCCCCGGATGGTTTGGTTTAGGGTACTCAACTAATGCACTGCCGCCACAAAGGAAAGGGTGCGATGCGAGCGGGGGCGATGCAGAATCGCTGGTGCAGCCGCACACTCCGCCCTTTGCAATTGGCACAGGCGAACAGGAATGGTTAGGTCGCCCCAGAATCTGCATGATTCTGCAAAGTGGTGCTTCGCTTAGGACAAGGACCTTGCCCCATGCCGATGATCGATGCCGACGGCTGCCTCATCAATGTCACGGTGGAAGGCCGCGACGGCGGACCGACCCTGATGCTGTCGAACTCGCTCGGCTGCACCCTGCAGATGTGGGAGCCGCAGATGCGCGCCTTCACCCAGGTGTTCCGGGTGATCCGCTATGACCGGCGCGGCCACGGCCGATCCAGCGTCCCGCACGGCCCCTATTCGGTCGAGCGATTCGGCCGCGACGCACTCGCGATCCTCGACGACCTCAACATCGAGAAGGTGCATTGGTGCGGCCTGTCGATGGGCGGCATGGTCGGGCAATGGCTCGGCGCCAACGCGCCGGAGCGGCTCGGCAAACTCGTGCTTGCCAACACCACCTGCTACTTCCCCGATCGGACCATGTGGGACAACCGTATTAAGGCAGTCAATGAAGGCGGGCTCGCCGCAGTCGCCGACACCGTGATCGCGAGCTGGCTCAGTCAGGACTTCCGCGATCGCAACCCGATTGTCGCTGGACAAACCAAAGCGATGCTGCTGGCGACGCCGGTCGACGGCTATCTCGCCTCCTGCGAGGCGCTGCGCACGCTCGACTTGCGCGAGGCACTGCCCAAGATCAAGAGCCCGACGCTGGTGATCGCGGGCCGCTTCGACAAGTCGACGCCGATCACGATGGCTGAGGCGATCCGCAGCCAGATCCCCGGCGCCAGCATGACCATCCTGGATGCCGCGCACATCTCCAACATCGAAGCGACGCTCGCTTTCAACGACGCGGTGCTCGGCTTTCTGACCCAGCGCTGAGTTCGGCTCGTACGAGCTTGATCAAAGTCAACGGTACCCAGGGCGGAGACTGGTAAGGCTCGGCGGACCCCAGCAAGGCCATTGAGGCCGCAATGTCCGAAGATTGCCGGAACCGAGCGATGTCGCAGAACGTCAGCGAACCGGCGACGACGAGTTCCGACGGGACCGCGCTGCCGGTCAGGGCCGCCGCGGCCGTCATTTCGCGCGATGGGCTGCAAGCGCTGATCGACGCGCTGGCCGCCGATCATTGCGTGCTGGGGCCGACCGTGCGCGACGGCGCCATCGTCTATGACGAAATCGCCAAGCTCTCACAACTCCCCGCCGGATGGACCGACAATCAGGACGCTGGCAGATATCGTCTGGAACGACGCGCGGATGACGCGCTGTTCGGCTTTGCCGTCGGCCCGGAATCCTGGAAACGCTTTCTTCATCCGCCCGTGGAGACGCTGTGGACCGCGCGCCGCGATAATGACGGATTTTCGATCGAGGCCCCTTCCGTCACGCGGCGCAAATTCGCCTTCATCGGCGTGCGCGCCTGCGAAATCCACGCCATGGCGATCCAGGACAAGGTGTTCTTGGCGGGCGCTTATGCGGACCCCGGCTATGGATCGCGGCGACGGGATGCGTTCATCGTCGCCGTCAATTGTGCTGAGGCCGGAGGCACATGCTTCTGTGTCTCGATGGGAACGGGCCCGCAGGCGGAGAGCGGCTTTGATCTTGCGCTGACCGAGCTGCACGACGGATCACGCCACGATTTCCTGGTCGAGGTCGGGAGTGACGAAGGCGCCAGCTTGCTGAGCCGCCTGCCCCAGCGCCGCGCTGATGATGCTGACCTCGAAGCGGCCGCCGCGGTCATCGCGCAGACGCGGAGCCAAATGGGCCGGACGCTCGACACCGACGGCATCAAGGATTTGCTTCAGACGAACGCCAACCACCCGCGCTGGGACGACGTCGCCGCGCGATGTCTCACCTGCGGTAATTGCACCATGGTCTGTCCGACCTGCTTCTGCACGACCGTCGAGGACCATAGCGATCTCGCCGGCGCCACGGCGGAGCGGGTCCGCAAATGGGATTCCTGCTTCACGCTGGATTTCTCCTATCTGCACGGCGGCAGCGTGCGGCAAAGCGGCAGCGCGCGTTATCGGCAATGGATCACCCACAAGCTTGCGAGCTGGATCGATCAGTTCGGCACCTCCGGCTGCGTCGGCTGCGGACGCTGCATCACCTGGTGCCCGGTTGGCATCGACATTACGGAGGAAGCGGCCGCCATCCGCGCCCATCCAACCAGCGGAGGACAGCATGGCGGGACTTGAACACATCCTGAGAGAACATGCGTTCTTCGCCGCGTGCCCCGAGGATCAGATCGCGCTGGTCGCCGGCTGCGCCCGCAATCATCGCTTCGATCCAGGCCAATATCTGTTCCGCGAGGGCGATCCGGCGAACGAGTTCTTCCTGATCCGACACGGCAAGGTCGCGCTCGAAATCGCAGCCCCCGCCCAGTCGCCGATCGTCATCTCGACGCTCGGCGAAGGCGAGATCGTCGGGGCCTCGTGGCTGTTGCCACCCTATCGGTGGACCTCTGATGCGCGCGCGGTCGAGCTGGTGCGGGCGGTCGGCATCGACGCAGCCTGCCTGCGCGGCAAATGCGAGGCCGACCACCATCTGGGATACGAGATGATGAAGCGCTTTGCCCCCATCCTGGTGAAGCGTCTCAATGCCACGCGGCTGCAGATCCTCAATGTCTATGGAAAGCGCTGAGATGCCCCTGCTGACCGCAGCGGCCCAGATCGACCCGTTCGTGCCGCAGCTCTACAAAGTCGCGCATGTCCGTCGCGAACTCTCCGATGTGGTGACGCTGGAGATCAAACCGTCGCAAGGGTCCCGGCCGAGCTATGCGCCGGGTCAGTTCAACATGCTCTATGCGTTCGGGATCGGCGAGATCGCGATCAGCATCAGCGGCGATGGCACGGACAGCACAGGCTTCGTGCATACTGTGCGGGACGTTGGCGCCGTGAGCCGGGCGATCGCGGCGCTCGACATCGGGGCCACGCTCGGCGTTCGCGGACCGTTCGGGACGGAATGGCCGGTCACCGCGGCGGAAGGCTCCGACATCCTCATCATTGCCGGCGGCCTCGGTCTGGCCCCGCTGCGGCCCGCCATCACCCACGTGCTCGCCAACCGGGCCCGCTATGGTCGCGTCGCGATCCTGTTCGGCTGCCGCCACCCCGAGGATATTCTGTTCCACGACCAGCTTGCAGCATGGCGGGGACGCCTCGACATCGCCGTCGAGGTCACCGTGGATCATGCCGACAGCAACTGGCACGGCCACGTCGGCGTGGTGCCTGCCTTGATCCCGCGCGTGTCCTTCAGTCCGCACGACACAGTCGCGCTGGTGTGTGGGCCGGAGATCATGATGCGGTTCACGGCCAATGCCCTGCGCGATGCCGGCGTCGCCTCGAACCAGATCTATCTATCGATGGAGCGCAACATGAAGTGCGCAATCGGTCTTTGCGGTCACTGCCAGTTCGGACCGACCTTCGTCTGCAAGGATGGTCCGGTGATGCGGTTCGACAGGATCGAGCGCCTTTTGACCCTCCGGGAGATTTGAGATGGATCGAGACCGGCGTCCGCGGCTCGCGGTCTGGAAATTCGCCTCCTGCGACGGCTGCCAGCTGTCGCTGCTCGATTGCGAGGACGAGCTCCTGACGCTGGCCGGCGCGGTCGAGATTGCCAATTTCCCGGAAGCCTCGAGCGCGGTTCTTGAAGGACCCTACGATCTCTCGCTGGTCGAGGGCTCGATCACGACAGCGCATGATGCGGAACGCATTCTCAAAGTCAGGCAGCAATCCAGGCATCTGGTAACGATCGGCGCTTGTGCAACCAGCGGCGGCATCCAGGCCTTGCGCAATTTCGCCGACGTGAATGATTTCGTCGCGGCGGTCTACGCCTCCCCGCACTACATCTCCACGCTCGCGACATCGACGCCGATCTCGGCGCATGTCACTGTCGACTATGAGCTCCATGGCTGTCCGATCAATAAGGAGCAGCTGATCGAACTGATCTCGGCCTTCCTCGCCGGACGCAAGCCAGCGATCGCCGCCCACAGCGTCTGCATCGAGTGCAAGCAGCGCGGCACCGTGTGCGTGATGGTCCAGGGCCAGCCGTGCCTCGGACCGGTGACCCATGCCGGCTGCGGCGCGATCTGTCCGGCCTACCGGCGCGGCTGTTACGGCTGCTACGGCCCGATGGAGACGCCCAACATGGCCGCACTGGGGCGCGAGTGGCGCACGCTGGGCGCGAGCCCGCGCGATATCCGCCGCGCCTTGCAAACCTTCAACGCCGCAGCCGAACCGTTCCGAAAGGAAAGCGAGGCCCATGCCGACTAAAACGATCAACGTCGACTATCTCGCCCGGGTCGAGGGCGAAGGCGCGCTCGACATCGAGATCACCGGCGATGCCGTCACCTCGGCGCAGTTGCGGATCTTCGAGCCGCCCCGCTTCTTCGAGGCGTTCCTGCGCGGGCGCGGCTACGCCGAGACCCCCGACATCGTCGCCCGCATCTGCGGAATATGTCCGATCGCCTACCAGATGAGCGTGGTCCATGCGATCGAGGATGCGTTCGGGACGAAGGTCGACGGCCAGCTCCGCGCGCTGCGCCGGCTGATCTATTGCGGCGAATGGATCGAGAGCCATGCCCTGCATGTGGTGATGCTGCATGCGCCCGACTTCCTGGGCCTTCCGGATGCGATCCGGATGGCGCGCGATCATGGCGACCTCGTGCGCAGCGCGCTCGCGCTCAAGAAGGCCGGCAACGACATCATGCGCCTGCTCGGCGGACGCGAGATCCATCCCGTCAACGTCAAGCCCGGCGGCTTCCATCGCGTGCCCAGTCGCGCAGAGTTGCAGACGCTGGTGGAGCGCCTGGAGAACGCCCGCAACATCGCCACCGATCTGGTCCGCTGGGTCGCCACCTTTCCATTCCCGGATCTCGAGCGGGACTACGAATTCGTCGCGCTGCGTCACGAGAACGAATATCCGCTCAACGAGGGGCGGCTCGTCTCCAGTTGCGACATCGACATCGATATCGCCGACTATGAATCGGAGTTCGAGGAGCGGCACGTTCCTCACTCCACCGCACTGCATTCGCTCCTGAAGCGGCGCGGCGCCTATCTCGTCGGTCCGCTCGCCCGCTACGCGCTGAATTTCGACCGGTTGCCGTCAACCGTTCAGGCGCTGGCCGAAGAGGTCGGGTTGGATCGGATATGCCGGAACCCGTTCAAGAGCATCGTCGTGCGGGCGATCGAGATCCTGTTCGCCTGCGAAGAGGCGCTTCGCATCATCACAGCCTATGAGCCGCCGGCGGAGGCCGCGGTCCCCCTCGTTCCCCGCGCAGGCACAGGCTTCGGCTGCACCGAGGCGCCGCGCGGCATCTGCTGGCATCGCTATGAGTTCGCAGAAGACGGCACCATCGCGCGGGCACGCATCGTGCCGCCGACATCGCAGAATCAGCCGAGCATCGAGGCGGACCTTGCCGTTGTCGCCGGTTCGCTGCTCGACCAGCCGGACGAGGTCATCCGTGCCCGCTGCGAACAGACCATCCGCAACTATGATCCCTGCATTTCCTGCTCGACGCACTTCCTGAAGCTGACGGTGCATCGGTCGTGAACGATCCCGCGCACAGGCGGATCGCGGTCCTCGGCATCGGCAATGTCGACCGCGGCGATGACGCCGTTGGCGTGGGTGTCGCGCACAGGCTGGCACGACGGCTGCCGTCCGACGTGGCGCTTCTCGTGTGCAATGGCGATATCCTAGGCCTTGTCGAGGACTGGGCGAAATACGACGCGCTGATCTGTGTCGACGCCGCCGCCCCCATGGGAACACCGGGGCGCATCCATCGCCTCGACGCCGCGCAGGATGAGCTGCCCCCCTGCCCATCGCTTGCATCAAGCCATGCCTTCGGTCTGGCCGAGGCGATCGCCCTCGCCCGCGAATTGGGCGTCCTTCCCAACCCCACGATCGTCTACGCGATAGAGGGCGCCTGCTTCGATGCCGGCGGCGCAATCACGCCCAAGGTGGCGGCCGCTCTCGATGCCACGGCTGAACGGATCATCACCGAGATCGGCCGGATGAACAGCCTCGCGGCGCCGGCCGAGACCTGAAGGCGGCGTCGCCGCAACTCAGCTGCAGGTCAGGCCCGATGCGCAGCCGAGTGTTCGACGCCGCGCGTAGCCGGCTGGTCGTCCGATGTCCGCACTCTGGACTGCATCGGCGGCTCGACCAGCATCACGATGGCGGTGCCGAGCAGCAGCATCAACTCGGTGGCGTGCAGCCGCAGCGCCTCGGCCTCGCCCACCCGAGACGCCACCACCATGCTGAAGAAGCTGATGAGGCTGCCAAGCCCGAGCGCAATGCCAAGGGCCTCCTCACCGCCTCCGGCCTTGCGCAGCCGCGGCACGCTGATCAGGATCAGGAAGATTGCAAAGAACGCCGCGACCGTCAGCCGCGCCAGCGCCAACAGCCAGGCCGCGCGCATCGTCCCGACCCCGGCCAGGTGCAGGTAGTCACTCACGAACAGTGCAACCGAGATGTTGGGCCGCTCGAACAGGCCGTGGACGGGCGCGACCATGATCCGGAAAGCAATGATGCTCCAGATCGGAATGAAATAGGCCGCAAGCAGCGCGCCGCTGAAGGAACTGAGCCGCCAGTTCTTGGACATGTCGCTCTCCGCCGTCTCCTGCCCCGAGGACCGTTGCCTCGATCTAACGGAGGTAACGCGCTCAAAATGCGGCGGGCAATTTAAACCCTTTGTTTACCTTAATGGGCGGACGCGGGTGCGACACTACCTGCGCCGGCCTGAGCGAGGTGCCGATGGCAGCTCCCGCTCGCCTCGGACGGAGCGTGCATTAGACTTTAGACCGAAACTCCCTTTGAGACCCAGGCCTCCCCTGAGCCCGCTCTAACCCTGGTTGCAATGGAACAATCTGTTTGTCCGCGATCTCCGATGGCAATTCTGAGGCGGCGGCGTTGCAAAGGTAACACCGCCACCAAACAAGGCGGGAAAAGCCCGCATTTGCGGCAGCGCACTCTGTTGCCGCCTGCAGTTTCTTGCTGTTAGAACCCATCTGTCGCGTCGCCCTGGGGACACTGGGACGGAGTCGCGGCAGGCGGTGGCGGGGGGATCTCCCGATCGGCAGAAGGGGAAACTGCTGTTCGGTCCGTGCCGCGTTGGCGAACCATTGTCGGCAGTTCATGGATTATTTCGCGCAGCAGCTCATCAACGGCCTCGTCCTCGGCTCGATCTACGGCCTGATCGCCATCGGCTACACCATGGTCTATGGCATCGTCGGCATGATCAACTTCGCCCATGGCGACATCTTCATGATCGGTGGCTTCATCGCGCTGATCTCCTTCCTGATCCTGGTATCGATCGGACTGACGGCGGTCCCAGTGATCCTCCTGATCGTGCTCCTGGTTTCGATGGCGATCACCGCCCTCTATGGCTGGACTGTCGAGCGCATCGCGTACCGGCCACTGCGGCACTCGTTCCGGCTGGCGCCGATGCTGTCGGCAATCGGCATGTCGTTCGTCCTCACCAACTACTCGCAAGTGGCGCAGGGCGCGCGCGTCAAGCCGGTGCCGCCGATCATCACCGGCGGCCACACCCTGCACGAGGGTGCGGAGGGTTTTGTCGTACAGCTGTCAAACGTCCAGATCGTCGTGGTCATCACCACCATCGTTCTGCTCCTGCTGTTCACCTGGCTGGTGTCGCGCACCCGGCTCGGACGCGACATGCGGGCCTGCGAGCAGGATCAGACCATGGCGGCGCTGCTCGGCGTCGACGTCGACCGCACCATCTCCATGACCTTCGTGATCGGCGCAGCGCTCGCCGCGGTCGCCGGCATGATGTACCTGCTCTATTACGGCCTGGTCGATTTCTTCATGGGCTTCGTCGCCGGCATCAAAGCGTTCACCGCCGCTGTGCTCGGCGGCATCGGCTCCCTGCCCGGTGCGATGCTCGGCGGCCTTGCGATCGGCCTGATCGAGACCTTCTGGTCGGCCTATTTCTCGGTCGAATACAAGGACGTCGCGGCGTTCTCGATCCTGATCGTGGTCTTGATCTTCCTTCCGACCGGCCTGCTCGGCCGGCCCGAAATCGAAAAAGTCTGAACGGTCATCCGCGTGAGCGCGCCCTTTCCCGCATCCTCGAAAGCCAGCCACCCGATGGGGGCGGCCGCCATCCTCAAGAAAGCCTTCCTGAGCGCGCTGGTCGCACTCGGCCTGTTTTCGCTGATGGTCGGTATCCGCACTGAAGCCGGTCCGACCGGACAACTGATCTATTGGACCCGCTTCAACGAACTCGCCGGACTCGTGGCCGCGGTGTTCGTCGGCTCGATCGCGGTCGAGCTGTTCCGGCGGTGGCTCGGGCCACGGGGTGGCACGGCCGTGCTGATCCCGCCTGTTGTCGGGCGCGGCATGGCGCTGGCTGGCCAGTTCCTGGCACCGGCGCTGCTCATCTTCACGCTGCTGGTGCCCGTGATCTTCTACAACCAGCGCTACATTCTCGATCTCGCGATCCTGGTCCTGACCTATGTCATGCTGGGCTGGGGCCTTAACGTCGTGGTCGGGCTCGCGGGCCTGCTCGACCTCGGCTATGTCGCCTTCTACGCGGTCGGCGCCTATTCCTACGGCCTGCTGTCGACCACATTCGACCTGTCGTTCTGGGTCTGCCTGCCGCTCGCCGGTATCCTCGCCGCCTTCTGGGGCGTGCTGCTCGGCTTTCCCGTGCTGCGGCTGCGCGGCGACTATCTGGCCATCGTCACGCTTGCCTTCGGCGAGATCATCCGCCTTGTCATCCTCAACTGGCAGAGCCTAACCGGCGGACCGAACGGCATCTCCGGTATTCCCCGCCCGAGCCTGTTCGGCATTCCGCTGACGCCCGGTCCCGATGGGCTGGCCGCCAAGCTCGGCATTCCGTTCTCGCCGACCCACCGCATCGTGCTCCTGTTCTACCTGATCCTGGCGCTGGCGCTGCTCACCAACTGGGTGACGATCCGGTTGCGCCGGCTGCCGATCGGGCGAGCCTGGGAGGCGTTGCGCGAGGACGAGGTCGCCTGCCGCGCACTCGGCATCAACACCACCACGACCAAGCTCACCGCCTTCGCAACCGGCGCGATGTTCGGCGGCTTCGCCGGCGCCTTCTTCGCCACCCGCCAAGGCTTCATCAGCCCGGAATCCTTCACCTTCCAGGAATCGGCGCTCGTGCTCGCCATCGTCGTGCTCGGCGGCATGGGCTCGCAGCTCGGCGTGGCGCTGGCTGCGCTTGCGATGATCGGCGGCTTCGAACTGTTCCGCGGCCTTGAGACCTACCGCATGCTGGTGTTCGGGCTCGCGATGGTGCTGCTGATGATCTGGCGGCCGCGCGGCATCATCGGCCATCGCGCGCCGACGGTCTACTTGCAGAAGTCGGAGGCAATTTCGTCCGACCTCGTCCAGGAGGGTCACGGATGAACGCCGCTCCGATCCTCAGCGTCGAGCATCTGACGATGCGTTTTGGCGGCATCGTCGCCGTCAGCGATCTGTCCTTCACCGCAGGACGCCGGCAGATCACGGCCCTGATCGGCCCCAACGGGGCCGGCAAGACCACCGTGTTCAACTGCATCACCGGCTTCTACAAGCCGACATCAGGCGCGATCTGCCTGACGCATGAGGACGGCGCCCGCTACGAGATGCAGAAGCTGAAAGACTTCAACATCTCCAAGTTGGCCAAGGTCGCGCGTACCTTCCAGAACATCCGCCTGTTCCCCGGCATGACTGCGCTGGAGAACCTGATGGTCGCGCAGCACAATGCGCTGATGCGCGCCTCGGGCTTCACCGTGCTCGGGCTGTTCGGTGTTCCCTCCTGGCGCAGCGCCGAGCGCGAGGCGATCGAGCGGGCGACCTTCTGGCTCAAGCGCATCGGCCTGCTGGATCGCGCCGATGATGCCGCCGGCAATCTCGCTTATGGCGACCAGCGCCGGCTGGAGATCGCGCGCGCGATGTGCACCGAACCGGCGCTGCTCTGCCTCGATGAACCGGCCGCGGGCCTCAATGCGCGCGAGAGCGGCGCGTTGAGCGAATTGCTGCTGTCGATCCGCGCCGATCAAGGCACCTCGATCCTGCTGATCGAGCATGACATGAGCGTGGTGATGGAAATCTCGGATCGCGTCGTGGTGATGGATTATGGCGTCAAGATCGCCGAGGGCGCGCCCAGCGATATCAGAGACGATCCGAAGGTGATCGCGGCCTATCTCGGCACCGACGAGGAAGAGGCCGCCGCCGTGATGGAGGCCCAGGCGTGAGCGCCCCCCTGCTCGCGATCCGCAGCCTGCGTGCGGCCTATGGCAAGATTGAAGCGCTCAAGGGCGTCGATCTCGACATCAAGTCTGGCGAGATCGTGGCGCTGATCGGCGCCAATGGCGCCGGCAAGTCGACCTTGATGATGACGATCTTCGGGCGGCCGCGCGCGAGCTCGGGCCAGATCCTGTTCGACGGCGCCGACATCACCCAGGTGCCGACCCATCAGATCGCCCGGCTCAAGATCGCGCAGTCGCCGGAAGGCCGGCGCATCTTTCCGCGCATGAGCGTGGCGGAAAATCTGCAGATGGGGGCCGACGCCACCGAGACCAGCGAGGCGGAACGCGCGATCAGCCTGGAGCGCGTGTTTGCGTTGTTCCCGCGGTTGAAGGAGCGGATGGATCAGCGTGGTGGCACCCTGTCCGGCGGTGAGCAGCAGATGCTGGCAATCGGCCGCGCCCTGATGAGCCGTCCGCGCCTACTACTTTTGGACGAGCCCTCGCTCGGTCTGGCGCCGCTGATCGCGCGACAGATTTTTGACGCGATCCGCACGCTCAACCGGCAGGATGGGCTCACGGTGCTGATCGTCGAACAGAACGCCAATCATGCGCTGAAACTCGCCCATCGCGGCTATGTCCTGGTCAACGGCCTGATTACGCTGGCCGGCTCCGGCGCTGAGTTGCTGCAGCGGCCGGAGATCCGCGCCGCCTATCTCGAAGGCGGCCGGCACGGCTAAGGTCTCTATCCGGCAGATTTCGTTACCAGCGTCATCTGCCCGAAATTAGCCGGTGACTTCGTGGTAAAATCAGCCACAATGCGCGCGCTCTTCCAACCCGGCCGTCCCGGGACGTCCGTATCGATCATGCGAGGATTTCTCATGAAACCACTCAAACTCTTCGGCTTGGCTCTGGGCGCGACGCTTGCGCTCTCGACGGCAGCGCTGGCGGATGACCTCACCATTGCGGTGGCCGGTCCCATGACCGGCACCGAGTCCGCGTTCGGACGACAGATGAAAAACGGCGCTGAGATGGCGGTCGCGGACATCAATGCTGCCGGCGGCGTGCTCGGCAAGAAGCTCGCGCTCGACACCGAGGACGATGCCTGCGATCCCAAGCAGGCGCGATCGGTCGCCGAGAAGATCGCCGGCCAAGGCATTCCGTTTGTCGCCGGACATTACTGCTCGTCGTCGTCGATCCCGGCCTCCGAGGCCTATGCCGACGGCAACGTGCTGCAGATCACCCCGGCCTCGACCAATCCGACCTTCACCGAGCGCAAGCTCTGGAACGTCGCCCGTGTCTGCGGCCGTGACGACCAGCAGGGTGCGGTTGCCGCCGCCTACATCGCGAAGAACTTCAAGGGCAAGAACATCGCGATCCTCAACGACAAGACCACCTACGGCAAGGGCTTGGCCGACGAGACCAAGAAGGCGCTCAACAAGGCCGGCGTCACCGAGAAGCTCTATGAGTCCTACAACAAGGGCGACAAGGACTTCAACGCGATCGTCTCGCGCCTGAAGCGTGAGAACATCGATCTCGTCTATGTCGGCGGCTATCACCAGGAAGCCGGTCTGATCCTGCGCCAGATGCGCGATCAGGGCCTCAAGACGATCCTGATGGCCGGCGATGCGATGGCCGACAAGGAATATGCCTCGATCACCGGGCCTGCTGGCGAAGGCACGCTCTTCACCTTCGGCCCCGACCCGCGCAAGAAGCCGACGGCCGCCTCGATCGTCGATAAGTTCAAGGCCAAGAACATCGACCCCGAAGGCTACACGCTCTACACCTACGCCGCGATGCAGGTGTGGTCGCAGGCGGCGAAGAAGGCCGGAACCACGGACGCCAAGAAGGTGATGGACACCATCAAGGCGGGTTCCTGGGACACCGTGATCGGCAAGCTCCAATACGACTCCAAGGGCGACATCAAGCAGCTCGACTACGTCGTCTACAAGTGGGACGCCAGCGGCAACTACGCCGAGATCAACCCCAAGGGTTCTTAGTCAAGAAGGGGTCTTGATCAGCTTCCAACCGTAGCTACAAACGTCAAGCGCCCCGGCATGCCGGGGCGCTTTCGTTTTTGCGCAAGATCTTGGAACAAGATCTCCGAAACAGGAACTTGGACCGAGAGCTTGGAAGCGATCGTCAGGCCGAGGCTGCGATCGTCGTTCCGTTCGCATCCGGCTGCGCGACGGCAGTTCGCGCGGCAGCGACGGCATGCATCAGCTCTGCCGGTCGGAACGGCTTCTGCAGATAGACCACGCGGGTCAGCTCTTCGGACAGCGCGGCACCATCAAAGGCCGTCATGCCGGAGACCGCGACAACCGGCAGATCGGGAACAATCTCGCGCAGCCTCGCGACCAGGTCGAGACCATTCGCGTCACCCAAGAAAACGTCGACGATTGCCGCATCGCACGGCGTTTCCCGAAAGACTTGCAGGCCGGCGGAAGCGCTCGCGGCTTCGACGACGTCGAAGTGATTCACGCGCAGCACCATGCTGATCATCGCGCGTACATCTTTCTGATCGTCGACAACGAGAATACGCGGCATAAACGGCTCCAGCATTTTGTCGAATTGCTACAGCGACGAAGCCAACTTAGATACAACTAAGGGTTTTTATGCGACCTGGGGTAAAGGTGCAGTTACCGCATTGTATGGCACTCACATAGGACAAGATTTTGATCGGTAAAATGTAACCTCAATTGATTGAGACGAAGGGCAGGCGGAGACGCAGCTGGACCTCGGCGCGCGTATCGCCGGCCCGCAGGAAGGGGTCATGGAGACCGCCCGAAACGAACACGACATTTTTCTCTCGACAGCTCCCGCCACGCGCCGCGATCAGACCGCGGCATTGCTCGTGGTGACCGCTTCGGCCATCGCATTCGCGCTCGCCGTCCCGTTTGCAAAGCTGCCGCTCACGCCGGTGCCCGCATTCATCGCGAGCTACCAGTCCGCGCTGGCGCTCAACGATGTGGTCACCGCGATCCTGCTGTTCTCACAATTTGCACTGCTGCGCTCACGTGCATTGCTGGTGCTGGCCTGTGGCTATCTGTTCACCGCATCGGCGACAACGGTCCACACCCTGGTGTTTCCCGGCCTGTTCACGCCGACCGGACTGTTCGGCGCCGGCTCGCAGGCCGCCGTCTGGATCTACATGATCTGGCACGGCGGCTTTCCGCTGTTCGTGCTGGCCTATGTGGAGCTGCGCGGGGACAAGGATGGCAATCGCCTCAGCCGCTCGGCGGCGCGGTCCATCCTGCTTGGCGCTGCTGCGGTGGTCGCCTCGGTCGCAGTCCTGAGCTGGGCAGCGCTCGCGTGGGAGCAGCACCTTCCGATCCTGATCGACCAGGACCTGACCACCTGGAACCTGACCGTCGTGGTTGCGGCGATCTGTGCCGTGACCTGCGTTGCGCTAGTATCGCTGTGGTTGCAGCGCCCGCACAGCGTGTTGGATCTGTGGCTGATGGTCGTGCTCTGTGCCTGGCTGTTCGACATCGGTCTCTCAGCCCTGTTCAACGCGGGGCGCTTCGATCTCGGCTACTATGCCGGCCGCCTCTACGGCCTCGGTGCAGCCAGCTTCGTGCTCGGCATGCTTCTCGTCGACAATATCCAGCTCCAGGCCAAGCTGGCGCGGCTGCTCGGTCGGCTGCGCCTGCAGGCAGCCTCAGAACGCGCGCGCTTCACCGAGCGCGAACATCTGCTCAGCGCTGTCGTTGAATCCTCCAATGACGCGATCATCACCCAATCGCTCGACGGCAAGATCACCTCCTGGAATCGCGCGGCAGAGCATCTGTTCGGCCACCGCGCGGTGGAAGCGATCGGCAGGCATATCGAGCTCATCGTGCCGCCCGATCGGCGCACCGAAGTCGACGACATGCTCGCGCGCATCGTCGCCGGCGAGAAGATCCAGCATCATGAAACGGTGCGCATCCACCAGGACGGCGAGCAGCTCGACGTCTCCTTGAGCATCTCGCCGATCGTTGATGCCGGCGGCGCGATCATCGGCGCCTCAAAGGTCGCGCGCGACATCACCGAGAGCAAGCGCACCCAGCGCGAACTTTCGCGGGAGATCGAGGAACGCCAGCGCATCTTCGAGACATCGCAGGACCTGATCCTGGTCACGGATCCGTCCGGCCGGTTGATGCAGGTGAGCCCGAGCTCGCTCTCCATCCTCGGCTACGATCCGGATGAAATGATCGGCCGCAACAGCGCCGATTTCATTCGTCCCGCCGATCTCGATGCCGCGCGCAGCGAAGTCCGTGCCGCCCGCGCAGGACGGCAGCCTCACAATTTCGAAGCGCAATTCACGCACAGGGACGGACGCGGCGTGGTCCTGAACTGGATCGCGACCTGGTCGGACCCGGTCCAACGCTATTTCTTCGTCGGCCGCGATCTCACCGAGAAGCGCGCCGCAGAAGCACAGTTCCGGCAGGCGCAGAAGATGGAGGCGATCGGTCAGCTGACCGGCGGCGTAGCGCATGATTTCAACAACATCCTGACTGTGATCACCGGCACGGTCGGCATCCTGGCCGATGCGGTCGCCGAACAACCACATCTCGCCTCGATCACCACGATGATCGACGAATCCGCGGAACGGGGCGCGCAGCTGACGCGGCAATTGCTTGCCTTTGCGCGCAAGCAGCCGCTGCAACCGGTTGATCTCGACGTCAATGCGCTGGTGCTCGACGCTGCCAAACTGCTGCGGCCGACGCTCGGCGAGCATATCGAGATCGTCTCGGTGTTGCCCGAGGATGCCTGGAGCGCGCTGGTCGATCCCAACCAACTGACGTCGGCCGTGCTCAATTTGGCCCTGAATGCGCGCGACGCGATGCCGGAGGGAGGCAAGCTCACACTGGAGACCCGCAACGTCGCGCTGGACGACGAATACGCCCGGGCCAACAGCGAAGTGGCTGCTGGCGACTACGTGATGGTCGCGGTCAGTGACACCGGCTCCGGCATTCACCCAGACCATCTCGACAAAGTGTTTGATCCCTTCTTCTCGACCAAGGGGGTCGGCAAGGGCTCCGGCCTCGGCCTCTCCATGGTGTTCGGCTTCGTCAAGCAGTCAGGCGGGCACATCAAGATCTACAGCGAGGTGGATCACGGCACGAGCGTCAAGCTCTATCTGCCGCGATCCGACGCCAAGCCCGTTGCGGCCGCGCCGCCGGCGTCGCGCGAGATCCAGAGCGGGCATGAGACGATCCTGGTCGTCGAGGACGACGAGCTGGTCCGCAAATACGTGGTCACCCAGATTGCGAACCTGGGCTATACGACATTGTCGGCGGCGAATGCCGCCGAGGCGCTCGACATCATCGACAGTGGTGACGAGGTCGATCTCTTGTTCACCGACGTGATCATGCCTGGCAGCATGAACGGCCGCCAGCTTGCGGATGAGGCGCTCAAGCACCGTCCGCGGCTCAAGGTCCTGTTCACGTCCGGCTACACTGAAAATGCCGTGGTCCATCACGGCCGGCTCGACGCCGGCGTGCTGCTCCTGGCCAAGCCCTATCGCAAGGGCGAGCTGGCGCGCATGATCCGGGTCGCGCTCGAACGTTGAGCTCCGACCGGCGTTGCGCTATCGAGCAGACAGGTTGCAGCCGAGGGACCGTCCCGTGAAGAACCTCCTCACCGATGTCAAAGGCGTGCGCGTTGGTCACGCCGACGATCCCAAGCTTGCCTCCGGCGTCACCGCCATCCTGTTCGATGCACCAGCGGTCGCTGCCATCGATATCCGCGGCGGCGGTCCTGGGGTGCGAGATGACGCCGTGCTCGATCCAGTCAACACCGTGGAGCGGATCGACGCGCTTGCATTGTCCGGCGGCTCGGCCTTCGGCCTCGATGCCGGCGGCGGCGTGCAGGCCTGGCTTGCCGAACAGGGACGCGGCTTTGCGGTGCGCGATGCGCTGATCCCGATCGTTCCGGGAGCGATCATTTTCGATCTCTTGAACGGCGGCGACAAGGCGTGGGGACGTTTTGCGCCCTACCGCGATCTCGGCTACGCGGCTGCCGCCGCGGCGGACACCGACTTCAAGCTCGGCAGTGTCGGCGCCGGCCTCGGCGCCACGACCGCGAATTTCAAGGGCGGGCTCGGCTCCGCCTCGGCCTTGACAGCGGGCGGCATCACTGTCGCGGCCCTTGCGGTGGTCAATGCGGTCGGCAGCGTCACGGTCGGCGACGGGCCGTGGTTCTGGGCAGCACCATTCGAGATGAACGGCGAATTCGGCGGCCGCGGCCTGCCCACCTCGTTCACGCCGGACATGCTCGCGATGCGGATCAAGGGCGGCCCGGCGGCGACTGCTGCCGAGAACACCACGGTCTCAGTGGTCGTGACCGACGCGATCCTGACCAAGTCGCAGGCGAAGCGGCTGGCGATGATGGCGCAGACCGGCATGGCGCGCGCGATCTATCCGGTGCATCTGCCGCTCGATGGCGATGTGGTGTTTGCGGCCGCCACCTGCGAAAAGCCGATCGAACCGCTGGTCGAATTGAGCGCGCTCGGCATGACCGCTGCCAACGTGCTGGCGCGGGCCATCGCGCGCGGCGTGTACCACGCGACCGCCCTGCCCTTTGCCGGCGCGCTGCCGGCCTGGCAGGACCGGTTCGGCCGCTGACGAACTCAGGCACTGACCGCGGCGGTCGAGGACGCGGAGCTCGACAATGCGTTCGACTCACGCCGGATCAGCTTCTCGATCAGATTGTACGACGAGGTCGCCGAGCTCGCGCTGGTCGATGCCGCCGGCAGCGTCATCGTCACCTTGGAGCCGTCGGCATAGGTGATGGTGGTCGTCGTCGAGCCGTCGCTATTGCTGGTCGAGCTGCTGGATGCGCCCGACAGCGCCTGCATCAGCGGATCGCTGCTCGAACCGCTGCTGCCGGAGCCGCTGCTGTCCTCGGAGCTCGCGGCGTGATGGTGGCCATGATGGCCGCCTTTCAGCGCCGATTTCAGCTCGTCGAGGCTGACATTGCCATCGCCATTGCTGTCGAGCTTGCCGAACACGCTGTCGGCATTCGCGACATTGGTGCCGCCAGCGCCCAGCGCATTCTCGAATTCGGATTTGCTGATCTGCCCGTCACCATTGGCGTCGATCTGCGAGAACAGGTCCTGCAGCGGATCCTTGGAGGATGTCGTCCCCGATGCACTCGTTCCGGACTGGCTCTGCGCCGAGATCAGGGCGCTCATGGTCGTCGGCGAGATCTGCACCGAGCCGCCGGTGCTCGGCTGCCACGGCGTGAAATTCGCCGACGAACTTGCCGAGCCGGAGCCTCCGAGAAAATCGAACGGGCCCGAGCCGGAGCCGTTCGATTGCCCCGAGCCGGACTTCGACGAGCCCAACGACTGCAGGCTGTCAAGGATCGACGCAGCGGCCCCAAGCGCAAACAACATGGCAGGACTCCGAAAACAACGCCGCAGCATCTCGCGGCAATCAACGTTGCCAAATGTTTCGCAAGTGTCGTGCCAAGGCCAAGCGGCCGGCCAAAGGATTGATTTGTCCCGATATTTTTTCGGTCGACGCGCACGACAGGCCGGGCAATTCGTGCCGCAGCGGGTAGATTTTGCCGGGCCGCGTTGCCGGAACACCGCCTGCATGTTAGGGCGCTCTCAATGTCAGTTCGCCGGGAGACAACGCCTTGACCCAAGCCTTCACGCCACGTCCGCTCGTCATTGCGCCCTCGATCCTGGCGTCCGACTTTTCCAAGCTCGGCGAAGAGGTCCGTGCGGTCGATGCCGCCGGCGCCGACTGGATCCATCTCGATGTGATGGATGGCCACTTCGTACCGAACATTTCCTACGGGCCCGACGTCATCAAGGCGCTGCGACCGCACACCAAGAAGATGTTCGACGCGCATCTGATGATCAGCCCTTGCGATCCCTATCTCGAGGCCTTCGCCAAGGCCGGCTGCGACCACATCACGGTCCACGCCGAAGCCGGCCCGCATCTGCATCGCTCGCTGCAGGCGATCCGCGCGCTCGGCAAGAAGGCCGGCGTCTCGCTCAATCCCTCGACGCCGCTCAATGTCATCGAATATGTGCTCGACATGATCGACCTGGTGCTGATCATGTCGGTCAATCCGGGCTTCGGCGGCCAGGCCTTCATTCCGTCCGCGATCGGCAAGATCCAGGATCTGCGGGCGATGGTCGCGGGCCGGCCGATCGACATCGAGGTCGATGGCGGCGTCGGGCCTGAAGTGTCCGGACCGCTCGCCGCGGCCGGCGCCAACGCCTTCGTCGCCGGATCTGCCGTGTTCAAGGGCGGCACCATGGACTCCTATCGCAACAATATCTCCGCCATCCGCAGCGCCGCGGCGCAGGCCCGCGGTGAGGCGATCTGAGACGGGCATGGTGGAGATCAAGCCGGAGCCCCTGACCAAGGCGGCGTTCGCACGGTTCGGCGACGTCGTCGAGATCGACGGTGCTGGGCCGATCGAGATCAACCAGGGTTTTGCGCGCCGTTTCAACGGCCTTGCCACTATCGACGTGACCAGCGGCGGCGCCGCGGTGAACATCAGTTTGTTTGAAGCGAAACCGCGCCCGCAGCCGATCGAGATCAAGCTGATGGAGCGGCACCCGCTTGGCAGCCAGCTGTTCATGCCGTTGCAGGACAAGCCCTGGCTGGTGCTGGTGTGCGACGATCCGCGCGATCCCTCCAGCTATCGCGCTTTTACCGCCAGCGGCCGGCAAGGCGTCAATTATGCGCGCAATGCCTGGCACCATCCGCTGCTGGTGCTGGGGGAAGGCGAGCGCTTCCTGGTCGTCGACCGCCTCGGTGCTGACAATCTCGAGGAAGTGTGGCTGGATCAGCCGCTGTCGCTGATGCCGGCATGATGGCACGCGGCGCGCCACTCTTGGCAGCCTTTGGAGCATAAGAATGGACGAGCCCTATTTCATTCCCCGCGGCGGGCATCCGCCGCAGACCGACCTTCTGACCGGGCGCGCCGTCTTCACCGAGGCTTACGCCGTCATCCCCAAGGGCGTCATGCGCGACATCGTCACCTCGGCGCTGCCGTTCTGGGACAAGACTCGGGTCTGGGTGATCGCACGCCCCCTCTCCGGCTTTGCGGAGACGTTCTCGCAGTACATCATGGAGGTCGCGCCCGGCGGCGGCAGCGACAAGCCGGAGCCCGACAACGAGGCCGAGGGTGTGCTGTTCGTGGTCGGCGGCGAGATCACGCTGACGTTGGCCGGCGTTGAGCATCGCCTGCGCCACGGCGGTTATGCCTTCCTGCCGCCGGCGAGCCAATGGACGCTCCGCAACGCCGGTACGGGCCCTGCGACCTTCCATTGGATCCGCAAGGCCTATCAGGCCGTGCCGGGCATTCCTACGCCGGACGCTTTCGTCACCAACGAGGCCGACGTCCCGGCCGTCGCGATGCCCGACACCGATGGCCGCTGGGCCACCACGCGCTTCGTCGATCCGCTCGACGTGCGCCACGACATGCATGTCAACATCGTCACTTTCGAACCCGGCGCTGTGATCCCGTTCCTGGAGACGCATGTGATGGAGCACGGGCTCTACGTGCTCGAAGGCAAGGCGGTCTACAAGCTCAACCGCGACTGGGTCGAGGTCGAGGCCGGCGACTTCATGTGGCTACGCGCCTTCTGCCCGCAGGCCTGCTACGCCGGCGGCCCCGGCCGCTTCCGCTATTTGCTCTACAAGGACGCCAACCGCCACATGGCGTTGCGGCCGTTCCGGTGAGCCTGCTCCACGCATAAAGATCAGTACGTAGCCGGCATGAGCAAAGCGACATGCGGGTCTCCGTGCGGCTCGTGCGCCCCCGGATGTCGCTTGCGCTCATCCGGGCTACAGGTCCGTCATTTCCAACGCTGTCTCGCGCACGGAGCGTCACGCGAGACGGCCAAATCACACGCCTTGATACTCCACCTCGTCCGAGCTGCCACGGTCGAGCACGGCCACCGCCTTGGCGTGGTCGAGATCGTTCTCCCAGGCTGCCACCACGACGGTCGCCACGCAATTGCCGATCAGGTTGCCGACCGCGCGGGCGATGCCGACGAACCAATCGATCGACAGCACCAGCACGAGGCCGATGGCGGGGATCGCGGGAACCGCGCTCAAGGTCGCGGCCAGGATCACGATCGCCGAGCCCGGCACGCCATGCGCGCCCTTCGACGTGATCAGCGAGACGCCAAGCACGAGCAGGAGATCGGGGATGGACAGCGGCGTGTTGGTGGCTTGTGCGATGAACACCACCGCGAGCGTCAGGTAGATGGAGAACGCATCAAGGTTGAACGAATAGCCGGTGGGGATGACGAGGCCGACCACCTCCTGTTTGACGCCCATCGCCTCAAGCTTGCGCATGATCTGCGGCAGCACGGCATCGGACGATGCGGTCGCCAGCACGATCATCAGCTCCTCTTTCAGGTAGCGCAGGAACTTGAACAGGCTCAGGCCGGCCAACCGCATCACGGTGCCGAGCGCGATCACGACAAACAGCGCGACCGAGAGATAGAACAGCACCACCAGCGTCAACAGCTGCTGCAGCGAGCCGATGCCGTATTTGCCGACGGTGAAGCCGATCGCGCCGAGCACGCCGAGCGGCGCCACCCGCACGATCAGGCCCATGGCGCGGAACAGCACCTTGGCCGTGGTGTCGATGAAAGTGACAACCGGCTTGGCGGGCTCGCCGACCAGCGCCAGGCTGACACCGAAGATCACCGCGAAGAACAGCACCTGCAGCACGTCGTTGCGGGCGAAGGCATCGAACGCGGTCGAGGGAATGATATTGAGGATGAAGCCGCTCAAGCCGCCGCCCTGCAGCTTGTGCGCATTGTCGGCGAAGCTGGTCAGCACCTTCGGATCGAGCTTGCTGACGTCAATGTTCATGCCGTGGCCGGGGCCAAAGATCAGCGCCAGTACCAGGCCGAAGGCCAGCGCGATCGTGGTCATGCCCTCGAAGTACACCAGCGCCTTGACTCCGACCCGGCCGACTTTCCGCAGATCGCCGGCGCTGGCGATGCCGTGCACCACCACGCAGAACACGATCGGCGCGACCACCATCGAGATCAGCTTGAGGAAGGCATCGCTGAAGAATTTCAGCGCCTGCCCCATCTCCGGCGCAACGACGCCGATCAGGATGCCGAGAACAAGCGCTGCTACCACCTGGACGAACAGCGAGCCGAACAGGCTGCCTCTGCCGCGTGTGGCACCCGCAATTGCCGCATCCGTCGCCGTCATATGAAAGTCCCCCTGAATCCCTGCGGCGCATGGTCGCGCCGGCTGAATGGGTCACTCTGGATGGGGAACTCGCGAAAAGCAACGTGGGCCGCGCCTCATTTTGCGGCCTCTCCTGCCGCTTTTGCCGTCAAGTCAGGACAGCAGAAAGAACAGCCCGCAGGAGATCGCAATGGTCGCCGGCAAGGTCAGGATCCAGGCCACCGCAATCAGCCACATCGTACTGCGCTGCACGCCGGCGCCGGAGCCGACCATGGTACCGGCGATGCCGCCGGTCACGACGTGGGTGGTGCTGACGGGATAGCCGCCGAAGCCGGCATAGGTGATCAGCCCGGCGGCGACGAGCTCGGCGGAGCCGCCCTGCGCTGGCTGCAACGGTGTCTTGCCGAGACGCTCGCCGAGCGTTGTGACGATGCGGCGATAGCCCACCATCGTGCCGAGCCCGAGGCACAAGGCACTGAGCACGCGCACCCACCACGGCGCATATTCGACGGTGCGCATCAGCTGATCGTGGATCTGCTTCGCCGAGGCTCGGTCGGCGCCAGCCGCCGCCTTGTTGTCCACGACATCGCGAAGCGCGGCGAGCGTCTGGTTGAGGTCGTCACGCAGCGCCGGGCGCTGTTGCGGCGGAATGTCGGCGATGGTCCTGATCTGGGAGAGCTGCGCGCCGAGCGCTTTCGCCGCCGCCGATCCTTTCTCGCGCCGGTCGCCGTCGGCACGCGCGATCAACTCGGCCGCGCCGGGCATTTCACCCGCGATCTGCTTGATCTGCCGCTCGGTCATCTCGTGGTTCAACGCATAGGTCGCGGGCATCAGGCCGATGATGGTGAGCATGATCAGACCGATGCTCTTCTGCCCGTCATTGGTGCCATGCGCGAAGGAGACGCCGGTGCAGGTCAGGATCAGCAGCGCGCGCATCCACCCGACCGGCGGCTGGTCAGGCTTTGGCGGCTGGAAGAGCTCATCCTGGCGCAGCATGAGCCGCACGATCCGGAACAGCACCAGCGCCAGCACGAAGCCGAGCAGCGGCGACACCAACAGCGAGCCGAGCACGCTCACGGCCTACGCCCAATCGGCGCCGATGCTGCCGCGCCCCGTGAGCCAGACCTCGAGCGCGATCCCGATCAAGGAGCCGATCAGCGCATGCGAGCTGGAATTGGGAATGCCGCGCCACCAAGTCCCGACATTCCAGATCAGCGCGGCCGCGAACACCGACACCAGCATGCCCGCGGCCAATGTTCCGTCCGGCGGCGTCAACACCTCCGGCGGTATCAGCTCGACCAGCGCATAGGCGACTGCGATGCCGCCGGCCAGCACGCCAATGAAATTCATGATGCCGGACCACACCACCGCGACCGGCGGGCTCAGCGAATTGGTGTAGATCACGGTCGCAACCGCGTTGGCCGTGTCATGGAACCCATTGGAGAATTCGAAGATCAAGACCAGGACAAAACAGATCGCCAGGATCGTCAGCGTCGCGAACGAGCCCGGTGCGAGTGAAGCAAGCATGCGGCGTCCTCTCTACGCCGCGATGACGCGCCGGGGCGACCGCGCGTTCCTCCATCACAAAACTTTCGCGTAAAGGCAGCCGGTTGTCTTACTGCGTCACTAACGCGAGACATAGCCTGCTTCATCGTCATTCCGGGGCGATGCGACAGCATCGAACCCGGAATCTCGAGATTCCGGGCTCAGCCCTCCGCGCAAAATGGCTTTGCCATTTTGTCGCGCGGGCTGCCCCGGAATGACGGCGCTTGTGAAACTGCAATATGAGGAATCTTGCTCAGGACGCGGCCTGCGTCGTCGCTGCATCCGCGGCTTCCTCCGCGCGCGCGACAAGCCGCGGCGGCCGCACCACGGTGACGGTACACTTGGCTTCAGCCGCGACCTTGGCCGAGACGCTGCCGAGCAGCGCGCGCAAGACGGAGTCCCGCCGCGCGCCGATGATGATGTGATCGACGTGGTTCACTTCCGCGAATTCGAGGATCGCGGTGGCCGGATCGATCGCCTCCAGCACGTGGACCGTCAAACGGCTGGCGTCGAGCTTGAGCGGAGAGGCCCAGTGCTTCAGCGCCACCATGCGGTCGATATGCTTGTTGTTGCCCTGCTCGTCGAGCGTACGGTCGATGGTGATGCGGCCCAGCTTGAGCACGTTGACGCAGGCGAGCCGCGCCGATGGCAGCGTCGCCAGGATGCGATCTGCGGTGACGCGCAGCGCGCCGTTGAGTTCGTCGGCGCCTTCAGCCACATCGATCGCGATCGCGACGATCGGGCTCGTCGCAAGCTGCACAGCGACGTCCGATTTGGTTTCCGGCTGGACCAGCCCGCGGTTGAAGCGCCGCCACCACACGGTGGTGAGCGGATCGCGCTTGGTCTTCTCCGCGCGCGCGGTCAGCCTGACCTGGTCGGGATGGCCGAGATCGAAGGCGAGCTGTGAGGCGGTCGGATAGCGCCACACCGGCTCGATCTCCAGACAGCGCAGCACGATCTCCTGCAGCCAGGGCGGATAGTCGCTCTTCAGCTGTCGCGGCGGATAGGGATCGCGCCACAGCCTGCGCCGCATGCCGCGCAAGGTCTCGGTCTCGCCGAACGGCCGCATGCCCGTGGTGAAGAAATAGAGCAGCACGCCGAGCGCGAACAAATCGCTGCGTGGATCGGAACGCGTCCCCATCAGCCGCTCCGGCGGCATGTAGGGCGCGGTGCCGTAGGGCAGCCGGAATTCCTCCTGCAGGAGATCAGGCAGATGCCGGTGGCACGACAGCCCGTAATCGATCAGCACCGCCTCGCCCGTGGGCCGGAACATGATGCTCGACGGCTTGATGTCGTGATGGATCACGTGCTGACGGTGAAGGTCGGCGAGCGCCGTTGCTATCTTCGCAACCAGGACCCGGGCCTCTTCATAGGGCAGCGGCAGCTCTGGCAGCCGCTTGTAGAGCGTATCGCCGGGGACGCGCTCCATCACGACATAGGCTTGGGCAGCGAAATCGCCGGTGCCGAAACAGGCCGGCACATGCGGGCCCGACAGCTTCGGCAGGATCATCTGCTCCATCTCGAAGCTGACGATCGCCGCCGGGTCTTCACCCTCCGCGACGCGCGGGACCTTCATCAGGAGCGGCGAAGCGATGTCGGCATGGGTCACGCTCCACAACGTCGCCATGCCGCCGGCATGCACGCATTCGCCGATGGTGAAACCATCGATCACGGCGCCGGGCTGGAGTGCGGATTTCGGCATGGCGCTTACCGTCCGATCGCAAGCCGCTCGGCGAGCCAGGGCGGCAGGCCGTTGGCCCGGATGCGCGCCGCCGCCGTCTCGATGTCATAAGGCACGCGGCAGTAGGTGATCTCACGCGTTTGGGTCTCGTAGGTGACGAAGGACGCCGCCGGATCGCCGTCACGCGGCTGACCGACAGAGCCTGCCACCGCCAGCCATTGCCGCCCGCGCAAGAGTTGGACCGGCGCATGCGAGGTCGGGATGAAGCTCGTCATCTTGGCGGTCACCGACATCGAATACAGCGTCGGACGATGGATATGGCCGCAGAAGGTCACCTGGGCATCCGTCGCGATCATGCTGCGCGCAGCGTCGGCGGTCGACTGCACGTAGCGCCAGCGCGCAGGGCTCGAGGCCTCCGAATGGACATAGAGCCGGTCGTCGTCGGGAACCATCATCGGCAGCTCAGCGAGAAAGCGGCGCTGCGCGGCGCTGAGCCGGCCGCGGGTCCATTCGATCGCGGCCTGCGCCTCGGCGTTCATGTTTTCGCTGCTGACCGCCACCGCATTGTCGTGATTGCCGCGCACCGCGAGGCCGCCCTGCTCGACCAGCGCCATGATGGTGTCGACCGACCATTCGGGATCGGCGCCATAACCGACGATGTCACCGAGGCAGATGAAGCGCTCAGCTCCCTTGGCGCGCGCCGCCTCCAGGCACGCAGCAAATGCCTGACGGTTGGCGTGGATGTCCGAGAAAAACGCCAGCAGCACCCGCTTCCTCCTGCGCCACCCTACCCGCGCCCTTCGCACGGGAGTTGAGCAATATCAAGCAGGATACACGAAGGCGCCGGTGGAGAGGGACCGCATCGTCGACCCCTATTGCTGCTCGTCCTTGGGCGGCATGCGCGGCGGCAGCAGCGGGGTGAACGAGACGCCGTCGCCAGCCTGTTTTGCCGCCTTGAACTCGCCGGTGGAAGGATCGCCGCCGGAGGTTTCAAGGATGGTTTTGGGCAGGATGTATTCGCGTGCGGCGTCGATGATGCCGCCCTCGCCGGTGCCGAAATCGGCGGCGCGGCCGCCCTGCGGATGTCCGGCCGCGATCTGGTCGGAGGCATGCTGGGCCTTCTCGGCCAGCGTATCACTGTAGCGCAGGCGATAGGCGCGCGGCACCCCGCTCGGCCGGTTGTCGTCGTCGAGCGTCTCGACCCAGAGATAGACCGAGCCCGGATCACCGTCCACCGTATGCGGGTCGACGATCCGCGTCTGTAAGAGCTTGAAGCGCGGCGGCAGCGGGTCGATGCTGGCCCATCCCATCAGGCCGCGCGCGCCGACGAAGCTGCCGACATAGAACGCGCTGGTCACGATCACGGCGATGGCCTTGGCCGGCCAGGGCAGCCGGGCATAGACCAGGACCAGCAGCAAGAGCGCGCCGATCAGCGCGTAGCATGCTGACAGGATCAGGATCACGGTCTGCAGGTTCGTCACTGCCGCAACATCCTCACGCCGGTTTTCGGATCGATGTCGGCGCCATTGGCGCGGACGTTCCGGAAGGTCTCGAGCAGCGATTTCGGCCGGCGCTGCACGTCCACCACCTTGCCCTCGGCGTCGAGCCGGAAGCGCAGCGCCGTCTTCTCGTCGCCGGTGTGGTCGAGCGTCACCTTGTCGTCGAAGATCACCTGCGCGGTCGGATTGAGCTTCTGCACCTTGACCATGGCATCCACCGGCGTTCCGGCCACCGCCTGGAAATGCGAGACATTGACGGTGTATTCGCCGGCGACGATGCCGCGCACCGTCACGATCTCCTCGCGGATGGGCGACGGGATCTTCATGCCGTTGACCAGGATGAAGTCGTTGGCGCCGCCGCGATCGTCACGATCGAGCGTGAGGAAGCCAGCCTCGCGGTGCCGGTACCAGGCGATGTTGCCGAGCGGGTCCTGCACGAACAGGTCGAGATCATCAGGGTGATTGTCCGGCCAATCCAGCGTGATGATGAATTCGGCCTTGGTGTCGACCTTGCCGTCCTTGGCGTCCGGGGAGATCGCGAGCACCGCAATGAAGAAGAAGAACGCGACGATCTGCAGCGCCTTGAACAGCATCACGCTGAACGGATCGAACTGCTCATCACGCGGATAGAGCCCGAAATCGTCCATCATCAGGGACGCTCCAGCAGCGGCGTGACCCGTGTCTCCGTCAGCATCACGGCGTCGGAGAACACGCGCTGCGTCGCTGCATCCAGCATGTAGTACTGGATGCGGACCAGGATCGAGCCGACCAGCCCTGCGAGCGTCGTATACATCGCAATCGCCATGCCGTCGCTCATCAGCCCCATCGAGGATTTCATCGCCAGCTTGTCGGAGACGTCGAGGCCGGCGATCGGCGCCAGCATGATGATGAAGCCGATGATGGTGCCGAGCAGGCCGAGCTTCATCAGCGTGTCGGAGGCGAAGCCGCCGAAGCCGTTGGAGCCGCGCAGGCGATCGGCCAGCGTCCGCAGCAGCAGGGTCTGGTCGATGCGCCCCCCGCGTTGCGTGTCGGCCTTGGTCACCAGGCTTCGGATGTGATCGCTCACGAGTCCCGCGGGAAGCCCGCGCGCATTGGCATCGAGGACTTTTGCGGCATCGCCCGTGGTGAGGATCGCGCGGCAACGCCGCGCCGCGTCCGCCTCGCGCGCAATGACGCGGGTGCGCCAGAAGCAGTGCACGCAGGTGACGACGTAGAGAACGACGATCACGCTCGAGATGTAGGTGCGGTCCGAGGCCAGCATGAGATGGATCAGGCCATAGCGCCACAGCAGCACCGCGGCGAAGACCGACAACCCGGTGAAGATCATCCACAGCAACAGCGGCCCGCGCTCGGGCGCATCGGCAACGGCCGTCGGCCCCTCGATACTGCTGACCGCGCTCATGCGTTCCACCTCCCCTTAAGATTCCGCTGCACAACCCTGCGTGCGAACCGCGGTGGCAAGTTAAGCAGAGCCCCATGGCGCCGTCCAAAGAGATATGCCCTGAAGGCGTTGGGCAAATTTCCCGATCTCGGCTTTGCTGCAGTGCTTCCGCTTGGCGGAGTCAGCCGGTGTGTTACGGTCGGCAAATCCAAGGTGGAGGGACCGCATGCGCCTGGTGCTTCAGCTCATCGCCCGCCTGGCCCTGATTGTCGTGCTGTGCGTGGCCGCGGCGGCTGCGTGGGTCACTGTCGATGCCTATCGCAGTGTCGACCGCGCCACGGCCGCCTCGGCCGAACGGGTGTCGCACGCACTGGAAGCGCTGTATTGGCGCGAGCTCTTGCTGCACAGCAGCAGGAACCATGAGCATCTGCTGCCGGTTCCGGACTGGCGCACCACCGAGACCATGAAGCTGATCGCGCCCGGGATCTGCATACAGTTCCAGCCGCAGGCCGCCTTCGAGAAGCCGCTCTGCGGCCAGAGCAAGGGATTGGGCGAGGCACCGCCGCGCTGGTTCGCCGCTTTGGTGCAGAGACTGCTCGGCGACCACAGTGCGGTCGCGCAGTCGATCAGCGCCCGCACCACCACCGCCGGCACGGTCTCGGCGATCGCCGATCCCGAGGCTGCGATCCAGCTCGCCTGGCAGCGCATCCAGGACAGCTTTGGCGTGGCACTCGCGATGGCGCTTGCGATCGGGCTGCTGGCCTCGCTCGCGATCGCGCATGCACTGGCGCCGGCCCGCACCATCGTCACCGCGCTACAACGCATGGCAGAGGGCGAGCACCGCCCCGCTCTGCCCCGCTTCCGCTCGATGGAGCTTGCGATGATCGGCCAGGCCGTGACCGAGCTCGGCAACCGGCTGGCGCAGGCGACCGAGCAGCGGGCCGCGTTGACCGAGCGGCTGCTTGACATCAGAGACGAGGAACGGCGGGCGCTGGCGCGCGAACTGCACGACGAGTTCGGGCAGAACCTCACCGCCATCCTCGCCTTCGCCAGCACGATCGAGACGGAAACGACGCCGCGGGAGATGCGCGCCACCCAGGATGCGCGGATGATCACGCAAGCCGTCACCCATCTGATGGCCTGCCTGCGCGGCACGCTGAGCCGGCTGCGCCGGCCGCTCGCCGAGGAGCTCGGGCTCACGGCCGGCCTGGTCGCCTTGACCGAGAACTGCCAGCATGCGGCCCGGCCGACCATCCGGCTCGACCTGCAGGGCGATCTCGCCGACATCCAGGGCCCCGTCGCCGTCACCGCCTATCGCGTCGCCCAGGAATGCCTCACCAATGCGTTGCGGCACACCACGGCCAGCGAGATCTCGCTCAAGGTCGAGCGGCGCAGCGGCCCCGACGGCGCGCTCGTGATCTGCATCGAAGACGATGGCGGCGGCGATACCGCGCAGCTGTCGCAATCGAAGGGCTTTGGCCTGACCGGCATCCGCGAACGGATCGCCGCGGTCGGCGGCTCCTTGTCGATTGCACGTGCCGCGCATGGGCTTCGCGTCGCCGCCACCATCCCGCTTGCCGCCTGAGCCGCCCACGATGTCCGAGCCGACCCGCCTCACCATTCTGCTGGTCGACGACCACCCGGTGGTCCGGCAGGGCTATCGGCGGGTGCTGGAAAGCCAGGACGGCTTTACCGTCGTGGCCGAAGCCGACAGCGCGGCAGCGGCCTACGCCGCCTACAAGGCGCATGCGCCCGATGTCGTGGTGATGGACATTTCGATGAAGGGCGCGAGCGGCATCGAGGCGATCCGCAACATCCGCGCGCGCGACGGCCAAGCCCGCATCCTCGTGTTCAGCATGCATGGCGAAGCGGCGCTGGTGAAGGCCGCGTTCAATGCCGGCGCCAGCGGCTATGTCACCAAGAGCAGCGAGCCGGCGGCGCTGGTGCGGGCGATCCGCGGCGTCATCAGTGGCGAGCGGGCGCTGAGCGACGACGTTGCCCATGCGCTGGCCGCCGACAGTCTCGACGGCGCGCAGACGATGCTCGACCGGCTCGGCGACCGTGAGATCGAGATCCTCCGCCAGCTCGCCGCGGGCCTCACCACCGAAGAGATCGCCGCCAATCTCCATCTCAGCGTCAAGACGGTCCAGAACTATCATTATCTGGTCAAGGCCAAGACCGGCGCGCAGACGGATGCGCAATTGGTGCGGCTCGCCGTGGCCAGCGGGCTGACCGAGCTATAGCTTCGGTCGGAATAATCTAGCGCGGGCAGGCTTCCAGGCCACGAAGCACCAGCGTCAGCACGGCATCCCACCGCGCCGCATATGCCGGATCCTTCCATTCGTCGGCATGGGCCGGATGATGGAAGCGGCTGGTGGCGTCGAAGATCGCGCCGGCGGCCGCTTTGACGTCGTCGACTCGGAACGTCCCCTGCTCGACGCCTTCGGACAGGATCTGCTGGACCTGGACGACCAGCTGCTCCTTGTGAGCCTTCACGACCTTGCACGCCTCGCGCGCCAGGGTCAGGTAGGTCGCGAACATCTCGGGATCTTCGGAGACCCGTCTGTATTTGGCGTCGACCAGCTCCCGCAGCCAGCGCTCCAGCTTCACAGGTGCCGGCCCCGACTCCGCGGCGATCTGCGCCAGAGGCTCGCTGACACGATCGAGCCAGCGCTTCGCCACTGCTTCACGCAGCGACGCCTTGCTCGGAAAATGCCGGTAGACGCTGCCGTGGCTGACATCGAGCGCCCGCGCCACGTCAACGACCGTGGCCTTGGCGAGCCCATAACGGCGCAACACATCCTCGGTAACTTCGAGGATTCGCTCGGATGTCAGAACCACAGCCTCGTTCATGCGCGCACCATACCCTCTTTCGCCGGAGCCGCCTCGACATGGATCAATTGTCCCATGTCCTTGCGATCCGCGGGCCGGAACGTCGCAGCCTGAGCTTCCAGGTGACGGGCAACCTGCTCATTGAGCCAGTGCTCGAACTGTGCGTTGGGAAAAAATCTTTCAAACCTCATCGATGGCGTCCTTAACGTGCTCTGACCCCTGGTCGATGGCCAGCGAGCCGGAGTGACTTCAGTATCAGTGCCTTGGGAAGCTGATATAGCATCTCTCGCTGACAGATTTCAATATCTGTTACTCAACATTCGGTGATTGGTATTATAGTCCGCAAGAGTCTTTCCTCACCTCTTTGACCGGCCCTGTTTGTCTCGCCAAACCCGCTCTGCTAAAGCGCAGCGTAAAAACAATCTCGCCGGGCTGCTGTTCGCTCCCCGGCCGCCTCGCTTCGGAGCCGCCGATGATCCCCCGCTATACCCGTCCCGAAATGGCCGCGATCTGGGAACCGCAGACCAGGTTCAAGATCTGGTTCGAGATCGAGGCACATGCGGCGGACGCGCTGGCGGAATTGGGCGTGACTCCCGAGGACGCCGCCAGGACCATCTGGGACAAGGCCAAGGACGCCGTCTTCAATGTCGCGCGGATCGACGAGATCGAGCGTGAGACCAAGCACGACGTCATCGCCTTTCTGACCCATCTTGCCGAAATCGTCGGGCCCGAGGCGCGCTTCGTTCATCAGGGCATGACCTCGTCGGATGTCCTCGACACCTGCCTCAACGTGCAGCTCACCCGCGCCGCCGACCTGCTGCTTGCCGACCTCGACCGCCTGTTGGCCGCGCTGAAGACGCGCGCCTTCGAACACAAGATGACGCCGACCATCGGCCGCTCTCATGGCATCCATGCCGAGCCCGTCACCTTCGGGCTGAAGCTCGCTTATGCCTATGCCGAGTTCTCCCGCGCCCGCGACCGGCTGGTCGCCGCGCGCAAGGAGATCGCGACCTGCGCGATTTCGGGCGCTGTCGGCACCTTCGCGCAGATCGATCCGCGGGTCGAAGAGCACGTCGCCAAGGCGATGGGGCTCACGCCCGAGCCGATCTCGACCCAGGTGATCCCGCGCGACCGTCACGCGATGTATTTTGCCACGCTCGGCGTGATCGCCTCGTCAGCCGAGCGGCTGGCGACCGAGATCCGTCACCTGCAGCGCACCGAGGTGCTTGAGGCCGAGGAGTTCTTCTCCGAGGGGCAGAAGGGCTCGTCGGCGATGCCGCACAAGCGCAACCCGGTGCTGTCGGAGAATCTCACCGGCCTCTCCCGCATGGTGCGCGGCTATGTGACCCCGGCACTGGAGAACGTGGTGCTCTGGCACGAGCGCGATATTTCCCACTCGTCCGTCGAGCGCATGATCGGCCCCGATGCCACCGTGACCCTCGACTTCGCGCTGGTGCGCCTCGCCGGCCTGATCGAGAAGCTGTTGGTCTATCCCGCCAACATGGCAAAGAATCTCGATCGCCTCGGCGGCCTGGTGCATTCGCAGCGCGTCCTGATCGCGCTGACCCAGAAAGGCGCCAGCCGCGAGGACGCCTACAAGCTCGTGCAGCGCAACGCCATGCCGGTCTGGCGCGGCGAAGGCGACTTCAAGACGCTGCTGAAGAACGACGCCGACGTGAAGAAGTATCTCAGCGACGCCGAGATCGACGAGCAGTTCGACCTCGGCTATCATCTCAAGCACGTCGACACGATCTTCGGGCGGGTGTTCGGAGCGGCGTGATCGCAATTCTGATGGTTGCAGCCGACCTCTGAAGTACTGGATGGTCGTCGACATCGGCCAATGCGAAATGATGCGCGGCACCGCGGGCTGAGCAGATTTGGGAAGAGCGGGTCGGGAGCTCAGATCAGCCCCGAGCGGGATACATATCCGCAATCCGTCTTATCGCGGAGCTCTCGCTGCTCGTGTCCCGGACGCGGTGCGGCACGCAGTGCTGCACGGCAGAGCCGGGACCCAGTCGTATTAGGATGTACATCAGAGAGCATGTCAAAGACGGCCGCGAGGCGGAGAGCGCTCTCCCGACAACGCATCTCTTGTTCTAGAAAATTCTGATGGTTGCCGCCAGCTGTTCTGGGTCCCGGCTCTGCAGTGCGTCACTTCGTGCCGCACTGCGTCCGGGACAAGAGATCTGTGCCACTTGGTCGCAAGGACGGTCCGAAATCGCTGCGGCGTCAATTGTTCATGCAGGGCACGCCCGCGCAGCACTGACGTCGTCATCACGCCCTTGCGCGACCGCCGCTGCCGCCCCCGTTCCTGATCGCTCTGACCGGGTCGTACGCGACGTGGTTCATCCGATTCGACGGGACAATCCAGGCGGGTCGGGACGCATGAATATCCCGTGCTCAGTTCAGACCTCGGCGCCAACTGTGGTCACCCAGATGTGACGACAGATCACTACCAGCAGGTTGTCCGACGCAATCTCATCGACCTCCGGCGCTTCGACTTGCTGTCTCCGGCGCATTATGGCTCCTCGCAGACTCGTTCGTGCTGAGGATGCCATGATGCCGGAGACCGCCGCCTACGATCCGTTGCTGCGCTGGATACATTGGGCCACGGCGGCGCTGTTCATCGCGGCGATGCTGATCGGGCTCTATTGCGGACTGCAGCCGCCGGGCACCTCGCCGCGACGCGAACTGTTGGAAGTACACAAATCGCTTGGCATCACGCTGCTCTTTCTCGCCATCCTGCGGGTTTTGGTGCGCGCGAGGACTTCAGCGCCGCCCGAACCGAGATCGTTCGGGCCGATGGTGCTGCTTGCGTCGCGGCTCAATCATTGGGCGCTCTATCTCATCCTGTTCGCGATGCCCGTCACCGGCTACATGTTCTCCTCCGCCGGCGGCTACTCGCTGAAATATTTCGGCACTTTCAGCTGGCCGCGCCTGTTTGCCGGCGACAAGGCGGTCGCGCATAACGGCGAGATCGCGCACGATACGCTCGCCTACCTGGTCTATGTTGCGGTTGGACTGCACATCGCAGCCACGCATTGGCATGCGCTCGTGCTGAAGGACGAGACACTGGCGCGGATGTGGCCTGTCGCCGGCAGATCGAAGCCACAGCCATGACCGGCACAACCTTCCCGCGCCGGTGATCACGACTGCACTGGCGCAGGCACGAACACGCTGACCGCCTTCGGCCGCACGGAGAAGCGGGCCGGCGTGAACGTCACGAGCTCACCGTCGGCGTTGATGGGCCGCGGCTTGCGGGTGCGGACCTCGAAGGCCGGCCCGCGCGTGGCCCGCACCTCGCGCCACAAACCGTGTCTTCCTTTGCGGAAATCATAGGCCATCGCCAGCAGCTTCCAGACCTGGCCGATCTCCAGCGAATAGAGATCGAGATGGGAATCGTCGATCTCGGCACTGTGCTCCACGGCCATGCCGCCGCCGTAGTAACGGCCATTGCCGACGGCGATCTGCAAGGTCTTGACGCGCGCCGCGCCTTCGTCGGAAACGATCATCGCGCGGAACGGGCGCGCATTGAGCAGCACCTTCAACGCGGTCAGCGCGTAGCTCGCGCGGCCGAACCGGCGCTTGCTTTCGCGCGTCAGCTGTCGCGCGAGTTCGGCGGAAAGACCGAGGCTCGCGACGTTGAAGAACATGTGGCCATTGACATCACCGAGATCGATCTGGCGCTGGTGACCCGTCGCAATCACGTCGGCTGCAGCTTCCATCGTGTCCGGCAGTCCGAGCGTGCGCGCGAGATCATTGGCGGTGCCGGCCGGAATGATGCCGAGCGGCAAGCCGGTCTTGACCAGCGCGGGCGCAGCTGCGTTGAGACTGCCGTCGCCGCCGGCCACGACCACGGCTTGAGCGCCATCGGCATGCGCCTCGATCCAGGGTGCTACTTCGCGCGGGCTGTGCGGGGCCGAGATCATGAGATCAAATCCTGCAGCGGTGAGCCGCGAGACGGCGACGCCGGCCGCTTCGCCGCCGACACGGCTGCCGCGATTGATGATCATCAAGAGACGGCGCATCGACGCGGATCGCAATCGGTCCCCGTGCGCAGCCCACGCGGCAACTGCGCTCGTACGATCGGCAGCACCGGCCCCATCCCCTGCCATCAACGCCTCCAATACAGATCAGCGGCACGCGCACGTCATGTGAGACGCATTCCCAGATGCAATGTTCGGAGCTGACGTCAGGTTCCGGCAGCGCGGGCCGGACCTGCGCAGCGCTCTGGTGTTCCGGCGCAACATTTGCTCGCTCTGTTCATGAAAGGGCCTCAGCGACCAGCGGCAATTTTTTCTGCACACCCTTCCTTTTTCGCACGGCTTGCGCCGATCGGTCGCAGGTCCGGCTCCGACGTCCATCTACGCCGCTGATGTGTCTGACAAAAAGCGCATCGCGCAACAGCGTGCACAACTGGATCACAGCCGTCATCTGCCGGCATGTTTCGTCTGTTACTTTGCGAGCGTATCGGCTATAGCTTGGGGGTAGCTGTCATGAAACTGTTACAGACTCATCATGCCCGATTCTGATGCGACGACATCGGTCCGCGGCAGCGCTCACGCTGTTCCTGGACCCGACCACGCCGCACCGCGCCACAATGGCGCCATGCCCGACCAGGATCTCTCCGCGACGGCGAAGCAGCCTGCCGCAGCGTCTGAGGCTGAAGCTGCTCCTGTCGCAACGGGCGATGCTCCGAGCACACCGTCGCCCGCGACAACAAGCGATGTCGTGCTGCCCAACCCGGCTACGCCCGGGAGCGAGATCGAGCTGAAGCTGCTCGTTGATCCCGATCAACTGGCCGACTTCAACGACGCTGCTGTGATCACCGCGCATGCGCGCAACAAGGGCACGCGCAAACATCTGAAGTCGGTTTACTACGACACGCCCGAGCGCACGCTGTGGCGCAATGGCCTGAGCTTGCGGGTGCGCCAGAGCGGTGCCCGTTTCGTGCAGACCGTGAAGGCGCAGCGCAGCAACGACCCGCTGCGCCGTGGCGAGTGGGAGGCTACAGTGCCTTCGCTCGCGCCCGACCTTGCGCTGGCAACGCCACTGATTCCCGAGGAGCTGCGGGGCGAACTGCAAGCCGCTGCGCTCGAGACGGTGTTCGTCGCCCAGGTCCATCGCCACACGCGCCTGATCGCGTTGCCGTCCGGCACGGTCGAGATCGCGTTTGATCACGGCGCCCTCTCGGCCGGCGAGCGCAGCGCTCCAGTCAGCGAGATCGAGCTAGAGTTGAAGAGCGGCAGTCCGGCTGCGATCTACGAGATCGCGCTCAAGCTGTCCGAGCACGGCAGGCTGCGCCCCTCGATCCGCAGCAAGTCCGCCCGCGGCTATGACCTTGCCGCGGATCGGCCGCCCGGCGCGGAGAAGCCGCGCAAGCTCCACCTTGATCCGGCGGTGTCGCTCGACGAGACCTTCGCCAGCATCCTGCGCGGCTGCTTCCACCATCTGTTGCAGGCGATGCCGTCAGCGGAAGACGGCCGCAACCCGGAAGGCGTGCATCAGTTGCGCGTCTCGTTGCGCCGCCTGCGCGCGGCGTTGCACCTGATGCAGCCTGTCGGCACCAACGGCAAGCTGACCAGCCTGCTGACGGATGCGCGGTGGCTGGCGCAAAGTCTCTCGGCGGCGCGCGACTGGGACGTGTTCCTCACCGCAACGCTGCCGGCCATCGCCGAGGGCTGTCCGACCATTGCCGGCTTCGACACCTTGCGCGAGCTCGCCGAAAAGCAACGCAATCTCGGTTATCGCAAGCTGCGCCATGCGCTGGCTGACCGCCGCTGTGCGACCTTCATCCTGGGGCTGGGCGAATGGATCGAGACCCGCGGCTGGCGCGCCGACGTCACGCCGGAGACGCTCGGGCAACTGGCCGAGCCCGCGATCGGCTTCGCCGGTCACATTCTCTCGGAGCGGCACCAGAAAGTGCTCAAGCGCGGACGACACTTCAAGGCGCTGCCGGCGGAGGAACGTCACCGGGTGCGGCTCGCCTTGAAGAAACTGCGCTACAGCGTCGATTTCCTGCTGCCCTTCTATGCCGAGCGCAAGACAACCAAGAAATATTCCGAGAAGCTCGCCGACCTGCAGGAAGAGCTCGGCCACTATAACGACATGGCGGTCACTGCGGCTCTGCTGTCCGGACTGGACCTGACATCGACCGATGGCGCGATCGCAGCCGCCGCCATCACCGGCTGGCAGGCACACGCCATGCTCGGCGTCGAAGCACCCCTGCGCCAGGCGTGGCGCAACTTCGCCAAATCCGCGACGCCCTGGTCCGACGACACGGAGACGTGACGTCCGCCAGGGCGCGCTTGCTGTCGCAAGTGTCGACGTCGCCTGTTGACCGCGCACATTGATCCAGTTCAATGCGCGCGCGGCGAATTTGAAGCCCAATCGGTTTCATCACCCGCTCTTCAAGTTCACAGGTGCGGATGCCGGTGGGGTGGTGCGAACTCCGGAATCGGAGCACACATGCATCCGGATTGGCGAGGATCGTAGCATGAAGATCTCCAGCATCACCTGTCCGCACTGCGGCGCCTCTTACGAGGTCGCGGAGTCGCTGTCGGCCGCCGGGCGGCCCGGGCGCGCTGAATGCACCATCTGCGGCGCGTTCCTCGCGGACTGGCGGGAGCCGCGGCTGCGCGCCTTCCGCCTGATCGTTGCGCCCGAGAACAAATATCCGCGCGTGCCGCCGTCGCCACCCGCCTGAGCACCTGCGAGATTCCTGGCTGCGAAATTCCTGGCACGGCCTGAAACTTGCTTCCTCTGGACCGCCGGGCCATAGTTGCCCGCGATCTCATCCCAGACAGTGAGTTGTATTCCTCGTGCCCATCATCAACAGCATCGCCGCGCTCGCCGACGACATGGCGGCTTGGCGCCACGATCTCCACGAACATCCGGAGCTGCTCTACGAGGTGCATCGCACCGCCGCCGTCGTCGCCGACAAGCTTCGCGCCTTCGGTTGCGACGAGGTCGTCACCGGCATCGGCCGCACCGGCGTGGTCGGCGTGATCCGCGGCCGCAACACGGCCTCCGGCAAGACCATTGGCCTCCGCGCCGACATGGACGCACTGCCGATCGAGGAGACCTCGGGCGTTCCCTATGCCTCCAAGACACCCGGCGTGATGCATGCCTGCGGCCATGACGGCCACACCGCGATGCTGCTCGGCGCGGCCAGACATCTCGCCGAGACCCGCAATTTCGACGGCACCGTCGTCGTGATCTTCCAGCCGGCCGAGGAAGGCGGCGCCGGCGGCAAGGCGATGATCGACGACGGGCTGATGACGCGCTGGGGCATCCAGGAGGTCTACGGCATGCACAACATGCCGGGCCTTCCCGCAGGCCACTTCTCGCTCTCGCCGGGTGCGATGCTCGCCTCAGCCGATGCGATCGAGATCAAGGTCACCGGCAAAGGCGGCCATGGCGGCGCAGGTCCGCACAAGGCGGTCGACAGCATCCTGATCGGCGCGCAGATCGTCAATGCGCTGCAGTCGATCGTCGCGCGCAATGTCGATCCGCTGAAATCCGCCGTGATCTCGATCTGCGCCTTCCATGGCGGCACGGCGTTCAACGTCATCCCCGAGACCGTCGAGATGAAGGGCACCGTGCGCACGCTCGATCCGGAGATCCGCGATCTGGTCGAGCGCCGCATCGCCGAAGTGGCCGACGCGACTGCGCGCGCCTATGGCGGCGCGGCCGAGACCATCTACACGCGGATGTATCCGGTGACGATGAACCACGCGCGCGAGGCCGCGTTCGCCGCCGACGTCGCCCGCGACATTGCCGGCCCCGATCGCGTCGACGACCGCGCGGTGCCGCGGATGGGCGGCGAGGATTTCGCCTTCATGCTTGAGGAGCGCCCCGGCGCCTTCGTCTTCATCGGCACCGGGCCCGGCGCCGAACTGCACCATCCGGCCTACCGCTTCAACGACGACGTGCTAACCCACGGCGCCTCCTACTGGGTGCGGCTGGTCGAGAAGAGCATGCCGGCGGCTTAGTCCGGCTCGACCCGCTCTGGCGCCAATAGCTGTCGTCATTGCGAGCGAAGCGACTTGTCCCGCCATAGCCCGAAGGACGATGGCGGGAGCAATCCAGAGCCCAATTGGAAGTCTGGATTGCTACGTCGCCTTTGGCTCCTCGCAATGACACCTCGGCGAAGTTAGATCCCCGCTCGCCAGCGCACCGCTTTGGCTTCCGTTGTTCGACCGGCATCGAAACGTCGTGCGCGCGGGGGCGGCTAACAGTTGAGCCACCGCAGCAACGAGCGTTACAGCCATGTCCGGCCAGCCTTCCATCGCGCGCGAGCTCGTGCTCCTGCTTGCGCTCTCCACGCTGTGGGGCGCGTCCTACACCCTCATCCGGATCGGGGTCGAGACCATCCCGCCGGTCACGCTGATCGCGGCGCGCACGCTGATCGCCGGGCTCTTGCTTGCAGGCCTCATCCGCGCCCGCGGCATCTCGTGGCCGCGCAATGCCGCGATGTGGCGGCGCTTTGTCGTCCAGGCCGGCCTCAACAGCGTGGTGCCCTTCACCCTGATCGCCTGGGCCGAGCAGGTGACGGACGCCGGGCTTGCCACCATCCTGAACTCGACCTCGCCGATTTTCACGTTCCTGCTGACCGTCTGCGTGACGCATCATGAGCCGGTGACGTCGCGCAAGCTCGTGGGCGTGGTGGCCGGCCTCGCCGGCATCTGCCTGATCATCGGCGTGCAGGCGCTTTCGGGGCTGGGTCACGCGCTCTGGGCGCAGCTTGCGATCGTCGCCGCCACCATCTGCTATGCCGGTGCGGCGATCGTCGGCAAAGGCTTCAAGGGCCTCGACCCGATGCTGCCGGCGGCCGGCTCGCTGCTCGCAGGCAGCGCCGTCCTCATTCCGCTCGCGCTGCTCGTTGATCATCCCTGGAGCCTCGCGCCATCGCAGCGCTCGACCTTCGCCCTGCTCGCTTTGTCGGTGTTTTCGACCGCGCTTGCGCTCGTGATCTATTTTCGCCTGCTGCAGACGCTTGGCTCGATCGGCGCCACCGCGCAGTCCTATCTGCGGGTGCCGATCGGCGTCGCGATCGGCGTCATCGTGCTGGGTGAGCGGCTCTCGCCGACCGCCTGGCTCGGGCTCGCTTGCGTGCTCGCCGGCGTCATCGCGATGACACTGCCGGCACGCTGAGTCTGGTCGCGAATGTCACGCCGAGCGGACTGCCAGCATCGGCGGCAGGTCTGGCTGGCCGTCGGCGTCATAGCGATGGCTGAAGTCGAAGCCGGAGGCACGCGGTCCATCGTCGTGCAGCGCTTCCAGTTTGCTGGCGCCCTCGCGCCAGGTCGGCACGATGCTGTGGGGCACCCACCACAACACGTAGCCCGGCCATTCCGGCGGTTTGAACCAGTCGCGGCGCCGGCGCAATGCGCCGCGATGGAGCCCGCCATAGACGAAGCTCCATGCCGCGTCCGTGTCCTGCCAGAGTGACAGGGTCGCGATCATCGTGCCGTCGTCGTCGCCGCCGCTGGGCTGGTAGAAGCGGGGCGCGACATAGACGCCCCATGGACCGAAATCCTGGCCGAGCCTGGATTTGCCGTAGAGGTCGGGCCGCGCCGACACCGCATGTGCGATGAAACCTTCCGATCTCTCGGCCTCGCCATAGACCGCGGGCGCCACGGCCCGGAAGTCCGCGAGCTCATCCGACTTCGCGGCCGCGTTGAGAATGCCGAACGTATACAGTGCAATGCGTGACATGCGACTCTCCAATTTACGCACCGATCCGCTGCAATTCCGACGGGACCGGCGAAGCTCAGAGCCGAGACGCTAGGTCGAACCGGCGCCGAACGGATTGTAGAAATCGGACAGAGCGGCAATTGCGGCCGGCAACGTGGCGATTGCGCCTCGCCGTATCGGGCACAGCCTAGTTCCGCTCGAGAGAACCAGCCCGGCGAGAGCGCCGAGATGCGCGGGTCACGCCGCGATGCCGGCGTCAATTGCGGCACTCGTGCCTTTCCTGTAAACGGGTCCACGCAACGTACCGCAATCCAGAAGAACGAGATGACACAGCGCAAGACGAGGGTCGCTATCCTGTTCGGCGGACGCTCTGCGGAGCATGACGTCTCCAGGGCGTCAGCCGCCAACATCTATCGCTCGCTCGACCCCGATCGCTATGACGTCACGCTGGTCGGGATCACCGGTGATGGCCGCTGGGTCGTCGCCGATGCGGCCAACGACAAGACGAGCCCGGCGCTGGTCATTCCATCCGACGGGCCTGCTCTCGTGCTGCTGCCGGGCGGCCAGGGCCGCGCGCTGGTCGTCGAAAGCGGTGCGACTGATATGCGCGAGCTCACCGCTTTCGATGTCGTGTTTCCGGTCCTGCACGGTCCCAATGGCGAGGACGGCACCGTGCAGGGCGCGCTCGAGCTGGCCGACGTCGCCTATGTCGGCGCGCGCGTGATGGGATCGGCAGCGTCGATGGACAAGGACGTCGCCAAGCGCCTGCTGCGCGATGCCGGCCTGCCGATCGTGCCCTACATCGCCATGACCGCCGCGGCGCCGCTCTCTTACGACGACGCGGTACGCGCGACCGGCGCGGGCGAGCTGTTCGTCAAGCCGGCCAATCTCGGCTCCTCGGTCGGCATCTCCCGGGCGCGCAATGCCGCGGAGTTCGCGGCGAGCTGCGAGCTCGCGCTGCGCTTCGATGGCAAGATCCTGATCGAGCGCTGCATCGCGCCGGTGCGCGAGATCGAATGCGCGGTGCTGGAGGATGCCGGCGGCGAGGTCAGCGCTTCCGAGCTCGGCGAGATCGTCCCGGCCGGGCAGCACGGCTTCTATTCCTACGACGCGAAGTACACTGATGCCGGCGGCGCGTCGCTGCACGTTCCGGCGCAGCTGGACCCGGCTCTGGCCGCACGCATCCGGAAGCTCGCCGTCGAGGTGTTCGGCGTGCTGTGCTGCGAGGGCTTGGCGCGCGTCGACTTCTTCGTCAGCGGCGGCGAGGTCTATGTCAACGAGGTCAACACGCTGCCGGGCTTCACCAACATCAGCATGTATCCGAGAATGTGGGAGGCCACCGGCCTGCCCCAGCCCGAGCTGATGAACAGGCTGATCGCGCATGCGCTGGCACGCCACGCGCGGCTGGGCAAGCTGAGCTTCCAGCGCTGATCGAGGTCCGGATTTGCTCGACCAATTGAAGCGCATCGCCTGCGCGCTCGTCATCGTCTGCCACGCCCTGCCCGCCTATGCGCGCGATCTGGTCGGCCGAGCTCTGATCGGACAGGTCAGCGTGGTCGACGGCGACACGCTGGATATCCATGACGCGCGCATCCGTCTCTGGGGTGTCGACGCGCCCGAGAGCACGCAGACCTGCCGCGGCCGCGACCGCCGTCCCTATCGCTGCGGCCAGCAGGCTGCGCTGGCGCTGTACACTATCACTAAGGGAAAGACCGTCCGCTGCACGCCCGTCGACGGCGATCGCTATGGCCGCATCGTTGCCCGCTGCACAGCCCAAGGCATCGATCTCGGCCAGATGCTGGTGTCGCGCGGGCTCGCCGTGGAGGAGCCGCAATATTCGCACGGCGCCTATGCCCCCAATCAGCTGGCGGCGCGCCGCGCCGGCCGCGGCATCTGGGCGGGCCGCTTCGTCGAACCCTCGCTCTATCGCGCCTGCATGCACGCCGGCGGGCGCGTGGCGGAGTGCGCGGACGGAGCTCCGGGTTGGCGATGAAAATCATGAGTTGATGAGATGTGGCTTGTCGGTCTTGTCACCATGCCGGTGATGAGGCGGATCAGCTTCGGCGCGCCCTCCTGATCTCGCTTGGCGGGCGCCGGTAGACCGCTGCGAATACGGCGTTGAAGCGCCGCAGGCTGCCGAAGCCCGCTTGCAACGCGACCGTCGTGATCGGCCAATCCGTCTCGTCGAGCAGCCGCTTGGCGCGCTGCACGCGCGCAGTCTGCGCGACCTGGATTGGGCTTGCATGCAGGTGCCGCTGAAACAGCCGGTTCAGATGGCGTGTCCCGATTCCCAGACGTGCCGCCAATTGCTCGACGCTCCCGTCATCGAGCGCGCCGCGATCGATCAGGCGCAGGGCGCGCGCGGCCTCCGCCGCCGCGGCGGACGGATAGAAGCCGACATTGCCGGCCTTCGCCGGCCGGACCGGGCAGACAGGGCGGCAATAGATCCGCGTGGTCCTGACGCCAATGAAGAAGCGGCCGTCATAACGGCGATCCCGCGCCACGCGCGCACGTTCGCATTCCGTCGCATCGAGCATCATGGCTCTCCAGCATCGCGGGCCGGGACAGAGTCCGATTCCGGCGAGCCGCGTTGGGACCATAATGCTTACTTGAGCGCGATCCGGATCAGCATGCAAGAGGATGACGATGTCGAGCGACCAATCCTTCCAACGCGCTTTGCAACGAGCATTCACGCATGCGCTCGCGCATCTTTCATCGGCCGAGACGGCCCCGGTCAACGCGACGACAGGTCTTACCGAGCTCCGCGCGCGGTTCGGCAAGCCGTTGCCGGAGAGTGGCACCGATGCAGCGGAGGTGATCGACGATCTCGTGCGCGACGCCGAGGGCAGCCTTCTCGGCTGCAATGGCGGCCGCTTCTTCGGCTGGGTGATCGGCGGCACCCTGCCCGCCGCGCTCGCGGCGGACTGGCTGGTCTCGACCTGGGATCAGAACGCCGCGATCCACGCCTGCGGTCCGGCGGAAGCCGTCATCGAGGAGATCGCGGGCGCCTGGCTGAAGGACCTGTTCGGCCTGCCGCAAACCGCAAGCTTCGCGTTCGTCACCGGCACTCAGATGGCTCACGTCACCTGCCTTGCGGCCGCTCGTCATCGCCTGCTCGCGCGCGCCGGCTGGGACGTCGAGGAGCACGGCCTCACTGGGGCGCCTCCGATCCGCGTCCTGACCAGCAGCGAGCGGCATGGCTCGGTCGAACGCGCCGTCCGCATGCTCGGTCTCGGCAAGCGGGCGATCACTGCCCTGCCCTGCAACAGCAGCGGCCGGCTCGAACCGGATGTGCTCGCGCGCGCACTCGACGCCGCGCCGTCGCAACCGACCATCGTGGTTCTGCATGCCGGCGACCTCAACATCGGCGCCTTCGATCCGTCGCCGAGTTGATCCCGCTTGCGCGCCGCCACGGGGCCTGGGTCCATGTCGACGGCGCGTTCGGCCTGTGGGCTGCCGCGAGCCCGAAGCATCGTCATCTCTTGCGCGGCGTTGACGGCGCGGACTCCTGGACCAATGACGGCCACAAATGGCTGAACACGCCGTTCGACTGCGGTTATGCGTTCGTGGCCGATCCGCAAGCGCATCGCAGCGCCTTCTCGCATCGGGCGAGCTACACGCAGTTCGTCGATGATGCGCGCGACCAGGTCGAATGGAATCCGGAATGGTCGCGACGCGGCCGCGGCGTTCCGACCTACGCCGCGCTGCGCCAGCTCGGGCGCGCCGGCGTGGCCGAGCTGATCGAGCGCTGCTGCGCCCATGCCCACGCGCTGGTGATGCGGGAGCCCGTGATCAATCAGGGCCTCGTCCGCTTCTTTGATCAGCGGCCCGGCGCAACCGACGAGGACCATGATCGCCGCACCGACGACATCGCCGCGCGCATCACGGCCTCGGGCGAGGCCTTCTTTGCCGGCACCACCTGGCGCGGCCAGCGCTGCATGCGCGTCTCCGTGTGCAACTGGCAGACCAGCAGCTCCGATGTCGACCGCGCAGTGGCGGCGGCGGAGCGCGTGCTCGATTGAGTACGCCGCCCGGTCAGCTCTTCGATTCGGTTGAAAAATTGCTTGCTGCTGTCGATCGTCCGACCGTTGCTTTCAGCCGTGCACGCAAGCACGTCAACTAAGTACCTCACTTGTTAGATGATGAGATTGCGAGCCTCATGAGACTGATAAGGAAATATGCAATTAGGCACGCCCCTGTCACCATCGCGAATAGGACGAGAACCAATAGCGGATCATTTCCTTTGGAAAATCTAGAAATCCCAATAAAGAGATCTCGCGCTACAAATAACAAATCGATGGAAATGATCGAATATATCAAAAGGAATAAATAGGAAAGTGGCTCGCTCCGGACTAAGAACATCACAATCGCGGGGAAGAAACAGAGAAAGGTGTCGTTCGGCAACACATGACCAAACTGCACATCCTCAATATAGGTTACCTCAACGGCGATCATAAAAGCCACGATAGAAGCAATAATATTCGCAATCAACGTTGCGCGCGAGCCGGTCAGATTAACGGACGACATTTGGCATGATCCTTGTCACGACACCCTATCAACTGTCCTTTGGCCGGACAAAGATATGGTCATTCCAATGCGTGAGAGAAATAATCGGCCTTTCTCGCGACCTGGTCTGGCCCGGTCGGGATCCGGCGATCCTACCTTTCATCAATTTCGCATCGTAACAGAGATGAGTGTGCCGGATTTTCGCGCGTCCTAAAGCTCCCGACAATCAGCAAATGTCGCAACTAAAGCAAATCCGCCTACTCTCGAGAAAGCGAGGTCATTCGCTGCCAGCTTGTCGTAGCACGTCACGACCGGCCCTCCGGCCCGGTTTGACGCTTATGGGCAGAAGCGGACATCAACCAACCGACACCCCTCGCCGAATCCGTCGAAAATGACCCCCGAGCACACGCCGAATGCACTCAGTTCTGAGCCGTCCTGACCGCCGCGGCCGCTACGCCTGCGCCAATCAGAAGCGTACCGCCTGCCTTGTTGAATATGCTGATGGCTCTCGAGCTCTGCACGAGCCCGCGCGCACGCGACGCAACCAGCGCGTATCCGAATGCATTGGCGAAGGCTAGCGTGAGGAAGGTGGCCTCAAAAATGGTCATCTGAGCGAGAAAACTGATGGTGGGACTTAGAAACTGCGGAAGAAAAGCGACGAAAAACGTAATGCTCTTGGGATTGAGTGCAGTCACGACCCAAGCGTGACCAAGCATTTTGAGCGTCGAGACCCGGTCGGTTCGCGGCACAGCATTCAACGAACCTCCTGCCTGCCATAGCTTGATACCGAGCCAAGCTAGGTAAGCCGCGCCAATCCACTTTAACGCCGTGAACAATAACGCTGAGGTCGCGAGCAACGCGCCGACGCCAAGCATGGAAAGGGTCATAGCGGTGAAGTCACCAAGCGCGACGCCGACCGCCGTTGGCAGCGCGGTTCGCCATCCTTGCCCTAGCGCATAGGAGACCACGAGCAGAACGGTGGGCCCCGGGATCACCAGAAGGATTGCGGAAGCCCCTGCAAACGCCAGCCAACTCTCAATCGCCATGCTGCTCCTCTTTGGCTTTGACCATCATGAACGCATATCCTGCGAGGCCTGTCGAGCTTGAAGTTATTTCCGGTCGTGGCCCATCGCGACATTTGCTGCGCTTGCACGAAGCGGTCGATAACGAAGCGAAGCAGACATCGACAAAGATTTATGAGTACGCGCCCACTGGCATTCCTGGCCCGGTTCGACGCTTATCGGGACAAGCAGACATCAAGCAACCGACACCCCTCGCCGAAACCGTCGAAATTGATCCGTCGCCGACTTGTTCGTGATCAGGGATCAACAGGGAGCTCTGTTGTAGACTTGGTCACGGCCAGAACAATCTCGCTGGTGTAGGCACGAACGCCGGGAGCGACCTTCAACATACGCCGCGCAAACTCTTGGTAGTGCGCCACATCACGACTGCGGACCAGCAAGATGTAATCGGTATCGCCAGCGATCAACATGCATTGCATCACGCGCGGAGAAGCCATCATTCGCGCTTCGAACGTGTGCATCATCGCCTCCGTAGGGCCGTCGAGCTTGAGACGCACAACGGTAAGCAACGGGTATCCTATAGCTTCGGCCGACAGCAGCGCTATCGTGCGCTCAATGACGCCCGCGCTCCGCAAGCGGCGCACGCGCTTTAAGCAGGCCGGCGGCGACAACCCGATTTCGTCGGCCAAAACTTGATTCGCCACTAGCCCATCTTGCTGCAACGCCCGCAGGATCCGTTTGTCGATCTCGTCAAGCGCGAGAGACTCGGTTTCAGTCGGCTTTCTTTTTTGAAAGCCAACAGGGCTCTTTTTGGCTCTGGATTTCTTCATCAGGTCACTATAAGGCGCTCGCAGCGTGAATTTCACCTCAAAAAAGAAATCTTGAAAAGTGGCCCTTGCGCTAAACTCGCCGCATGCAAGAATTTCGGCTCGAACGCCCCGCGTCGGTCCCATCAAGCAGCCTTTCCGTGCGAGGTATCGCCTGGATGTTGCTGCTAGCGGTGATGTGGGGCCTTTCGATCCCCGTCACCAAGTACGGCCTTCAGTCGGTTCCTCCGCTGACGCTGACCGCGATGCGCTTCGCCATTGCGGTGTTGCTGCTCTTCCTGTGCAGGATCGGCAAGCCGACGCTCACCTTGAGGGCGCTTCCTCGCGCGGCTGCCCTCGGCATATTGGGAATCGGCGTCGGCCAAGTAGCCCAGGCATTCGGTATCCAGGGTACGACCGCCTCCGTCGGCACCATCATTTCGGCCACGATTCCCATCTTCGTCGTGGCGTTCGCGGCTCTTCGACTGGGACAGCGGGTCACCGGCCGTCAGCAGTTCGGTCTGCTGGCCGCGTTCGCCGGCATCGGTCTGGTTGCGCTCGGACGCAATCAGGCGGTCGGCTCGGTGGTTTCGTCCGATGTGGTAGGCGCCTTCTGGATGCTGCTATCGGCCGTCGCGATCGCTTTCTACTACGTCTGGAGCGTCGAACTTACGCGCGAGTATGACACCGCCGCCGTGGCGGCCTGGAGCACGCTCTTCGGGTTTCTCGCGCTGATGCCATGGTGTGCCTGGGAGATGTCGCACAGCGAGGTCCATCTGACGGCTGGGGTCGTTGCTGCGGCCGCTTACCTCGGGGTGGCGGTCAGTGTCGCAGGGCTGTTCCTGTGGCTATACATCCTGAAAACTGTTTCGGCTCCGGTCGCGGCGAGCGTCCAATATCTCCAGCCTGTGTTCGGCATAGCGGCGGCCGCTGTGATGTTTGGAGACACGCTCGGCCTGCTTTTCGGTGTTGGCGTCGTCCTGATCCTTATCGGTCTCGCCCTTGCAGTGGCCACCCGGCGCAAAGCCGAGGAAGCAGTGCCGCACGAATGAGCCTCGTGGTCCTCAAGCTGACCCTGCCGTCCCTTGTCATCCTTGTTGTCTCCTTTGCCGGGCGCCGTTGGGGAGACGCCATCGGCAGCTGGCTGGTCCGCCGCTGACGCCGGGTCCGGTCGCTGTGCCAGCACACTTTTGGTCCAGACGGGCGCGCCGCGCCTGCTCCAGCACGGCTAGGTACTGAGGACTGTTTGAGATTAGTTAGAAGGCCGCCATCGTTCGCGAATGTCGCCCGTTGCCCCATCGCAGCATTTGCTGCGCTTGCACGAAGGCGAGCGATAACGTAGCGGCGGAGATATCAGCTTGAACAATGAGGGCCCGTGCGCACCCGCGCAGTCGGACCTGGCGCCAAGCGCAACCGCTTTAGTCGCTACGACTGCTTCGCTCCGTCACCGGCGCGCCCGACCGCCACAAACAGTTCGGCACGGACGCGTTCGATCACGCTTCCATATTCCCGAGTTTCGGTCTGCCGGAACAGCCGGACAGCGGGGTACCAGGGGCTGTCGTCACGGTCCACCAGCCAGCGGAAATCAGGCGTGCGGGACAGCATGATCCAGGTCGGACAGCCCATGGTCGCGGCAAGGTGGGCCGTGCTGGTGTCCACGGTGATCACCAGATCGAGGCAGGATACGAGAGCGGCCGTCTCGCGGAAATCCGTCAGCTGCGCCGTCAGGTCGATGATCTCCGGCCGCTCGCGCAGCACAGCCTGATCATCCGGACGCGGATCCTTCTGTAAACTGACAAAGGTCGCGCCGACATCCAAAATCGGCGTCAGCGACTGCAAGGCAATCGACCGGTTCATGTCGTTGGGATGCGTCAGACTGCCGGACCATACCAGGCCGACGCGCAACCTGTCGCGCGGACCGAGGCGCTCGTCCCAAGCGCTCACCCGATCGGCCGGTGCGGATAAGCGGATCGGCGGCGGAATGGTGTCGAGCATCGTCCTGAACGCGAGCGGCAAGCTTGTGGCAGGACAACGAAAGTCCACAGGCGGCAATGTCGAGCTCGAATGTGGGAGACAGAGTGAGACGCCAGGCAAGGTCGACAACAGGTCTTGCAGCGAGTCCTGGACCACGAGAACGACGCGAGCTCCTTGTGCGGCCAGCAGCGGCACATAGCGCGTGAATTGAATGGCGTCGCCGAGCCCTTCGTCCGAATAGATCAGGATGCTCTTTGCCGCGATGCTTTCCTCGCCCAGCCAAAGTGCCCCAGGACCGTCAGGAAAGTGTATCGGAAGGCCTGGAACGCGCCAGCGGGCTTCGCGCTCCCTCCATCCGGCCTCGAAATTTCCGAGCCATAAGTGATGGGTCGCCAAGGCAAACTCGAGGCGGGCATTGGTCGGATCGATGGCCCTGAGCTGATGGTACACCGCGGTCGCCTCAACGAGGCGATGCAACCTCCTCAGCGCCCTACCTTTGCTTTCGAGCGCTGACAACAAGAATGGCCGAAGTTCGAGCGCCCGTTCGAACCACTCCAGCCCTTCCTCCACACGATCGAGCCATAAAAGGGCATCACCGACGTTGACGCAAAAGTCAGGGTTCTTTGGATCGAGGGAATGCGCCCGCCGGGCGTCGGCCAGACTTTCTTCGAACCGCTTCAAGCCTCGCAGCAACATCGACCGCAGAGTTGCCGTCAGAGCATCGTTCGGCTGCAACCGCTCGCACAGATCACAGTCAACGAGCGCCTCTTCTAATCTTCCCAATTGCTGCAAGGTAGCAGCGCTGCCCCATGCGGCCGCGAGATGATGCGGATCGAGCTTGAGCGCGTGCTGAAAGCATAACGCCGCCTCAGACAGTCGCTTCAACCCTTCGAGAACACCGCCAAGACTGACCCAAAGCGCCGCGTCATCCGGCTTCAACTGAACTGCCTTGTCTAAGACCTGCGAGGCCTCTTCGAGTCGCCCTGAGCGCTGCAATGCGGTGCCGAGCGTCGCTAGATAGGATGGCTTGGGATCCTTCCTGATGGCGCGCGATGCCCATTCCACCGCATGATCGAATTCGGCCGCGTTGAGGTAGACCAACGCCATCAAGTGCAGAAGTTCGGCGTCTTCGGGGGTGGCTTCGAGCGCCTGCCGACAGCGGAGCTGGGCTTCGAGAAACCGCCCTGCTCGCATTTTGTCGACCACTTCGGCATGGACCGCGGCCAAGTTGTTATTCGCGCGAACATTCGGGTCGGGCTTGCCTTGCTTGGCGGTCGCCCTGCGTTCGCGACGTTTCATTTGCATGTCACAATTGATTTCTTACGAGCAGGAGATGATTCTTAGCGGACGGACTGCATCCGTCCCGAAACCGCGGTTCTTTGACGCGTTTGATGTTACAACTAAGGCTCTGCTGCTCCCGCCATCGGCATTGAACCGAGCACCAGTCGCGTAAGATCTGATGGGTCGCTTAGAATCACTCGCACGTCAAGGTTGCTGTTCACGATCGATAAATGATTCTTGGTGGACGGTAAAGGCATCCGGCTAAATCTCGGTTGAAGCATCTGCTGGGCGCAAATTCCGGCAGCAGTTCGCACGGCGCGTCGGGACTCGAGCTCCGTGCCAGCGGCCTGCGCCTCAAATGTTACGCGAGTATCGTTGGCCCTCGCATCCGTATCCGCATCGTTAAAGTTCAGCTAACGTGCGAGTCGGAAATTGCTCCGTTTCAGGCAAAATTGAGCATCCAGGGCGGAAAAATTTGACGAAATCAGCAGGTGCTACCTAATTGAACGGAGCCGGCCACGCAGACGGACACCTTTGGCGCGGAGCGAAGCCACGTGTCGGACCTTGCGTCTCCTTCCGATCGTTTCAATGCGCTGCCGTTGATGTCGCGCCCCGTCGGCATTTACTTTTGTGTTTTGGTGGCGCTGACCTTGATCGCGCTCATACCGGGAATGATCACGTTCGGCCTGTTGCTGTTCATCCTCCCGGGTCAGACGCTGATCGCAGCTCCCACGCTGCTCTATTATTCACTGGCAGCGCTACCCGGATATCTGCTAGCCCGGTTTCTTGGAAACAACCTGCTCGGCGCCACGGTAGCGGTGATCACGCTCGTCGCGGCTGCGCTTTTGCCGCATGACCTCAGCCAACGGCAGCTCGAGAAACTACTCGCGTCAGATATCTCGAAACCAGTACCATCGTCATTTCAGCCGCGCTCCTTTGAACTGCCATATCCTGAGCGGGACAATTACTGGATGAACTGGCGGCAGCCCGAAAGCCAGGATCCAACCCCTCCGCCGCCTTGCGCGGATCTTTGCCAGCAGTTGCTGTTCAAGGGGCATATCGACCACGTCATCATCCGCGATCACAACTCGCGCAATGCCCGGATGATCAACACCGAGACCAATGAAAGAGGGCCTGACGGGGCGATGCATCGGATGGTTCACGTCACATGGCTGCCACGCTGGAGGAGATTTCACCTCGAACATCGCGAAAGCTGTCCCGACACGCTGAGCCTGATCGCACCTGAATTCGTTCACGAGGTCGTCGGCGGCCGCTGCTTGATCGAAGACACCATCGATCACTGCGAAGCCGATGTCCTCGTATCAGTGTCCAAACCCCTCGATGTACGCGGTGCTGATGGCCAGTTGCGTCCGGATCTGAATATCGCATTCGCCAACGTCGAAGCCGACCCGACCACCATCACGATCGCCGAGCAGCATGACGGCAAGGCCGTTCCGGCCGAGATCAGGACGGCGCTGCATGCGAGCTATGCGAACGTTCCGTTCTACTTTACGACGAGGCGATGTGGCGGAGGTGAAATTCCGAGTCTGTGCCTCACCGCGGCGACCGAGCCGTTTGCGAACAACAGCGCTGATCCCTTTGAGATGATCAATCGCCGCTATGGCTTGCCGGTGGCGCCGGGGTCCAAACCGGCCCGTCTTTCAGCTGCGCCCACATCGGAGGATGACCGGGCGACGGTCAATGCCATCTTGAAGCAGGACTACGGCGTTGGCGGATTGATTCCAACAACGCAGTCGAAACTCGTCGCAAGCTTCGTCAATGAAAGGCTCAAGACCGGACAACTCAAGCAGGACGATATCGAGCTGATCCGAATGGCGCTGAAGCAGCACGCCTTTGTCGCACCGATCGAGACCAACAGGCTGCCGTCGGAAACCTACCAGGCTCTGAAGCCGCTATTGCCCGACATGTTCGAACGGATCGCCGATCGGGCCGACGGGCAGCAGGACATGGTGCAGTCACTGAACGTGATACTAGAACACTATCCGCCTGAAGATACGAACCCGTACTCGTCCACGCTTTGTCAGGAGCCCAAAAACGCCGGCTTGCGCGTCTGCTATCAGCGGGAATTTCGCACGCGCAAGAAGTGATGACCTCAGGCTCTATTGCCGATCAGTTCAGGAGCGTACTTGGAACATAATTCAGTCCAATCGAAGATTTCTCTTTCGTTTTTTCAGAAATCGTGTATGCTTCGCTCCATCCTGCCTCACTGAGGGGCGTATCGCGGTCGTCACGGACGTTGGGTGCGGGATGCGGTGGGCGTGTCGGGTTGCAGCGTGAGCGATCATGCCGACGAACGATCCGATGCGCACGGCGAAGTCGTGTGGTCCTGGTCTCCCGGTGCTGAGACCTGCGCGATGCGCCTTGGCGCATCGCCGCTACGGGGGCAAGAGAGCCGGTCCCCGGGGAGATCACGTATAAGCCGTCACACCATCGCGCAGGGAAGGCCGGTGTTCGGCCGTACCTGTGGTCACTGCCGCCTGCTTTTTTCTTTGCAGGCGGGCCATGGGTGCTGGCCCTGCATCCGGCCTTCCCTGCACCCTCTTCGTTTCAGAGGGTGATTGAGATCAGCAAGACTCGGCGCGAAAGCTGCGCGAGGATGAGATTGTTTGCCATGTTGCGGCCTTACCGCCACAATCTCCGCGGTCATCGTCTGCGAAAGCGGACGATCCCGTACGCCGCGGCCTCTCCGCTCAAGCATATCCGCCTCTGGAATACTGGATCGCCCGGTCAAGCCGGGCGAAGACAGAAATTGTCCCTACTCATCCCGCAGAAAAACTCGCTGAATCCCTCTGTCCAATCAGCTACAATCCATCACCGTGCCAAATCATCCCACGATTCTCGTTTTCGACTCCGGCCTCGGCGGCCTGTCCGTGCTGCGCGAGGTGGTCCAGGCGCAGCCCGACGCGCATTACGTCTATGTCGCCGACGACGCGTTCTTCCCCTATGGACACCACAGCCAGGAGGCGCTGATTGCCCGCGTGGTGCCGCTGATGGGCGAACTGATCGCGGCCCATAGGCCTGAGTTGGTCGTCATCGCCTGCAACACCGCCTCGGTGCAGGTGCTGGCGCAGCTGCGCGACGCCTACGCCACACCGTTTGTCGGCACCGTGCCGGCGATCAAGCCCGCCTGCGCCCAATCGACGACCAAGCGCGTCTCGGTGCTTGGCACCAAAGCGACAGTGGCGCGCGAATATACGCGCGGGCTGATCCGCGATTTTGGCCAGGGCTGCGAGGTCACGCTGGTCGGCTCGCCCGAACTGGCTTCGCTCGCGGAAGCAGCGCTCAGCGGCGAGAGCGTTGCCGATGGCGACATCGCCGCCGAGATCGCGCCATGTTTCGTCGGCGATGCCGGCGATCCCGCTGATCGCACTGACGCGATCGTGCTCGCCTGCACACATTACCCGCTGCTGCTGGACCGGTTGCAGCGGCTCGCGCCCTGGCCGGTGGCCTGGATCGATCCGGCGCCGGCGATCGCCCGTCGCGTATCGGATCTCATGGGTCCGGCCGGCACCAAGGCCGATCAGCCCGGCGCGACCCTGATCTTTACGTCAAACAAGTCGCATCGGCTGAACGGAGCCCTGACGCCATTTTTTGGCGGCCGCGTGCCGGCCTGATCACCTGGAGTTGCGCCTCCCATGTCGACGCCGCCACTCAATCATCTCAAGCAGGCCTGGCGCGAGGGACGCCCGACCTTCGGCGCCATTGCCACCATCCCGAGCATCCAGACCGTGCGCATCATGGCGCAGTCGCTGGACTGGATCATCGTCGATCTGGAGCACGGGCCGATCGACCTCTCAACCGCCCATGGCATGATCATGGCGACAGCAGGCACGCCTTGCGTGCCGCTTACGCGCGTCGCCGCCAACGAGCCGCATCTGGCGAAGGCGCCGATGGACATCGGTGCGCTCGGTATCAATTTTCCGATGATCTCAAGCCGGGCGGACGCCGAGAAGGCGGTGCGCAGCCTGCGCTACCCACCCCGCGGCGAGCGGCTGTGGGGGCCGTTCCACGCCCCGTTCCGCTGGAACGTGTCGATGGCTGACTACATGGCGAGCGCTGATGACGACATGATCTGCATGATCACGATCGAGCATGTCGAGGCGGTAGAGCGCATTGACGAGATCATGGCCACCCCAGGCATCGACATTGCCGTGATCGGCCCCGGCGATCTCGCCACCTCCATCAACAAGCGTGGCTTGATCGACGATCCGCAGGTGCAGGAGCTCATGGCCCGCGCCGAGCAAGGCATCTTGCGAAGCGGCGTGCCGATCGGTGGGGTGGCGCGCACCGCCGAGCAGGCAAACGCAATGATCGCGCGCGGCTACGTGGCGCTGGCGCTCGGCTTCGATTGGTCGCTGTTTCAGCGCGGCATAGCGGCGAGCTTTGAGGGAATTAGACGCTGAGGAACTGGTCTTGCCCCTACCCGATTGCCTGCGGCTCCGCGGAAAGTTCCCGACGGGACCAGCGCAGGCACATTAACGGGTTGAAGACCCGGGGCGATTTGTCCTGACCGGCAAGACGAAGCCGCTTGCCACGCAGGCACCATAAACGCTAGCTAGCGAGGCCTTATCTCGCCGGCAGGCGACCGGCCAGACCATAACGAGCCATTCGGGAGTCCGGACCAGGAATGCGCGGAACGAGCAGGAAAATATCGCCGCCGCGCCGCCTGATCATCGACCTGATGCATGCGTCGTCCGACGTGCCATTCGTGTCGCTGGCGCGTACCCTGAACATCCGGCCGCTGCTCGAAGCCCGCAGCCTGTTGGCCCGGCCGCCCGGTTTTGCGGCGATCTTCGTCAAGGCCTTCGCCATCGTGGCGCGAGACGAGCCGGCCCTGCGGACGGTCTACGCCAAATGGCCCCGGCCCTGCTTCTACGAGCTGCCGCGCAACGTGGCGATGGTCGCCATTGCCCGGGTCGAAGAGGGCGAGCCTTGCGTGCTGCCGCAGCGGGTGTGCGAACCGGACCGGCATGCGCTCACCGACATCGACCGGCTGATCCGCAATGCCAAGGAGGCGCCGATCGCCGAGGTGCCGATGTTCCGCAAGATCATGCGGGCGACCCAGCTGCCCTGGCCGTTCCGGCGGCTCGCCTGGCGGATCGGGCTGAATTTCGGCCGCCAGCGCGGCAATTGGTTCGGCAATTTCGCCGTCACCGGGGTCGCGGCCTATGGCGGAGGCGAGCTGCACGCGTTGAGCCCGGGCCCGTATGTCCTCAGTTTCGATATCGCCAAACCCGACGGCAGCATCGCCACGGTGATTCGATGGGATCACCGGGTGACGGACGCGGCGCTGATCGCCCGGACGTTCGACCGGCTGGAACAGGTGCTCAATACCGACATCGCCGCCGAGCTGCGGGCCTTGCGTACGGCCGAGCCGAAGGCGGTGCGGGCGCGCGGCGGCTGAGGGGCAGGCTTTGGGCTCAAAACGGCCAAAAGCCGGCGAAATCGGGCGCCTCAGGCGCGATTTCGGCTCAAAATGGGAGCTGAAGGGTTTGACAAACCACCGGTTTCTCGCCTAGAAACCGCCCTGCTCGCGGGCCGTTTCGGCCCGCGACGCGTTTCGCGACCCGTGGTCCGTCCCTTCACCAGCTTAGGGGTCGGGCCTGTCGGTGACCTGAGATTTTCGGGCACACAGGAGGGCGCGTTTCCTCAAACCCAAACGACTTGAGACCTAAAGAGGACGCGATGACTAAGCGTAGTGAGGCGAAGTACAAGATCGATCGCCGCATGGGCCAGAACATCTGGGGCCGCCCGAAGAGCCCCGTGAACCGCAGGGAATACGGCCCAGGCCAGCACGGCCAGCGCCGCAAGGGCAAGCTCTCCGACTTCGGCGTGCAGCTGCGCGCCAAGCAGAAGCTCAAGGGCTATTACGCCAACATCTCCGAGCGCCAGTTCCACGGCATCTATGTCGAGGCCGGCCGCATGAAGGGCGACACCGGCGAGAACCTGATCGGCCTGTTGGAGCGCCGGCTCGACGCGGCGGTGTTCCGCGCCAAGTTCGTGTCGACGATGTTCGCCGCGCGCCAGTTCATCAACCACGGCCACATCAAGGTGAACGGCCGCAAGGTCAACATCTCAAGCTACATGCTCAAGCCCGGCGATGTGATCGAGGTCAAGGAAGCCTCCAAGCAGCTCGCCGTGGTGCTCGAAGCCAGCCAGCTCGCCGAGCGCGACGTGCCCGATTACATCGAAGCCGATCACTCCAAGATGACTGCGACCTTCGTGCGCATTCCCGGCCTGTCCGACGTGCCGTTCGCGGTGCAGATGGAACCGCATCTGATCGTCGAATTCTATTCGCGCTGATCTTGATCGGCGGGACTCACCGCCCAATTGTAGTTGTGAAAGGCCCCGGCTAGCCGGGGCCTTTTTGCGTGAGGAGCTCTTTGCGCGAAGGGCTGACGCGGCGACCGATTCCCGAATGCCACAGTTGCCACGAAATCGCCTTACCCCCCGCTGACAGCGTATCCGTCCCGTGATTCAATGTCTGCGTTTGTGAAGTAGCGGGGCGTTCGCCATGGGGTTCAACAGGCGCAGTATCTGTTTTGGCACTGTCATGACTGGCGCGGTCAACGCGCCGCCTTTGCCGTCGCTGCGAGCCCCGCCACCGTTACGGGGCCGTCTTTCCGGGGTTCGCTACCGGTTCAACGACGGCACCTTTCCTTCGACGGTCTTTGACATTCTTGAACGGTCCGCCTGGCACGTTCAGACCGACCCCTCCGTCCACCTCATCCGGCATCTGGAGAGTGGGCTGACGTTCACCGACCCCAGGCTTGCTTACGATCCTCACGCGCTCGAGCTTCTGCACTGCTTTGATGATGCGCGCGAGGTGGCGGATGAATGGCGGACCATGCTGGTCGGCTGGGCCGCGCTGAACGTCGGCTGGAACGTGCGGCGGCAACGGCCGCCGGACATGAGCAGCTCTTTCTATCTTTCGCCGTCGCGCCAAAGCCGGCTGGAACCCTGGCTGTTCGACTACGCCGAGGCGCCGCCTCTGGTCGCCGTGCCATTCGAAGCTGCCCCTTCCCGCCGGCTCGATATATGGCTACATCCGCCGCTTGCAGCCTGAAGCGTGAAGCGGATTTCCCATGATCTACACCCCTCCCCCGCGCGATCCGAACGCCCCGCCGGTGCGTATCAATCTCTTGTCGGATACGCAGACGCGCCCAACCGCGGCGATGCGCGATGCGATGGCCCGCGCGGAGGTCGGCGACGAGCAGATCGGCGATGATCCGACCGTCAATCTGCTGTGCGAACGCGTTGCGGGCCTGCTCGGCAAGCAGGCGGCCGTGTTCATGCCGTCAGGCACGATGTGCAACGTCGCAGCGACGCTCGTGCATTGCCGCCCGGGCGACGAGATCCTGGCGCACGAGACCGCGCATATCATCTCACGCGAGGGCGGCGCGCACGCCGCGCTCGGCGGCTTCCAGATCATGCCGCTGAAGGGCGACGACGGCCAGTTCACGCCGGATACATTCCGCGCCGCACTCCATCCGCGCACCCGCTATCAGCCGCCACAGACGGTGGTCAGCGTGGAGCAGACCGCCAATATCGGCGGCGGCACGATCTGGAGCAAGGCCGCGCTCGACGAGATCGTCGCGATCGCGAAGGCCAACGGGATGGCTACTCATATGGACGGCGCACGGCTGCTGAACGCAACCGTGGCGACGGGCATCCCTGCCGCCGAAATGGCGGCCGGCTGGGATTCGGCCTGGATCGATTTTTCCAAGGGGCTCGGCGCGCCGATCGGCGGAGTGCTCGCCGGCAGCGCCGATTTCATCGACGAGGTCTGGCGCTGGAAGCAGCGCCTGGGCGGCGCCATGCGGCAGGCCGGGATCGCCGCAGCCGCGTGCATCCATGCGCTGGATCATCATGTGGACCGCCTCGCCGAGGACCACGCCAATGCGCGCGCCTTGGCGCGCGGGCTGGCGCAGATCGACGGCATCGCGGTGCAGGAGCCCGAGACCAATCTGGTCTTCTTCAAGCCTGACGGCGCGGGAGTTCCAGGTAACAAGATGGTCGGTGAATTGCGCAAGCACGGCGTGCTGCTGGCGATGATGGACGGCCGCATCCGCGCCTGCACCCATCTCGACGTGACCTCGGCGATGATCGAGGAAACCATCGGCCACGTCCGGGAGATCGTACGCGCGGCGTAAGGCCGCGGCTTACGGCGTGAGCGCCTCATAGATCAGGCGCCGCGTCTCGATCTCGATGCGGCCGCGCTGCGTCGGTGATTGCATCATCACGACCGCAAACATGTCGTCCTTGGGATCGATGAAGAAGAAGGTGCCGCCGACGCCGTCCCAGCGATATTCCCTTGACGTGAACGGCGGCGCGGCGGAGATCCGCACCGCGAAGCCGAGTCCGAAGCCGCTGTCCGGTCCGGGATGGTAGAAATCGTCGTGCGCGATCTCCGGGCCGAGATGATCGCGCGTCATCGAGGCTACGGTCTCGGCCTTCAGATAGCGGCGACCATCGAGCGTGCCAACGTTCAGCAGCATTTGCGCAAAGCGCGCATAGTCACCGAGGGTGCTGGTCATGCCGGCGCCGCCGGATTCCCATCTCCTGGGACGGACGGGATCGTCGAGGCCTGCGATCGGTTCATCGAAACGATCCTGCGGCAGCGGCTCGGCCACACGGCCGCGCTTGTCCGGATCGGCGAGCGAGAACCCGGTGTCGTGCATGCCGAGCGGATCGAGCAGCCGCTCCTGTTCGAACTGATAGAGCGTCTGCCCCGAGACCACCTCGATGACACGGCCAAGCACATCCACGGAATGGCCGTAGTCCCACACCGTGCCCGGCTGCTCGGCCAGCGGCAGCTTCGCCAAGCGATTCGCAAACGTCGCGTTATCGATATCGTCGTCGAACAGGTTCGAGGTCGCATAGAGCTTGCGCACGGCGGTCTCGCCATAGAAGCCGTAGGTGATGCCGGAGGTATGACGCAGCAGATCCTCGATGGTGATCGGGCGTGCCAGAGGTTGCAGCGACTGCACGGTCTTGCCGTCGCGCGCCATGTCCGCGACTTTCACCTCCGCGAACGCCGGAATGTATTTCGCCACGTCATCACCGAGCTTGAGACGCCCGTCGTCGACCAGCATCATCACAGCTACGGATGTGATCGGCTTCGACATTGAATAGATGCGGAAGATCGTATCCGGCGTCATCGCCGCGCCCGTGGCGACGTCGCGTACGCCGATGCTCTGCAGCAGCACCGGTCGACCATGCTGCTGGATCAGTACCACCGCGCCAGGAATATGGCCGGCCGCAACCTCGCGACGAAAATAGTCCTCAACCTTCTCCAGCCGCTGAGCATCGAAATGCCGCGCCGTTGTCGCGGACGAATTGTCTGCGTACGCAGCTCCAATGCTGAATGCGATGATCGCACATAGCACCAGGCATTGGGACGCCAGCCGCTCGATCATGGATGCTCCGTTCGCCATTGGGGCGATCCTACCGGCGCAACTCAGCGCGCGCCGCTGGCGACCGCCTCACCGAACGCCTGATCATGCAGGCGAGCGCTCTCTTCCGAAAAGCAGCAGAATACAATGTACTCCAGCGAGGTCTCGGGCTCGATCGCTTCGAGTGTCGTGTGGACTGCGATGCCGGCAGCGCGGGCGGCCGGAAAGCGATAGACGCCGGTGGAGATCGCAGGGAACGCCACCGAAGCGAGGGATCGATCGTGGCACAATTCGATGGAGCGGCGATAGCAGGAGGCCAGCAATCCGTCCTCGCCACGCTCGCCGCCTTGCCAGACCGGCCCAACGGTGTGGATGACGTGGGCGGCCGGCAAGCGGTAACCCTTCGTGATCTTGGCATCGCCGGTCTTGCAGCCGTGCAGCTGGCGGCATTCCATCACCAATTCAGGGCCGGCCGCGCGGTGGATTGCACCATCCACCCCGCCGCCGCCGAGCAGCGAGGTGTTGGCCGCGTTGACGATGGCATCAACGCGCAAGCGCGTGATGTCGGCGACGACGATCTCGAATCGGGTCGCGCCGAGCTTGCGGACCGGAAAGCTCAGGCGGAGGCCGCCGCCGGGATGCCCTTGTCGGCAAACAGCTGCTGCAGTTCGCCGGTCTGGAACATCTCGCGGACGATGTCGCAGCCGCCGACGAACTCACCCTTCACATAGAGCTGGGGGATGGTCGGCCAGTTCGAATAGGTCTTGATGCCGTTGCGGAGTTCGGAAGACTCCAGCACGTTCAGGCCCTTATAGCCGACCCCGACATGGTCGAGTATCTGCACCACTTGGCCCGAGAAGCCGCACTGCGGAAACTGCGGCGTGCCTTTCATGAACAGCACGACGTCGTTCGATTTCACTTCATTGTCAATGAATTGCTCGATGCTCATCTTCGCTTCCTTTGGGGCGCCTGGCGGCCCCTGCCGCTGGGTCGTCTCGGACGGGCTCGGTCCCCGGCCAACCGTCACTGAATCTATATGTAGCTCAAATGGTTGTTTCGCCAAAGTAAAATGCCGCGGAGCTGGCATGCAAAGGGCGGGCCGAAATCGATAGGCTGATGGTAACAATATAATAGCGGATTCGAGGGTTTTATCCTGCAACCAAGCCCCCATCTAGGACGGACTGCCAGGAACTTGTTCCCGGGAGCAACGTTTTCTCCACCCAAACGGAGACCCTCGTGACCAGTCCAGCCTCCGCCGCGACCGCGCGTTCGTCGATTGCTGCCCCGCCCGCGCCCGGCTCCGAGTCCTTCGTCCAAAATCTTGTTGAGGCCTATCTGGCGGTCCGCGGCGAGACCGAAGCCCGCGCAGCACCCTTGAGCGCCGAGGACCAGGTGGTCCAGTCAATGCCCGACGCGAGCCCGGCCAAATGGCACCGCGCCCATACGACCTGGTTCTTCGAGCAGTTTCTGCTGGCCGCGCATTGCCCAGGCTACCAGCCCTTCCATCCCGACTATGCATTCCTGTTCAACTCCTATTACGTCAGCGCCGGCCCGCGCCATACCCGTGGCGCGCGCGGCCTCATCACCCGGCCTGGGGTGGAGGAGATCAGTGCCTATCGCCACCACGTCGATGCCGCCGTGGTCGACTTCCTGAGCGAAGCCGATGCGCCGACACTGGCGGCTGTCGCGCCGCTGATCGAGGTCGGCTTGAACCATGAGCAGCAGCATCAGGAATTGATGCTCACCGACATCCTGCATGCCTTTGCGCAAAACCCGGTCGCGCCGGCCTATGACATCCATTGGCGGCTTCCGCCGTCGCACCGAAGTGCCGAGGAATGGGCAGTCCTGCCTGAAGGCATCCACACCATCGGTCATGCCGACGACAGCTTCCATTTCGACAATGAAAAGCCCGCACACCGCACCTTGGTCGGCCCGGTCAAACTCGCGCGCAATCTCGTCACCAATGCCGAGTGGCTCGCCTTCATGGACAGTGGCGGCTACGAGACCGCGACGCTGTGGCTCATGGACGGCTTTGCCACCGTCGCCAAGGAAGGCTGGCAGGCGCCCGGCCATTGGTACAAAGTCGAGGGCGAATGGAAGATCATGACGCTCGGCGGTCTCCGGCCGGTTGATCCCGACGCGCCGGTCTGCCACGTCAGCTACTACGAGGCCGACGCCTTCGCCCGCTGGAGCGGCAGGCATCTGCCGACAGAGATGGAATGGGAGGTTGCCGCGCGCGCCAACCAGCTCAACGATGCTTTCGGCATCGTCTGGCAATGGACCCGCAGCGCCTATGCGCCCTATCCCGGCTACCGCGCCATTGAAGGCGCGCTCGGCGAGTACAACGGCAAGTTCATGGTCAATCAGCTGGTGTTGCGCGGCTCCTCGCTTGCGACTCCGGCTGGCCATAGCCGTCTTAGCTATCGCAACTTCTTTTATCCGCACCACCGCTGGCAATTCACGGGGCTGCGGCTCGCCGACTACGCCTGAGGATCGCCGTCTTCTTCCCGTCTCGATTTTCCATCACAGCGCGTCCGACTGCGCGTTGAGGAGAGTATCCATGAGTTTGCACATGTCTGCCTTGGCCAACGCTCATCTGCCGGACGAGCAGACCTCGGCATTTGCGCGCGATGTCGTTGTCGGCCTTTCAGACCAACCCAAGCGGCTGTCGCCCAAATATTTCTACGACGCCGCCGGCTCGGAGCTGTTCGAGCAGATCACGCGGCTGCCGGAATATTATCCGACCCGCACCGAACTCGGCATCCTGCGCGATCGCGGGGCTGATATCGCGGCGATCATCCCTGAGAAGGCGGCGCTGATCGAATTTGGCGCCGGCGCCACGACCAAGGTCCGGCTGCTGCTGCAAAGCTGCACCTTTTCAGCTTACGTTCCCGTCGATATTTCCGGCGAATTCCTGAACGCGCAAGCCGAAGCTCTCCGGCAGGACTTTCCGGCCCTCACCGTACATCCGGTAACTGCGGATTTCACCACGTCGTTCAAGCTGCCCGACGCGATCAAGGACCTTCCGAAGGTCGGCTTCTTCCCGGGCTCCACCATCGGAAATTTCGAGCCCCATGAGGCCTACCGCTTCCTGCGCTCGGCGCGCGAGATCCTTGGCGTGGGCGCGCTGATGATCGTCGGCGTCGATCTGGAAAAGGACGAGCGCGTCCTGCACGCCGCCTATAACGACGCAGCCGGCGTCACAGCCCGCTTCAACCTCAATCTGCTGGTCCGCGCCAACCGCGAGCTCGGCGGCAATTTCGATGTGTCGGCCTTTGTCCACCGCGCCATCTATAACCGCGAACAGCATCGGATCGAGATGCATCTGATCGCCAAGAAGCCGCAGACCGTGCGGCTGCTCGGCACCAGCCTTCACTTCCGGGCAGGCGAAAGCATTCATACCGAGAACAGCTACAAATACAGCATCGAGCGCTTTGCTGCGCTGGCGCGCAGCTCGAGCTGGACGGTACGGAGCGTTTGGACGGATGCGGCGAAGATGTTCTCGGTTCAAGCGCTGGTCGCGGAGGCATGAGGCTCCGGCTTGGACCGAAGCGACAGCGTCTCCCAGACCGCAACGATCGCCAACAGCGCGCTGGTCAGCGCTGAAAGTGCTAGCGGCGACAGCCCGGGCGCGAACCATCCCAACCCGATCAACGCGATCAAGGCGACGCCGTGGGATAGCTGCAGAATTCCACGGATCTCGCGCTTGAACAGGATGGTCCCGAGCAGGAAGACGAACGGGCCGCCGATCGTCGTTGCGACCGTGTTGAGGTCTGAATGCCCCGTCGGATGCTTGAGGACAATCTCGTCGGACACGGCCGTCAGGATGATCCCGGCCACGATCGGCATATGCAGATAGGTGTATGCAGAACGCGCAATGCGCCCGGACTCGCTCGAGCGTGAGATCAACTCGGAGCCGGCCTCGGCTCCACGGTTGAAATAGATCCCCCACATGGAGACGCAGCCCACAAAGGCGCAGAAGAAGGCGGCAACGCTGGCCTCGGTCCAATCGATGTCCGCAAACGTCGCCCCGGTCATGACGATGGTCTCGCCCAGCGCAATGAGGATGAAGCCGGCGCAGCGCTCAGCAATGTGGCCGCCGTCGACGGTCCAGTCCTCCATGGTGGAGGCGCCAAGGCCGGGGATCCAGAAACGAACCGAAGGCGAGACGTATTCGATGGCGATCGCAACACCCCAGAGCAGCAGCCTCTGATCGCCGTGGGCGAAAGCGCCAAGGAGCCAGAATATGGCGGACGTGCTGAGCCAGCACAGGATGCGGATTGCGTTCGCCCGTGCGCTACGGCGCGGCGCTGGAGTCGCCAGCGCCCAGAACAGGGTGCGGCCGACCTGCATCGCCGCATAAGCGCTGGCAAACCACAGCCCCCGGTCGTCGAACGCCCGCGGCATGGCCATCGACAGGACGAGGCCAGCCAACATCATGCCGAACAGCAGCAGGCGAACGGGGGCTTTTGCCGGGTCCAGCCAGTTGGTGACCCAGGCGGTGTAGACCCACACCCACCACACCGCGAGAAACAGCAATCCCGTCTGCACCGCTCCGACCGGCGTAAAACGGCTGAGCAGAAAATGGGAAATCTGCGTCACCGCGTAGACGAAGACGAGATCGAAGAACAGTTCGACGGAGGTGACACGGCTTTGCTCGTTCGACCGCAGCACCCGGAAAAGCGCCCCGGTCGAATTCTCGGCCGCCATCTCTCCTCCCTCAGGTACATGCTGGCGCGGCGGCCTGATCGGGTCGATCAATGCTGCTCCGGCACGCCAGTCTGTAGTGCCAGCGCGTGCAGGACGCCGCCCATCTGGCCGCGCAGCGACTGGTAGACGATCTGGTGCTGCTGGACGCGAGACTTGCCCCGAAAGGATTCGGAAATGACGGTGGCAGCGTAATGGTCGCCATCGCCGGCAAGATCACGGATCGTCACCTCGGCGTCGGGGATCGCAGCCTTGATCATGGCTTCGATATCGTGGGCGTCCATCGGCATCCCGGTCTGTCTCCTCAAAGCTTGCGCCGCTCAATGGTGGCCCCATTCGTGCCGATTGAGCAGATCGAATCAAGGCCCTCTCGCGCGACCGTGATGGCGAAATTTTAGCGCGAACCGCTTCCGGGGTCACCTCCTGAGCGACTATATCTTGGGCGCGGCCTGACAGGCCGAGCACGCCGCATTGCACGCGGCGAATGACCGGCTGTGGCGACCTTGTGCCTGCCACAGCATAACACCCTGCGGCGTTTGGAGGCCGATCGATCATGAAACTTCCGGGACCGGATCATCCGATCACCATTACCGCGAATCCAAAGCGGGTGCGCGTCTTCGCCGACGGCATGGTCATCGCCGACACCACCAAGGCGCTGACCTTGAAAGAAGCGAGCTACCCGGCTGTCCAATACGTCCCGCGGACGGACGCGAAAATGGATCTGCTCCAGCGCACCGAGCGGGTGACCCACTGCCCCTACAAGGGCGACGCCAGCTATTTCAGCATCCTCGCCAACGGCAAGACGCTGGACAACGCGATCTGGAGCTACGAGACGCCGTTCCCGGCCATGACCGAGATCTCCGGCTATCTGGCGTTCTATCCCGACAAGGTCAGGATCGAGGAAGTCGCCGCCTGACCACCTCCGCGTCTGGCCGTTCCGGGTCTGGTGCGCGGCACCATCCCGGAACGGCCATGCATGGCCGCCTGAGGCGCTATACCCTGAACACTGTGAGCCCGAGGATCAGCAGCACCAGGAAGATCACGAGGAAGATGTAGAACAGGATGCGCGCGATGTCGGCCGAAGCCGCCGAGACTCCGGTGAAACCGAGAATGCCGGCGACAACCGAGATCACGAAGAACAACAGGGCCCATTTGAGAA
>NZ_CAFK01000158.1 GCF_000239815.1 Bradyrhizobium sp. STM 3843 | reverse complement strand
CNNCNAANNTTNCNNCCGTTGCCGCCATTGGCGCCGCCGGTCGCTCCGTTGGAGACGCCCGCGCCACCACCACCGCCACCACCGCCGACTCCGGAGCCAAGATCGATACCGATGCCGCTGGCGCCGCCACCATTAGCCGTCGTGCCGGTGCTAGGACCGCCGCCGCCGCCGGATCCGCCGCCGCCAAGCGTGCCGTTGCTCGCTGCGCCCGTCGAGCCGGCTCCTCCGCCGACCCCGCTCGCGTTGTTGCCGCCGCTGCCTGCTTGTCCGGGCGCGATAGAATTGCCGTCCTGGCCTTTCGAGCCGCCGCCATTGCCGCCGCCACCGCCACCGGACTCGTTGCCCGCGCCGGTGACCATTGTGCCGCCGCCGCCGCCATCACCGGCAGGACCGCCGGCGCCACCACCACCGCCGCCCGAATTGGCGAAGCCAGCGCCACCGGAACCGCCGTTGCCGGCGAAGCCAGTGCCGGGGTTCAACTGTCCGCCGTTTGGTCCGCCGATGCTGTTAGCAGCAGACCCGCCAGCCGCACCGAGTCCCGGACTACCATTGGCAGCGCCCGAGCCGCCCTTCGCCCCGGCGATCACTGCGGTCCCTGAGATCGATGAGCAATTCGATGTGGAGTTGCAGAACCAAGTGTCGCCGCCATTTCCGCCGGTCCCGCCCGTTGCGACGCCGCCAGCGCCGACGACATAGGAGACCATCTGAGTGGGCGAGAGAGGAACGCTGCGAGCCATCGCCCACGCACCACCGCCGCCGCCACCTTCACCGGCGTTACCATTCAGACCAGCACCTGCACCTGCGCCGCCGATCGTATCGATCCTCGCAACTGTAGAGGTGAGCGGCATGACGAATGTGCCGGTCGCCGTCAGAACGAATTGCGTCGGGCTCGTGAGCGGAGTCCACTTGATAACAATCAGGCCCTGCGCGCCCGAGCCGCCCGTTGCCGAGCCGCCACGGTTTCCGGCGCCGCCGCCACCACCTCCATAGTTACCGGCCGCGCCGCCGTTTGCAGCGCCTGCAAAACTATTCGAGACACCAGCACCACCACCGCCACCGCCTGAGCCGAACGCCGGGCTGGCGCTGTATTCCGTTCCATTGCC
>NZ_CAFK01000159.1 GCF_000239815.1 Bradyrhizobium sp. STM 3843 | reverse complement strand
CTGCCGGGCTCGGTCGTCGCTCGACTACGGCAATCGCTGTCCTGCTGCGCTGCGATCCCCGATGCGGCAGCTAACCATATACCCCGGCGCATCGTCAAAGCGGGGCTTGTCCGAGCCTCAAGAACTCTGCAACATGCGGAATGTCGGAGTGCGTCCGGCCTGAACTGCCCGCAAACGCTCGCGCTGGAACGGCTGCCCCGAACCGGCACCAGTCTTGCAGGCGTGCGACGTTAGACGGTGCGGCACAAACCGCGGCATCTCGCATGCGCGCGCCTGTTGCCTTTCCGAAGTCCACTCAGGAGGCGCTGCGACGTTTGTGAGATCAACAAGGATGGGCGCTCGCTCGTCAGACTGCCGAAAACACAAGCGGCTCAAGCGGAGTATTTGACCATATGGCTGTACGCCACCCTCTTCTCGCAGCGATCACCTTCTCGCTGCTCGCATTCGTCACCGAGCCGGCATCGAGCCAAAGCCTGCGCTATGCCAATCAGGGCGACCTGAAATCACTCGACCCGTATACGTTGCGGGAAACCACCACGACCGCGCATCAGTCGCACGTCTATGAGGGTCTCGTCGCCCGGGACAGGAACCTGAAAACCATTCCGGCGCTCGCTGAAAGCTGGGAGACTCCGGAGCCGACCCGTTGGCGCTTTCACCTGCGCCACAACGTCACGTTCCACAATGGCGATCCCTTCACCGCCGATGACGTGATCTTTTCCGCGGCACGGGTGCGCGCCACCGGTTCCAACTTCACCAGCGTGATTCCGCCCGACGCCAAGTTCATCAAGGTCGACGATTTCACCGTCGATGTCGTGCTGTCTTCTCCTAATCCCATCCTGATCAGCCAATGGGACGGCTGGTTGATCATGGACAAGAAGTGGTGCGAAGAGCACAACGCCGTGGCGCCGACGCCCGCCTCGGCAACTACACCGAGCTACGCCTCGCTCAATGAAAACGGCACTGGACCGTTCACGATCGAGAACCATCAGCCCGGCGTGAAGACCGTGTTCAAGCCTTACCCGAAGTGGTGGGGCAAGCCCGAACATAACCTGAAGGAGATCGTCTTCACGCCGATCGCCTCAGACGCCACGCGTGTCGCGGCCCTGCTGTCCGGCGAAGTCGACGTCATCGAACCGGTGCCGATCCAGGATATCCAGCGGGTCAATGCGAGCGGCGTTGCCAAGGTGCTGTCCGGGCCGGAATTGCGGACCCTCTTTCTTGGTTTCGATCAGAGCCGCGACGAACTCCTGTACTCGAACGTGAAGGGCAAGAACCCGTTCAAGGACATCAGGGTCCGCCAGGCTTTCTTCAAGGCGATCGACGTCGACCTGATCAAGTCCCGCGTCATGCGCGGCCTGTCGACGCCGACGGCGTTGATGATTGCGCCGGAGCTGTTCTCGCTGTCGAAGGACTTCACGCGGGAAAAGCCCGATGTGGACGCCGCCAAGAAGCTGCTCTCCGAAGCCGGCTATCCTGATGGCTTCGAGGTGACGCTGGACTGCCCGAACGACCGCTACGTCAACGATGCGGCAATCTGCCAGGCGGTGGTCGGCATGTTGGCCCGGATCGGGGTCAAAGTAGATCTCTTGGCTCAGCCGAAGGCGCTGTTCTTCGCCAAGGTGCTGAAGCCCGGCGGTTACAAGACCTCGTTCTACATGCTCGGCTGGCAGCCCTCCTCGCAGGATTCACACAATGTGCTGCACGACCTCATGGGTTGCCGCGACGACGCCAAGGATACGACCCGGGGCGAATCCAATCTCGGCGGCTACTGCAACAAGGAGTTCGACGCGATCACCGACAAGGTCCTGGTCGAAACCGATCCGGCCAAGCGCGATCAGCTGATCAAGCAGGCCTTCCAGATCGGCATCAAGGACTACGCCTATATCCCGCTGCACCAGCAGGCCCTGGCCTGGGGTGTCTCAAACAAGGTGAAACTGACGCAGCGTGCCGATAACCAAGTGCTGCTGTACTGGGCTACCAAGTCCGAATAGGTGGCAATGACCGGGAAGCCCCGTCAAGCAGACCTGCTTTTCGGGGCTTTTCATTTGCGACGCGCGGTGCTACCCGCCGCGCTTTCTGGAGAAAGCTAAGAACCAGATGCTCGCCTTCACGCTTCGCCGAGTGATCCAGGCTGTTGGCGTCATGATCGCGGTCGGCATCATCTCCTTTGCGATGTTCCGGTTCGTCGGAGACCCCGTCAGCCAGATCGTGGCGATCGACACCTCCGCAGCCGAACGCGCCAACATCCGCAAGTCGCTCGGCCTCGACGACCCCGTCATCGTGCAGTTCGCGCGTTACCTGACTAACGCAGCGCAATTCAATTTCGGCGTGTCCTACCAATTCCGCCAGCCGGTGGCGGACCTGCTGAAGGAGCGCTTGCCGGCGACGCTGGAGCTCGCGATCTGCGCCACCATCCTCGCCCTGGTGGTCGGCATTCTGATGGGCGTCTATTCCGCGTTGCGGCGTGACTCCTTTCTGGCGAAACTCCTGCAGGCCGTGTCACTGATCGGGATCTCGCTGCCGACCTTCCTGATCGGTATCCTGCTGATCTACCTGTTCTCGGTCACGCTCGGCTGGCTGCCATCCTTCGGCCGCGGCGACACGGTGAGACTTGGCTGGTGGACAACCGGCCTTCTCACGATCTCGGGGTGGAAGGCCCTGATCATGCCGTCGATCACGCTCGGGCTGTTTCAGATGACGCTAATCATGCGGCTGGTGCGAGCCGAGATGCTGGAGGTATTGCGCACCGACTACATCCGCTTCGCCCGCGCGCGGGGACTAACGACGCGCGCCATCCATTTCGGCCATGCGCTGCGCAACACGCTGGTTCCCGTGATCACCGTGGCAGGCCTGCAATTTGGCTCGGTAATTGCCTTCTCGATCATCACCGAAACTGTGTTTCAATGGCCGGGAATGGGCCTGTTGTTTGTTCAGGCCGTGCAGAACGTCGATATCCCGATCATGGCCGCGTATCTCGTGATGGTCTCCCTGATGTTCGTCACCATCAACCTGGTGGTCGACATCCTCTACACCGTGGTCGATCCGCGTCTGCGCGCGACCGTCAGCCGGCCTGCATCATCATGAGCGACGCCGTCGTGCCAGATCACCCTGACAGAACCGCCGATCATGGGCCGGTTGCAGCCGACGGCTGGATGAGGCGGGCGCTGGCGAGCGACCTGTTCTACGCGTTTCGCAGCTCCAAGCTCACGATGGTCGCAGCCGTTGTCACGCTCCTGCTGTTCCTGCTTGCGATCTTCGCCCCCCTGCTCGCGGTGCAAAATCCGTTCGACCCGGCGCAGCTGCAACTGATGAATTCGCGGATCGCTCCGCTCTGGACCGCTGATGGTCAGAGTCCATTCCTGCTCGGCACCGACGAGCAGGGCCGCGATGTGCTGTCGGCCATCCTCTACGGCCTGCGGATTTCGCTGATCGTCGGCGTGCTCGGCGTCGTGTTCTCCGGCGCGCTCGGCGTCGGGCTCGGGCTGATCGCTGGCTATTTCGGCGGCGTGATCGACACCATCATCATGCGCGTCGCCGACGTGCAGCTCACCTTCCCTGCGATCCTGATTGCGCTGCTGGTCAATGGCATCGTCAAATCCGTGTTCGGCAACCGCCTGGATTCGGCGAGCATGCTGGCCGTGCTGGTGGTCGCGATCGGGCTGAGCTTCTGGGTACAATATGCGCGCACGGTACGCGGCTCGGTGATGGTCGAGAAGAACAAGGACTACGTCGCGGCCGCGCAGCTGATCGGCCTGCCTGCGCCCGTGATCCTGCTGCGCCACGTGCTGCCCAACACCACCGGGCCGGTGCTGGTGATTGCGACCATCAATCTCGCGCTCGCCATCATTACCGAGGCGACGCTGTCATTCCTCGGCTCGGGCATG
>NZ_CAFK01000160.1 GCF_000239815.1 Bradyrhizobium sp. STM 3843 | reverse complement strand
CTGCGCTCGAAGATGCGGGCGACCTCGACCGGCAGCGGCGCACCGCCGGAGCCTGCCGCTGTGAGCGACGACAGGTCGCGCTTGTCGAGATCCGGCAGGTTGGCGATCGCGATCCACATGGTCGGCACGCCCGGGAAATAGGTCGCGCGTTTGACCTCGATATCGCGCATCACCGTCTCGACATCGAAACGCTGATGCAGCGAGATCAGATTGCCGAGCCGCAGTGACGACAACAGCACCACCGTGAGCGCGTAGATATGGAACAGCGGCAGCACGCAGATGACACGGTCGCGGCTGCCGCGCTCCAGCCGGGCCGGCCGACCCCAGACCTCGTAGATCGACACCGCGGCGGTGAGATTGCCATGGGTCAGCATCGCGCCCTTCTGCAGGCCGGTGGTGCCGCCGGTATATTGCAAGAGCGCGACATCGTCCGCCGAGACGGCCGGCCATTGCGCCGGCGCCGCGGCGCCATCGACGAAGGCCTGGTGGGTGATGACGGCGGGATGATCGGGTAGCGGCGCCTGTGGCGTGCCCACCTTGCCCCAATGGTCGTCCTCGCAGACGATCAGGCGATCGATCAGGCCCTTCTCGAGAAATTTCAGTGCGGTCGGCAGCAACGCGGCAAGGTTGGACGTGACCAGCACCCGCGCGCCGGAATCCTTCAGCTTGTGCGAGTGCGCGATCTCGCCGTCGAGCGGCGACAGATGCACGACGCGCGCACCCGCCTTCAGCGCGCCGAAGAAGTTGATCGGGTGATCCGGCGTGTTGCCGAGAAACAGCGCGATCGAGCTGTTCTTGCCGCCCGCGCGCAGAAAGGCCGATGCGGCCTGCTCGGCGAGTTGCTCGAGCTTCTGGAAGCTGATGGAGCGGTCGCGGAATTCGATCGCGTCCTGATCGCCGTAGTCGCGCACCGCCTGTGCGAGCAGATCGGGCAAGGTGCCACGCGCGATCGGCTCGTCCCATCGGACGCCTGCGGGATAGAATTGTTCACCGGGATGGGTCATTGCGGTTTCTTAGTTTCTTTTTGTAAGGCGAGCGCGCTCTCTCCTACTCCCCTCCCCCTTGCGGGGAGGGGTCGGGGGTGGGGTACCGCGAACTCAGTG
>NZ_CAFK01000161.1 GCF_000239815.1 Bradyrhizobium sp. STM 3843 | reverse complement strand
TTGTGCTCGCTGCTGCGCTGATTTCGCTCTCGTGCACGGCACATGCACAAGGAAAGCCGGCGTCGAAAGACGCGCTGCTCTATTTCATCTGGCCGCAGAACGGTGCAATCATCAAGGGTGCCTTCTGGTGCCGTTTCGGTTTGCGGAACATGGGAGTCACCCACGCGGGCGATGACTTCCAGAACAGCGGTCACCATCACCTGCTGATCGATGTCAGCGAGCCGCTCGAACCCAATGAGCCGATTCCGCAGGACAAGAACCATCTGCATTTCGGCGCCGGCCAGACCGAGGCGCGTCTCGAGCTTCCACCCGGCAGGCATACGCTGCAGCTGGTGTTGGGCGACGCCAAGCACTATCCCTTCAAACCGCCGCTCGTCTCGGACAAGATCACGGTCACCGTGAGATAGATCGCCCCGCCGTAATGCGGTCCGTCCGTATGCGACCAATCCCATGCCACAACACGAGACAGCCGCGTCGCGCGCCCGCGCAGGATTCATCCAAAGCTCAGCAGAAATCATCAATCGGCGACCGCCAAGCATCCCCACGTTCCGCTGCACGCATTCCGCGGAGACGGGGAAAGAGCAACGATGTCCCACGATCACCCGGCTGCGAGAGCGTGACCCCCGGCGCGTGGCGGGCGGCGCGCCAACAGATCGCTGACGAGCAAAGGTCGCGCGCGGGGAGGCCCTGTATTCGCTGCTCGGCTCCGAAGTCGGCAGTCACTTCAACGCTCCTTGCCCGTCGTGCCAATCTGTCGCACGCGCTCGCCCTTGCCATGTCGGGCAAATCACCGCGATTCTCTGCCGCGTCTCGTGCTCACAAGAGGGGCGGTTCGCGGTCGTCACGGAC
>NZ_CAFK01000162.1 GCF_000239815.1 Bradyrhizobium sp. STM 3843 | reverse complement strand
CCCGTGCCCATGCCGGGCATAACGATGTGGCCGAATCGGAAATCGATGGCCACGCAAATCGCGGCTCGGGTCGCGAGCATGACGTCGGCCGGATCGTCGATGATCTTCGGCACGCGCATCGTCGGCGCGGCGATGAGGAAGGGGATCGCCTCGTGATAGGTCGGGACCGCGACGGCGGCCCCAACCAATAGCTCCTGAAATTTTTGCAGCCGGATGACCATCTGTAGCCGGCGCTGCAGTTCGATCCCGAAGAACTGCAGATAGGCCCAATCCACGCCGCCATCCATGAAGCCGAACGAATTGGCGGGGCTCACGGCGGCGTCGAAGTGTCGGTCGAGGACGGACCGGTGCGCTACCTCGATGACGTTCGGCAGCTCCATCAGATGGTGATGGGCTTCTGCAACGAAGAGCGGATCGAGGTCACAGATCGATATTCGGATGTTGGTCATCCGGCTTCCTCTCGTTCTTTGGGTCGGCGGAACGTCTTGCCGCGGTCCACGCCAGCAATTCGCGGGAGATTATCCCGACCAGCATTCCAATCATGATCCCAGCCAGCGCAATCACTTGCTGGCCTCCATCATCGGTAGCGCGCATGAACAAAACTGGGGGGATTCGTTTTCGTCGATGGTGTTCATGCGGCACACGCCTTGAGAGCTTGGTCGCGTGCGGCGATGAGCTCCGCCATTGCCGCGTCCGAACCGCCGACGTCGGGATGCGCGGATTTTGCCTTGGCGGTGAATTGAGCCTTGATCAGTTGTGCGCTGGCGCCCGGGGCAACGCCAAGAATTTCCCAGCACGACTTAGGGGCGGGGAGTGCAGTAAAGCCCGAGAATGCGCGCTCCATCATCGTCGCGCCGCCGTGACGCTCGATCGAACGAATGGCCTCGATTGCCAACACCAGCGACCGCATATTTTCCCATGGTGTCCAGTATCGGTCGCGGGCCATCGCCAGCGGCTTGCCCTTGAGCGTGAAGTAAATGGCTACGCCCGGATCCTCATAGCGACGCTTGGCGGCATCGGCATATGGTAGGCCGTCCTGACGGACAGGGACATTTGAGGAAATGACGACGTCGCGCGCGCCTAAGAGGCGAAGTTCTCGTTGCAGTTCCTTTATCTGGTTGAAGGCTTGTCCGTTGAAGCGTGACTTTTTGCGTTGAGCCCAGGTTGAGCGCGGCCAGCCGGCTGGCCAGTGAAGCGGGTAGCTTTCGATCGTCATGGAGTTGTCCCTGGGGCTCTGGATTGATCGGGCTCGGCAGCTCCCCACCATTTGCCGAGCGCGTTGAGGTAGCCGCGGCAGAGCCGCAGCTTTTCCGGCTTGTGTTTGGGGTAGGCGAAACCGTCCTCGCCCTTTGGATCGAGCGGCACGCCCTTGTGACAATGGAAGGTCCCGCCGGCG
>NZ_CAFK01000163.1 GCF_000239815.1 Bradyrhizobium sp. STM 3843 | reverse complement strand
CGATTCCAATTTCGGCCTGCAATGGCACATTGTCGCAATGTACGGCCCGAGTTTCGTCACGGGCTCGTTGATCGCGCGCTTCGGTGCGCCGGCCATCGTCGCGGTCGGTCTCGCTTGCGAGGCGGTCGCCGCCATGATCGGGCTCTCGGGCCTCACCGCGATGCATTTCTGGACGACGCTGGTGATGCTGGGGCTCGGCTGGAATTTCGGCTTCGTCGGCGCCTCCGCGCTGGTGCTGGAGACGCACACCTCCTCCGAGCGCAACAAGGTGCAGGCCTTCAACGATTTCCTGATCTTCGGCCTGATGACGCTGGGCTCATTCTCGTCGGGGCAATTGCTCGCCAATTTCGGCTGGTCGGCGGTGAACCTCGTGGTGTTCCCGCCGGTGCTGCTGGGCCTTTGCGTGCTGGCGCTGGTGTGGTCGTCGAAGCGGCGCGCGCAGCTCGACGTCGTGGATGCGCCGGAGCGGGCGTAGCTAGGTCGTTTTTTACGTAGCTTGTTGGGGTCTAATCAGGCCAGCCACAGCACCGGTGTACCCTCTCCCCTTGTGGG
>NZ_CAFK01000164.1 GCF_000239815.1 Bradyrhizobium sp. STM 3843 | reverse complement strand
AGACGTGGTTAACGGAAGCCTAACCGTGCCCCATCAGCCGGCCGGCAGGTATTTGACCAGCGACAGTTGCGACAGCATCGAGGTGGTCTGGTAGGAGGCCTGCAGATTGGTCTGCAGCTGCAGGATCTCGGCTGCGACCTCGTTCTGCGTGATGCCCTCGGTGCCGTCGATCAGGCTCTGCAGCGCCGCCTTCGACTGCGTCTGCCGGGCCCCGGCATCCTTCATTGTGGTCTGCGCATTGGCGAAGTCGGTCTGGATGTCCGAGATCGTCTGCTGCCCGGTCGCCGGCGTCAGATCGGCGGCGATTCGCTGCGAGAGCGCCGCGATCTGGGCGCCGGAATTGGGAGCCGTCGGCGATGCCGAAACGGCGGCATAGACCGCGGTCTGCTGGATCGCCTGGCGGATCGCCTGCTCGTTGGCCTGCGCTCCGAATTGCACGCTCTGGGAGGTGTCGATGCGGACGCTGGAGGTCGAGCGCGCCGCGCCCGGCGCGTTGTTGCCCGTGTACCAAGCCACCGTGTTCGCAGCGCCAGAGGTCAGGCTCGTGGCCGACCCGAGCGGTGAGCCCGAGACACGCAGCGGAGAGCTCGCGGTCACCGTGCCGCTGAAGCCGAGCGCCTGGAAAGCCGCCGAGTTCGAGCTTGTGATGCTGAGATCCGGGGCATCATTGGTGTTGATCGTGATCGCGCCGCCGCTGATCGTCGACGGTGTCTTGGTGCCGGTGATCTGGTCGATCTTGGACAGCAGGGTCTGAACGCTGTCGGTGACGTTGAGCTGGTTGCCGGTCGCGCCCGATGCCACGAACGTCAAGGTTTTCCCGTTCACGGTGATGGTGTCGCCAGCCTTGAAATTGGTTGCGATCGAATCCGTCGCGGCGGCGCCGGACAGCAGCGTTGCGCCCGTGATCGGCGCCGCGGCCTTGTTGTTGACAGCGCTTCCGGTGGCCACGCCGTCGGAGAAGAAGTTGTTGCCCGCCGCGATGGCCGAAGCCGCCACCAAGGACGTGTTGGCGAGCGTGCCGATCCCGCTGTTCAAGGCCGCATTCAGGTTTGCCGAGGTGGCCGCCGGAGTGGCGCCGATCGCGAATGTATTGGGCTGCGCCGGCGTGGTGTTCGAGGCGGTGAGCTTGATCGACTCGGTGGTGCGATCAGGCAGGTTGAACACGAAGCTGATCTGGTCGCCCGGGTTCGGATTGCCGGCGGTGAGATCGACCGACACCGAGGACGGCGACCCCGACGGACCGGTGACGACGGCATTGGTCAAGGACGAACTGACGGAGTTCAGCTTCAGGCCGAACGGCGAACCCGCGACATCCTCCGACAGCGTGATCGGCATGGTCGCCGGGGCCGACAACACCAGGCGTCCCATGCCGGAGGTGCCGAGATCGGCCTGTTGCCGCTCGGCGATCACCTGCTTCAGTCCGGCCTGGGTGGCGGTACCGTTGAGGATGTCGTCGGCGGATGCCACCGCCGGCTTGTCGATGGCGGAGCCCGAGAAGATGTAGCGGTCGCCGACCTGGGTGTTGAGCATGCCGACCATCGCAGCCAGGTTCGACTGCGCGTTCTGCTGACCGATGCTCTGGCCGGTGCTGGTGAGATTTTGCGGCGTCGCGGCCGCCGCACTCTGAACCGTGCCTGCGGTCTTCGACAGCGACTGCAAAACGGTGTTTGCCGCCTGCACGATGGTGTTGACATGCGTCATCGTGTCGGTGAAGGCCTGGATGTTCGACAGCTGCGATCGCGCCGCGATGGCAAAGCCCTCGTCGCCGCCCATCCCGGCATAGTTGCTCGATTTCACACCGGTCGAGAGCTGGGTCGACAGATTGGCGAGCTGGTCGTTGATGTTCCGAACCGACAGCCCGAGCAGAGACGAGCCATAATTGATGCTGCTGATCGACATGTGACGCGCCTTACGGGTTGGCCTGGAGCAGCGTTTGCATCATGCTTTGCACGACCGACATGATGTGGGCATTGGCTGCGTAGGTGTTCTGGACCTGGATCAGGTTCGACATCTCGGCGTCCATATTGACGCCCGAGGTCGAATTGAACTTCTGCTGGAGGGTGCTGACGATCACGCTCTGGCCCTGCTTCAATTGGGTGGCGAGCGTGGAGGCGTTGCCCTGCTGGCTGATGAACTGCTGCAGATAGCTCGACACCGTGCCCTGGAACGGCTGCGCCGCCGAGCCCAGTCCGGTGGTCGGCGAGTAGCTGAAGGTGGCGGAGGTGAGCTGCGAGAACAGGAAATTTGGCCGGGTCGCATCGCCCGCCGCCGTGGGAGGCGATGTCGAATAGGTCGAGAGCTTGGTCGGGTCACTGACCAGCGCCGGATTGACGGAGATCCGCCCGGCAAGGCCGGTCATCTGCGAGCCAGTCGAGGTGATCGCGCCGGTATAGAGCGCGGTGCTGCCATCGGTGAACACCGGCAGCTGCGGATTGCCTGAGGCGAGCGACTGCGCAGTCGTCGTCACCGAGGCCGCATTGACAGTCGCCTGGCTGGTGCCGTCATCGGTGATGCGCAAGGTCGAGCCGGAGGGATTGGCAAACTGCAGATGCGCACCTCCGAGCGCACTGTTCAATTGCGTCACCACCGACGCCATGCCGAGCGAGAAGTTCACGCCGACATAGGTCGGGTTGGCGCCCGCCGCGTTCTGCAGCGGCAAGGCGGCCGGATCGGTCACATTGACCACCTTGATCTGGCGCTGGACGTTGCTGGAATCGGTATAGGTCAGGTTGATCGTGTTGCCGGGCAGCACGCCCGAGGTCGAGACGTCGAAGCCCGCAGGCGGACCGGTCACGGCCGTTCCCGCGGTGGTCTGGTCAGACAGCGCCGAGGACATCGTCGCCGCGAGCTGATCGACCTGGGTCTGCGCCTGCACCAGCGTCTGGTCGCGCAGCTTGAGGTCGGCCGCGATCTGGCCGGATCCGAGCAGATTGTTGGCGACGACGTCGATCGACACGCCGTTGGAGAGCTTGAGGTTGAGCTGGCCGACCCCACTCAGCGTCGGATTGGTGTTGTAGAGCGAGGTAGCGTCGAGCGATCCTGGCGAGGAGAACGTGAACTGCGAGGCGAGCCCGGCGCCGACCAGCTGGATGCCCGAATTGGTGAACACGCTGACCCCGTTCGTGGAATCGCTGACGACGCGGATGTCGACATATTTGGACAGCGTGTTGATGGCGTTGTCGCGCTGATCCTGCAGCGTGGCGGCAAGCGGATCGGACGGATCGGTCCCCTGCAGCCGGCTGTTCAGGTCCGCGATCTGGGCGATCGCCGCATTGGCCTGGGCCGCCGAATTGCCGATGTCCTGCTCGACATTGCTGCGCAGCGTCTGGATGCCCTTGGTGGTGTTATTGAGGTTTTGCGCCAGGGTCTGCGCCGCCGACAGCGCCACCGACTGGGCGGATTGGCTGTTGGAATTGTTGGACAGCGATTGCAGCGCGCTGGTGAAATTGTTCAGCGCCGTCTCCAGCGTGCCGGAGCCGCCGGGCGTGCCATACACGCTCTGCAGCTGGCCCAGGATGTTGGCGATCTGATCGGTATAGGCTCCGGTCGAGGTTTCGGTGCGGAGCTGGTTCTGCACGAAGAGATCGAGCTGACGGCTGACGCCGACGGTCTGCACTGTGGAGCCGAAGCCGCCGCTGGCGACCTCGATCTGATTTGGATTTTGCGCGACATAGCCGGGCGTCTGCGCATTGGCGACGTTCGACGAAATGATCGAGAGCGCCGCCTGCGTGGACCGCAGGCCGGACATCGCAGTGGCCAGCGCCGAACTCAAACCCATGATGGTACCTGCCTTAGATCATGTCAGAACGCGTCGAACGAATGCGATCAACGCAGCGTGTTCAGGAGATCCTGAACCATGCTGTTCGCCGTGGTGATCACCTTGGTGTTGGCGGAATAGGCCTGCTGGGTCACGATCAGCTTGGTGAACTGATCGGCGATGTCGGTGTTGGAGCCCTCGAGCGACGATCCCGCGATCTTGCCGGAGGCGCCGATGATCGCCTGCCCCGACTGGTCCGTCACCTCATAGGCGCCGCCGTCCAGCGCCTTCAGATAGTTGGTGCCGTTGAAGTGCGAGAGCGTCACCTGCGCGAGGCTGATGGTCTGCCCGTTCGAGAAGGTGCCGACTACGATGCCGTTATTGTTGACCGCAACCGATTGCAGCTGACCGGCCGGGAAGCCGTTCTGCTGGATCTGGTTGATGGTCGCGGCACCCGAGGTGCTCGCAAATTGCGACAACGCCCCGGACGAAATGTTGAGGCTGATCGTGCCCAGCGAGACGCCGTCGACCGACACGTTAGGAATGGAGATCGAGGACGAGGTCGGCGACTTCAGCGAACCGTCGGTGTTGAAGGTGAAGTTGGTGCCGGTATTGAGCCATGCCACCGTCGACCCGGTTGCCGTCGAATTGGTCTGGTAAAACAGATTCCAGGTGTCCGCGTGGCCGGGGCCCAGGGTCGAGCTGTCGGTCTTGGCCCAGCGCAGCTGCACGTTCACCGGCGTACCGGCGGAGTTGTAGGTCGTCACCGCACCGCCGCTGATGGTTTCGTTGGTGAAGTTCGTCAGGTCGTTGCCCACGACGATGCCGGTGCCGGGGCTGGAGTTGCGGGTCAGTGTCACCGGCGAGGTGAGGCCGAGGGCGGCGAAGCCGCCCGCCGTGCTGGCGACGCTCCAATCTTCGCCGCTGCCGGAATGCAGAGTGATCGCACCGCCAGAGATGGTCGGCGCAACGCCGGTGACGGCGCCGATCTTGTTGAGCAAGGTGCCCACGGAGTCGCCCACGTTGATCTGATTGCCGGTGGCGCCGGAGGCGACGAAGGTGAAGGTGACGACGTCGCCGGCGCTGCCGGTCAAGGTGATGGTGTCACCGGGAGCGAAATTGGTCGCGACCGAGTCGGTCGCCGCGCCACCCGACAGCAGGGTGTTCGCCGTGATCGCGGTCGAGTTCTTGTTGTTCGCCACGGTGCCGGTCACCGTTTTATCGCTGTAGAAATTGGTGCCGACGGGAAGCGGCACATTGGACAGATCGGCCGAGTTGAGGCCGCCGGCCGCGGTCAACGTGCCGGAGGCGGCAGTGGAGCTGGCCTGCGTCTTCGGCGTGGTCGGCAGGTTGGCGCCATATTGAATGGCCGTCGTCGCCTGGGCCGGCACGAAGTTGTTGGCGAATTTGAGCACCTGCGGCACGTTGCCCGTCGGGTTGCCGGTCTTGGGGTCGACGGTCATGCCCATCAGGTAGTAGCCGGCGCCGTTGATCAGATTGCCGTTGGCGTCGAGCTGGAAGTCGCCGCGACGGGTGTAGTTGGTGACACCGGAGAACACCGGGGCGTTGTCGACCATCGAGGTCGCCTTCTGCACCGAGAAGAAGCCGTCGCCATTGATCGCCATGTTGGTGGCGACCGTGGAGGTCGAGACCGTGCCCTGGGTGGTGATGGTGGCCTGCGAAAAGGCGGTGACGCCGCCGGCGTTCTGGCGGGTCGGGTTGGTCGCGGCCGGAATGAGATCTTCGAAGTTCGTTCCGATGCCCTTGTAGCCGACCGTCGAGGCGTTCGCGATGTTGCCCGAGATGTTCTGCAGCGCGAACGACTGCGAGGAGAGGCCGCTGACCGCAGTGTTCAGCGCATCGAAGATACCCATACCATTGTCTCCACATTGACCAGGCGGCGGGTCGAGCCCTAACCGCCATTCGCGGAGACTGTCGCAATCGCTGTGCCAGAAACGAATCTGGCGCAAGATCAATACGTTAGAAAACTACAGCGTAAAAAAGCCGCCGCCAAAAGTGGTGAACAATTGCCGAGCCGGCAAGTCTTGCCGAGTCGGCGCGTGCTCCATCGCGCTCCGGACTCGATGCTTTCGCATGGCCGTCGCGTCGTTCAGGTCGCCGATATCCTTTGAACGGGCGAGCCGGCCAATTCCGTCACGTCGCGGACGAACTTGCAGGATGAAAATTGAGCGCGAGCCCGTCCATGCAGTAGCGCAGGCCGGTCGGCTTCGGGCCATCGTCGAAGACGTGGCCGAGATGGCCACCGCAGCGGCGGCAATGCACCTCGGTGCGCGCCATGCCGAAGGTGCGGTCCTCGCGGGTCGCGACCGCATTGTCGAGCGGCCTGAAGAAGCTCGGCCAGCCGGTGCCGCTCTCGAACTTGGTGTCGGAGGAGAACAGCGGCAGGTCGCAGCCGGCGCAGGCGAAGGTGCCCTTGCGGTGCTCCTTCAAAAGCGGGCTGGTCCAGGGCCGTTCGGTGCCCTCCTGGCGCAGGATCTCATATTGCTCGGGGGTGAGCTGCGCGCGCCATTCGGCATCGGTTTTCTCGACCTCGAACTTCTCCGCCGCCCGTGCCGGCGCAGACGCGCCGAACCAGCGCAAGGCAGCAAAGCCGAACAGGCCGGCGAGCGAGGTCAGCATCAGGCGGCGATCGATCATGGCGGTCTCCATGGAGAGATATGGCTGCCGAAGTTACGACCGGGATCGCGAGACGTTACGGGCAAGCGAGCTCCGATGGCTCACTTTATCGCGAGCGAGGAACACGTCACCTCTCTTCGCCCGCGCCTTCCATCATGTCCGACGGCTGGGGCCGCATCGGCAGCCGGCGCGGCGCGGCGGCTTTCCGCCGGGCTTCGGCCAGCCGCGCTTCGCGCGCCCGCTCCTTGACGCGCACGCGCTCGCGATGCCGTGCCAGGCCGCCGGCAACGGCCGAGCTGCCCCGCGTCCACAGGCTGACGACATAGCCGGCGACCCGACCGCTCGCGCCGCCGGCCCAGACCAGCTCAAACGGCGAGAACAGCCGCCAGCGCTCGTCGCCGGCCAGGATGCCCTGCGCAATCAGCTGGCCGGCCATGGCCGAGGTATTGAGACCCTGACGGCCGAAACCGCTCGCCACCCACAGGCCTTTGCGCAACTGGCCGACCTGCGGCATGCCGTGCACGGTCTGGCCAGTGACGCCGCCAAAGCTCTCGGCGATCTCGACTTGGCCGAGCTGCGGAAACACGCTGCGGATGCGGCGTGCGACTGCGCCGGCAAAGGTCCCCGGTCGCATCGGCCAGGTGGTTTCAGGACTGACCCACATCAGCCGGTCGCCGTCGACGATGCGGAAATGATCGATACCGTCGGTATCGCTCACCGAGCCGGAAAAACCGATGGCCTCGTGGAGGCGCTCACCGAGCGGGGCGGTGATCCCGCCGTACCGCCAGACCGGCAGCAACGTATCCGACAGCCGCCGCAGCGGCGCGCCGAGATGGGTGTTGCCGGCCAGCACGATATGGGCCGCACGCAGCCGCGCCGAGGGCGTGACGATGCGCTTGCGCACGCCGGTCGCATCGATGCTCACCACCGGCGTATCCTCGAAGATGCGCGCGCCGGCGCGCAGCGCCAACCGCGCCAGCGCATGCACATATTTCTGGCCGTCGAGCTGGAACGCGGTCGGATAATGGATGCCCTGGAAATAGCGGCCCGTCTTGAGCGCACTGCGGACACGCTCGACCTGCCAGCCCTCCACCTCGGTGCCGAAATCCGCGCCTAGCATCTGGAGGCGGCGCAGCAGGCCGTCACCGGCATCGACATTGGAGACTTCGAGCACACCCTCGCTCCGGGCGATCCCGGGCATCATGGCCTCGGTGACATTAGCGCGAATGAACTCGGCACCTTCCCGGGATAGCGCCCACAGCTCCCGCGCATGCGAAAGCCCGACGCGCTCGACCAGATCGGGCAGCGGCAGCGCGAAACCGGGCATCACCGTGCCGGCCATATGGCCGGATGCATTCCAGCCAACCTGACGGCCTTCGAGCACCACCACGCTCGCACCCTGCCGCGCAGCACATAGCGCGACCGTCAGTCCGGCAATGCCCCCGCCGACCACGCAAATGTCGGCATCAAGGTCGAAAGCGAGCCGCGTTCGCCCGCCAGATGTGTCGTCCAATCGCCCCTCGCCGATCGCACTTGTAGAAGTCCCGCCCATGGCGTTTCTTAACCAACCCCACGGGCGCTTGTCACCTCGCGTCATGACGCTTTTAGTGCCCAAGAGGTAGACAAGAATAGATGAAACACAGCCAGACCGATTCGAGACCACCGTTCATGCGCCGATTGATGCTCTTCCGCCACGCCAAGACCGAAAGGGACGCACCGTCCGGCCGCGATCAGGACCGCCGACTCGATGAACGCGGGCATCAGGATGCCACCGCGGTCGGCGCCTTCATCGCCCGGACCCCGCCCTTTCCCGATCTCGTACTGGTCTCGACGGCGGTGCGGGCGTGCCAGACCTGGGAGCTTGCCTGGGACGCGATGCGGGACCGGGTCCCGGAGCCGGTGGTGGAAATGGTGCCGGAACTCTACGCCGCCGAACCTATGCAGCTCCTGCACACCATCCGCCTCGCCGCCGCCAGCGATCCCAAGCAGCTGCTGCTGGTCGGCCACAATCCCGGCATGCATGAGCTCGCGCTCGCCTTGACCGGCGGCGGAGAGAAGGCGGCGCGCCACGAGCTTGCGCACAACCTGCCGACGGCGGCACTTGCCGTGTTCGACTTCGAGATCGACGACTGGACCGACGTGGCCTTCGGCCGCGGCAGGCTGGTGAAGTTCGTCACCCCGAAGCTGCTGAAGCAGGCGTGAGGCGATTGACAGCGTCGCGGGACACGGCGCCTAATCGGCCCAATCCTCATGTGAGGCTTGGGTTGGAGGGAGGTGCAAGATGTTCAAATCCATCCTGGTCCCGCTCGATCTCGTCGACACCGACCTGGCCAAGCCGGCGATTGCGACCGCGGCGACGCTCGCCAACACCTGGGACGGCACCGTGCGCCTGCTCAACGTGCTGCCGATGACGCCGGTGATGCTCGCCGAATATGTTCCGGCCGATTTCGACGCGCAGCAGCGCGAGACCGCGGAAGAAGCGCTGTCGATCGTGGCGCGCGAGTCCGGAATGGCCGAGAACCGCATCTCCTACGCGGTGCGCCAGGGCGGCATCTATCACGAGATCCTGGAGGAAGCTGCCGCGGTCAAGGCCGATCTGATCGTGATGACATCCCATCGCCCGGCGATGCGCACCTATTTCCTCGGCTCCAATGCCGGCCATGTCGTGCGCTACGCCAAATGCTCGGTGCTGGTGGTGCGGCACTAGAGCTAGGCTATTCGCCCTTACGGCCACTCGGCGATGAAGCCCTTGGCCTTGTAGGGATCGATCTTGTCCCATTCAGCAAGCACGCGGCGACGGAGGTCGGGATGGGTGTGCCAGCGCTCGTGCGGCACACCAAAACTATCGACCGTGACCAGCATTTTCTCGACCTCAGGCCAATGCCGCTGCAGCGTCATCGGATAGCGGCGGCTGGTCCAGGTGTTGCCGAGGCAGATGACGCTCCTGATGTTGGCCAACCCGAGCGCGGCCTCGAGCACCGGCAGCGAGAAGATCACGTTCTCGCCGGTATTGGTGGCGCGGTGCTCCTCGAGGATCAGACCAGCGGGAATGCCGCCGGCAACCATCGCCCGCTTGATGACGGCGCATTCTGTCTCATCCCCGCCCGACGTCATGCCGCCGCTGACGATGGCATGACGGAAGTAACCCTCACGCCAGAGCCGGCAGGCAGTCTCCGCACGCAAGGCTTCCTCGACACGCGTGCCAAACACGAACAGCAGATCCGCCGGCCGCAATGGTGTCGCGATGAGATGCTGCGCGGTGATTGCAGCGATCTCGGTGGCGTCCGGCAGCCGCAACGATCGATCCTGCATCGCATCCGCGCTCTCACATGTCACGGGCACAACATGCCGTCTGGTCCTGCGTCGCAGAAGTCACGTTTGATTGCGTTTGATAACTCCTTGCGCCTCACGGCAGCAGCTGCGGCGGAATGTGGTCGAACGCATAGTTGCAGGGCCTGTTGCGGCTGATGAAGCCGCCGACCTGCCAGGCGAACAGCGCGGCGAAGCCGGCCAAGAACAATGCCCCCCACCACTCCCCGGCCAGCAAGGCACGAATGAGCAGCGCGGTCATGGCAAGCCCGAGCAATGCAACCAGCGCCAGCGCTGCAGCATAGGTCGCCCGTCCAAGGCCGGCGGTCAGCGCCGCCTTGCTGTGGTGCGCGGCAAGCTGCGCATGCAGCGCGATGATGAAGCGGCGATATCCCTCGCTCTGCGGCGCCACCAAGGTCGCGGTCTGCCAGGAGGTCGACAGCAGGCTGAGCCGTGCGCCGCCGCTATGGGTGATGTCGGCGCGAAAGCGACGCGCCTGCATCGACACCGGCCGATAGGACAGCCGGACGGCCGCGATATCGGCATAAGGCCACAGCCCGGCACGTCCACCGACGCGCCAGGCCAGACCTTCGCCGGTGAGCTCGAACTGATGCGCCGCCCCGACCAGCGAGGCCTTGAAGGCGTAGCCGACCGTGCCGTCCTCTGCCGCTGTCGTTATCGCCTGCACGTCAACACCATCTCACGATCTGGGAAGCTTGCACCTCGCGGCGGCCTTATCCTACAAACCGATCATGACCGAAACGACCTATTTTCCCCGCCGGCTGATCCTGGCCGGCGCCATGGGTGCAGGCGTGCTGCTCGCGCTGGCTGTCCACATGCTCGGCGCCCGCTACGGGCTTGATCTCGGCGGGCTGTGGCGGACCGATACCGGCGCGTTCATGCCGGCCGGCTCGGCCATCGCCTGGTGGCTGATCGCAACGGTCGGCTTCGCCGGGGGCTATTTCATCGCCAGCCTGATGCACAGCGCCGTCTCCGGAGAGATCCCGAAACGGATGCAGCATTTCCTGATCGGGATCGGCGTCCTGCTCCTGGTCGGCGCCGGGCAGACGCTGTCCGGACCAAGCCCGACGCCCTCGATCGCCGGCGTGCTGGCCGGCCTCGTCGCGCTGGGGCTCGGCGCATTGATGGCGTTTTGCGGGGCCAATTTCGCGCTGCGCGAGACTTGAAATTCGCAGCTCATCGCTCGCCGTGAGCCGCGCCTCCCCAGCGGATGATTCCGGCCGCCAGCAGCAGAACAACGGCGGAGATCACGAGCGACAGCCGCAATCCCGTCATGAAAGCGTCCGGCTGCCCGATCAGTGAACCGAACAAAGCCACGCCGATGGCGCTGCCGGTCTGCCGCGTTGCGTTCAAAACCCCGGCCGCGAGGCCCGAGCGTGACTTGTCGACGCTGCCGAGCAAGGTCGAGGTCAGCGGCGGCACCAAGAGCCCAAGTCCGCTGCTCATGCCGATCAGCTGGAGACCGAGCGCCCAATAGGGCGTTCCGGGCGCCATGGGCAGCAGCGCCAGACACGCCAGCGCCGACAGCGTCGCACCGAGCGCGATGGTGGCGCGCGGTCCGATCCGTTCGGCCACGCGCGGCGCGATCAGGTTGACCGGGAACACCACGCCGAGCATCGGCACGAAGGCGAGCCCGGTCGCGAACGCCGACAAATGGTTGATCTCCTGGAAATACAGGCTGAACACGAAGATCAGCCCGTAGATGGCGACGTTCGCCAACAGGCCGACCAGCGCGCAGAGCGAAAACAGACGGTTGCGAAACAGGATCAGGGGCAACATCGGCTGAGGGGTGCGCACCTCCTGCCAGACGAACGCAACGCCGGAGACGATCGCGATGACGAAGCCGAGCATGACGGCGGAGTCGGTCCAGCCCCGCGCGCCGGCTTCGATCACGGCCGCCGCGAGCGCGCCGAGTGCGATGATCGCCGCCATCTGGCCCGGCAGGTCGAGCGCGCGATCAGCATGGAGCGGGGTTTCCCGGGCGTAAGCCTTCGTCAGCCAGAGCCCGACGAGGCCGATCGGCAGATTGACGAAGAAGATGGCCCGCCAGCCGACGAGTGCGATCAGGGTGCCGCCGACGAAGGGACCTGCGGTCAAGGCGAGACTGGCGCCGGCGGCCCAGACGCCCACCGCGCGGCCCCGCTCCTTCGGATCGACGTAAGCATGGTTCAGAAGCGCCAGCGAATTCGGAACCAGGATGGCCGCCGCCAGGCCCTGGATGGCGCGAAGCGCGATCAGCGTCACAGCGTCGGGCGCGAGCCCGCAGCCGAGCGATGCGAGCGTGAACAGTGCAAATCCGCCCATGAAGATGCGCCTTGCGCCGAGGCGATCACCGAGCGCGCCCGCTGTCAGAATGAACGCCGCAAACGTGATCGTGTAGGCGTTGACCACCCATTGCAGTTCGGCGACACCGCCGCCGAGGGCCGATCGGATGCTGTCGAGCGCGGTATTGACGATGGTGACGTCGAGCTGGACCACGCCGAAGCCCAGACTCATGGCGGCGAGCGTAAGCGCGTTCGCCAGCGGCGAGGGTCGGGCCAGGCGCGCCTCAGCACGCCCCGAAGCATCTGCTGGTAGGAACAAGCGGTTCATGCCGGAACTCCTGATCTGGAGGGACGGCCTGTTCATTAGCCCATGCGGGCGCAAGGATGCTTCGACACTAGTCGAATTGTGATCGTAGCTGCCGGTCCAATCGCCGCGGCCAAATGTCCGGCGCCAAAACGCCGCGCCGGGGGGCGCGGCGTTTTGCCTCAGCCGAGTTCTTTCAAGGCGCCGTCTCAGCTCGCCGCGCGCAGGTTCACCGCACTTTCGGCCAAGCTGGTCAACTTCCTGTCGGTCGCCTTCTCCTCGTCCAGGGTCTTCTGCAGCACACTTGCGCAGTCGTTGCGGCCGAGCTGCTTGGCCCAGGCGATCAGGCTGCCGTAGCGGACGATCTCATAGTGCTCCGCCGCCTGCGCGGCGTTGATCAGGGCTGCGTCCAGCACAGCCCTGTCAGCGACCTCGCCGGCGACTTCGTCGGCTTCCTCGATGATGCCATCGATCGCCGGGCAGTCGATCGCCTTGGCCTCGACCCCGTGCATCTTGAAGACCTGCTCCAGCCGCTGCACATGGGTCTTGGTCTCATCCAGATGGGTCAGGAACCCCTGCTTCAGCTGCGGATCGCTCGCCTTGCTGGCCATCTTGGGCAGGGCTTTGACGAGCTGGTTTTCGGCGTAATAGATGTCCTGCAGCTGGTGCACGAACAGGTCGTTCATCGTTTTGATATCTTTGGTAAACAGTCCCATGGCCTCGCCTCCTTGCGTTCGGAACGCGGCGGGTCCCCTCCCCGGCCCGATCGCTGGTCGCGTTCGCTTGCTGGTTTGCGTTCGGCTAACCGGTGGCTCCGGCGGTTGTTCCGGCGATGCGGCCACATCGAGCCGGCCTGTTTACGGAACTTCGTGGCGCAACCGGACGTTGGCCGGGCCTGCGATTGCGACAAAACAAGGGCGTCAACATTATGTGACCGGCATATGACGGGTAAGCGCGTCCGAGGGCAGAACCCGGGCTTGTCAAGGGCTGCACAAACGGCGTGTTTTGCCGTAAGGAACTCTCCGTAATGGAATTCCCGCCCGCCATCGAGTAATGGTTTCGCCCCTCTTCACATCTGTGGTGCCGCCCCGCCGGGAGGATGAATGCAGCGTTTGCTGACTGCGCTCGGGCGCGGTTTTAAGAAATGGATTGGCTGGAAGCGGCTGGGGATCGCAGCCAGCTTCGCCATCATCGCGTTTGCCGTCACGACGCTGGTGCGCACGCTGCGGGGCGTCGATGGGGGCGTGATCCTGACTGCGCTGGCCGACATTCCGCCGGGACGGATCGCGCTCGCCGCCCTGTGCGTGGTCGGCGCGTTCTGTACCCTGACCTTCTATGATTTCTTCGCGCTGCGCACGATCGGCAAGAAGCACGTGCCGTACCGCATCGCGGCGCTGTCGTCCTTCACCAGCTATTCGATCGGCCACAATATCGGCGCGACGGTCTTCACCGGGGGCGCCATCCGCTTCCGGATCTATTCCGATTACGGCCTGAGCGCGATCGACGTCGCCAAGATCTGCTTCCTGTCCGGACTGACCTTCTGGCTCGGCAACATCTTCGTGCTCGGCATTGGCATGATCCTGCATCCGGCCGCCGCCTCCACCATGGACCAGCTGCCGTCGGCCGTGAACCAGCTGATCGGAATCGGGCTCGTTCTGGCGATTTTCACCTATCTCGGCTGGCTTGCGCTGGGCAAGAACCGCCGCCAGCTCGGCCAGAACGGCTGGAAGGTGATGCTGCCGTCGACCCGGCTGACCTTTGTGCAGATCCTGATTGGCGTGGTCGATCTCGGCTTCTGTGCGCTGGCGATGTATCTGCTCGTCCCCTCCGATCCGCCGATCGATTTCATGTCGCTGTCGGTGGTGTTCATCCTGGCCACGCTGCTCGGATTTGCCAGCCATGCGCCCGGCAGCATCGGCGTGTTCGACGCCGCGATGCTGGTGGCGCTGCCCCAGTTCGGGCGCGAGCAGCTGCTCGCCACCCTGCTGGTGTTCCGCGTGCTCTATTTCGTGATCCCCTTTGCCACCGCGATCTCGATCATGGGAATCCGGGAACTCTGGATGAACGTCGTGGAGCCCTGGCAGGAACGGCGCCGGCTGAACGACATCTCCGAACGCGCCGCGCCGCCTCACGCGGCAGCGGCACCTGCGCCCGCACGGGTGCCGCAGCGGCTGAAACGGCAGTCGCAGCGCTGATTCAAATTCTCCGTCTCACTGTGGTTGATCTGGCGCGCGGTCCTCTTATTTCCGCCCCATCTTTGCCGTGAAACGTCGCGCCATGATCCGAGATTCATTCCGCCTGTTGCTCGCGGCCGCATTGCTCGCGCCCGCGCTGTACATCATTCCAGCGCTGCCGGTCGCGGCGCAGATCAACGCTGCCGCCCCCATGCAGATCAGCTGGGAGGTGCGCAACCGTTTTCGGCTGTTCCGCGAGGAGCGCGACTTCCTGCTGCACGTGGAGAGCGCCCGCGACCGCAGCATTCTCGCGTCCGAACAAAGCCTCGAGCTGCAGAGCGACGGCCGCGGCTGGGCGCGCAACATCGTCAACCGGCTCTGCATTGACCTTGCGGGCCGCGTCAACGAGCCCTGCACCCGCGACAATGTGAAGGAAAGCTATCTCACGCCGATCGACCATCCAATCACGGTGCGGCTCACCGGCGCGGTGCCGGTCGGCGCCACCTGTGCCTGGTCGTTCGATGATGGCGACGGGCCGCAAACCTCGACCTTCGACTGTGCCGAGCCAGTGAATCTGCGCGTCCGCTATGGCCGCCAGACCGTCGCGACCGTGGATGTCTCGAGCGCCGACGGCGCCCAGCGGCTGTCCGCAGGGATCCAGGTGCGCGACATCTTCATCGCCGGTCTCGGCGACAGCATCGCCTCCGGCGAGGGCAACCCGGACCGCCCGATTGCGCTGGCCGACGAAGGCTTCTGCTTCCGCTCCTATCTCGGCGGCGCCACTGGGCAATACTACCGGCCGAGCCGCGCCGGCTTCAAAGGCGGCCGCGCCTGCGAGGCGCCGGATACCTTGCAGAACTGGCAGCGCCACAGCGCGGTCTGGTTCAATGCGGCCTGCCACCGCTCGCTCTACAGCTATCAGACCCGCACCGCGCTCGCGCTCGCGGTGCGCTATCCGCATATCGCGGTCACCTATCTGCCGCTCGCCTGCACTGGCGCCACCATCGCCGACGGGCTGTTCGGCAGCCAGCGGGCGCGCGAATGCCTGCCGAGCAAGTCGATGGTCACCTGCCAGGGCGGGGTGAACGGCCAACTATCCGAGTTGCGCGAGGCGCTCACCGCAGCCAAGCGCCGCCAGCCCGATCGCCGGCTCGACTTGGTGCTGCTGTCGATCGGCGCCAACGACATCAATTTCTCCGGCCTCGTCTCCGACGTGATCGTGGACACGCCGACCGAGCGCACGATTTTCAAGCGCTCCGGCCTGATCGGCTCGGTGGAAGACTCCCGCTCCGACCTGATGCGCGACCTGCCCCAGGGTTTTGCCAAGCTGCGGGAAACGCTCAAGCCCCTGGTCGGCGATCTTAGCCACATAATCTACACCTCGTACGGCGATCCGGCGCTCGCCAGCGGTGGGACGCCCTGCCCCGGCGGACGCGCCGGATTCGAGGTTCACCCGTCTTTCAACGCCGATCCGCAACGCCTCGCCAACGTCACCGCCTTTGTCGAGAACGAGTTCCTGCCGGCGCTGAAAGCGCTCGCGCAGTGCCAGGGCGGCGTGCTCTGCCGCGATCCGCGCGGCGACCGCATGAGCTTCGTCGATGCGCATCAGGTCGCGTTCGCCGATCACGGCTTCTGTGCACGCTCCGCCAACGATCCGGCCTTCGACCGCGACTGCTTCTCAGCCAAGGGCGACAGCTTCGATCCTGATATCGTCAACGCCGCCAACGAGCCCCTGCTTTGTGGCCGCGGCGCCAGCGAATATCGCGCCTATCTGCCGCGGGCGCGCTGGATCCGCGACGCCAACGACAGCTACTTTGCCGCCATGACCTATCCGCAAGGGCTGCCAGCGGCGATGCAGCCATCCGACATCCATGATGCCACCTGGGGCGTGCTCTCTGCGGTCTATGGCGGCGCGCTGCACCCCTCGGCCGAGGGCCATGCGGCGATGGCCGACGCGGCGTTCCCCGCCGCAGCGCAAGTGCTGAGCCTCGATGCGGCCGAGCCCGACATCAGAAGCGAGCCGCTGGCGCCTGCGAACGCAGTGCAACAATAGGCCGCCGAGCCATCTGAAACCAATCTTATGCGCTTTCCAGGCCGCGCCGGCGCGGCTTACACTTGACCTCGCGCGCGGCCCCATACGCGCGACATAACGAACAATATCGTCAAGGGAGAAACGCATGCTTCGGTTCGATGCCTGTTCGCCGCCGCTTGCCGTCCTAGCCACGGCTCTCTGCCTCGCTACGCCTGCGCACGCGCAGTCCGGTGACCCGATCAAGATCGGCGTGATCGCCGAGGTGCAGGCGATCGCCGGCGCCGCGACGCCGGGCGGCGCGCAGATCGCGGCCGACGAAATCAACGCCAAGGGCGGCGTGCTGGGCCGCAAGATCGAGATCGTCACCTATGACGACCACTCCTCCTCGGCAGACGCCGTGCGCGCCTTCCAGCGTGCCGCCAATGAGGACAAGGTGTCGGCCGTGATCGCGAGCTATATCAGCGAGGTGGTGCTGGCGCTGGAGCCCTGGGCAGCGCGGCTGAAGCTGCCGCTGATCACGCCGGGCGCGGCTTCGAACGAGATTACGAAAGCGATCCACAACGACTACGAAAAGAACAAATACACCTTCCACGGCTATCTGACCTCGGCCGCGCAGGCGCAGCTCGTCTGCGATGCCGCCAAGGATCTCCTGGCCGATCAGCTCAAGTTCAAGTCGGCCGCGATCATGAGCGAGGACGCAGCCTGGACCAAGCCGCTCGACATCGGCTACGAGGCCTGCCTGCCGAAGACCGGATTGAACGTCGTCGAGCACATCCGCTTCTCGCCTGACACCACCGACTTCACGCCGATCTTCAACAACATTGAAGCCAAGAAGCCGGATGTGATCGTCACCGGTATCTCCCATGTCGGCGTGCAGCCGACCGTGCAGTGGAAGAACCAGCAGGTGCCGGTGCCGATGTTCGGCATCAGCGCGCAGGCGCTCAGCCCGACCTTCTGGAATGATACAAACGGCGCCGCCGAGGGCGTGCCGTCGCTTGCCGTCGCGACGCCGGAAGTCGCGGTGACACCGAAGACCAAGCCGTTCGCTTCAGCCTTCAAGGCCAAGTTCGGCACGCCGCCGGCCTATACCGGCTACACCGGCTATGACGATGTCTACATCATCGCCGAGGCGATCCAGCGCGCCGGCTCGACCGATCCCGACAAGATGGTCACCGAGCTCGAGAAGACCAACTACGAAGGCACAATCGGCCGCCTCGCTTTCTACGGCAAGGACGACGAATTCACCCATGGGCTCAAGTCGGGCCCAGGCTATATTACCGGCCTCGTGTTCCAATGGCAGAACGGCAAGCAAGTCACGGTGTGGCCGCAGGCAATCGCCGAAGGGAAGCTGAAGTTTCCGGACTTCGTGAAGCTGTCGCAGTAGGCTCAGAGCCCCGAACAAACACGCTGCTACGAGCGTAGCAACGTGCCCGCCGAAGCCCTTGGGCATCGGCGGAGCAATCCAGATCTTATCTGTCGCGAGAGACCGCATATAAGCTGGGGAGCCCGTGCTCGGACTCCCCGAAGGCTACTTGATGAAGGCGTCTATCTCTGCTCGTCGCGGCGATGCCTCGCGCAAACTCTGTCCCTTGCTGCGCTCTTGAAAAGCGGGGCGTTTGGCAGCGTCAATGATAAGAGCCTGCGACGATCTGAGCGTTTGATAGTGCGACTACTTCTTCTTGCCCATCGTGGCCGCCGGCGGCTTCGCTGCTACCGCGGCGGGGCTGCCCGGGGGCGGCGGCAGGTACTTCGCGATGATTGCAGGATCGATCTGCGCCATCGCGGTGTCAGGCAAGCGCACCCAGGTCTCGTCCCGGCCAAGCAGCGAGATCCCGATATACCCACGCAGGGTCAGCGTCTGACCGTCGGGACTGAGCGTCATCTTGGCGCTGTAGATCTTGCCGTCGCGAGGATCCAGCACGTTGCCGTCCTCATAGACGAGGCCATCGCGCTTCATGTCGCGGATGAAGGAGATGCCGAGCCAGGGCGCGTTCTTGCGATCGTCGGTGCATTTGGCGCAGGTCGGGTTCGGCGCATCGTTTGGCTTCGGAAACAGTTTCGCCATCACGCCTTCGAAGACGCCGTTGTGATCGACAACGAGCACATAGAGCTTCGGCTCACCGTTCTCGACCTTCTGCCACAGGCCGGCGGCGGAAGGCTCGGCCGCCAGCGCCGGCCGCGCAACCAATGCGCCGGCGAGCAGAAAAGCGAGCGTGGCAAATGCCGCGACACGAGGCATCGACCGGAGCCGGGGAAACGCTGTCAGCATCATCATCTCACCTTGACCAATCCGCAAAAGCGAATGGCCGCAGAGTACGGCCATTTCGAGGATGGTGCCAGCCCATAGCAGGTCTTGCGCGGTTGTGAAATCTCACCCCGCTGGAAACATCCCGTTACAATTCGGCGGAATGAGTTCCAGTCGCGGGGACTTAGTTCACGCCGAGCTTCTTCTGCAGGCTCGATGAGGAGGTGGTGTATTGGAACACCAGGCGCTTCTCCGGATAGACGTAGCGGTGCGCCTTCTGCGCCATCAGCGCGCCCTCGTGGAAGCCGCACAGGATCAGCTTGATCTTGCCGGGATAGGTGTTGATGTCGCCGATCGCAAAGATGCCGGGCACGCTGGTTTCGAACGCCGAGGTCTCGACCGGGATCAGATTGTTCTCGAGCGCGATGCCCCAATCGCCGACGGGCCCGAGCTTCATTGTGAGCCCGAAGAACGGCAGCATCATATCGCAGGCGATCGTCTCGACCGCGTTGTCGTTGCCCTTGAGGGTGGCTGCCGTGAGTACCCCATCAGCGCCTTCAAGCGCGGTGACCTGGCCGATCCGAAGATCCATCTTGCCCGAGGCGACCAGCGCGCGCATCTGCTCGACGCTGTGGGGCGCGGCGCGAAAATCGTCGCGCCGGTGCACCAGCGTGATGCGCTTCGCGATCGGATGCAGATTGAGCGTCCAGTCGAGCGCGGAATCGCCGCCGCCGACGATGATGAGATTCTTGTCGCGGAACTGCTCCATCTTGCGCACGGCGTAGAACACAGACGTGCCCTCATAGGCCTCGATGCCGGGCACCGGGGGGCGCTTCGGCTGGAACGAGCCGCCGCCGGCGGCGATCACCACGACCTTGCATTCGAACACCTTGCCGGCATCGGTGGTGATGCGAAACCCGGGATCGCCGATCTTCTCGACCTTCTCCACCATCTCGCCGAGATGGAAGTTCGGATGGAACGGCTTGATCTGCTCCATCAGCTGATCAGTCAGGCCCTGCCCCGTGACCATCGGCACGCCCGGAATGTCGTAGATCGGCTTCTCCGGATAGAGCTCGGCACACTGGCCGCCGACCTTGTCCAGGATGTCGATCAGATGCGCCTTGATATCGAGCAGCCCCAGTTCAAACACGGCAAACAGTCCGCAAGGGCCCGCGCCAATGATCAGCACATCAGTCTTGATCGTTTCGCTCATATCGCTCTTCTCGTTGGGACGCCGCACAGGCATCGCGGCAGGTGGCGGTTCCGCATGTGTAGCCAAGGCGGCGTGGTCAGGGAAGGCAGAAAAGCCGGCCCCCGCCCGCGCCCGACTTGCGGCCATCGGCGTAGCGAGCTTTGAAGAGAGCGTGAATGATGGAGATCAATTGGTGACAGAGACCGCCCGCCACGACCAGACGCCTGATCTGGAGGACTTTCCCTATCGGCTCACCGACAACGTGCGCTTCGGCGACCTCGACCCCAATCAGCACGTCAACAATGCGGTTTATGCAACCTATTTCGAGACCGGCCGGGTGACGCTGATGAAGGACCCGCGACATGGTCTGACCCGGGAGGGGCTCGCCTGGATCATGGTGCGGCTCGATATGCATTTCCGTGCCGAGCTGCGCTGGCCGGGCACGATCGAGCTCGGATTGGGGGTGGTGAAGCTGGGCCGTACGTCAGTCACCTGCGAGCAGGTCGTGTTCTCCGAAGCTCGCTGCGTCGCTTCGGCCACTGCCGTGATGGTGCTGATCGACGAGGCGACGCGCCGACCCACACCACTGCCCGCCGGGCTCATCGAGGCCCTGCGCCCGTGGAGCCGCCGTGGCGTGGCGATCACGAAGCCAATGGCCTAGATGGGCACGAATTTGGGGATGCCGCAGAGATGGGTGGAAGAGCCGAAGGATCAGGCCTGACGCTCAGGAGTCGCGACGACCAGACCATCGAGCTCGTCGGACACCTTGATCTGGCACGACAGGCGCGAGTTCGGCCGCACGTCATAGCCGAAGTCCAGCATGTCCTCTTCCATCGGCGTCGGCGGCCCGACCTTCTCGCGCCAGGCTTCGTCGACATAGACATGGCAGGTGGCGCAGGCGCAGGCGCCGCCGCATTCGGCCTCGATGCCGGGGATGGCGTTGCGGATGGCCGCTTCCATCACGGTTGCGCCGTTCTCGATCTCCACGGTTCGGGATTCGCCGTTATGGTCGACAAAGGTAATCTTGGCCATGTTTGCTCGATGCTGCGGAGGGATGAAGTCGGGCTGTCCTATAACGGGTCGACCCGCCCCGCGCTAGTGCCGGTCCTGGATGGATTCCGACCTTGCGGCTGGCGTCAGAACGCCGCCAGCATTTCCGCAATCGCCATGCGGGCCTCGCCGACGGCTGCATCCAGCTCCGCCAGCGCAAAGGCCAGGGCGTGACTCGGCTCGCTCCCGCGAATGGCGCTCTCCAATGCCTCCGCGGCCTCGGCTACGGCGAGCGCACCGATCGCCCGGGCGGAGCCCTTCAGCGTATGGGCGAGCGCGCTGGCATCGTCCGGCATGGCCATCAATTGCGTGAGAATTCGGTCGGCCTGGGTGGCGAACATATCGAGCACCTCGCGCTCCAGATCGCGGTCGCCCAGCGTCATCCGCCTGAGCTGGTCGAGGCTGATCGGCCCATCATCGGGCACAAGCGGGGGCGAAGGCATCCATTCGATCCGATGCAGGTCTGGAGTCATGGCAGGCGTCTCGGGCAATCCGACCGCGCGGGCTTCGTCGTGAAGCCGCGGCCGCCCCAGCCAAGCACGGGAATGGTTAATGCTTCCTTAGCTGTAAATTGCCGCCGCTCCGCCTTGTTTCAGGCGCGCCGTCGCCTCAATTGAGGCCGAAACGGAATTTTCGGGACTTTCAAACGCGTTACCGGCGGGTCCTGTTAACGATGATTAAGAATCTCTTAATCGCGACCATTTCTTTCACCTCGCCCAGCCAATAGGATGCGGCTTGGATGGAGCGGGCTAGCCGGCAAGTGCCGCGCCTTGGCGCCCGCAGCGGGATGAATCCGGTTCCGAGCCTTGCGATGGGGCATTCGTGCGCGGCTCACCGGATCGCAAAAAAATACGACGAGGGCTCGGACTGAACATGGCGAACACCCCGAAAAAGGTCAAAGACCCGACTGAAGTTGCGCTGTCTGCCATTCAGGAGGCTTTGAACATCAGCGATACGGCCGCTCCGGAAGAACCGCAGGGTCCGAATCGTGCTGACGGGGCGCCGCCGATCATGCCGATCGGCCCGGCCTTCGGGGATTCCACGTTCGAGCTGCGTCCGGGCGCGGAGCGTCCAGCTTTTGACGAAAACGATGCGCCGCCCTTGATCGCGCGCCGTCCCGCCAATGACGACCGCGAAACCATCGGCCAACTGCTGCAGGCGATCCAGAAAGGACGGCCGTCCCGCGGCGTTTACACGATTGCGACCGCGTTCGCGGGCGTGTGGATCGTCGGCTGCGGCCTGCTGACGGTCGGCTTCCTGCCTTCGCTGCAGTCGGCGATCGGCCAGGGCGGCGGCGTTCTGGTGCTGGGCGGCTTGGCTGCGCTGTTCTTCGCGCCGGTGCTCTTGTTCTATTTCCTCGCGAGCCTCACCTGGCGCGGCCAGGAGCTGCGCATGATCGCGCAATCGATGGCCCAGGTTGCGATCCGCTTCTCGGAGCCGGAAGGCGCCGTCAGCGATTCGATCGTCACCGTCGGCCAGGCGATCCGCCGCGAGGTCGCCGCCATGGGCGACGGCGTGGAGCGCGCGATCGCCCGCGCCGGCGAACTGGAAATGCTGGTCGCCAACGAGGTCGCCGCGCTGGAGCGCGCCTATAGCGACAACGAGGTGCGGATCCGCGCGCTTCTGCAGGACATCGCTCATCAGCGAGACAACCTGGTCGGCCAGGCCGAGCAGGTCCGCAGCGCCATTTCCGGCGTGCAGATCGATCTGCGCCACGATATCGCGCTGATCTCGGACGCGATCGCCTCGCGCGTCGACGAGGTCGCCAAGAGCATCACCGGCGCGCTGGAGGAACGCGGCGCCCACATCACGGCCGCACTCGGCAATGCCGGCGACAACATGATCCTGGCGCTCGGCGAGCGCGGCGGCGACCTACTCGACCGGCTCGAGGAAGCCAGCGCCGAGACCACCCGCGCCGTGCTCGACGCCTCGGAGCGCCTGACCACGAGCCTCAATTTCAAGACCGGGCACGTCCACGACGAGTTCGCCGATCTGTCCGAGCGCGTCCATGACATGCTCAGCGAGCGCATCGACCGCATCACCGCGGAGTTCGAGCAGCGGGCTGCCGCGATCGTCGACGGCATTTCGGTGCGCACCGAACAAGTGCACGATTCGCTCAAGGCGTCCGGTGACTCGCTGCTGCTCGAACTCGAGCTGCGCGGCGGCGATCTCGTGAGCAAGATCGACGAGGCGAGCCAGCGGCTGTCGGGCCATATCGCCACGAGCGGCGAGAAGGCGAGCGAATCGCTCGATGCGACCGTCAACTCGCTGGTCGAGAAGGTGGTGAGCCAGACCGAGGCCGCGCACGACACGCTGTCCCTGCAGATGAGCGCGTTCGACGAGCTGGTGAAGAACCAGGGCACCGATCTTGCTGAACGGTTCGCCCGCGACTCCAGCACGCTGGGTGCGCTGATCACCCGCCACATCAGCGAATTCGACCGCACCGTGAAGACGTTCGGCGGCGACATCGTCGAGCGCATGGGCCAGCGGACCCAGGACATCACCGACAATCTGAAGACCTATGTCGACACGTTCGACAGCCGTCTTTCCTCGAATGGTGGCCAGATCACGGCTACGATGGATCAGCGTCTGTCGCAGTTCGAGACCACGCTCGAGGCGCGCATCACCAATCTCGATACCGCGCTTGAAAACAAGATCAGGTCGTTCCACGAGAATCTCGACGGCCGGTTGAGGACTCTCGAAGAGACTTTCGATTCGCGCGCAACCTCGGTCACCTCGACAGTGGAAGGCCGCCTGAACGCCCTCTCCTCGTCCCTGACCGACGGTGCCGCGCAGGTGCTGCATACGATCGACTCCCGTCTCACCGTGCTCACGTCCTCGCTGACCGACGGCGCGGCCCAGGCGATCCATTCGATCGACTCGCGGCTCACTTTGCTCACCTCCTCGCTCAGCGACGGCACGACGCAGGCACTCGACGCCATTGAGCAGCGCATCGCCGGTGTGTCGCAGACGATCGACGGCCGCACCGTGCAACTGACCGATACCGTCACGGCGCGGTTCCAGGATATCCACCAGAGCATCGAGACCAAGGTCGGCAGCATCGCCAGCGACATCGACCAGCGCGTGGCGCAGTTCGAGGACCTGCTGGGCACCCGCATCGAGGCCGTGGCCGGCCGGATCGAGAGCAGCGGACGTCAGGCGAGCGACGAGCTGATGACGCGCGCGGAGCTGTTGTCCGCGAGCATCAAGTCGCATGTCGAGGATGCCGAGCGCTCGCTGACCAATCTCGTGGTCAACACCAGCGAGACCGTCCAGACCGGCGCGCGTGCTGCACAGCAGGCGCTGCTCACCGTGTCGACCGACGTCGGCGCACAGCTGAAGACCACCTCGACCGAGGTGGAGCGTGCACTCACCAGCGCCGGCAGCGGGGCTGCCAATGCCATCCTGTCTAGCGCGCGCGACGCGCAGCTCACCTTGGTCACGGCCTCCGGCGACGCCGTGGGCCAGATCAAATCGCTGTCCGCCGATGTCGAGCGCACGCTGGCCACGGCAGGCTCGGCCACGGCCGCCTCGATTGTCGCCGGTGCGCGCGAAGCCCAGAACACGCTGGTTGCGGCCTCATCGGAAGCAGCCAACCAGGTCAAGACGCTCACCGCCGACGTCCAGCAATCGCTGTTGAGCGCCGGCGCTTCCACCGCGGAAGCCATCACCGGCAGCGCACATGAGGCCCAGAGCACCCTGGTCGCCGCGTCCTTGGAAGCCGCCGAACAGGTCAAGTCGTTGACATCCGACGTGCAGCGCTCGCTGTCGCTCGCCGGCACGACCACCGCGGAAGCCATCACCGGCGGTGCCCGCGAGGCGCAGACAACATTGATCAATGCGTCGTCGCAAGCCGCCAATCACGTCAAGTCGCTCGCCGCCGACGTGGAACGGACCATGTCGGCCGTGGGCACCAGCACGGCCGCCACGATCGTCAACAGCGTCCGTGACGTGCACACCAAGCTGGTCGCGGCGTCGACCGAGGCCTCCGACCACGTCAAATCGTTGGCATCCGACGTCGAACGCACCCTGGCCGCAGTCGGCACCAGCACGGCAGCCTCGATCGTCGGCAGCGCGCGCGACGTGCAGTCGACCCTGATGGTCGCGTCGAACGAGGCGGCCGAACATATCAAGTCGCTGGCTTCCGACGTCGAACGCACGCTGTCCGCAGTGGGCGCCGACACCGCAAGCGCGATCCTCAACAGCGCCCGTCAGGCTCAGACCTCGCTGACGGCGAGCTCCGCCGAGACCGCGGCCGCGGTGGTCGGCAGCGCACGCGAGGCGCAGGCCCTGTTGACCGCAACGTCGACCGACACCGCCGGCCAGCTCAAGACGATTTCCTCGGAGATCGAGCGCGCCATCAACGCGGTTGCGGCGAACACGACCGAGAACATCCAGACCAGCGCGATGAACGCGCAGAACATGCTGGTGACTGCGGTCAACGAGGTCAGCACGCGGGTGAAGTCGACGTCCACCGAGATCGAGCGCACGGTGATGACGGCAGGCACGTCCTTCGGGCAGGCGATGACCGGCAAGACCGACGAGATCGTGACCTATGTCCAGCAGCAGACCGAGAGGCTGTCGCAAGTCCTGGATGGCCGACGCGGGCAGCTGGTCGAGGCGCTTGGTTCCAAGACCAATCAGCTCACGATCGAGATCGATCGCGTCACCTCGGATGCGCTGAAATCGATCGAAACGCGCGGCCAGGCTTTCGCCAAGGCCGTGATGGGCAACGGCACCGAAGTCGCGCGCACGATCACCTCGGCAGGCGAGGTCGCGACCACCGCGATCGGCAAGTCGCTGAAGGAGCTGGAGCAGGCCTCGCGCGCGGCCATCGAGCAGTCGCGCCAGGTGTCGGTCGCCGCCGTCACCGAGATGCAGGAGACCAGCAAGATTCTGCGCACCGATACGGTGGCGCTGTTCGAGCGGCTGCGCGAGGGCAACATCCTGCTGCAGGAGGTGCTGACCGGCGCCCACGACAATCTCAATTCGCTCGAACGTGCGCTGGTCACCCGCGTGGCCGACTTCGTCTCGGCGATGAGCGACGTGACCTCGCGCAACGGCGCGGCGACCGAGACGCTTGAGGAGCAGCTCAGCGTCTTCAACGTCAAGACCTCGAAGGCGCTGGAAGATCTTGGCGCGCTATCACGTCAGTTCGACGCGCATGGCAAGGCCTTGATCGAGGCTGCGGCCGTGGTCGATCAGAGCAACCGCGACGCGAGCGTTTCGATCGGCGAGCGCAAAACGACGCTGGAATCCCTGATCACCACGATCGACCTCCGCACGGCCGATCTCGATCAGCGGCTGTCGCGCTTCACCACCCTGCTCGACGAGTCCTTGGCGGCCGCGGAGGAGCGCGCGCGCGACATCGCACGCGTCGTTGCCGAGACCGCGGGTGCCGGCTCGACGGCGATCAGCCGGCAGTTCGAAGCGATCCGGGCCACCACCGAGGAAGAGCGGCGGGTCACCACGGAATCGATGCAGGCGATCTACCAGCAGAGCACGCAGGAAGCGGATGCGATGTTCAAGCAGTCGGCGGAGAAGTTCGCCACGCTGGTCGCGAGCATGAAGCAGATGACCGCCGAGATGCAGCGCGAGCTGGACGCGACCCGCAACGAACTGCGCCGTGGCGTTCTGGAAATGCCGCAGGAGGCCGCCGAGAGCACCGCGCAGATGCGCAAGGTGATCGTCGACCAGATCGAGGCTCTGGCCGAGTTGAACCGGATCGTCGCCCATCACGGCCGCGGGCTCGACGTGGTCACTGCGGCCCGCACGCAAACCGCGACCGTCAGCGCCCCCGTCCGTCAGGAGGAGCCGATTGTTGCCGCCGCGGCTGGCGGACGTGCCGAGGTGCGCATGCGCGAGCCTGCGCCCACCACCAGCGCCGCCAATCTGCCGCCGCCCGACCTCGGCATGCAGCCGCCACCGCCGCCGCGCCGGGTCGAGGCACCGCCGATGGGACCGGCTGCGGATCAGGGCCGCGACACCTGGCTCTCCGATCTTCTCAACCGCGCCGACAGCAACGGCACCGGTCGCGAACAGCAGCGCGGCCGTGGTCCGGCCCCGCAGTCCGGCAATCCGCTGGAGTCGCTGTCGCTCGATATCGCCCGCCTGATGGACCGCGGTCTCGCGGCCGAGATGTGGGACCGCTATCAGCGCGGCGAGACCAAGGCCTTCACCAAGCGGCTCTACACGCCGGCCGGCCAGAAGGCGTTCGACGAGGTGGCGCGCAAATATCGCGCCGACCGTACCTTCAAGCAGACGGTCGACCGTTACATCACCGAGTTCGAGCGCCTGCTCGACGACGTGGCGCGCGACGACCGCAATCCGCAGGCGCTGCGCAACCAGCTGACCTCGGAGACCGGCTTGGTCTACACCCTGCTCGCCCATGCCGCCGGACGGCTGGCGTGACAGTGGGAATGGCGAGTAGCGATTGGCCAAATAGGAAGTAGCGAATAGAACAACGGAGGCCGCGCGGCCTCCGTTGTGTTTGAGGGACAAGCTGCGTTTGCGCAGACAAAGCGATCAGCGTGTGTCGCGCGCCCGCAATGATGCCGACGAGAGCAGGGCTCGCTGACAAGAAGCCCTATTCGCTCCTCGCCATTCGCCTCTCGCCTGCTCTCACCGCCGCCGATCGTTTGTGGCGCTTGGTGCCGGCTGCGAGGCCTGGGCGTTGCTGGCGCTGGAGCTGGCGCCGAACAGGACGCGGGTCGGGTTGCGGTCGAAATTGTTCACTGCGCGGCTGATGTCGCCGAGTGTCCGCCGGCCGTCCGTCATCAGCGCCCCCGACCGCTTGTCGAAATCCTCCGCCAGTTCGCGGATCGATTTGACGGTCAGCAGCAGTTCGCCGCCGTCCTTGCCGCCGGCGAGCGTATTGAGCCCGAGCATCAGGCTGTCGGCCTTGCCCATGATGCCATCGACCCGCGCCATCACGCCGTCGATCCGTTCGGAGTTGCGGGCCAGCGATTGGGTAAAGACCTCGAGGTTCTTGAGCGAGTTGCGGACCGCTTCCTGATTGTCGGCGACCACCCGATTGATGTTCTGCAGCGTGGCGCGGATCGCCTCGGTGACATCCTGCAGCCGGTTCGGATCGGCGCGCAGCACCGGCACGCCGTCTTCATCCAGCGGTGGGGGCGGCGCCGCCTCCTCGCCGCCCTTGAGCGAGATGGCGGCGATGCCGGTCAGCCCCTGAAACTCCAGCCCGACCAGAGTATCTTTCCGGATCGGAGCGCTGTTTTCGACCATCGCCAGCGCGACCACGCGGCGGGGGTTGTCGAGCTTGACCGAGATGACCTCGCCCACCCTGATACCATTGAAATTGACGCTGCCACCGTTGCGCAGGCCTGCGGCCGGACCTTCGAAGATCACGCGCAGCGGACCGCGCTGCTTGGTGGTGTGCAGGCTCTGAAACCAAAGGACGAAGCCGATCGCAGCCGCGATCACGGCCAGCGTGAACGAGCCGATCAGCACATAATTCGCCCGTGTTTCCATTACAGACTCCGGTACCTGTGCGCAGCCGCCTCAGGCCCTATCGCCATCGCGCTCGCTTCTTCGATGCCGCACTTCGGCACCAGACGTTTCGTCGACCCCTTCTGCCGCCAAAGCTGCCCGGGTCCGCATCACGCTATCCCATCACCGCGCGGGCGCGTTTGCCGTGGAAATACTGCCGCAGCCAGGGATGTTCGGAGGCCTGCATGTCAGCCATCGATCCTGCGGCAATGACTTTACCATCGCCTAAAACGGCGATGCGATCACAGGCCGTATGCAGACTGTCCAGGTCGTGGGTTACCATGAAAACGGTCAGGCCCAAAGTGCGCTGCAGGGTGCGCACCAGTTCGTCAAAATCGCCCGCGCCGATCGGATCAAGTCCGGAGGTCGGCTCGTCCAGGAACACCAGTTCCGGATCAAGCGCGAGCGCACGCGCCAGCGCGACACGTTTGATCATGCCGCCCGACAGCTCGCTCGGAAACCGGTCGGCGACCTCGGGTTTCAGCCCCACCATCACGAGCTTCGCGACCATGATCTCGTCCAGCAGGCGCTGCGAAACCTTGAGATATTCGCGCGCCGGAAACTGGATGTTCTGGCGCACGGAGAGCGAAGAGAACAAGGCGCCCTGCTGGAAGAGCACCCCCCACCGCCGTTCGATTGAACGGCGAGTCGCCGAATCGGCAGCATCGAGGTCGACCCCAAACACCTCGATGTTGCCTGAGAGCTTCGGCACGAGCCCGATAATGGTGCGGGTGAGCACGGATTTGCCGGCGCCGGAAGGGCCGACGAACCCTAAGATTTCGCCGCGCTTGACGTCGAGATCGAGCCCGTCGAGCACGCGGGTCCTGCCGAACTGGACGGTGACGTCACGCACGCGGATGATAGCGTCGGGCGATTGTTCCACCGTCATGGTCACATTCCGACCGCCGCGAAGAAGATCGCGAATACGCCGTCCATGACGATGACGAAGAAGATGCCCTTCACCACCGACGAGGTGGTGTGGCGCCCGAGCGACTCCGCGCTGCCCTGGACTGCGAGCCCCTCGACGCAGGCGACGATGCCGATGACGGCGGCCATGACCGGCGCCTTGAGCAGCCCGACCTTGAAATGATCGATCGAGATCGCGTCGCGAAGTCGCAGCAGGAAGGCCTCGGGTTGAACGCCCCCGTAGAGCCAGGCCACCAGCCCGCCGCCATAGAGCGCGGCAATGTCACCCAGAAAGGCCAGGATCGGCAGCGCAATCACCAGCGCCAGCATCCGCGGAAGAATCAGGACCTCGATCGGATCGAAGCCCATCGTGCGCAGCGCGTCGATCTCCTCGCGCATCTTCATCGAGCCGAGTTCAGCCGTGTAGGCACTCCCCGAACGTCCTGCGATCATGATCGCCACCAGCAGCACGCCGATTTCGCGCAACACCAGCACGCCGAGCATGTCGACGACGAAGATGTCGGCGCCGAACCGGCGGAAATGAAAGATGCCCTGCTGGGCGATGATGCAGCCGATCAGGAAGGTGATCAGCACGATGATCGGGACGGCCCGCCAGCATACCTGTTCCAGATGATGGACGGTCGAGGTCAGGCGGAAACTCCGCGGATGGAGAAACACGCGGGCGCTGGCGACGATGACGGCGCCCAGCATATCGATCAGGGCCGCGATCGTGCCGAAGACGCCGGCGACGGTACGGCCGATCTGATCCAGCATCCCGGCGACGGTGACCGCCGCGGCCTCATCGTCGGGCGCAGGCGTTACCCGACGGACTTCGTCGACCAGGCTCGCATAAGTGGCGGACAGGCCATCGACCTTTGCTTCGACGGTGCCGCGCGTGAAACTGCGCCGCAGCCGCTCGATCAGCCAGGCCCCGAAGGTGTCGAGCTTGGAGATCTCTGACACATCGATCGATACGTCAGGCTTGGAGCCCGCGAGCTTCTCCGCCTCGGCGACCAGCTTCTCGAGCGACGGGGCAAACGACGCCGTCCACGCGCCGGAGGCGCGCAGCATCAATGCGTCGCCCTGAGCGTTCCGTTCCAGAGTCGGGCCGCTTTTCATGCCGACCGCCTCAAGCCCAACCGTCCGCTTTTCGATGACAACAGTTCGCGCACGGCGCTATCACCTTGTCGAACACCGGCCCAACCAGCCATAGTCGGTCGCGCCCCGCAAGCCCACGATTCCAAAATCGCGAACTTTTTAAATGACTTCCACCAATTCTCCAAACCTGATCGGAAACATCGAGCAATGGCCGATCGCCGGCAGCTTTACGATCAGCCGCGGCGCCAAGACCGAAGCGGTCGTCGTCGTGGCGGAAGTGAGGCAGAATGGTTTCGTCGGTCGCGGCGAATGTGTGCCCTACCCGCGCTATGGCGAGACGCCGGAGGCCGCGCTCACCGCCTTGCAGGCGATGCAGGAGGCGGTGGCGGTCGGGCTTGATCGGATGGCGCTTCAAGCTGCGATGCCCGCCGGCGCCGCCCGCAACGCAGTGGATTGTGCATTGCTGGACCTTGAGGCCAAGCGAAGCGGCCGGCGCGTTTGGGACCTGCTCGGCCGACGGGCCCCCGAGCCTTGCGTGACCGCGTACACGATTTCGCTGGGCTCGCCGCAAGTGATGGCGGAGGCAGCTTCCAGGGCGGCCCATCGTCCCCTGTTGAAGATCAAGCTCGGGGGCGATGGTGATGGCGAGCGCATCCGGCAGGTGCGCAAAGCAGCCCCGCAATCGCAACTGATCGTCGATGCCAATGAGGCGTGGACGGAAACAAATCTGGAAAAAAATCTCGCAGCCTGCGCCACCGCCGGCGTGACCTTGGTGGAGCAGCCGCTGCCCGCCGGCAACGACCAGGCATTGGCGCGGATCGATCGGCCGCTGATGGTTTGCGCCGACGAGAGCGTGCACGATCGCACCTCATTGGAGGCGCTCCGCGATCGCTATGACGCCGTCAACATCAAGCTCGACAAGACGGGCGGCCTCACCGAAGCGCTTGCGATGGCCGATGCCGCGCGCACGCTCGGCTTCGACATCATGGTCGGCTGCATGGTCGCGACCTCGCTGTCAATGGCGCCGGCGATGCTGCTAACGCCGCAGGCACGATTCGTCGATCTGGATGGCCCGCTGTTACTGGCAAGCGACCGTGACAACGGCCTGCTTTATGAGGACAGCCTGGTCTATCCGCCCGACGCGGTGCTGTGGGGGTGACGCCTCAAACGCGCGCGTGTCAGCCATATCAGCGCACCGCCGAGCGCAGCCATCCCCGCCATGACGTAATAGACGCCTTGCCCGAAATGCGCATAGACGGGCCCCGACATGGCCGATGCCGCCGAGCCAACGATGCCGGTCGATGCGGCGTAGTAGCCCTGCCCCCGCGCAGTCATATGTGCCGGCACATATCGGACCAACAGCCCCATCGTCCCGACCAGAGTTAGTCCAAAGGTGAAGCCGTGGCTGATCTGAACCGCGGCGAGGCCAATCGCATACGGCTCCTGTGCGGTCAGCACCCAACGCAGCGTGGCGGCCACTGCACCGATCACGACAAGATTGGCGGGGGCGAGCGTGAAGCGCGGCGACAGCGCAAAGACCACGATCTCGGCGATAACACCCAAGGTCCAAAGCCAGCCGATGGTGAGGCCGCCGAAGCCCCGAGCCTGCCAATCGATCGCGGAGAACGCATAGTAGGCAGCGTGGCTGCCCTGCACCAGCGCCGCCGACAGGATGATGCAGATGAAGTCCACATCGCGCAGCAGGCGGCCGCCTTCGTGCCGGGCTTCCGGTGTCCGCGGCGGCTGCTTCAGGGATTGGAGTCCGAGGCTGCCCCCGACACCAAGGAAACCTGCGCCGACGATGATCCAGATCAGCTGCTGAGGCGGAATCAGATCGGCCAAGCCTCCGCACAATAGCGTCCCGATGATGAAGGCCACTGATCCCCATAGCCGCAAGCGACCGTAATTCAGCCCGAAGCTCAATACGCCCCGTAAGGCATAGGCATCCGTGAGTGGCACCAGCGGCGTCCAGCAACAGCAGGTCACGACATAGATCGGGAAGACCAACCACGGCAGGTATTGGGTGCCGAGCAGTGCAAATCCGGTCGCCGTGGCAGCGGCCGTCAACCTCATGGCGCCGCGCAGGGCATGGCGGCGCTCGGCAAGCGCGGTGATGGCAGGCAGCACGGTGAAGCGCGTGACCGCCGGGACCGCGATGATGATGCCGATCCAGGAGGCGTCCAGCCCGATCGCCCGCAGCCAGACCGGAAAAAACGGCAGATGGGTGCCCGAGAGCAGGAAGGCGGCGCCATAGAACAGCCCCAGCCGGAGCGCGAATCGGCGCGACGCGGCAGGCGATGCAATGGGGATTTGTCGGGCGGACTGCATCAATTCAATTGCGATTCGGTCAATATCGTGATGATCGTTATGCCAACGTGCAGCAATTTGCGCGACGAGTTTGCCATGGCCGATGACGTCTTCGCCCTTTCGCCGATCTCCGCCCGCGCGGCCCAGCCGAGCGAGGCCGACTATGAGGCGATCCGCGATGCATTCATGGAAACGTCGCGGGGCCGCTGGTTTCTCGGCGAATATGCCAAGCGCAACCGCAACGCGGACACCAGCATGGTGCTGGATGCGGTCGCCCGCATCGAGCATGCGCTCGCGACGCGCGAACAGCAGCAGGAGCAGGAACAGGTCGACGAGCGGGCGCTGCCGGAAGCCTTGGCAGCGATTCGCGGTGCGGTCGAGGAGGCAGCGCTAGCCACCGCCGCGGCGGTCGATCGCCTGGCGCTGGAGCGGAATCTGGCGCCGGTCCGCAAGGGAACCCGGATCATCAAGGAGATCTCCTGGCGATGGCGCGAGATCGGGGCTGATTCGCGGATTTGCGATCTGATCGATACCCAGATCGTGGCGATCGAGGCCGCCTGCGACCAGCTCACGAGCGCCGATCCGAAGGCCGCGCTGCTGGCGGCCTTCGAGATCATCAAGGCTCGGCTGAACGCCTTTGACGACAGCGAGGCTGCCATCGGGCCGGCCTCGGATGAGAGCGCCGGGGCAGAAGGCGATATCCCAGCGAATGGCGATACCGCTGCCGCGACAGAGCCGCCACGAGCCGAAGCCGTAGCGCTCGAAGCGAGCGCGCCAGCGGAGGCCGGTATCGCCCCGCTTCCGCTGGAAGCTGCCGCCAGCGCGGTGGAGCTTGCCGACGCAGTGCTGCAACCAGCGACTGCCGCGGCGCCCGAAGTTTTCGCCGAATCGGCAGCGCCCGCGCAGATCAAACAGCACGTTGCTTCAGTGTCTGTTGGCGCGCTGCCGCGGGTCGAACTCGATCGAGCGCCGGCTTCCGGCGAAGTCGAGTTCGACCAGCCCCAAGCAACCCTTGAAGTCGCGGTTGAAGCCGCTGAGATCGCGGTTGAGACCAACGCCGCAAGCATCGACGTCGCCGCGCCGGAAATGGACGCCGCGGCAGCGGATGCGCATGACGAAGCGGTGCTCGAGCTGGTCGCGGCGGAAATGGCGGCGCCTGACCTGATCGAGGATGACGACCTCACGCGCGTCCCCACCATTGGCTTCGACATCCAGGAACCGAGCTCGGTCGACGACGACATCGTCGCCACCTTTGCCGAGCCGCATGCGCCCGAGCCGGTCGTTGCGCAGGCCTCCGTTGCAACACCGCCCGCCGCGGCTGCATCCGCGCCAGTCGTCGCACCGGAGCCGCGGGTCGTGACCGTCGCACCCGAACCGGTGCCGGCCGCTCCGGTCATCGCTGAGCCGCCGAAGCCTGCACCACCACTTGCGCCCCAGCCGGCCGTCGCGGCGACCGCTGCAGCGACGGTTCAGGCGATGCCCAAACCGTCTTACGAAGCGTCGCTGGGATCGACGCTGCTGGCCAACGGCCTGTTGCAGCGCAAGCAGAATGCCCCGAATGACCCGCTGACGCCGATCCGGCGCATGACGCAGCCGGAGAAGGTCGCTTTCTTCTCCTAAAGCAGCGTCAGCCCGCCTACCTGACTCCGACCCCGGCCTCGGACCTCAAGCGATCAGCCGGGCGTAAAGATCGGCATCGACATTGCCGCCCGACAGCACGATCACGACGGTCTTGCCGGCGACATCCATCCGACCGGCAAGAAGCGCCGCCAATCCCACCGCCCCGCCCGGCTCGACGACCAGCTTCAATTCGCGGAAGGCAAAGCCGATGGCACGCCCGACCTCCTCGTCCGAGGCGGAGACGGCGCCCGACAGCAGCCGGCCGTTGATGGCAAACGTGATCTCGCCGGGCATCGCCGCCATCAGTGCGTCGCAGATGGTGCGGCCCTTGGCGTCATGTGCGACCCGCTGGCCGGCGCGCAGCGAGCGGGCGTGGTCGTCGAACCCTTCCGGCTCAGCGACGATCATGTCGGCTTGCGGAAACTTCGCCTTGACCGCTGTCGAAACGCCGGCCACCAGGCCGCCGCCGGAGGCCGGCACCACGACGACGTCAGGCGCGAGCCCGAGCGAAGCGAGATCCTCGGCGATCTCGCGGCCGACCGTGCCTTGGCCGGCAATCACCAGCGGATCGTCGTAAGGCGGCACCACCGTCGACCCGCGCTTGCCGGCGATCTCGCGCGCGATCGCCTCGCGGTCCTCGCGATCCCGGTCGTACAGCACGACCTCGGCGCCAAACCCCTTGGTGCGCTCGCGCTTGGCGGCCGGCGCGTCCTGCGGCATCACGATGGTCGCCTGCATCTTCAGAAGCTGCGCCGCATGCGCGACGCCCTGGGCATGATTGCCCGAGGAGAACGCGACCACGCCATTGCCCCGCGCGCTGTCGGGAATCGAAGCCAGCTTGTTGTAGGCGCCGCGGAACTTGAACGAGCCGGTCCGCTGCAGCACTTCGGGCTTGACGAACACAGTCGCGTTCAGCCGCTCGCTCAGCACCGGCGCGGCCAGCAAGGGCGTGCGCACCGCGACGGGGGCGAGCACGCGCGCGGCCGCGTCGATATCGGCAGCGGTGACGGTGGGGATCGAGGTCTGGACTGTCATGCCCTGTTGTATCGCGCCCTCGGATCGCCCGGCAAGCTCAGGCCACGCAGCTGGACGGGTCAGCCAGCTCGCCCACCGCCTCTTTTTCCGCCGCGGGCACGCGCAACACGGCCATGTGATCGATGAAGGCGCGGGTCGAAGCCTCCCAGGTATGCCCCGTGGCAAAGTCCACGCAAGCCTGGCGCGGGATCTTCAGTGCGGCGAGGCAAGCCGCGCGCAGATCCTCGCTGAGCGCGCCGACCTCGGCATCGCCGATGACATCGCGGGGACCCGCCACCGGATAGGCCGCAATCGGCAGACCACTTGCCAGCGCCTCCAACAGCACCAGGCCGAACGTGTCGGTCCGGCTCGGGAACACGAACACATCGGCCGCGGCATAGACCTTTGCGAGCGCCTCGCCCTGCAGCGCGCCGAGGAACACGGCCTGAGGATATTTCTGCTCGAGCGCCGCACGCGCCGGACCATCGCCGACAATCACCTTGGTGCCGGGCAGATCGAGATCGAGGAACGCCTCGAGATTCTTCTCCACCGCCACGCGGCCGACCGAGAGGAACACCGGCTGCGGCAGGCAGAGATCGACCTCGCGCGGATGAAACAGGCTCGTATCCACGCCGCGCGGCCACAGCGCGACACTGGCAAAGCCGCGCTCGCGCAATTCCGCGGCGAGCGCCGGTGTCGCTGCCAGCACGGCGCGGCTCGCGCCATGGAACCAGCGCAAAGTCGCCCAGACCCACGCCTCCGGCACTGGCGCGCGGGCGGCGACGTAGTCAGGAAAACGGGTGTGGAAGCTGGTCGTGAACGGCAGATCATGCTTGCGGCAATAGCGCCGCACCAACAACCCGAGCGGACCTTCGGTCGCGATATGGATGCTGTCGGGATTGGCATCCGCAATCAGCCTTGCAACCTTGGCCGGGCGCGGCAGGGCCAGGCGCAGATCGCGATAGCTCGGCATCGGGATGGTGCGGAACGACTCCGGCGTCAGGAAGCGGATCTCGTGGCCCAGCGCCTCGGCCGCCTGCGCCATCATGGTCAGTGTCCGCACCACCCCGTTGACCTGAGGATGCCATGCGTCAGTCGCGACCAGGATGCGCATTCCCCCTGCCCGTTCTCCTTCTCCCGGTGATCCGCTCTGACGGCCGACGGCCTCAGGCTGCCGCGCGCGCCGCCACACGCGGCGCGGGCGCCGCTTGGCGCAGCGGATCGGTCCAGGTGATGATCTCGAAATGACCGTCTTCATTCTCGGCAAGCGCCGTGCAGCTCTCGACCCAGTCGCCGCAGTTCATGTAGCGAATGCCCTGCTCGTCGCGGATCACGGCGTAGTGGATGTGGCCGCAGATCACGCCGTCGCAGCCATGACGGCGCGCTTCGGCAGCGAGCGCGGTCTCGAACGCGCCGATATAGTTGACGGCGTTCTTGACCTTCTGCTTGGCCCACTGCGACAGCGACCAATAGGGGACGCCGAACATGCGCCGGAAGAAGTTGACGAAGCGGTTCATCTGAATCGCGAAGTCATAGGCCTTGTCGCCGAGATGGGCGAGCCAGCGTGCGTTCTGCACCACCAGGTCGAAGATGTCGCCGTGGATCACCAGATAACGACGGCCGTCGACACCGACATGAACCGTATTCTCTACGACATCGATGCCGCCGAAATGCGTGCCGTAATAGCCGCGCAGGAACTCATCGTGATTGCCAGGCACGTAGACGACCTTGGCGCCCTTGCGCGCCTTACGCAGCATCTTCTGCACCAGGTCATTGTGGGATTGCGGCCAGTGCCAGCTCGATTTCAGCGCCCAACCGTCGACGATATCGCCGACCAGATAGATCGTATCGGCATCGTGGTGGCGGAGGAAATCGACCAGGAGGTTGGCCTGCGAGCCACGGGCCCCGAGGTGAACGTCCGAGATGAAGAGCGTGCGAAAGCGCCGGTCCGCGCCTTCCTCACCAGCAGCATTCTCAATTCCCATGCGCGCCCACCTAACAGCTTCTGATGACATTCCCGTGACGAGCAACGCCGCTCGTTCGCGCGCGTCCCCCACCCGGACCGCTGCAAAAAGCCGCTCGCGTGACGACTCAGGTATCCCTTGCCGTTGAGCTCGCGGATAACAGCGCCGTGCGACAATCAGGCGACAGAAGCAGCGCATTCTCGGGGAATACCCGCATTGGTTTTGCACAAAGATTCGGCCTTTCGCCTTGCGCAAAGCTCGGGCCGGCGATTCGTTCCTCATGCGTCACTACGAGCCTGCCCTACACTTCGTCGTTGCAAGCGCTCGTGCGCCGACGCCATCCAGAACCATGCGACGAGTCCAGAGTACTTCGGAGCTCACGCTCCTCGCGATGACGGTGGCGAGATACGACCTCGCGTTCTCGCGGCGCATGGCGTCCGAGTTTTGTCGTTGGTTTCGCCCTCCTTATCGAGCAGAGGGCACAGGGAAGGCCGGGAGCTCGCCGCCCCCATGGCCCCCGTGCGGAAAGAATGCACGGGGCAGGAACCACAGGTTCGGCCCGAGACATCCCGGCCTTCCCTGCGCGAATGGTTTTAACGGCTGCTTCGTGCTCTCCCCAGGGACCGGCGTTCTTGCCCCTGTCATCGGCGCGATGCCCTCGCATCGCAAAGCGATGTCGAGAAGCATCGTCGCCAACTTGACCTCAGCACCGGGAGATCAGGACCACACGACTTGACCGTGCGCACCGGGTTGTTCGTCCGCATGAACTTGACTTGGGCATGATCTTGTTCGGAAAACCGCTACGCACTTTTCCGGATCATGCCGTCACGCTGCAACCCGACACGCCCACCGCATCCCGCGCTCAACGTTCGTGACGATCGCGAAGCGCCCCTCTTGATCGAGCACGGGACGACGCAAGCTTTAGCACGATTTCTGGAAAAACGAAACAAGAATATTTTTCAAGACAGGACTGGACAGGGGTGATCGCATTGAGTGTGCAAACCAAATTGGTTTTTCCGCGCGGCCCATTCATGGATGGGACGCCGGAGCAGAAACTCCTCGCGCAAGTCGGGCTATCGAGGTCCGCGCTCAAGAGGGTTCGTCTCCTCCTGTCGGGCCCCGACCGACGCTTATGACCTCAAGCAGCCATCTCCCCTAATGGATGATCTGCCGGAGAAAGCCTCTTGCTCGCTCTGTGCGGGGAGCCCGGAAAAAGGTGTCGGGGTCGGCTTCCTCGACGACGCCTCCTCGATCCATGAAGACCACCCGGTCCGCGACTTCGCGGGCAAAGCCCATCTCGTGGGTCACGCAGACCATGGTCATTCCATCTCGCGCCAGTTCCACCATGGTTTCGAGCACCTCGTTGACCATCTCCGGATCAAGCGCAGAGGTCGGTTCGTCGAACAGCATGATCCTGGGCTGCATGCAGAGCGCGCGCGCGATCGCAACGCGCTGCTGCTGGCCCCCGGAGAGCTGTCCCGGATATTTGTCCGCCTGATCATGGATGCGCACCTTTCGGAGAAGGCCGATCGCACGTTCATGCGCGTCCGGCCGCGACAGGCCGCGCACCTTCATCGGCGCAAGCATGCAGTTCTCGACCACCGAGAGATGCGGAAACAGATTGAAGCTCTGGAATACCATCCCGACCTCGCGACGGACGCAGGTGACGTCCGTCATCCGGTCGGTCAGTTCGAGGCCGTCAATCACGATACGACCGCTATCATGCTTTTCGATCCGGTTGAGGCACCGGATCAGTGTCGATTTGCCCGAACCCGAGGGACCGCAAACAACGATCCTCTCGCCGGTCCTGACGCTGAGATTGACGTCGTTCAAAGCTGTGAAACGGCCAAAACGCTTCACCAGGTTTTCCACGACGACGATGTCCGATGATCGCTTCGTTTGAGCTTCCTGAAGCATTCTTGTTTCCCAATGACGGCGTTCTAGTTCGACGTTTTACCGGTGCGTTCCAGCGATCGCATAGCGCTTGCGCAGCGATGCCACGCATTGCGATGCCGCCGAGCTGATGCCGAGATAGACTACTGCAACCACGAGATACATCTCGACCAGACGACCGTTGAGCTGGGCAAGCTTCGAGGCCGCACCGAGCAGATCGGTGAGTGAAAGGACGTAGACCAGCGAGGTGTCTTGGAACAGAATGATGGTTTGGCTCAGGATGATCGGGCTCGCCACCCGGAGCACCTGGGGAAGGATCACGCATCGATACGTATCGAAAGTTGACAGCGCGAGCGCCTGGCACGCCTCGAATTGTCCGCGGTTCACGGCGCGCAGCCCGACGCGGATGATCTCCGAATAGTAAGCGGCCTCGAACAGGCCGAAGGTGATGAACGCCGTCCAGGTTGCGCCGATCGGAATCGGACGGCCGCTGCCGCCGAGATGGCCAAGCACGATCGGCACCAGAAAGAAGAACCAGAACAGGACGAGGATCAGCGGGATCGAGCGGATCAAGGCGATATAGCCGCGCACGACCCTCCCGATCACGGGGAGCTCGAAGTGCTGCACGAGCGCGAAGCAGGTGCCCAGGCTCATGCCGATGACGAAGGCCGCGGCGGTCAACGCCAGCGAGAACAGCAGCCCCGACCAGAGATAGGGCCAGGCCTGTAAGACAATCGAGAAATCGAGACTGTTCATTTCACGACCTCCATCGCCTCCGGCAAGGAGCCGACCGGCTGGACATCGTCGGCGAGACGCGGCTCGATTGCGTCCTTGGCCGGCGTGGTCCCTGGGATCCGAACCGCCCGGTCGATCAGCACCATCGATTGGTAGGCGATCAGCGCCAGTCCGAGATAGATCAGAGTCGCGGCACCGAAAGCCGTAAAGGTCTGGAAGGTCGCTTCGCTGATCTGGCGCGCCTGGGCGGTGAGCTCCATAAGTCCAATCGTCAGAGCGACCGACGTATTCTTGTAGATGCCCATGACTTCACTGGTCAGGCTGGGAACGATCAGGCGGAGCGCCTGCGGCACGATGACGTAGCGATAGGTCATATATCCGGTGAGCCCGAGCGCGTGCGCCGCTTCGGTTTGTCCTTTCGGCAAGGCCTCGATCCCGGCCCGAACCTGTTCGGCGATGCGGGCAGCCGTATAGAGGCCGAGGCAGACGAGCGCGGGAAAGAACGATCCCCAGGGCGGCGACATCTGTTTGATGGCGTTTCCGAGCGCGTTCGGAAGCAGCTCCGGCAGCACGAAGTACCAGAGGAACATCTGCACCAGGACAGGAATGTTGCGGAAGATCTCCACATATAGTCGCGCGAGTGCCGCGATCATCCCGTTCTGAACAGTCCGGCCGATCCCGACCACAAGGCCGACAGCAAATGCGATCCACCAACCGAAAAAGGCCAGCGCCAAGGTCCAACCAAGGCCCGACAAAAGCCAGTCGATATAGCGCTGGCCGTCCGCCGCTTGTTCAAAAAGCACTCCGAACATCGCGAACCTCGGGGCTTCTGGTGCGAGGGAGAATCAGTGTGCGGGAAATTCTCCGGTGTCGCGCCGACTAGTCGACGGCATCGCTGGGATGCGCGATCCGGCCCATCAACTCGTCGGTGAGCGGGAACGCAAGGTTTTCACCTTTGGGCGGAATCGGACTCGTGAACCACTTTGCGTAGGTCTTCTCGAACTGGCCTGACGACATCTGCTTCGAGAGAACGTCATCGACGAGCGCCTTGAAGCCGGCATCACCCTTCGTGAACATCAATCCATAGTAGATCTTGGCGTAGCCTTCCGGAAGCAGGATCAACGCGTTCGGATTCGGAGCGGCCGCCTTCAGGCCCGCGAGAAGGATATCATCTTCCATGAACGCGGACGCACGGCCGGTGTTCAACATCAGGAACGATTCCGCGTGATCCTTTGCCTGGACGATGTTCAGGCCAAGCTGCTCCTTGGCATTCACCGCTTGCGCGAAGCCGATCGCGTTGGACCCTTGCGTGACGACGATCGTCCTGCCTTTCAGGTCGCCTGCGGCTTTCAGGCCGCTGTCAGCCTTGACCAGCCAGCGCGGCTGGCTCACGAACGTGGCGACGGAGAACGAAACCTGCTCCTGCCGCTTCTTGTCGTTCGCCGTGCCGCCGCATTCGATATCGACGGTACCGTTCTGGATGAGCGGGATCCGATTGGACGAGTTCACCGGGGTATAGTTGATGGTGAGATTGGGCAGATTGAGCTCGGTCTTGATGCGCTCGACGATCGCGGCGCAGAGATCCAGCGAGAACCCGATCGGTTTCTGATCCGGCCCGAGATACGAGAACGGAATGGAGGCCTCGCGATAGCCGATCGTGATGGCGCCGCTCGATTTGATCTTGGCAAGCGTCGGACTGTCAGCTGCCGCCGACGGCTCCGCACAGGCGCCGATGGCCGCGAGGCCAGACAGAATGCCGAATACACGCGCAAACTTCTTCATGTGCACCTCCCTCTGCAATCGCGGCCTAGGCTGCCCTGGATGACGGCGTCACTCCGCGCCGACGGATGACATCGATCAGGCGGTCGACGTCCGCTGATGTATTGAACATTCCAAACGAAACGCGGATGCCATCGCGCTCCGGCGAGACGCGCACGCCGTTCTGCTCGAAATGGCCGAGCCATTCGGCGGCCGGCAGTGCGATGACATAGATGTGCGGTGCCCGGTGCTGCCGGTCGCGCGGGCCGATGAGGCGAATCTCTAGCCGGTCGAGCTCGGCGATGAGATGATCGCCAAGGTCAAAACAATGGTTCTGGATGTTCTGCACGCCGATCGCTTCGATCATGTCGAGCGAGGCGCCGAGTGCGTGAATTGCCGGAAGATTGAAGTTGCCCAGCTCGAAACGGCGGGCGTTCGTTGATAGCGCGAGTTCATCGGGACGGGCGATGAGATCAGCCGGTATGTCCGCAAGACTGGCAGCAGCAAGATAGGCCGGCTCGAGCTCGGTCCTGGACTTCACCCAATAGAGCAGGCCCAGCCCCTGCGGCACCAGCAGTCCCTTGTGACTTCCCGACCCGATAAACGTCGCGCGCATCGCTTTGGCATCGATCGGCACAACGCCAATGGCCTGCATGACGTCGACGACGAAATAGAGGTTCTTCTCCTGGCACAGCGCGCCGATGCTTTCGACGTCGAAGCGGTGACCAGCGTGGAACGTCACCTGCGACATCGAGATCGCGCGCGTATTCGCGTCGACGTAGGGACGAATGCTGTCGGCATCGACGATCTCGGTCATCGGCACGAACTCGACCGCAACACCCTTCCGCTGCAGGTTGAGGAACGCATAGGCGTTGTTCGGATGATCGCCGTGGATCATGAGGACCTTGTCGCCCGCGCGCAGAGGCAGCGCATTCGCGGCGATGTTCATGCTTTCCGAGGTGTTCTTGGTGAAGGCGATCTCGTCGGCTGAGGCGCCCAGAAGCCGTGCGACTCTCGCGCGCGTCTGTTCGACGCGATCAAGCCACACCTGTTTCGGACCGGCCGTCTCAAGACCTTCTCGGAGAAACAGTTCGATCGCCGCCTTCACAGGACGCGCGAGCGGCGTCTGGAAGCCGGAGTCGAGATAGGTGATCCGCTCGGCAGCCGGGAACTCCTTCCGCACGGCGTCGACGTCGTAGTGCCCCGACATTCCATTCTCCTTTTGAGCCCCAGGCGCGGTGCCGGGATGGCGGTGCACAAAGCTTATTCATCCGTCGGCAACGCCAACGATATGAGCATCAGCAGCGGTCATCTAGATAGATTTCCAAATTTCAATAGCTTTAATTCCGAAAAATGATAATTTTCTGGAATTGGTATCGGGGAAACCAGGATGATTGAGGGAAAGAGCGACGGACCACTCGATCGTGCCTTTGCCATCGTTGGCCACATCGCCGGCCAGACCAAAGCTGTCTCCGTGGCGGAGATTGCCGATGCGCTTTCGCTGCCTTTGCCGACCGCGCACCGGCTGGTCGGAAACCTGGAGGAGCGAGGCCTCGTTCAGAAGGCCCTCGGAACGAAGCGCTACGTGGTCGGCAATCGGCTCGTCACGCTATCCGCAAAGGTCATCGGTGCGGCCTTTCGCACCGCGCGCCGTCATGCGGTGCTGCGCGCCGTCGCCGCCGAGATCGGGGAGCAATGCGAGATTGGTGTGGTGCGCGACAACATGGTAGCCTACGTCGACAGCGTCCGCGCGTCGCAGCCACAAGGTCTCCAGTTCAATCCGGGTGAGGCGGCGCCACTGCACTGCACGTCGACTGGCAAGATCTACATGAGCCGATTGTCGGAGCGTGCGCGTGAGAAGCTGTGCCGCGCACTCGCTTTGACTAGATATACCGAAACCACGATCGCTGACGTCGCGAGCTTGATGACTGTTCTCGATGAGACCCGCAAACGGGGCTGGGCGAAGACTAACGAGGAGTTCGTGAGAGGCGTTGTCGGCTGCGCCGTTCCCATCCTGTCGCCGGACCGCGAGCTGATCGCCTGCCTGGGGGTCTCCGTTCCCGTGGCACGCGTAAGCTTCGCCGAGCTGGATCGGTTCATCGCTCCACTGCAGAAGGCCGCCGCGCTGCTATCAGAAACAGTCCTCCAGGCTGATGACGATGCAGACAGCGACGACCCAGAAAACTTTTGAACGCGTATCCCGTGCCCAACGTTCGTGCGATCGCGAAGCTGTTAAAGTAAAAGAGGAATTGCGGCGCTGGCCTGTTTTGCCCCTTAGTGGTCCAATTTCGATAGCGCTGGCCGGCGTTGCGTGCGCGCGGCATCGATGCCTCGCCGGACAAATGCCGGCAGCTCACCCAGCCGAGGTAAGCCGGCACAGCGCGCGGTGTTCATGACAGGGAGTGATCAGATGATACTCAATCCGGATCATGTTACGATCGCAGTGGCAGACGCCGGCCGGGCGATCGCGTTCTTCGCGCTCCTTGGCTTCAGAAAGGATCACGTCGCGACGATCGACGGTGGCGCTCCCGCCCGGTACATGGGCATACCGGGCATGAAAGCGCAGCACATCACTCTCGTACTCGAAGGAGCGAACCCTCCTTTCGAGATTCAGCTGCTTCAGTTTGACCCGACCGCAGGGACCGATCTGGGTGCACACCCGACCAATCTGCGACAACGGGGCTTCAATCACCTCGCATTCCGCGTCGACGATATCGAGGCAGCCACCGCGCACCTCGTGGCCAACGGCGTAACCCTGCTGAGCGACGAAATGGACTACATCAGCCGAAAGCTGCGGCTGTTCGAGGGCCCCGAGGGGATCACGCTCGAGTTAGTACAGCGGGGCGGCTCGGACGCGTCCGGCTAGAGCGCCCAACATCGATCTGCGGTCACCGATGCAAGTCGGGATGGCCTCGTGTGCCTTTGCTGCCTCTGAGGCGCTTGCAGCTGCGTCTGGTCTTGGGGGGGGACCAGACGCAGCGGCAGGGCTGGCCTCGACAGCCGCATCGGGGCCCGACGGGCTTCCTTCAGACTCTGCTTCTATGTCGGCTGCCCAGGATAGAGCGGAGATAGAGCGGACTCGTTGTGCTCGGAGCGAGATAATCCGGTCTGACCCGCCCCCCGACATCATCCCTCCACCTCCCCAACCATGCACATGCGCTGGTACATGAGCTCGCCACTTGCGAGTCATCGTCACGGCCGTTCTACAAGGTGCTAGGTTGCCATGGACGTCTTCCATCCATTTTGGCGCTAGACGAATCACCTGCGGAACAATCCGCCCACGACGCTGTGCACCGCGCCGCCGATAGCGCCGATTGGACCGCCGACACCACGCGAATGACCAGCACGGCCCGCAGCGCGACGACGGGCCTCATGGTTGGATTTGGCAGCCTCCGTCGCGGCGTCCGTTAGGACCTTATGCTGGGCAGCATTGAGGAAGCCGGTCGCGGGGTAGCCGTGCTCCTCCTGCCAGCGCGCGATGACCGCGCGAGTCGATTCGTCGAACTTCCCATTGATCTTGGTGCCGAACCCAAGCCTGGTTAGCCCACGTTGCACGTCCCGACGCTTTGCCCTGGTAAGGCCAATCTGATCCTCAGTCTCCTGAGTCGCTTCGTCGGTGGCGGTCACCGTATCGGCGGGTGCCAACGTTTCACGGGGTGTGTTGCTCAGACCAGCTTTAGCAACCTGCGCGCTGCCGACGATCACTAAGACGGACAATGCTACGATCAAGGCGCGCATGGCCTTTCCTTCGCCCCCAACTCGGCCGATGATTCGCTCGTCGAAATACAGATACACCGGGCCGCCCCGAGCTATCAACATCCGGCGGCGCCACTTCGCTTCCTTTAAGGTAACTGTCGTGCGTGGGACACGGTTCCCTCGCCTCGAGCCCATTGTTACGCCGCGTTGCACGCGGGCATGGATCGGCGCTGGCCTGACCGCGCTTGGACCATTGCAACACTTCCGCACGATGGATAAAGACCGCTTAGGCCGACTTGGCCGGCGAACTCAAGACCCAGCGCTGCATCACAAGAGTAAGAAAATGGAACGCGCATTAGCTGAAGACATCGTCCGCGGAATACTGGCCCTCGGGAAGCCCCTCAATCGCCTCAACGATCTGATCGACGCCCACATCGCCGACGGGCCGGTGAAGAAAGAGTTCAAGAGATCTCTTGGAGAGGCAACGGCAGGCGGAACGGTACTGTTGTTGCCCATCATACGGCTCTACCCCGATCTCGATCCTGACAAATAGCGTCAGCTGGTAACCGGCGACGTCGCGCGTCTCGTTTGAGGCTCGGCGATGTTGAAACAGGTGAGACCGGCGACAACAGCGCCCATGCCGACCGCATGATAGATTTGAAGGCTCTCACCCAGCAATACGGCCGACAGGATGGCGCCGTAAAGCGGAACGAGATGGATGAACATCCCCGCGCGGATCGGCCCGACGCGCGCGATGCCGAATATATAGAGCAGGTTGGCAAGCAGGGACGCGGCAATGCCGACGTAGAGCATTGCGGCAAGCGCGCCAGTCGTCCAGTTCACCCGCGCGCCGCGGACATGCTCCCACACAACAGGCGGAAACAGCACGACGACAGCGATCATCAGTTGCGCGCCCAGTAGTCCGAGACGGTCGATGTCAGCCGGCAGGGAGCGCAGCAAAATCGAGAACAGCGCAAACGACACCATCCCGGCGAACACCAGCAGATCACCGGGCGAGAAGCGGAAGGCGAGCAGTCGTGCCAATTCGCCATGCAGGATCATTGTCAGGACGCCGCCGCAAGACAGCACCAGGCCGAACATCTGCGCGACACCCAATCGCTGCTTGAAGAGTACCGCGCTCAAGGTCGCGATCAGGACCGGGATGGTGGAGTTCAAGAGTTGTGCGGTGGACGCTGTCGCCGAGTGCAGCCCCAGATAGACGAGCAAATTGAACGCCACCATGCCCGCCAGCGATGTCTGAAGGAGCTTCCAGCGGCACGCCCAGTAGCGGGCGATGTCGCGACGCATGGCGGCCCACCCGAACGGCAGCAAGACTACCAGGGCGACGAAATGCCTGGCGAACGCCAATGTCATCGGAGGGACGTCATCGCGAACCGCCCTGCCCGCAACGAAATTGCCCGCCCAGAACAGCGGCGGCAGAACGAGAACGATCCAGCCCACGAGCTCGGGGCGCGTCATGGGCTTCGCTGGAAATATTGGCATGCCGAAACATCCTCGAAATGCTGGGCTCGCGGTCGCGATCCCTGGGCATCATGAGAAGCCGTTCCTTGCGCCTGCAGGTTGCGTTTCGCAGGCAAATGCATCAGACTGCGCAATCAGATTGTGTGAATGCTCAAATTCTTGGCGAAAAATGCCCAAGCTGGATCCGATGGATCGCAGAATCCTCCGTGAGCTGCAGCGGGATGGAGCGATCCGCAACGACGCCCTTGCCGAGAAGGTCGGCTTGAGTCCGTCGCCGACGCTTCGCCGCGTCAGAGCGCTCGAGGAAGCCGGCTACGTGCGATCTTATGTCGCTTTGCTCAATCCGGACCGGCTCGGCTTGGGGGTTCGCGTGCTGGTCGAGCTGCGGCTGACCGTCCAGGATAGGACTACGCTCGACCGGTTCGAGAAGCAGGTCACCGCCATTCCCGAAGTCATCGAGTGCATGACGGTGCTCGGCGACTGGGACTACGTCTTGACCGTGGTCGCCAGGGATATCGAGGACTATCAGCGCATCCTGCTGGACCGGATCGCCAAGCTGCCTGGCGTTGCCAACTACAAATCCACCCTCGTCGTGCGAGAGGTGAAGCGGTCCACCGAGCTGCCTGTCTGATCGCGCGCACTTGGCCGCGCGACGATCTTGCGATATCAGGAAGCGTTTGGCCGAAGTGTCGGCGCATCAAATTGAATGACAATTCGACAGATAGGACAGCCCGGCATCGCCGGTGATCATTGGGGGATGCGCATGGCAAGGACGATCGCGGCGGCGCTGGCTCTGGCACTGCCAATCTCAGCGGCCTCAGCGCAAGCGGTTTTTCCGGTCGAGCCGGGAGCCGCCGGTCCGAACCAGCCGCTGCAGATCACGACGACGTTCCAGGCGCGGATCGAGGGCGCAGCCGACGCACGCGACGTGCCTGCCACCACGGCCCAGGACACCGCCCGCCGCTCGCTCTACACCATGGCGGCCAATGAGTGCGCCGTGCTGGCCGAATATTGGCGGGCCGAATGCCGGCTGATTTCGTTCTATGTCTCCGGACCGATCGCGCCGATCGGAGGACCCGTCGCAACGATCCCATCGATGTTTGGGACAGCGAGCTACGAGCTGCGATTCAAATCTCCGGGGCGATAGCATTCGCCGGCGGCGTGCGGGCGCCCCCGGCGCCTCAGCCCGCCGTGAAGATGAAGTTGTTGTAGTAGTCCTTGCGCTTCCAGTACCAGGCGCCGTCGTGCCGCTGGTGCACGGCGGCGTCGAACACCGACAGCGGCTGCAGGCCCATGGAGGAAACGAAGCTGCCGCGATACCCGAGCGCGGCCAGATAGGCGAAAACGTCGTCGATCGTCCTGCCGACCAGATGCCGGGTTTCGCATTCGAACACCAGCATCGGCCTGTCCCTCTCGAGAATCCGCCGCGCGCCACGGAAGACGTCCAATTCCGCGCCTTCGACGTCGACTTTGAGGAAGGTCACGCGCTCATTCGGCTTGAAGTAGTCGTCGAGCGCGACCACCGGAACCGTCACCCGGTCGGACCTGTCAGTCGGCGACGCCGGCGGATTGAGCGAGGCGCCCGGCGCATGGCCGAGCGGAATATAGAGCTCACGGCGGCCCGACGCAGCGTGAACGGCCTTCGCTTCGACGGTGACATTGCGCAGGCCGGCCGCGGCGCAGACCGCCGCCAGGCGATCCGCCAGCTCGCGCTGCGGCTCGAACGCGACGACGCGCCCTTGCTCGCCGCACCAGCGCGAGAGCCAGGAGGTGAAGCTGCCCTTGTTGGCCCCGACGTCGCACACGGTGTCGCCCGGCCGCAGATGACGCCTGATCGCGGCGAACTCCGTCGTGTGATCGCGAAAGCGCGCCTTCCATGAGCGAATATGGAAGCGGGCGATTTCACCGATCGAGGGCGCCTTCTGACCGAGGCATCGGTCCGCGCCCGATCGAGCGAGGTCTTCGGCAATTGCAATGTCGCCGTCGTGCATCCGCGAGCGTCTCCCTGGTCAAGGGGCATCATCTCCGAGATTTGCGACCGCGATGGGGCGCCGGCGACACCGGATGGGGGCGCCCTTCTCGGCAGCCCAAAGCGGTACCATTGTGCTATCACCATGACCGGTGAATGGATCGGCTGGCGCCGAGGGACGGCAGTGGTCTGTTCCAGTGAGCAACGATGGGAGGGGTGATGACGAGGAGCGCAAGGTTGGCCCGGGCCGCCGCGATGTTGGTCGGTTTCATGCTCAGCCGACCCGCGCTCGGCACAGACGAGACACGCGGGACCGTTGCAACCTATCCCGGCACGGCGTTCGAGACCACGACGCCAGAGGCGGCGGGCTGGTCGGCTGCGACGCTTGCCGAAGCCAAGTCCTGGTCGCTGCTGATCGCGCCGACCGCGGCGGTGATGATCGTCCAGCATGGACGCATCATCGCCCAATGGGGCGACATTACGAGCAGGAGCAACCTACATTCGGTGCGCAAGAGCCTGCTCAGCGCCCTCATCGGCATCGCAGCCGACGAGCACTGGATCGACCTCAACGCGACCTTGGCAAGCCTCGGCATCGACGACAACGCGCCTGGCCTCACGGAGACAGAAAAATCCGCGACCGTCGGTGATCTGCTCAAGGCGCGCTCCGGCATCTATCATGCTGCGCTCTATGAGACGCCGGGCATGGCCCGGCGGCGTCCGCCGCGTGGCAGTCACGCGCCCGGTACGTTCTGGTACTACAACAATTGGGACTTCAACGCGCTCGGCTCCATCTATGAAAAGGCGACGGCGCAATCGATCTTCAGCGGCTTCTACCGGCAGATCGCGCGGCCGATCGGGATGCAGGACTATCAGCCAAGCGATGGCAGCTATGTGCGGGGCGCCGCGTCCAATCATCCCGCCTACCCGATCCGGATGAGCGCGCGCGATCTCGCCCGCTTCGCACTGCTCTATTTGCACGAGGGAAAATGGGGCGATCGCCAGATCGTCCCCCAGCCATGGGTCCGCGCCAGCGTGCAATCCTACTCGAACGCCTATCCCGCGTTGGGCCCGGGCATGGGCTATGGCTATCTGTGGTGGATCGGCTTTCTCAGCGATACCGGTGCGCCGATCGTGAAAGTCCCTGCGGGAACGTACGAAGCGATGGGCGCTGAAGGACAATATGCGTTCGTGATCCCGGCCTATGATCTCGTCATCGTGCACCGGGTGAACAGTGACGCCGCGCTCGCGCCGCTCGGACCGCGCAAGCCGGAACCAAACTTCCGGCAAATCGGCCGACTGCTCTGGCTGATCCTCTCGGCAGCCGGGGACCGGGACGTCGGACCGGACGCAAGCCTCGCCCATGCCGACGGGCAGCGGCTCGATACTGCGGCGCTGAAAGCGGCACTATCCGGCAAGGACCTTCGGCTCGGCGCAGCGCTCGTTGGCGGGCCCTTCATTTGGCAGTTGCATGATGACGGCAGCTTCTCGGTGCTGGCCGGCGCCGAACACCGCGAACGTTCCAGCGGCACCTGGCGCGTCGACGACCAGGCGCGCTACTGCCGCACACTGACCAACGACGATCTCGACCGAACAGCGGCCGCACCGCGCGAACGCTGCTTCGATGTCGTCGTCAACGGCGACAGGTTTCAGTTCTTCGATGCCGACGGCCTGATGCAGTTCGACACCAAGACAGAGTAGAGGCCGCGGGCGGAGCGTCTGCCGCCCGCGGCAGTCACTCAATGCCGATGCCCGTCGAGGCCATCGTCGTCATCGTCGTGATCGTGATCGCCGTCGCCGTGCGGCAGGCCGTTGTCGACGCAGGCGAAGTTTGAGGCGTCGTTGGTCATGCCCGAGCCCTTGTACTTCGCGATCTTCGGGTAGACGCAAAGCGGGCGGGTGCCGCCGGCGGGGAAGTTGGTGGCGATGCGCGGATCGAACAGTCCACCGGTGGCCGGGAATGGCGAGGCCGTGTTGTGATTGGCCGCCACGATCCGATTTGGCGCGGTGCCAGTCTCGACCCAGGCCGTGATGGCGTTGAGCTCGTTCACCGCGAAATCGCTGGTGGCAGGACCGCCGCCGCAATGGGCCATGTTGGGCACCATGAACAGCCTGGCAAACTCCTCGGCGCGGCCCTCCATGCGCCGATCCATGTTGCGGTACCAGCGCGCGATCGACGCCCCTGAGAAGATGCCGTCATTCACGGACGAGGAGATGATCAGCTTGCTCCCCCGGCTCTTGAACGGATGCAGATCCGTCGACACCGCGGCCATGAAGTCCATCGAGCTCTCGGGATAGGCCTTGGTCTCGGTGAAGATCTTGGGCGCATCGGTATCGAAATTATAGTGGAAGACGAACGCCCCCTGTCCATTGGGTCCGTTGACCGGCGTCACCACCGGCGGCGTGGTGAAGATCATCGGCAGCGCGCCCGCGCCAAGCGTCAGGTTGGCCGCGGTGTTGACGCCCGGGACCGGCGCGGTGACGACGTTCCAGGCGGCCCAGCCGAGGCCCGGCGCCGACGGTGGCGCCCAGATGCCGGCGTCCCAGAACCAATCCGAATAGAGCCGCTTGCCCTTGGAGTTGGTGGGTCCGGCATAGATCTTCTTCAGCGCATCGACCTGCCCGCTGGTCAGGCAGGTGCCGCCATGCGGCGTGCTGCCATGCGTGCCGGTGCCACAGGTGAACGCCGCCAGCGCCGGAAACACCTTCTGCTTGGTGCAGGCGTGGTAGTTGTCGATCAGCCCGTCCACCAGCCCGTCGAGCGCATCGCAGGCGCTGAGGATCGCCGCGGAGGCAACGGCGAGATCCTGCGACGGGAACGTGTCGGGGATGAAGGGCTGTCCGTTGACATCCTGGCTCGTGGCAAGAGGCGCCAGCGCCTGCTCGTTCCAGGCTTCCGCAATCGCGGCTTGCGGCAGGTTGAAGCCGGGATTTTGCGCGACCACGCCGTCGAACAGCCAGGGCGATTTCTGCGAGGCGACCATGGCGTCGCGGCCGCCATTCGAGCAGCCCATGATGTAGGAATAGACCGCTTCCAGCCCGTAATATTCGGCGATGATCTTCTTCGAGATGGTCGCGGTCTTTGCAATGCCGTTATAGCCGTAGTCGACGCGCGCCTGCTCGTCGACCGCGAAGTGCTGCCCGCCGCCGGCGTTGGCATCGTCGTCCTGATAGCCGCCGACCGCGTTCGCGGCATTGTCTTCGTGCCCGCCGTCATCGGCCGCGATCGCCCAGCCCTGGTTCAGCTCCACACCGGCCGCGCCCTTCGGATCGGTGTTCAGGCTGCCGTCGCTGCCGCCTCCGCCCATCATTTCGAAGCGGCCATGCCAGGTGTTGGGCAGATTGAGCGAAAAGCCGATCCCGTAGGTGAAGTGGTCGGGGTCTTGCGCACTGGTGCGCTTGTTGATGATGCCGATGACGTTGCAATAGCCCGTTTTCGGCGTGGCGCTCAGGATCTGGGTATCCGGCAGAGCAAGCCCCGCGATGCTGGCGCACGCCAGCCGCGGCGCGACGCCGGCGGCCGGCAGCGCGCTCGCTGACGCCGCCGAGCTGAGCAAGAGCCCGGTCGTAACAATCGTCGATGGTAAGATCAGTCGTTTCATATCGCACCTCCCCACTCTCTTTTTCAAAACGATCCGGAGAACGCTGCGATCAGCGACGCGCCACGAGACGCGCCGCCGATGAGCGGCACCGGTTCAGCAGATGAACGCTTGGTCCTGGAATGCCTGCTTCTTGAATGGCTGGATCTTGGGTGCCTGGGATGCGAGACGCCGTCTCGCAAATGCTGCGCCGCGTTCGTCGACGGCATCGCAATGATGCGCGATCAACGCGCGCCGGTGCCGCCGCACCTTGCACCAGGCAAGGCTAGTCGATCGTATCAGCACGGACGTTTCCTCCAGCCGTTCTTGCGACGGCATTTGATTTGCAAATATTAGCTGACGACCATGTAGCCTTGTCAACATGCGATTTGTGGAAACGTAATGCAGCGGTCGCGCCTCTTCGCATCTGCGCAAGACGCTGCTGCACTGCCATCAGCAAGGCTGATCCGGCCATGGCCGATCAGGGCTTGAACAAATCCCACCGGCATCTCAATCTGTTGCTGCCGGGCTCTCACACTCAGAAAGGCGCGCGAGGATGCAACTGAAGGGCCTGCGGGTCAGAGACCAAGCCGCCAAACGTCCTCGTTCGGCGCCAGGCAAGTCGACCTCCCCGAAAGCGCTGCGGCAAGCGACGGCGGCGGCAGAGTCGCCGACCCCGGCAAAGCCGCTGGCGATGGGAGATCTGGCGCAGTCCCTGGGCTATCGGATCCGGCGCGCGCAACTCTGGGTCTTCAAGGACATCAGCCGGCGCCTGGCGCCGTTCGACATCAGCCCGGCGCAATTCTCCGTGCTCAGCGTGATCGAGGCCAACCCCGGGGTGAATCAGCTTGCGCTGGCGCAATTGCTGTCGATCGAGCGTGCGGGTCTGGGGCGGATGATGGATCAGCTCGAACAACGCGGCCTCGTTGTTCGAACCGCATCGGCGCTCAACCGCCGCTACTACGTGTTGCGCTTGACCGCTGAAGGCGCAGCGCTCGTCACGCGGCTGAGGCCGATCATCGCGGAAGGCGAAAAGGCGCTCGCCAAGAAGATCGGATCGCAGGCCTTCAAGGAGCTGCAGCGGACGCTGTCGATCTTCCTGGACGAGTGACGTCGGGCTCGACTGTCGCGCAGACCTGGCAGACGCATGCATGCGATCGCATGTTGCCGAACCAAATGAGATGGGCCTCATGGTTCGAGACGCGCTACGCGCTCCTCACCATGAGGGTCTCGCACTT
>NZ_CAFK01000165.1 GCF_000239815.1 Bradyrhizobium sp. STM 3843 | reverse complement strand
CACCGCCGTGGTCGAAATAACGAATGTTTGGCGTCAGTTGCCGAATTACGACGCCAAGAATCCGCCATCCGCCGCCAGCACATGGCCGACCACATAGGACGACGCATCGGATACGAGCCAGACCACGGCCTCGGCGATGTCCTCCGGCTCGCCCGTCCGGCGCAGCGGCAGGCCTGCGGCAACCGTTGCGACGTCGCCGACGCCGGCGCGCAGCATCATGTCGGTGACGACGCGGCCGGGCGCGATCGCGTTGATCCTGACGCCGCGCGGCGCCGCTTCCATCGCGGCCGAGCGCGTCAGCGAAATCACCGCCGCCTTGGACGCGGAATAGAGCGATAGACCGGTGTTCGGGTTGCGCACGCCGCTGACGGAGGCGTTGATGACGATGCGTCCCTGTCCCCGTGCAAACATCGCAGCCATTTGCACGCGCAGACAGAGGAACAGCGAGCGCACATTGGTGTCGAACACCGAATCGTAGACCGCAACGTCCTGCTGCTCGAGGGGTGCCCGGCGCTCCTGGTAGCCCGCATTGTTGAAGGCGACATCGAGCCGGCCATAGCGGTCGAGCGCGGTCTGCACCAGACGCTCGACCTCGTCCGGGCGCGTCACGTCGGTGCGCAGGACGACCGCATCCGAACCGATGCTTCGGCATTGCGCCGCGGTCGCTTCCAGCTCGGCCTCACGTCGCCCCGCGATCAGCACGGCCTCGGCGCCTTCGGCGGCCATCTTCAGCGCAGTGGCGCGCCCGATCCCGGTGCCGCCGCCGGTGACGAGGCAGACCTGCCCTTGCATCCGGTTGCCCGACAAGGCTCGCGGCCCATTCGCGTGCACGACGTCGTTCATGCGCAGTCCTCCGCGGATGCAAGGCAAACGCCTCGTTGCGTTTCGCATATAGTTGTATGATACAACTATATGCGGGGAGTCAAGATGAGCAATGCCGATTCCGGTCTGGTCGATGATGTCCGCGCCGCCTCGCGCCTGATGGTGCGCGAGCTCGGCTTCATGGAGGCCACCGTCGCGGCCACCGACTACCCGCCCTCGGCGGTCCACACCATCCTGGAGATCGGCATCCGTGGCCCGCTGACGGCGATGCAGCTCGGCGAGATCCTGCATCTGGAGAAATCCAGCGTCAGCCGCATGGTTCGCAAGCTGATCGACAGCGGCGAGTTGAATGAGACGGTCGACCCGGACGACGCGCGGATCAAGCCGCTGTCCCTGACCGCAAAGGGCCGCCGCACGCTGGCCGCGCTGCATGCGTTCGGCCGCCATCAGGTCGAGGGCGCGCTGGCGCCGCTATCGGAGCGGGAACGGCGCACCGTCCGCGAAGGCCTGCTACTCTATGCGCGCGCGCTGAAGGCGTGGCGCACGGCGGAGGAGAAGATGCCGGCTGCGAGCTGATACCGTTGTCGTCCCGGGATCCATACTCACCGGCCGTGATGACTTGGCCAGGTCTCAGCCACAGGGGCTCAAGAGGGATTCCGCGGTATGGGTCCCTGCGTTCGCAGGGACGACAGCGGAGTGTTTCGCGATATGCCCGTTGGCTGACCGGGCGGTTAGCCCATGCAGGTCATGCACCGTCGCGACCAGAGTGAGGGACGCGACATCTTTCAGTTCGTCATTCCGGGGCATGCCGAAGGCATGAGCCCGGAATCCATCGAGCCTCATGCCCTGCTGTTAAATAGATTCCGGGCTCGCGCTGCGCGCGCCCCGGAATGACGAGGAAGAGACAGTGTGAACTCTTGTCGTCGGCCCGGTGCCGGACATATCCGATCCCAAAATTCGAGGGAGCCGCAACGGCCGCCGACTTACTTCCCAAACTCCTCCCGCATCTTGGCCTGGATCTTGGCCATGCCCGCGATCCAGCGGTCGTAGTTCTCGGTCTTGTTGCGCATATAGCCCAGCACCTGCGGATGCGGCAGGATCAGGAATGTCTCGGCTTCGATGCCCTTCAGCACATCTTGTGCAACCTGCTCGGGCGATAGGTCGCCGTCGCCGGATTGCGGGCCCTTCGGGATCGAGCGCAGCATGTCGGTGTCGACGCCCTGCGGACACAGGATCGAGACCTTGATGTTATCGGCTTTGTGCGAGATCGCGAGATTTTCTGCGAAGCCGACCGCGGCGTGCTTGGTGGTCGAATAAGGCGCGCTGCCGACCTGCGAGAGCAGGCCCGCCGCGGAGATCGTGTTGAGGAAGTAGCCGCCGCCGCGCGTCTTGTAGCGCGGGACCATATGACGGGCAGCGTAGACATGGGCCATCACATGGATCGCCCAGCTCCGCATCCACGGCTCGTCGGAGCTGCCGCCGACATTGACCGAAAGCGGGTCGAAGCCGCCGCCGATGCCGGCATTGGAGCAAAACAGCGAAATGGGCCCGAACTGGCGCTCGGTCTCGTCGATCACGTGAAGGATATCCTTCTCCTGCGCGACGTCGCATTTGAAGGCAGCGCCATCGATACCTGCGGCCACCGAACGCGCAGCAGCTCCGTCGAGATCGGCCACCACCACTTTGGCCGCGCCTGCGCGGGCAAAGGCCTCGCACAGCGCCTTGCCGATCCCGCGGGCTCCGCCGGTGACCACCACGTTTTTGCCGGTCACCTGCATGTCTCGCTCCCTGTTTGCGCTATGTTATGTCAGAACCAGATCGAGCACCGCGGTGTAGTGGCAGCCGGCGCCGAGCAGCACGAAACAATGCCAGATCACGTTCTGGAAGCGCAAGCGCCGCCAGGAGTGGAAGATGACGCCGAAGCTGTAGAGGATACCGCCCGCGAGCACGCAGCCGAGCACAGTCTTGGGCAGGATGCCGATCACCTGATCATACATCATGGCCCCGCTCCAGCCGAGCGCGAGATAGAGCCCGACGGCCAGCGCATCGAACCGCCCCGGCCAGCGCAGCTTCAGGACGATGCCGAAGATCGCCACACCCCAGACACCGACAAGCATCGCGATCGCGAGCACGCCGTTTTGCATTGCGGCGATGAACGGCGTGTAGGTCGCGGCGATCAGCACATAGATCGCGGAATGGTCGAAGCGGCGCAGCACCCATTTGGTCGGCGACACCGGCCACAGATTATAGGTCGCCGACAGCACCAGCATCGACAACAGTCCCGCGACATAGACCGACACCACGACGATGTCGAGCGCACGCGCATAGATCGCGGTCAGCACGACCAGGACGGTCGCTGCGACCAGGCCGCTGCTGACGCCGATTGCGTGCACCACGCCGTCGGCTATCAGTTCGACCTTGTCGTAATTCCACCGGATCGCGCCGGTGGCGGCGTGCACGGAAGTCGAGGCGAACTGCTTCAGTTTGAACACGGACATACGGAACCCGTCGCAAGTCTTCGGTTGTGACAACTATATGAGTGCCAGATGGTCAACGATCCGTTCAACCCCCGTCTTACCCGGAAACGCGCCGGAAATGTGAGCTTGAATTGGCCGTTCAAATCGCCACTTTTCACAAGTCGTTCACACGGTTTTTAACCACAGATTTACGTCTCCCGCATGGCCGCCAGTTTGACCGGAATCGTCGAGGAAGCGCGGCTGTCGGCTCGTGCATTGCGTGACTATGGCGAGAGCCTGTTCAACCCCACGGTCCGGCTCGGTGTCACCGGATTATCACGGGCCGGCAAGACGGTGTTCATCACCGCGCTGATCCACGGGCTGATCCGGGGCGGTCGTTTTCCGGTGTTCGAGGCGTTCGCGTCCGGCCGCATCGCCCGGGCGCAGCTTTCGCCGCAGCCCGACGATGGCGTGCCGCGCTTTGCCTATGAGACCCACGTGAGCGCCCTGGTCGAGGAGCGGCGCTGGCCGAGTTCGACGGTCGACATCAGCGAGCTCAGGCTGGTCATCGACTACCAGCGCCCGAACGGCGCCGAGCGGACGCTGACGCTCGATATTGTCGATTATCCCGGCGAGTGGCTGCTCGACCTGCCGCTGCTCGACAAGAGCTACGAGCAATGGGCCCGCGAGAGCGTCGCTTTGTCGCGGGAGGCGCCGCGCGCGCATCTGGCCCGGGACTGGCACGCCCACCTCGGCATGCTCTCGGCCGAGGCACCTGCGGACGAGCAGGTGACGCTCAGGGCTGCGCAATTGTTCACCGACTATCTGCGCGCCTGCCGCGACGAGCGTTTTGCGATGAGCCTGCTGCCGCCCGGCCGTTTCCTGATGCCCGGCAATCTCGCGGGCTCTCCCGCCCTCACCTTCGCGCCGCTCGATCTGCCTGCGGAGGGCAGCGCCAAGGACGGCTCGCTCTGGGCCATGATGCGCCGCCGTTACGAGGCCTATAAGGACATCGTCGTCAGGCCGTTCTTTCGCGATCATTTCGCGCGCCTCGACCGGCAGATCGTGCTGGTTGACGCGCTGGCCGCATTCAATGCCGGGCCCGAGGCGCTGCATGATCTGGAAGCCGCGTTGTCCGGAATTCTCACCTGCTTCCGCGTCGGACGCAGCACGCTGCTCTCGGCGCTGTTCCGGCCGCGCATCGATCGCATCCTGTTCGCTGCGACCAAGGCCGACCATCTGCATCACACCAGCCACGACCGGCTGGAAGCGGTGCTGCGGCGCGCCGTCGATCAGGCGGTCGCCCACGCCGAGAGCACCGGGGCCATGATCGACGTCGTTGCGCTCGCCGCGGTTAGGGCCACGCGCGAGGCCATGGTCGCGCGGGGCCGCGACAAGCTGCCCTCGCTGCTCGGCGTGCCGGCGGCTGGCGAGAGCGCCAATGGCGAAATCTTCGACGGCAACACCGAGGTCGCGACCTTCCCCGGCGACCTGCCTGACGACGCCGCGGCGCTGTTCAACGGGGCAGAAGCGTTCCGCGGGCTCTCCAGTGATGCGGCCGAAGCCACCGATTTCCGTTTTCTGCGTTTCCGGCCGCCGCTGCTCGAAAGCAATGGCGGCGAACCGACGCTTCCCCATATCCGCCTCGACCGTGCACTTCAGTTCCTGATCGGAGACCGACTGCTATGAGCGAGCGATCCAAGCAGCGCCGCCCCGCAACCTTCCGGCTCGACGATCCCGGTGTCGTCGTGGTCGACAGTGATGACCCCGGGCGGCCGGCACGTGGCACGGTGCAGATCACGCCCGAAATCGAGCCGGTCCAATTGCCTGTTGCGCTCGATGTGCCGGTCCTGGAGCGACGCGGCTTCCGCTGGGGCGCCCTGTTCTGGACCTCGGTCGCCGGTCTCGTGCTCTTGGGCTTGGGACTGAGCGTCACCCATCTGATCGAGGATCTGTTCGCCCGCAGCGAAGGGCTGGGCTATCTCGGCGCCGCGCTTGCGGCTGCGGCCGCGGTGGCGCTGGCCGCGGTGATCGCGCGCGAGATCTATGGCTTGGCCCGGCTTGCGACCATCGAGCGACTGCACCGGCGCGCCACCGAGGTGCTGCTGTCGGACGATCGCGCCGAGAGCCGCGCCGTCGTCACTGATCTCCTGAGGATCGCCCATCAGAACCCACGGCTCGCCCGCGCCCGCGCCGCGCTGACCAGCCACACTGACGAGATCATCGACGGCGCCGATATGATCAAGCTCGCCGAACGCGAGCTGATGACCCCGCTCGATGCCGAAGCGCGCCGGCTGGTCTCGGTGGCGGCGCAGCGGGTCTCGGTGGTCACGGCCGTGTCGCCGCGCGCGCTCATCGACGTGCTGTTCGTATTCGTCGCCTCGCTGCGGATGATCCGGCAGTTGGCGCGGCTCTATGGCGGCCGGCCCGGCGCGCTCGGCATGATCAGCCTGTTGCGCCATGTCATCGCCCATCTCGCCATCACCGGCGGCATGGCCGCAAGCGACAGCCTGATCCAGCAGATGCTCGGCCACGGCATCGCAGCCAAACTGTCGCAGCGGCTCGGCGAAGGCGTGCTCAACGGACTCTTGACCGCGCGGCTCGGCCTGGCCGCGATTGACGTCACCCGCCCCCTGCCCTTCACCTCCCTGCCGCGCCCAGTGCTCGCCGATCTCGCCAAGGATCTGCTGCGCAAGCGCGAGGAGGAGGAATGACGCTCAGCCGCGTGCGATGTGCTCGAAGTCACCGGCGAGCCAGCGCCATTGATAGAACGGCGAGTCCGGCGGCGGCGCCAGCTCGGGCGTCCAGCCGGTCAACTTCTCCAGCGCGTAGGTATCCATGACCACGCCGCGCCAGATCCGCTGCACCCGCTCGAGCGGCTCTCGGTTTGCGGTGGTCTCGGCCCAGATCGCCCCGGTATTGTCCGGCTCGCGCCCGACATAGAGGCCGATACGCCCCGCGATCTGGTTCATGCCGGGATCGCGAAAGCCTTGAAAGCGGGCGCGCTCATTGATCTGAACCACCGGCACGCGGCCGTTGAAGAACCAGCGCAGCATCGCATAGGTGCGGTAGTCCGTGGTCGCGATCCAGCTCGCGCCGGTCGTTTTCAATTCCGCTTCCGCACGCGCCACCACCTGCTCATAGCCGGCCTCGCCGCCGATCGGATCGGCCCTGCCGATCAGATTCCACGGCGCCACGGTGTAGTAGAGAAAGATCAGCACGACCATCGCGACGCCTGTCACGATCGCGGTCCGCGCCCAATAAACCGTGGAGCGGATCATCCACGCCGGCCAAGCCTCGCGCGGCAGCATGACGATGTTGATGGCCACAGTCGCAAAGCCGATCGGCCACATGAACATCGGCCAGGTGTCGCCGATCCGCAGGGTGAGCGACTTGTAGAGAAAGTACAGGAATGGGACCAGGACCGCGGTGGACAGCAGGATCGCAACCGGCTCGCGCCTGCGATAGCCGCGCCATGCGGTGAGGATCAGCGCGGACAGCGTCACCGGCAGCAAAACGAAACCGACCAGCCCGAACTGCAGGCCGATATAGTCGCCTACCGTGCGGAGAGAGACATCATGCGGCGCAGTGGCGCGCACCAGCTGGAATTTGACCGAGGCCCAGTCGTGCTGCGCGTTCCAGATCAGGACCGGCGAGAACATGGCAAGTGCAATCAGTGCTGCGATCCACGGATACGGACTTGCGAGCCAGCGGCCGCGCCAGGTCGGGACCAGCAGGAATGCAACGACGGCCGGCAGCAGCAGCACGACGGTGAATTTCGACAGCAGCGCAAGACCGCCGAACAGGCCCGCGGCAAGCCACCAGCGGCCATCCTTGGTTTCGACCAGCCGCACCAACGCCCAGATCATCGCGAGCGCAAACGGGATCGCGGCGATGTCGGGCGCGACCTTGGCCATCAACAGGCCGTAATAGAGCGCAGCTTCCGGCAGCAGCACCGCAAGCACGACCGCGCGCGCATTGTGCGTGACGCGGCGGACGATGTCGGCGAGCAGCAATTGGCTCGCGGCCATTGCCAGGATACCAGCGAAGCGGACGCCGAAATTGGTGTCGCCAAAGATCGCCGTCCCCAGCCGGATGAACCAGGCGATGACCGGCGGGTGATCGAGGAAGCAGAGCTGCGGCAGCTCCTTCGACCAAGTCCAGTAATAGGCCTCGTCGGTACGCAGGTCGAGCGCACCGGCGTAGACGATACGGATCACGGTCATGACTGCAATCACGACAGCCGCGATCAGCATTGGCCGGCGCGCCGGGCTGCCGGACATCAGGTTTGCGGATTTGGGGGAGGACATGGTCACGGCGCGCTTTTCCCCGACTCCTCCCGCCAAGTCAACGCTGGCGGCCCTGGGGCGCGAGTCCCGCATCGGCGACGATCGCGCAGGCTCGTTTGCGTCGCATGATCACGTCTCGGACCGCCCTATTCGCGGCGGGAATAAACATCTAGAATTGTGGTTCACCCTGCCATGGACCGCATGAAGACACCGGCTCACCCCACGCGCAGACAGTTCTTTCGTGGCATCGGCGTGCGCCAGGTCCGGCTCGCCTGCGGGCTGGTGCTGTTCAGCTATCTGATCAGCCATTTCCTCAACCATGCGCTCGGCAACATCTCGCTGCAGGCGCTGGCGGAGGGCGTGTACTATCACACCCTGTTCTGGCAGTTCCTGCCGGTCGCCATTGCGCTCTATACGGCCGCGATCGTGCATGCCGGGCTCGGCATCTTCGCGTTCTACCAGCGCCGAGAGTTCAGCTGGAAGACCGTGGAACCGCTCCAACTCGTTCTCGGGCTGAGCATCCCCGCATTGATCTTCTCGCACATCGCAGGCGTCCGAATCAGCCAGACACTCTACGGTCTCGAGAAGCTCTATCCGCAGGTGCTGTATGCGTACTGGGCCGGCGCTGCCTGGCGGATCTGGCTGATGTCTGCAACACTCCTGGTCTCGTGGACCCACGGCTGCATCGGCCTCCATATGTGGCTGCGCATGAAGCCGTTCTACAAGCGCGCCGCTCCCTGGCTGTTGGCCTCCGCGGTGCTGATCCCGACTTTGGCGCTGCTCGGCTTCTATCGCGGCGGGCGCGACGCGATGGCAGCGGCTGCCGACCCGCATTGGCGTGCCGAATATCTGTCCGAAAGACACCTGGGAACACCGGTGCAGCAGACGGCGCTCGACAATATCGTCGACGGCTTCGCCGTTTTCTATCTCGGGCTGCTTGGCGCGGTGCTGCTGGCGCGCGGTGTTCGCGCGCTGCACGAGCGGCGCGGCGGGATCATCACACTGTCCTATAACAACGGCCGCAGCTTGCGCGTGCCGAAGGGGCTCAGCGTGCTCGAGGCGAGCCTGCGCTACAACGTGCCGCACGCCAGCGTCTGCGGCGGTCGCGCACGCTGCTCGACCTGCCGGATCCGCGTGATCGGTGATTGCAGCGATCTGCCGGCGCCGTCGCCGCGCGAGGCGTTCGTGCTCGCCCAGGTCGGCGCGACGGATCCTTCGATCCGGCTCGCCTGTCAGCTCCGCCCGGTGAGCGACGTCTCGTTTTTCCAATTGTTCTTGCCGAGCCCGGTCTCAGGTGCGCCGGCCACGCAGGCCGCAGGCATCGGGCAGGAACGCTACCTCGTCAGCCTGTTCGTCGACATGCGCGGTTCGACCAAGCTTGCCGAGAGCCGTCTGCCATTCGACACGGTGTTCATCGTCAATCGTTTTCTGGGAGCCGTGTCGCAGGCGGTCACCTCAAGCGGCGGCCAACCCAACCAGTTCGTGGGCGACGGCATGCTGGCGCTGTTCGGGCTCAGCGTCGATCAGCAGACCGCCTGCCGCCAGGCGGTCCAGGCAGCCGGACGCATTGCGGTCAATATCGAGGAGCTCAACACCTCCCTCAGTCACGACCTGCGCGAACCGATCCGCTTCGGCATCGGCATCCACGGTGGCGAAGTGATCGTCGGTGAGATCGGCTACCGCGACCACATGGTGTTCACTGCGCTCGGTGACGCGGTCAACGTCGCGGCAAGGCTGCAGGACATGACGAAAAGCCTCGGCTGCGAGGCAATCATTTCCGAGGACGTCTGCGCGATGACGGGCCTCACGGCGTATGATGTGCCGGAGCAGGACGTCGAGATCCGCGGCCGCACTGAGCCGATGCGCGTGCGGACGGTCGCGGAGGCCAAGCTCCTGACTGCCTTAGAGCACGCGGAGCAGGTCGTCGCAGCCTGACCGGGCCGTGCCGGTTGAACCTGAAGGCATGCTGCATCGTCTTACCTCAAGGCCGGTGTGGAGCTGGCGGGACGATCGGCGAGCTAGCGGCCAAAAAGCCGCAAAGGCGCCACGATATGGCTCATTTCAGGCCGAATCCGCCCGTTGTTTGCGCTACCACGCCTGTCGCAACCGGCGTATCTTCATTGTCCGGGCATGGCGGTTCGCGGGGACTGCTTTGCCCGACTTGGTATTTTCCCGCGGAGGCAACGTATGGCTAAAGGTACGGTCAAGTGGTTCAACCCGACCAAGGGTTACGGATTCATTCAGCCCGCAGCTGGGGGCAAAGACATTTTCGTTCACATCTCTGCAGTGCAGAAAGCCGGTCTCACCACTCTGAACGAGGGGCAGACGATCGAGTATGAGGAGATTGCCAACCGGGGCAGAAGCTCGGCCGAGAACCTGAAAGTCTAACGGACGGCGCGCGGGGCATTCAGGACTGGTCCGAAGCCCGCAAGCGTCAAAGCCAGCAAGGCCAACGCAGCTGACCGGAGCGAGAAGCCCGCTCCCGGTCAATGCCATTGCCTCGCTCCCCCAAGATGGGTCAAATGCTCGCCTAACCTCCGGCGCGTGCAGGAAAAATTCCAGCGCGCGGAAACAATAAGCGAGCACGGGAGCGACGTCGCATGGACGATAGCCGCAAGGGCGATAAGGGCATTTTCCACGGCCTGAAGGTGCTGGATTGCGCAAGCTTCATCGCTGCGCCCGCAGCGGCAACCGTGTTGTCGGATTTCGGCGCCGACGTCATCAAGATCGAGCCGCCGGGCGCCGGCGATCCCTATCGCAACCTGCCGAACCTGCCCGGCTACCCCCGCAGCGAGCACAACTACGCCTGGCATCTGGAGGCGCGCAACAAGCGCAGCCTCGCGCTCGACCTGACCAAGCCCGAAGCGCAGGCGATACTGCAGCGGCTGGTGGCCGATGCCGATGTGTTCATCACCAACTTCCCGCCGTCGGTGCGCAACAAGCTCGGCCTCACCTACGAGACGCTTGGCCCTCTCAATCCACGGCTCATCTATGCCTCCTTCACCGGCTACGGCGAGAAGGGCGAGGAGGCCGACAAGCCGGGCTTCGACAGTAACGCCTATTGGGCCCGCTCCGGCCTGATGGATCTCGTCCGCGCCGACGAGACCACCACCCCGGCCCGCTCGGTGGCGGGCATGGGCGACCATCCCTGCGCGATGGCGTTTTATGGCGCGATCGTCACCGCGCTCTACCAGCGCGAGCGCACCGGCAAGGGCTGCCACGTCGCCTCCAACCTGATGGCGAACGGGGTCTGGGCGGCCTCGGTACTGGCGCAGGCGAAACTCTGCGGCGCCCAGTTCGTCGAGCGGCGCCCACGCGAGCGGGCGCTGAACGCCGTGGCCAACCACTACAAATGCCAGGACGACCGTTGGGTCATGCTCTCGCTGCTCAACGAGGAGAAGCAGTTCCCGATCCTGGCCCGCTGTCTAGGCCGGGAAGACTTGATCGATGACCCGCGCTTTGTCACCAAGGCCGGCCGTCACGCACATTCCGTCGAACTGATCGCAGAGTTCGACCGGGTGTTCGCCACCAGACCGCTGGCGGAGTGGCGCAAGATCCTTGACGGCAACGGCCTCGTGTTCGGCGTGGTCGGCATTCTCGACGATATCCCGACCGACAAGCAGATGATCGAAAACGAGGTGTTGGTGCCGTTCGAGAACGACACGATGCTGACTATCAGCAGCCCGATCTGGATCGAGGGTGCCCGCAAGGTCCGACCGCGCAAGCCCCCGGGTGTCGGCGAGCACAGCGACCAGATCCTGCGGGATGTAGGCTTCGACGAGGCGGCGATCCAGGCCTTGCGCGCGCGGGGCGCGGTCGCGTGACCTCAGGCGCGACGAGATTAGGATGAATCGTCATCGCGCCTTAGCTTGTTGTTTGAGCATGATCTCCGCGCAAACGCGTTCCGCGTTTGTAGCGAGCGAAAACCGCTTCGCACTTTTCCGGATCATGCGCTAGCGGTGCAGCCAGGCCCAGCCGACCAAGAACACGATCACGCCTGCGACGATCGCAAAAAAGATAGCCCAGCCGCTGACGCGGATGGTGCCGGCCATCTGCCGCTGCTCTTCATTCTGCGCGATCTTCCGATCGCGCTCCTTGTTGATCTGGTCCTGCGTGCTCATCGCCCGCTCCCGTCGCTTTGGCTACTCGGGAGCTTAACGCGCAAACATGTCGGGCGTTCGCGCGTCGCCGCCTATCGGGTCGAGATGAAGCACATGCCCATTCGCGTGTTGGCGCTCGCCTGGCAGGACAGGCCCGACGCGCAGGTCCAGGGCGAAAAGCTCTTGTCGTTCTCGGCCTCGTCCGGCCGCTTGACGTAGCAATGGCCACCCCAGCCGTCATTGTAGACGGTGCCGGCGAGTTCCTGGCTTCCGCGTTCCTGCGGCCGGCTGGAGAAGCCGCGCGAGAAGTCAGGCTCGCGCCCCTCGCTGAACGCCGTCAGGATGTCGCGGCGACGCACCTGATCGCCGAAGAAGTGCGGCGAGCCGGGCACCGTCGTCGTATTCGAGGGCTTTGCCGCCATCCAGTCCACGCCTGGAAAATGGAAGCCGCCGATGCCGCGGGTCTGGTGGCAGCCGCCGCAGCTGATGTCGTTCAAGCGCCGCTCGAAGCCGGCGACGGAACGGATGTTCTGCAATTGGACCCCTTTTGCCGCCGCCTGCTCCAGCGCGCCGACCACGTCGGTGTCGCTGAACACCGGCGCATGCGCGGTGTCCTCGCCCTGGACGAGGCCGAACGCCGGCTGCAGTGCAGAATTGACAAAACCCACCGGCGTCGGCGCCACCGCGACCTTGGCCAGGAACTGATCGGGGATCAGCACGGTGCCGCGATCGAGCTCGGCAAGATGATCGGGCTGCAGCAACCATGACTTGAACGCCCGCGCCAGATCCGCATCCGCCAACAGCCGATCGCGATCGATCTGGTCTTCCATGACCGCTTCTTCGAACGTGCCGGTCTCGGCGTGATAGTCGAACACCTTCATCATGTAGTCGGTGCGGAAGTCGCGCACCGCCGATTTGGGCGCATGTGCGATCTGCAGATTGGTCTCGATGCGCAGGATGTTCTCAGGCCTGATCGAAGCGAGCGGCCCATCCGCGGCGGTCAGTTTCGCGGCCAGATCGCTGCCCGTGAGCGCGATATCCGCCGTATCGAGCCAGCGCTTGGCAATCTCGGCGCAGGACGGCGTGCCGCTCCTGGCGGCCTCGTCGCCGCGTGCCTTGAACACCAGATTGAGCGTCATCGGCAACCGCGGCGAGACGGCGTCTTCGCCGGTCTCAGGCTGGTTGGTGCGGATCAGGCGATACAGCAGGCGGACCTCGCCGCAATGCGCGGGATCGACGAAGGCGCGATCCATGCGGTTGACCGCGCCCGCCAGCACGAAGCGCGTGTCCTTCGAATCCAGCACGGCGCGGTCGAACAGCTGAAACGTAAAGGACGAGCCGACCCCGATGCTCTCATCCGGCAACGTCGCCTTGTGCTGCTCGATATAGCGATCGAATTCGGCGTCGAGCGCCTTCCGCAATGGCACCATCGGGGGCAGCGCGAACAACTCGGCTGCGGTCAGCGGCGTCTCATTGATCCGTTCCCCCACGATCACACGATTGAGACCGAACGTGGCGCGATCGAGCTCGCGCAGCGCATAGGGCTCGGTGACGGCGGCCCCGCGTTCCAAAGGCGCGCTGTCTCCGGCATGCGCCAACGGCGCAAAAGCCAGCATCGCAAGACCCAGAACCGACAATCGCAAGCGCGCCTCCTTCACCGACAAGAACAGCGCGAGGCACGTTTTATTTCAACCGCGTCCCGCGCAGGCGCTTGGTAGCTTTCGAAAATAGCCGAAAAACGGAAAGTTGCGGGCAAGTATGCAACGAGGCGCTTCACCTCATGGTGAGCGCCTCGTTGCACTTTCAAGCGATAGGAGGTCAGCGCGAGACCACGAGACCCCTGGTCGTCACGACGACCCAGCGGCCGTCCTGGCGCTTGATCGCATCGACCTTGCCGAGCCCGGGCACGGGGTCGCCGGCATAGACTTCGTACAGCCCGTCGCGGCCTTCGATCAGCGCAGCACCGCGGCCGACATTGCGCAGCACCCAGCCCTCGACGATCTTCGGCCTGCTCGCATCAAGCTTGGGCGCCGCCGCCTGCGCCGACGCGGTGGGAGCCGCAGAGGCAAGCTGCGCAGGCGCAACCGAGGCCGTGGTGTCCCTGGTCGTGTCCCGTGCTGGCTCTCTTGCGGTCTCCCTCGCCGTTGCCTGCGCGGCCGCGGAGGCCTGCGCGGCGCGCAGCCGGTCCACCGCGTCACTCAGCTTCTGCAATTCGCTCGGCTTGGCCAGCTTGGCCGCCAGTTCGCCCTGCACCTTTTCCAGCTTGTCGAGGCGCTCGGCGGCCTTGTTGAGCTCGACCAGGCTGGTCTGGTTGGTCTGCTCGAGGCCCGCTTTCACTGTGGCCAGATCGGAATCGATCCGGGCCACGGAAGCCGCGAGCGATGGATCGTCGGCCGCGGCCGTCGCGGCTGGTTGTTCGGTCGCGCCATGGCCCAAGGCCATGGTCACGGCTGCACCACCGATCCCGCCGGCAAGCATGGCGAGCAGGAACATCGCCGCGATCGCCGGCGTACCGCGCCGGCCCGCAACGACCGAAGCTGGCGGGACCTGTGTGTTCGGCTTCGCGGCCGCAGGTGCTGGATCAGGGGCAGCCGTTTTCGCCGATCCATCGAACTTGAAGGGATCGAGTCTCAGCTTTGCTTTCGCAGCGGCTGCGCCACGCTCAGCGCCTGCCCCGACCGTGTCTCCCGCCGCGCCGTCGACCCCGTGCGACATGATCAACCGCTTGGGAGGCACGTCCAATTTGGGCGGCGTGGAGCTCGCTGCTCCGATCTTTGGCGCCGAGGCACCCAGTGCGGAGAGCTTCGGCGGCTCAACGTTCGGCGTCTCGGCCTTGATCGGTTCGACTTTGGCCTGCGCGGGTTTGGTCAGCTCCAGAATGGTCAGAGTCGGCTTCGCCGCGCTGGAGGCCGCCAATTCGGCAGGCTTGTCGGCGCTCTTGGCGTGCTCGGGTTTGGTGTGCTCAGGCTTGGAAGCTTCGGCCTTGGAAGCCTCGGGTTTGGGCATATCGGCTTCGGCCGCGTCCGTCTTGGCGGTCGCGACAGCCTCCGCACCGCCGTCAGCTTTGACCTCGATACGGGGCACGTCGGCGGTCGGCGCCTCGTGATCGGGCGCGATCCTCGGGGACTGGAGCACTTCGGCCGCCGGCATCGCCGCGTCCATCATCTTAGTCTCGGCGGGGGACGTCGGGTTCGCAACCGGCTCCGCAACGACGGCGCCGGCGCTGGTCTGTTCGGCCTGTTCGCTCACGTTCGAATTCTCCAGATGGCGTTGAGCCTTTGGTAACTTTCCATTTCTTGCCAAAGTCTTACTTTCGGCGCTCTTACCGAAATTTTAGGAATTTCTCCGGGGCAGTTTTGGGTCGAGAAAAAGGTCCATGTGTGGCAGATTTGTCTCATTTGGAAACACCGGTCGGGTCGTGCCTGCCGTGGTTAAATCCTGCGGGGTCACGGCAGCCGTCATTCCCGGTTCGGCGTGCGTTCGCAGTCTCGCGGCGCACCAGGCGTCCGAGCTTTGCGGTTGGCTCGCCCTCGCGGGACGGAGGGCGCAGGGAAGGCCAGGCCTCGACCGAGGCCTGTGGCCCGCCTGCGGAAAAAATGCAGGCGGCAGGTACCACAGGTTCCAGCCGGACGACCCGGCCTTCCCTGCGCGATGGGCTTACGGCTTATACGTGATCTCCTCGGTGCACCGGGCTTTCTGGCCACCGTCATCCGCGCCATGCCCTCGCATCGCAAAGCAATGTCGAGAAGCATCGTCGCGAATTTGATATCAGCGTCGGGATATCAGGACCACACGACTTCGCCGTCCGCCACATCGCCAGTCGTCTTGCGCAAAGCGCCTGACGTTGTCGCGGCCATCGCATCCCGCACCCCACGTATCGTGACGACGCGTACGCCCCTCCTGAAGAGCGCGGGACGTGGGAGAAGATCGTCCTGATTTGCCCGACATGACAAGCGCGCGCATGTGCGACACAGTGGCACGACGGGCAGTATCTGCATGGCGTACCTGCGCGGACTGCCCGACGGGCACTCTCATTGGCCCTTCGGGGCTCAAGCACATTCTAGACGCTGCCGTCCGCCGTGCGCTGTGTCGATTGCTGGCAACGAGAGAGCAGCGCCGAATAGGACTCGATTGGTCGCCGTTCGATCTCTTCAATCGTCCTGATTGGTGGTGCGAGCGTACACTGTGGCCTAAGTCTCGATTGCAGCCTGCGGTGCGCTAGTAAGTCAGGCATGCGATTCGTTCCGGGAGTTCGAGATGGTTCGGTGTTCCGCTGTCGTGTTCTTACTGAGTTGTCTTGCATCGGTTGCATTGGCCCAGACCCGGGCATCCACGGCCAGACCCTCCACCATAACCCCCGCGCTGAACACTGTGGCAGCTACGGTAGCGTCCCCACCGGAGGCTAACAGGCGATGCCTCGGGGTGATTGCTGCCGCCGACCGCTTCATGGTGAAGAAGAGTGGGCTCACCGCATTCAGTAGCGAAACTCTAGTGGCGCCGATCGAGGGCTGGGGCCTCGATGATCTCATCGTCGCCCGGGTTCGAGTCGCGGCCGGCGCCGGCGTTACCGTGCTGCGCCTAACCTACCCCAAGAGCATGTTCGAGCCTTTTTATGATCCTCCATCTAAACCTCTTCAGACCCCCAGGAGCCAATTGACAGACATCGTTCGGCATATCGCGGGCAGCACCAGGTGCAAGCGTTACGTCGTCATCACGGCGTTTCCCGGAGCATACTCTCGAACCAACCAGACCCTCAGCGGTGTTGGAGTCTATCAGAACAGTCCTTTCAAGAAGACGTACCTATTCGCTCATCTTCTCGTGACGGTTTTTGACGGAGATAGCTTCGCCATTCGCAAAAATCCCTACGCAACGATCCAATCGCGGCTGGTGCAGGCTTTCTTGCCGAGGAAAGATTTCGATCGCGAGATCGATAGCACGTTGTTCCCGTTGTCCGCGGTGGAAGCGGTCAACAGCACGGCCTTACGGAATGGCGCACGCGCCGTTCTGGCGGAAAGCCTCGACGACATGCTGCCCGCGTTTCTCAGGGAGTGAGACAGGGCTGACGGGACGGTTGGATCAGCCGCAGCGTCGGTGTTCTCAATGATGGCACCAGTCTGTTCAGCCGTACCTATCTTTTATTCAACATTGAGGTGACGGTATTCGGCGGACAAATCTTTGCCTTTCACAGGAATCCCCCATTGCGGACTCTCCCGACGGCGCTGAGGACGTCCGCTCTCGAAGCATGGTCGAAAGTATGCAATCCAGGACCCATAGGCCGCTTCTGACCCTGCCTGTGTAAAAACGCGAGGAGGCGAAAGACCGCTAGAATTACGTTCTTCAGGTCGCCGGCCAACTTGAAATTGCTTGCGAGCATTAGCGCCAGATCGGCCTTGGACAAACAACTTCTTCTATCGCTCTCAACTATCTTGGCGTTTTCACACAGCCAAGACCCGGAACGGACATCTTAGAGATGAAATGTGACTAAGTCGGTTTAATTTGAACAAAGCTACACACTGCGCCTAAGAATCCTGGTGCGACCCTCGTTCGGCACTGTCCGCACGGTCATCAGATCGGAGTATGCTTTGACACCATCAGGATACACCGTCGCATTGGCGCTGACGCATCCGACGCGGCAGCCGGAAGATGTATCTTCCGCGCTGATGTTGGAGCCAGGTCGCTGCTGGAGCAAAGGTTCTGTGCGAACATCGCCTGACGGAGCCCTGCTAGGAGGATTTCACAAAGAGAACTATTGGATGAAGGTTCTAGCGGCTGGCGATTCCGACGATATCGGTCTCGCCCGATGCCTGTCGGGGCTGATCCAGCAGCTGAGCCCGGCACATCGATACCTGCAGCAGTTTGTCGCCGACGGCGGCTGCATCGAGTTTAGAGTCATGTGGACGGTCGGGGAAGCGTGGCCCACGGAAACCTTTAAACCGAAACTGCTCGGCCAGCTTGCAGAGATGCAGATCAAGCTGTCGATTAGCACTGTCGTGGCTGACAGCTCGTAGAAAGGTCGAGCGCAGAGAAACCCGTCGTTCGCGGCGGTTTGCGCCGAGATACGATGGGTATCGCTGCGTTCAACCCATCCTACGTTTGACCGCGAGAAGGCCGCTTTTGGCCCGTTTCGAACCTTACGGGCAGCGCCGAGGACGCCCGCTCTCGGGGCATGACCGGAAGTCTGCAATCCCGGGACCCATAGGCCGCTTGTGACCCAGAGCTAACCTGGCGCTGATTGCCGCGGTCGCCTGCGCGATTGGATAGAGCCGGGGCGAAGGGCAAGGCTGACGCCCGCTGTCGGGCTTGCAAGATCTCGTTCGTCCTCTGGGCGGGCGCTGCCGAGTTGGGTGGGTCCAGGTCGGTTTCGCCGGCGGCGCCAGTCAAGACCAATGACACGGAGGATGCCATGACTCACGGAATTTTCGTCTGGAACGAGCTGTATACGCGGGATGTCGAGGCGGCCAAGGCGTTCTATGCCGCGACAGTCGGCTGGACGTTCGAGGGCATGCCGATGCCGGACCGGGACCGCACCTACTGGATCGCCAAGGCGGAGGGCAAGCCGGTGGCCGGCATCCTCGACATGCGCGGAATCGTTCCCGATGGCGATCCGCCGCACTGGTTGAGCTATCTCGCAGTCGACGATGTCGACCGGCGCATTGCCAAGATCGAGGGAAATGGCGGCAAGATTATCCGGCAGCCGTTCGACGTCCCCGATTTCGGGCGCATTGCCATCGGGGCGGACGCGACCGGTGCATTCATGGCCTGGGTGTCCACGAAACGCTGACCCGCGGACTCCGAAGCCGCCCGTCGAAGCTGCCAGTTGAGGCTCTCGGAAAGTGTGACTGCCCGAATGAGCCAGGTGCGGCTTGTGCCCGACGAACTGATCGAACACGCCGCAATTTGTTGCGATGCATGCGTCCGGAAGTGGCCCATAGCCGAAGATCGCCTCAGAACCCTGAATGTCTGGTTTCAGGGGTAGAGCGGACCCAGCGCACTCATGGGAGACAAGACCGCTTGTGACCCGAACCGGACTAAGCATGCGCCTGCATCGCCGATCAGGCGAGCGCACGGCGCAGCGCTTCTATCTCGCAATTGAAACCGGCTTGGCCTCGCCGGTGCCGAATGGGACTCGCCATGGTCTCCAGCGCGGGATAGCATGGGTTTACTCCTCGTTGTGCGGGCTGCCAGACGCTGGCGTGTGCGGCACCCCACGCCTCCGCCCTGGAGAGCGTTCCGCGTAACGCCTTGCAGCATCAAAGGCCACGCAAAGGGAGGATTCGATCATGTTAATTTGCCAGTGCAATGCGATTCATCGACGCGACGTGGTGTGCGGCGGCGGTGCTGCTCTGTTCAGCGCCATTGTGTCGACATTGATGGGCGGCGCAAAGTCAGTACGTGCAGAAACGATCCCCGGCAAGGTTCCGGAAATCGATCGCGTGGCAGTACGCGTGGTCGTCGACAGCTATCAATTCGCCGTAGCGCCGAGTCGGAAGGTTGCCGATGTCGAGATCGAACACTTCGGCTGGGGCATCGGTGGTGGCAAGCCACCCGGTAAGACGCTGATCAGTGAGTTCGGCCTGTCGATGCACGTCGAGTCGCGGCGCGGCACCGAAACAAGAAATGTCTTGATGGATTTCGGCTTTACACCCGACGCGCTGATCAACAACGCCAATCTCGTCGGCATCGATCCGGCCGCGCTTGACGCCCTTGCCTTGAGTCACGGTCACTACGATCATTTCGGCGGTCTCGCCGGCTTCCTGATGCAAAACAACGGCAAGCTCAAAGCCAAGCTGCCGATTTACGTCGGCGGCGAGGAGGCGTTCTGCTCGCGCGAATGGACGGCTCCACCGGTGCGGGGCGACTTCGGAGCCCTGGATCGCAAAGCATTGGAGGATGCCAATGTTGCGGTAACCTATGCAGAAGGACCGGCACTGGTCGCTGATCACGGCTTCACCACGGGGCACATCGGCCAGGCGAGCTTTGAGAAGCTGCTGTCCCCCAGCGCCATGAAGATTGGCGTGGATCACGGCATTGGCTGCTATGCCGACAAGCTTCCGGAGGACGAACGGACGAAGGCTGTCATCCCGGACCAGTTTCGGCACGAGATCGCCATCGCGTTCAATCTAAGAGGTCGCGGGTTAATCGTGTTGACCTCTTGCAGCCATCGCGGGGTAATCAACGCAATCAAACAGGCCCAAGCGGTTTCGGGCATCAACAAGGTTCATGCGGTGATCGGCGGCTTCCACCTCGCGCCCTACAAGGAGGACTATGTGCGCGACACGATCACAGCGCTGAAGGAAATCGACATCGACTACGTCATTCCACTGCACTGCACTGGTGAACCGTTCTACGAGATGGCCAAGGCTGAGATCCCGAACAAGCTCCTGCGGTCCTACACGGGCACACGCTTCGTCTTCACTGCCTGAGCAAGGACGCTACGCGCGACAGGAGCGAATCTCCTATTGGCTTTGCAGGACCGCCGCCCTAGAATTGAGGCGATCGCAGGACGGACGAAATGCAGTATGTTTGCGACGCGCCGGAGGGTAAGACCTGGTTCCGTATCGAGACGGAGGGTGAAGCGGCGCGTGAGTCGCGCCTGATGAGCCACACAGTCGAGAAATATTTCCGCTACGAGCGGGAGAAGGCAGTCCAGTCCCGGCGTCCGGAGCGGCCCAACGCGATCGAGCGCGATATCGGCCTCGAGGCCCATGTACAGCGAGAGATGCCGCTTTTCCTCACGTTGCGCGACGAGGAAGGCAATGCACTGGCTACAGCGATGCTGCCACCGGGCGGCAAGGATCGCGGCGGGTTCCGGATCATCATCGTTGCCGCCTCCAATGCCGATCCTTATCCTGAGCAGGACGCGGCCATCGCTGCGCTGGGAGCGCATTTCGGTCTCACACTCGATCGCCACCGCTGCTTCCCTTACGGCCGCTAAGGAACCTGACGAGCATCGCTGCTTGATTGGCGAGATGTCGGTTCATGGCCCTTTGCGACGCAATCCGCTTGTGGCCTAAATGTCGGCTCTGAGGGGTAGACCGGGCTTTATAAAGATCGGGCAGGACCGTCGCGATTGACCCAACTCGGAGATCCACACTTTTGCTAATGTCTCGGCTGGGCCAGATGCCGCTTCTCAGGGCACCCCCCCTCGCTGCTTGATATGCTAGACTGCTCATAGGTCAATAAAGGCCGCGCATGCGACGGCGGGAGGTCATTACAACGTCTCGGGGCGATGTTATCGTCGACCGGTATTCCGCCGAAGGGCGAGCAGCCGGAAGTGTGCTGACAAGCTGCTCGATCATCACGGGAAGCTGATCAATTCCGATACTCGTCGCTTTCTTCGGCGTGGGTCCCGGCTAAACGCCAAACTCTAGATATCTGACTGCGGAGACGTTTGTGCTGAACCAGCGGACGTTGCAGGATGGTGAGGCGAAGTCGGGATACAATCCACGATCCCCGTCGAACAGGAGGAACCATCGTGAGTTCCGGCTGGCCCGATATCCCTTATGAACCATGGCGCGAGACCTGCTCCGCGCTACATCTCTACGCGCAGATCGTGGGCAAGTACCGGCTCGCGCGGACGCCTTGGGTCAACCACTCCTGGCATGCGACCCTTTACGTCAATGCGCAGGGTCTAACGACGTCACTCGTCCCCGATGATGCGGGTGGCGTGGAGATCACCTTAGACCTTCTCGGCCATGCGGTGACGGGTGCCGCCACGGATGGACGTCGAGCGGAGTTCGCTCTTGGGCGCATGTCGGTGGCCGGCTTTTGCGCGCGGTTTATCGATCTGCTCCGGTCGATCGGCGCCACGCCCGACGATTTCGGCCAGCCGAACGAGGTACCCGACCCCACCCCATTCACCGATGATCAAGCGGAGCGGCCTTACGATGCAGAGGCGGTGACACGTTACTTCCACGCGCTCGTAGCGGCCGACCGCGTGTTCAAGCGCTTCCGCACGGGCTTTCTTGGCAAGAATAGTCCCGTGCACCTTTTCTGGGGCAGCTTCGACCTCGCGGTGACCCGCTTCTCGGGTCGCCCTGCGCCGCGCCATCCGGGTGGCGTTCCGGCCTTGCCTGACGCGGTCACACGCGAGGCGTATAGCCATGAAGTTTCATCGGCTGGTTTTTGGCCAGGTGGGAATGGCGTCGACTTTCCGGCATTCTACTCATACGCATATCCCAAACCCGACGGGTTCGAGGCCGCGCGGCCGTCACCAGGGGCAGCATACTTCGACAAGAAGTTGGGCGAGTTTCTGCTGCCCTACGATGCGGTAAGGCGCTCGTCCGATCCGGAAGCAACCCTCATGGATTTCCTGGAGAGCACTTATCGAATCGCGGCCGATCTCGGCGGCTGGGATCGTGCTGGGCTCGAATGTCCGGTAGGCGTTCCTCGGCAGCCGCGTCGAGTTTGAGTGGATAGTACCGGCCGATATACGACGCGGAGGACCGCTATCCTCACTTTCGGGGTCGGAAACCAAATCGGCCACAAAGCCAGTGAGCGCTCCGTAAAGAAGATGCACGCCGCTTCGTTCGATCCAGACTGTATTGGGCGCGTTGAACTCACCTCGCCTCATGCCGAGCACCGGCGCAATGCCCACAGTGTTGATGGCATAGAGGGCCGCGCAATAAGCGGCACCCAAGCGGACACCGGAGGTATGCGGAGATCAATTTCGCAGGGATGTGGCCCAGAAGTCAGCTGCTCGTTGCGAAGCAGACAAGGTCTCGACGGGCACCCACGGCTTATTCGGCTTGCCGAGCAAACGACTTGCAGGTGAGCAGGTGGGGGTGGTCAAAAGTCTGGAGGGGTTATCCCTGCGGACCGCTCCCTGTTTCACACACGAAATTCTCATCCTTTAAAAAAACAAAAAACCCACCTCTGTTTGAAAGTCAGCCTCCTCAGATCCGCGCGGATTGTACGTGCGTTGTATGTCTCGTTCTTTCCACGTCTGCTTCTGAATGCGCACCGGACGCTGGATTGCTTCGCCCCGAACCGCTGCTTTTGACCCATAGCTGACTCCACATGAATCATTCCGGCTTTGCTTTCGACAGCAGAACGGGTTCATGGTACGGCCAGAGCGAAAACAGCCTCAAAGAGATGGGTGATCTTGAATGCCGGACTTGGCGCCATTCATCCGCGGTCTTCCGAAGACCGAATTGCATATGCACGTCGAGGGCAGTATCGAGCCAGAGATGATGTTCGCGCTGGCGGAGCGTAATGGTGTTGACCTCAAGTGGGACAGCCCCGAAGCACTTCGCGCCGCCTATGAATTTTCGGACCTGAAGTCATTTCTCGACCTTTATTTCGAAGGTTGCCGCGTTTTGGTCTCCGAGCGCGATTTCTACGACGTCACGATGGCCTATCTCGGACGCGCGGTCCGGGACGGCGTTGTTCGTGCCGAACTGTTTCTGGGTCCTCAAAGCTTTACCGATCGCGGCGTGCCGATGGCCTCCATTCTGAAAGGCATATTTGGAGCTATCACTGACGCTAAACGAGACATCGGCATAAGCGCCGGACTAATGGTGAGTGCCCACCGACACAGAAGCGAAGCCGAGGCGATGGAACTTCTTGATCAAATCATGCCCTGGGCCGACCAGATTCTGGGCATTGGGATGGGCGGCGCTGAGGTCGGTAATCCGCCCTCAAAATTCAAGAGCTTTTTCCTTGAATGTCGTAACAGAGGTTTTCGCACCACCATCCATGCAGGCGAGGAAGGACCGGCATCGTACGTGCGGGAAGCCATTGAGGTTCTGCAGGTCGATCGGATCGATCATGGCAATGCTTGCCTGTCGGACTCGGCATTGACTAAAGAGATCGCTGATCGTCGCATCGCTCTCACAGTCTGCCCGCTTTCGAATGTGAGGCTGAAGGTGGTGCCGCGGCTCGACGTCCATCCGCTTCGCACCATGTTGAAAGCCAATCTGTTGGTGACGGTAAATTCAGACGATCCTCCTTACTTTGGAGGATACGTAAGTGAAAATTTGATCGAATGTCAAAAAGCCCTTGCGTTGAGCAAGGCGGAGATCGTGCGACTCGTCCGAAACGGCTTTGAGGCCGCTTTCATCACGTCGGAAGAACGAAGTCAGTATCTTGCTGCCGTCGATGACTTTGCAAGCTTCTAAGGCCAAAGCAATATTGTATGACCGCGAGTGGCCCGTTCCCGACCTTCCGGGCGGCACTGAGGATGTGCGCTCTCGGGGCCTGACCGGACGTCTGCAATCCGGGGACCATAGGCCGGTTGTGACCCAATTGCGACATCAAACGGCATCGCATGCTACGACGCCACACGTGGTTCGGCCCTACCAACGTAGCCGGTTAAACCGGCACGATGCCTCCTCACCTTCTCCTGCTGTGAATCGGAACTCGGCGAGCATCCGGCTGGCCAACCGTTCGTCGAGCGGCCCAAACCGCAGGCTCGAAATTCTCCGCGCTAGCGGCGAGGCTTTGGCGAGTCTCGTCCGAGCCTTTAACTCGGCTCAATCCATTGGGATGGATTCGAGACGTACATAGTTCCGCGCGTCAAGAAGGCGGACAATTCAAGTCCCACGCCTAAAACCGGCAAATCAAGCACGATGACGCCCGAGCCCTTGGCTGCCTCGAGTCCTCCGTACAGCGTGTGGAGTGCACTTCGTACGTTCTGAAGCAACCCAATAGCCGTAAAGGTCTTTCGCGCATTCAGCGCGGGCGCCACGTATCGACCGTTCTTGAAACCATCGATGAAGTACTTGCTTTGATGGATTGCTTGCAGCGCCGATTTCGAGACTAGCTTTTCGGTAAAGGCGACGTTGACGCCCCAGTCGTTTAGGGGTTTACGGTGCAACTCATATGGAACCGTGAAGCCAAAACCGAGAACAGCAACGGCCCCGCCGCTGCCTCCAAGACCCAGTCCCCACCGGCTGCTAATGATCTGGAGATCGAAGGTCTCCAGATCTCCCAGGTTCACGACGTACGCGGTCGTGCTCTCGACGCCGCCGATCAACAACTGTCCACCAGACTTGACGCCGAAGCCAAGCCAACGCTTGTAGGATTTGTGTTCCACCGGATCTATTTGAGGTTTCGGCTGAGGCGGCGGTGGTGGCGGGGGCGGCGGCGGGCTTGGTTTATTCCAAACCGAGATGATGACAGCACGCCAGCTTTCGTTTTCCACCCCATCCTTTTCGCCTGCATACATGGCCGCGCGTTCGCCCTTCGCCACCTCGAGCGCAATCTTGAAATTGTTGGGCACCTGCTTGCGAAGGAAATCAATGACGGTCCGCAGCCTGTTCTGCGATAATTGCATGTTGAAATCGTCGCTGCCGGTACGACTTGCAAGCCCTATGATTGTCAGGCTTCCTCCGTCCCTCAGCTTCGGCGCGACGACACTCATCAGCCAATTGGAATGTTCCGGCTTGATGGCGAACTTGCCGACTTCAAAATTGAACAACTTCGCCGCAATCGTATCTGGTGCCTGCGATCTGTACTCCTGGATTTTCCCGGGCGACGCCATGTTGATTATCTCCCAAGGAGAGGCCGACTGAGGAACGGGTAGAACTCAGATTGAAAGATCCGCTTATGAATGGGTCGCTCCGGACTTTATGTCGGTTCATCGTCGCCCTCAGATTCCCGCCAGCTACTCGGACGTGCCATCGACGCCGAAGTTGGTGAAGGCGAAGCAATAGGACACTTCGTAGTTTTCAGCGGAATGAGCGGGCGTTGGTTTCGTCGCGATGCCGCCGCGAAGCTATTCTGCCGCCGCCCGTTTATTTGTGCGTGCCTTGGGAATGCCTCACTACGCAAATCGGCATGGTTCAGCCCTGACGGGCTTCCCCGGAATGACGATGGGCTGTGACGCCGTCGGCTAACCTAACGCCCGACGTTGCGCACCGTCCGCCCCGACGTCATCGAGAACCTGCGGCATCGGCATCACGATGATCTGGCCGTTGGAGGCGATCTCGATGCCGCGCTCCTGGAAGCGGCGCTTCATGCGGCGGTTGAACTCGCGCTGCACCGGCCAACGGCCAGAATCGGTGCAGCGGATCTGGCCGACCAATGTCGCCATCGACCCATCGACCTTGTCGACGCCCCACAATTCGAGATCGCTGCGGATCGCTGCACGATATTCGGGCTCGCGGCGCATCTCGGCGACGATGTCCTTGAGGATCTCGCCGGCGCGATCGGTATCCTCCTTGTAGGCGACGCTGACGCTGACCGCCGCGTTGCCGGCGCCGCGGCTGGAATTGGTGATCGTGGTCACGGCGCTGAACGGCACGATGTGGACGGCCCCATCGGCGGCGCGCAGCCGGATGGTGCGGATCGAGACGTTCTCCACCGTCCCCGACAGCCCGGCGACGGAGACGACATCGCCGACCTGGACACCATTCTCGAGCAACAGGAACAATCCGGTGATCAGGTCCTGCACCAGCTTCTGCGAGCCGAAGCCGATGGCGATGCCGACGATCCCTGCGCCGGCAAGCAGTGGCGCGACGTTGACGCCGATCTCGCTCAGCGCAGTCAGGCCGACGACGGTGACGATCAGGCACAACAGCGCCGTCCGCAGCATCGGCTGGAACGTGCGCAGGCGCGCCGCCCGTACGTAATGGCCCTCGTGCGACAGCACGTCGATCTGACGCTCCATCAGGGCATTGCTGATTTCCCAGATGGCGGCAGCCGCGAGTGCTGCGACAGCCACGGTGGCGAGCGCGGAGAGAAGGCGGCTGCCGATCTGGCCGCCATAGAACCAGACCACGGCGTCAACGCCCCAGACTTCAAGCACGGCAACCAAGCCCGCAAACGCGATGATGGCGGCGACGATCCGGCGCAGCAGCGGCAGATAGCGGTTGGCGCGCGTCTCGAGTCCGGGGAAGCGCTGCAGGATTTCGGGCCGGATCGAGAAGCCGCGATCGATCACGCTGAGCACGACCATCGTCAGCAGGCGGGTGACCAGGATCACCGCGATGGTGCCGACGAAATATTGCAGCATCAGCGAATAGCCGTTGCGGATGTTGAGCGCCCACACCGCCCACAGCGCCATGTCGAAGGCAATCGCGAAGTAAGGCCACAGCGCCGCGGCGCGATTGCGCGCGCGCGCCGCAATCCCGACCTGACCGAACGGCGCCCGGATCAGATCCGCGACCTGGCGGCGGCACTGCAGGATGATGATCGCGACGAACAGGTGCACGACCAGCATCACCAGCCGCAACAGGCCCCAATAGCCGGCGCGGTGCAGCCCGAGCAGCAGCGCCACATTGGCAAAGCAGATACCAGAGACGGCCACCGCGACGATGCGGCGCGCCCAGATCTCAATATAGGCCGCGGTTTCGCCGCGGACGCGGATCAGACCGAACGGACCAAACAGCGCGCGCACCGCGCAGATCAAGCCACGCGACAATGCATAAGCGTTGACGACGGCCAGAATCACGAGGCGCACGGTCGGCTGATCGCCGATCCCTGTGCCTAGCAGCGAGGTCGCAACGGCAACGAAGACGAGCACCGGCAAGAGTTCGAGCATGAGCCGCGCAAGGACGAAGGGCAGCCGGACGACGGACTGCCAGACCCGCACCAGCGACAGACGGCGGCGCTGCGGCGCCGGCTCTTCGAAAACGTCGGCCGCCGAGGACGGCGGATCCGCAATCATCACGGCCCGGGCCGGCGCACGCGCAGCCTGTGGGATGCGCTGCTCCAGATAGGCGAGAGGCCGCCTGATCAGTCGCACGCCGACCCATTCGGCCGCCAAGCCGCAGCCGAGCACCAGCGCGAGCTTCCAGGCGATGTCGATGAGCTGATTGTAGGCCAAGGGATCGTTGGCGGTGCGGATGAACCACCAGTAGAACGCCTTGAAATGGGTCAGCGTGCGCACGACCTCGGCGATATCCTGCGAAATCTCGGTCACCTGCTCCGAGACGGCGAGCAGCAGCTGCGCGCCGAGACTGTCCGCGCTGAGCGGGATCGCCGGTTTCTCCTCCGGCGCAGGCTGTTGCGGCTGGCCGGCGGTGGAAGTTGCGGCCGCTGAAGTCGCCTGTGCCGGCGGCGAGACATTGGCGATTGCACGCAATGCCTCGATCATCTGCGTGCGCTTGGCGTCGTCCTGCAGCGTGTCAAGCGCGCGCCGCGCCTGCTCGGGTGTCAGCACCTCATTGGCGTGCGCCGCGGCAGGCGGTGGAGCACTTTGTGCGAGGGCCGGAGAAGCAAGGACAGTGACAGCGAACAGGATCGCGACGAGAGATCGATGCGCCACGCGGGCCTCTTCGAAAAAATGCGATTTGAGGCTCCGGGAACCGGAGCCGCTCTCGCCATGCGTCATGTCGGAGATACACCTTTTCGTCGCCGCCATGTGTCGGAAGTTTGCCGACGTCACGACATTATGTTGGCATTTGCCTCCACCTTCCGACGCCAACTACAAACATCCGCTGCTCACGAGCATTTTACCAATCGTGTTACGAATCGGCATCTCACATGCTGATTCCACACATCATGTTCAGCACGATATGAAGTTCGGCGACATCCAGTGGGCGCAGCACGACGGCGCGCCACCAGCCGTCCTGATGACGGCAGCGCCGCGCGGTGAGAGCGGGGTGTCGCTGCTGCGAACGCGCTTCGCGAAGGCCGCCTATTTCAACGGGACTGCGCACCAGCATCTGATCTTCCTGCAGCTGTCGCCGCGCCAGCGACTGAATTGCCGGATGGGAGGACGCGGGCTCGTGCACGAGCCGAGCTACGGCGCGCTCGCGATCTGCCCAGCCGGGATCGACTGCTCGGTCGAATCCGAAGCGGACATGGACACGCTGCTGCTCACCGTCGACCCTCGCCGGCTCACCCTGGCTGCTGCGGAAGCTGACGTGCCGCAAGGCCGACTGACCGAGCGCCTGTCAGGCTATGACGCGGAGCTACTTGCAATCGTCAGGCGGCTCGTGGCGGAGACGCGGGCCGACTATCCCAATGGCCCGCTGTTCTGGAGCGAGATCAACGACGCGTTCATGAGCCGCCTCGTCGACACTCACATGTCGTCGCCCACGCGTCCCTCGCGCGGCATCATTGGCGCGCCCACGCTGCAACGGATCAGGGACTATGTCACCGCACATCTGGCTGAGCCGATCGAGGTGGCCGAGCTTGCCGGTCTCGCCGGTCGCAGCCCGTTTCACTTCACACGTGCGTTTGCGCGCAGCGTGGGCATGACCCCGCATCGCTACGTGGTGCATCTTCGGCTCCAGGCGGCGGTCGCACGGATTCGTGAAGGACGGACGCGACTTGCCGACATCGCCGCGGACACCGGCTTCTCCGACCAAAGTCATCTGTCGCGTTGGATCCGGCGCGTTCACGGCGTTGCGCCGTCCGATATCGGCCTCTGATTGGCTTCCGCAAAACAGCAGGAATCTTCACGATCGTTGCGCGCAATGCTCGATAGATGAGCGTGCGCCGAGACCGGCGCATGACTTGCGGCATGAATTGCGACTTGGAGATCACCTGTGAGCGAACTGTCCGAACAAGCGGCGCTGAAATATGGCTCTCATTTGGCCGACCGGATTTTCCGGCCCGACAGCGCAGGCTATGACGCCGCGATCCGGATCTGGGCCAAGCCCGTCAGCGATGGCCGCCCGCACGTTGTCATCCGCTGTCAGACGGCCAGCGATGTTCAGGCCGCGATCCGTATTGCGCGTGAGCACGATTTGCCGCTCTCGGTTCGCTGTGGCGGCCACGACTGGGCGGGCCGGGCGCTTTGCAACGGCATCGTGATCGATCTTGGTGGCATGCGGCAGGTCAGTATCCTGCCCGGCAACCAGCGTGTGGAGATCGGAGGCGGCGCATTGGCCGCCGATGTCGCCGCCATCACCGATCCGCAGCACCGCGCGGTGGCCGCCGGTTCTGTCGGCTGCGTCGGGATGGCGGGCCTGACGCTCGGTGGCGGCTATGGCCCGTTCATCGGGCGCTGCGGCCTGGCACTCGACAATCTGCTTGCCGCGGAGGTCGTGCTCGCCGACGGACGGATCGTAACCACCGATGCGGAGAACCATCCGGAGCTGTTCTGGGCGCTGCGCGGCGGCGGCGGCAATTTCGGTGTCGTCACCAGAATGCAGCACCGACTTCATGAATGCCCGGGCCTATGGTCCGGCATGCTGATCTATCCGATTGGCGAGGCTGCGACCGTGCTAGCTGCCGCGACTGCGCTCACGGCAGCAGGCCCGGACGCTCTTTCGGTGCAGTTCGTGTTGGCGGCCGATCCGACCGGCGCGCCCATGGTCGTCGTTGTGCCTGCCTGGTGCGGCGATCCTGCGGACGGCCAGAGATGGCTCGCGCCGTTTCTCAAGCTCGGCACCCTCATTGCCGGCAGCATTGCGCGACAATCCAATGGCATGTTCCTGGCGGCCTTCGATGCGCAGATCGTCAATGGACGGCGCACCTATATGGAAACCTGCTCGCTTCCAGCGTTCGATCGCACAGCCATCGAAGCGTTCGTTCGGGCCATGGCGATCGCGCCCTCTCCGGGATGCATGCTGGTGACGCACGAGTTCAAGGGCGCGGCCTCGCGCGTCGCATCCGATGCCACCCCATTTGCACTGCGCCGCGACCATGTGCTGGTGGAGATCGTCGCGGCGTTTGACGACCGCGGCAATCCGGACGACGAACGCGCGCATTCCCAGTGGGCGCGGCGCACGCGCGAGAGCTTTGCCACTGCATTGGCGGGTGGCTATCCCAACCTGTTGGCGCGATCCGAGACTGCGCGCGCTGCGGCGAGCTATGCCGACAACAGCGCGCGATTGCTGGGCGCGAAGACCAGGTATGATCCCGACAATTTGTTCTCGTCGGCGATCCCACTGCCGTCGCGCACCTGACTAACCGTCAGCTCGCCGCCGCGTGCTGTGCCACCATCTCCTCATCCGCCGCCTTCACCCGCTGGAACGCCGGACGCGCGGTCATCCGCTCGGCATAGCTGACGAACACATCGCGCTTCGGCACCAGGCCGAACATCAACGTCCAGCTGAAGGCGGTGCCCCAGAGGACATCGGCCGCGGTCATGCGTTCGCCGAACAGATAGGGTCCCTCGGCGAGTCCTTTGGCGAGCTGCGCCTCCAGCGCGCCGAGCATCGTGTCGTAATCGGCATACGGCGACTGCGTGACCGGCGCCGGCGTGCGCTGCATGAAGCGGTCGATCAGCGCCGGCTCGAACGACGAGCCATAATAGGCGATCCAGCGCAAATAAGGTCCGCGCAGGGGATCGTCGAGCGCGGGCGTCAGCCCTGCCTCCGGGAACAGATCGGCGAGATAGATATAAACCGCGACCTGCTCGGTCACGAGCTGGCCGCGATGGCTGACCGCCGGCACCTTGCCGAGCGGATTGACGGCGAGATAGGCCGGCTGGCGCTGCTCGCCCGCCTTCATGTTGAGGACATGCAGATCATAGGGCGCGCCGAGCTCCTCCAGCAGCACGCGGGTGCCGGTGGCGCGGGTCTGTGGCGCATAATACAGGGTGATGCGGTCGGCCGATGTCATGGGCGGTCTCCTCTTGTCGTCTTAAGGGACTTCGTTGTGCCACCCCATACCTGACATCCTGTGTCAGGTATGGTTTAACGGGTCATGCGCGCGAGCCGGCTGCTCTCCATCCTCACCACCTTGCAGGCCCGGGGCCGGGCCACCGCGCCCGAGCTGGCCGAAGCCTGCGAGGTCTCGGTGCGCACCATCTATCGCGATGTCGATGCGCTCGCAGCGGCCGGCATTCCGGTCTATGCCGAGCGCGGTTCCGAAGGCGGCTTCCGCCTGCTCGACGGCTATCGCGTACGCCTGAACGGTTTGTCGCCGACCGAGGCCGACGCGCTATTCATGGCAGGCCTCCCGGGGCCGGCCGCAGCACTCGGTCTCGACGGCGCGATGAATGCGGCGCAAGCCAAGCTCGTGGCGGCGCTGCCGGCCAGCCTGCGCCCCAACGCGAGGCGGATGCAGGCGCGCTTTCATCTCGATGCGCCGGCTTGGTTCGGCGAGGCCGAGGAGCCGCAGCATTTGCGGATGATCGCCGATGCGCTGCTGGCCGACCGGGTGATCGACATCCGTTACCAGAGCTGGCGGGCGGAAAAGCGCCGCCGCCTCGCCCCGCTCGGGCTCGTGCTCAAGAGCGGCAGCTGGTATCTCGCCGGCCAGATCGACGGCACCGTGCGCACCTATCGCGTCGCACGCATCCTCGATTGCAGCGCGCGCGACGAGACCTTCGCGCCGCCCTCGGATTTCGATCTCGCCGCCTATTGGCACACAGCCACCGAACGACTCGAGGCCGAACTGCACCCGAACGAAGCCAAGGTGCGGCTGTCGCCGCGCGGCGTGAGGCTCCTGGAGGTCGTGAGCCAACCTTATGTCAGGGCGCGCACGCGCATCTCGGAAACGGCTGATGCCGATGGCTGGCGCATCGCGACGATCCCGATCGGCATGACGGCGTGGCACGCGGCGACCGAATTGCTGCGCTTCGGCCCGGATGCCGAGGTGCTGGAGCCTGCCGGCCTGCGCGACATGATGGCTGAACTCGCGCGCGCGATGGCGGAGCGCTACCGCTGACATCAGCTGGACGGCAGGTCCTCATGCCCGCTGTCCTGTTATCACCCTTCACAGCGATGTGAGCCGGGCTGCCGGCGCGCGCCAACGGTCTCTCTGAAACCTTTGGGCATCCCAATATTTGCTTCAGCCGAAAGGTGCTTTCGGTTTTTCGCCCCTAATCATGCAGGCGGGCGAGAAGCATTTGAAACCGGAACGATCACCGCGCCATGCATCAGCAGTGCGGTCGCGGTCCGCTCGTTCATGTATCGCTTGGAGCATCAACATGACCCGACCATTCCTTGCCGCGGCGATCGGCGCCGTCGTCATCTCATTCTCTGCGGCGTCGCTGGCCAGCGCGCACGACGCAACAGCCGCATCCGAACGCGCACGAGCTACCAAACCAATGCGCGTCAAACATCCTGCGCGGGACTATCCGCGATGGAGCTATAACCGGCTGGAGACGGCCCCCGAGCCGGTTTCGCCGCCGGTCAATCTGTTCGAGAGAGGCAGGGCACCAGCGCAGCCCGGGCAATGGTGAGCTAATCCGCGGAGGCACCAACGAGAGCCGCCGCGCCACAACATGTCTCTGATGGATTGCGCCCGACTGGCGTTTCCAATTGTTGCTGACGTCGCTTTCTCGTCCCATTTTCTGGCGGCCTTCCACGTCGAACTGATCGATGTCGGCGCTGGCGCCATCATGCGGTGCACAGTTCGTAGATGTGCATCGCATGATGATGCGCGCGTGCACTTCCGGCCCCGTCGGTTCCACGTTAGGCTGATCAGATAAATAAAACGGGGAGGACAATAATGAGTACTTATGCTGCGAACGACCTCGCACGATCCGATGCCGTGAGCTCAGACCGCGGCCTCGCCATCCGCGCCGGCCTGATGGGTGGCCTGCTCGGCGGCGTCATCATCTGGATCTACGAGGCCATCGTCTGGGTCGGTGTACAGCATCTGATGCCGCTCGCAGGCATTCCGCGCAATGCCACCGGGCTTGTGTTCGGCAAGGGCGTGCAGGATTCGCTGGGAGCCATTGCCTATGTCGTCGGCACCGGCATCCACTTCGTGTTCGCACTGGCCTGGGGTGTCGTGTTCGCGCTGATCTGGCCGTATTTCCGTCGCCGCGGCTATGAGGCGACGCTGGTGGCGCTGTTCTTCGCCGTGATGCTCTGGATCGTGATGCACGTCGCCATCGCGGTCGTGTCGAGCAATCATCCGGACTATCTCGATCCCATGGTGATCATCGGCGGCTTCATGTCGCATTTCTTCTATGCGGTGCCGCTTGCGCTTTATGTGAAGCACCGGCTCGGGTAGCCGCACCTACATCACCACCGGCTCGTCCGGCAGCTCGTTCGGGCTGCCGGCATGCGGCGGGAAATGCCTGGCCAGTTCACGCGATACCGCCGCGACGCCGGCGATGACGCCATGCTCGAACCGGCCGTGGCGGAAATCCTGCTCCATCGCGCGGCAGATGCGTTCCCAGCCATCCTTGCCGACCCGAGCGTCGATGCCGCGGTCGGCGACGATCTCGACATCGCGGTCGGCAAGCAGCAGATAGATCAGGACGCCGTTGTTCTGAGCGGTGTCCCAGATCCGCAGATGCGCGAACAGATCCAGGGCACGTTCGCGCGCCGGCTGGTCGCGGAACAGCGGCCTGCCGTCCAGCGCGCCTTCGACCACGAAGCGCACCTGTCCCGAGTGGGTGGTCTCGGCCGTCGTGATCGCCTGCGCGATGCGGTCGCGCATGTCGGACGGGAACACGCGTCGCACCCGCCAATGATGCTCGAGCAGATGCCGCAGAATGCGCGTGATGCTCATGTTCGCCAGCCCATCCCGTCACCAGCTTCCCGAGGCGCCGCCGCCGCCGAAACTGCCGCCACGCCCGGAAAAGCCGCCATCATCGGATCGGCTGCCGCCGCTGCTCCAGCCGCCCGACGACGAGCCGCCTGACCAGCCGCCGCCATAACCACGCCCCGGCGGCCCGAACGAGCTGAGCGCGTCTGCAAACATGGCGACGACGAAGCCGACGATGCCGACCAGAAAAGCTGCGGCCAGCGAGCCCGCGATGGCCCATGCGATCACACCAACCACGCCGCCGGTCGCGATCGCCCCCAAGAACCGGCCGAGGATCGCGCGAAGGAAGCCGGCAACGAAGATTGCGCCGACCAGGACAAAGGGCGCCAGCGAGCTGATATTGTCCCAATCCAGATCGACGCCATGCGAGGCCTGCGGCTCCGGCGCCGGCAGTGTTTCGCCGTTGGCAACGGCAATGATGCGGTCGATGCCGGCGTTGATGCCGCCGGCAAAGTCCCCGGTTCTGAACTTCGGGGTGATGTCCTCGTCGATGATGCGCCGGGACGTGACGTCGGTCAGGCTGCCTTCCAGGCCGTAGCCGACCTCGATCCGCACCCGGTGGTCGTTCTTGGCGACCACGAGCAGCGCGCCGTCGTCGATCTTCTTGCGCCCGATCTTCCAGGCTTCCGCGACGCGGATCGAGAACTGCTCGATGGTCTCGGGCTGCGTGGTCGGCACGATCAGCACCGCGACCTGGCTGCCTTTGTGCGTCTCCAGATCCTTCAGCTTGCTGTTCAGGCCCGCGATGTCGGAGGCCGACAAGGTGCCGGTCTGATCGACCGCGCGGCCGGTGAGCTGCGGCACCGCGACGTCGGCGAAGGCTGACGCGAGACATGCGACGCACAGAAGGAGCGCCGCGACGAGTGTCCTCGCTGCCGGGATTGCGCGCACGGTCGCCCCGCTCCGAACTATTTCGCAGGTGCCGGTGCGGGCACGTTGAAATCGACCTTGGGCGCCACCGAGATCTCGCGCTCGTTCTCGACCGTGAAGTTCGGCTTGTCCTTGTAGCCGAACATCATCGCGGTGAGATTGTTCGGGAAGGTGCGGATCGAGACGTTATATTCCTGCACCGACTTGATGTAGCGGTTGCGCGCCACCGTGATCCGGTTCTCGGTGCCCTCGAGCTGAGACATCAGGTCGCGGAACAGCGCATCCGACTTCAGCTGCGGATAGTTCTCGGTGACGACCAGCAGCCTCGACAGCGCACTGGTCAGCTCGCCCTGCGCCTGCTGGAACTTCTGGAACGCGGCCGGATCGTTGATCACCTCCGGCGTCGCCTGGATGCTGCCGACCTTGGCCCGCGCATTGGTGACCCCAAGCAGGACATCCTTCTCCTGCTGGGCGAAACCCTTGACCGAGTTGACCAGATTGGGAACGAGGTCGGCACGCCGCTGATACTGGTTGACGACCTCGGACCAGGCGGCCTTGACCTGCTCGTCATTGCCCTGGATCGCGTTGTAGCCGCAATTGGTCAGGCTCAACGTCATCAATGCCGCCAGCACGGTCCAAAATCTGCGCATCGCGCTCTCCCCTTGTCCCGGATCTCCGGGCTCTCACAGCACAGGTTGAGCGGAGACGCAATGAGGGGCCGCAACAGGACGCCATGACCTCAGGCCGGGCGACTATTTTCCGGAGTCGCGGTCGGTCGACGTCTTGACCATGGGATTCGGACGCATGGCGCGCGCCAGGGCCATCAAGGCCTCGCTTCCCCGTTCCATCGCCACCGCGCACACCGGATTGAGCCGATCGGTGTGAGCGGCCAGGCAGGCCACGATCCGGCCCTCGCCGGGTGTCACATCCGGGCAGAGCCGGACGCGGTCCGACATGCAGGCCGCGACGCCGGCACGGAACGTCGCGAGGCGCTTCGCGTCATCGACACCCGGCTCGGCGGCAAACGCCGGAAATGCGATCGCTGCCAGCACCACGGCACCCAGATACGTCCTGATCGACGACATGTCCCTGTCTCCCTCGGTTCGGCTTGGCCCCTGTGTGGGCGTCCACCGCAGCCTCACGGAGCGAGTTTGCGGCGGCATTGCAAAGGGAGCGGCCGAACGTAACGATTTGTATCGAGGCGCCGCGGCGGCTTGCCCGGCGGGCGCCTCTGTTCCTATGGTGCCGCCCATGAACAACCGGCCGCACATCCTGATCATCGAGGACGACATCGAGATCCGCAGCCTGCTGCGGGACTACCTGTCGCGCGAGAATTTTCGGGTCGAGGTCGGCGACGGCGGCGCGGCGCTGGATCGTTTTCGCGCCACCTTCGGCGAGCCCGATCTGGTCGTGCTCGACATCATGCTGCCGGGCGAGGACGGGTTGTCGATCTGCCGGCGGCTGCGCGCGTCGTCGCGGGTGCCGATCCTGATGCTGACCGCCAAGGGCGACGACGTCGACCGCATCATCGGCCTCGAAATGGGCGCCGACGACTATCTGCCCAAGCCGTTCAATCCGCGCGAGCTCGCCGCCCGCATCCGCGCCATCCTGCGCCGCGCCGAGCCGCCGCCGATCGAGAGCCGGCGCTTTGTCGTCAACGGCACGCTGAGCGCCGATCTCGACAAGCGCGAGGTGACCGACGGCGACGGCAATCAGGTGGCGCTGACGTCCGCGGAGTTCGAGCTGCTCAGCTGCTTCCTCACCCGGCCGAACCGCGTGCTGTCGCGCGAGCAGCTGATGGACTGGACCCGCGGCCGGCAGGCCGATCCGCTCGATCGTACCATCGACGTGCAGGTGAGCAGGCTGCGCAAGAAGATCGAACGCGACGGCGAGCTGATCAAGACGGTGCGCAGCGCCGGCTACATCTTCACGGGCACCGTGAAGGAATCTTGAGAGATGCTCGGCCGGCTCGGCTTCGCAGGACGCCTGATGGCGATCGTGCTGTTCGCGCTGCTCGCCTTGTGGGCGGCGGGCCTCGCCTGGCTGTTCGTCAGCGAATCCCGCGAGGACCTCATCGTCCGGATATTCCCGTTGCCCGAGCAGGTGACCGGCATCGTCGAGCTGATCGAAAAGACCGAGCCGTCCGAGCGCGCCGCCGTGCTGAAGGCGGTCAGCTCCGACCGTCTGCATGTCACCATCACGCATGAGCTGCCACAGCCGGCGGTCGGCATGCGGCGGCTGCCGATCGTCGAACGTTTCCTGTCGCTCTATCTTAGCGCATTGCAGCCGCGCGAGGTGGTCGCGCTCGGCTATCGCAACACGATGCCGCGCTGGAGCGAATGGCACCTTGGCGACTACTGGCGCGCGACCCAGCGTTCGATCCGCTTCGCGGTCTCGCTGCGCAGCGGCGACTATGTCGCGTTCGAGGCGGTCGGCCCGGTGGCGCGGCGGCTGTTCGGTTGGCCGCCGGGATTCGGCATCGGGCTACTCGGCGCATTCATCGGCATCGCCGCTGTCATCGCGATCGCGCGCGAAGCACGGCCCTTGCGCGCGTTGAGCAGGTCGCTCGAGCAGTTCACCGGCAACGGCTCCACGTTGCAAGTGAAGCCGGCCGGCGCGCCGGAGATCAGGAAACTGATCACCGCGGTCAACGAGATGCAGGAACGCATTTCAGAGCTGGTGCGCGGTCGCACGCTGCTGCTCGGCGCGGTCTCGCATGACCTCAAGACTTACATCACCCGGCTGCGGCTGCGGATCGAGCGGCTGCCCGACGAGGAGCAGCGTGACAAGGCCGCCGCCGATCTCGACGAGATGACGCGGCTGCTCGACGATGGGCTTGCGGTGGCCCGCGGCGGCTTCGCGACGGCGCAGCACCGGCCAGTCGATCTGCGCGCCCTGCTCGCCAGCATCGTCGAAGACCAGCAGCACACCGGTGCTGCCATCCGCGCCGAGCTCGGCGATGATCCCCTGGCGATCAAGGCCGAACCGGTTGCCGTGCGGCGGCTGTTCGTCAATCTGGTCGAGAACGCATTACGGTTTGCGCCGCATTGCACGGTGCGGCTGCTGCGCGATCAGGGCGCGGTGGTCGCCATCGATGATGACGGTCCCGGCATTCCGCCAGAGGCGCGCCAGGCGGTGTTCCAGCCGTTCTTCCGCCTGGAGACCTCGCGCAGCCGTACCACCGGCGGCAGCGGACTCGGGCTTGCCATCGTCAAACAGATCGCCGACGCCCTTGGCGCGCGGCTTGCGCTGTCAGACTCGCCCGAGGGCGGATTGCGGGTGACGGTGGCGTTCGCGGAGAATGCGTAGTCGCGGCGAGCAGTGCTCAGCGGCGATCGAATCCATAAAGCTTTAGCTGTCGCGTTAGACGCGGCTTCCATTTTTGTCGGTATGGTTTTCCCATCTCGGGGAGAAATCACAGATGGTCCGGTCAGCGGTCTTCAGCGTCGTTGTCGCATGCGCGGTTCTGGGCGCAGAAAGCGGTGCATCATGGGCCAGCGAATGTTCGCTGCCGGAGGTCCAGGTCTCCCCGGAGAGTGTCATCGATCCCTGCTCCAAAGTGATCGCCGACCAGACAAGGCCTGCGGCCGAACGCGGCTACGCGTTGTTCATTCGTGGCATGGGCTATCACAACACCAAACGCTTTGCCCTTGCCGGTCAGGACTATGACGCAGCAATCGAGCTGACGCCGACCAATGAGGAGCTATTGGTTTTCCGCGCCAATATCGCCTTTCGCGCCGGCCGCCATGAGGAAGGTCTGTCATACCTTCAAAAAGCTCTGGCGCTGAATCCATCGAACGGGCACGCGTTGCGAACGGTCGGCGCGCTGAACGAGGACATGGGCGCTGTCGAGGAGGCAAGCCGCTACTACACGCTGGCTCTGGCAGCGGATCCGAAAGATGCCTATGCCCTCCTGTTCCGAAGCAAGATTTATCTGGGGCAACGCCGGTTCGGCGATGCCCTGAAAGATGCCAACGCACTAGTGGCCATTGCTCCCGACGATATCAACCGTCAGGGCTATCTCGACGGAAATGGCGATCGACTCGACTTTCACATCATCGCCCTGAAAGACCGCGCTTATATCTACACCTTGCTCTGGCAGTTCGACCAAGCCGAGCAGGATCTGAATTCCGCCGTCGCCTATCGGCGCTCGGCGGCTTCCTTGGCTGCCAGAGGCAAATTCCTGACCTACCGCCCGGGACGTGAAAAGGATGCCTTCTCCGATCTGCAGGAGGCGATTGCGCTCGGCTCGAAGAGCTACGACACATTCTTTTCACTTGGCTTGCTCCATGCGCGGCTTCGGCAGTTTCAGGACGCGCTCGCGGACTTCGACAAGACTGTCGAGATCGATCCGATGGATGGTGACGCCCGCCGCATGCGGGCTCGCATGCATCGAGAGCTCGATCAATTCGATCTCGCATTTGATGACATGATTCACGCTGTGGCGCTTAGTGAATCGGTGTTGAAGCAAACGATGCCGGCATTGCGCACGGCCGGATATTGGCGATCAAACGATCCGCCCGCCGCGCTGACACCGGAGTTCGCTGACGCGATCCGCGCCTGCATGCTCGATAAGCTCTGCAAATGAGCACGCAAATGACATTCTGCACTCGCCTCGCCGTTGCTGTCGTTCTGATCGCCCAGCTGGTGAGCGCGCAGTGTTTCGCCGATGACGACTTGGGAACTGCCGGTCCGATCCGATCCTTCCACCCGGGCAAATGCAAGCTCGGCTTCGCGGCCAAGCAGAGAGGCGAATGCGACCCGCCGGACGTCCCAGCAAATCTGTCCGCCGATGTTCGTGCTCAGCAACGCGTTGCGCGCGCCCGTCAGCTCATCGACATTGCGCGGCTGCCGCAGGCGGTCCGTGAATTGGATGTCGCGATCATTGAAGATCCGGCCAACACATCTGCCCGCCTGCTGCGCGGCCGGCTGAGGATACCGGACCAGCTCACCGAAGCCGCACGCGACGTCAATCAAGTGCTGGACACCAATCCGGACAATGCCGACGCGTTGGCGACAAAGGCTTTCATCCTCGTCGGTCAGGACGACGAAGCCGGCTTTCATGCAGCGACAAAGGCGCTCGCCCTCAACCCGTCATCCGTCGATGCACTCTGGATCCGTGCATTCGTTTTAACCCGAATGGGCAAGCTGGATCAGGCCGAGACAGATCTGGATGACGCGATTGCGCTCGAGCCCGACGACCCGAGAACGCGCCTCGCGCGTGCCGAACTTCGCCTGCTGACCGGCAAGACTGCGGGCGCCAAGGATGACGTCGATTCCATACTCGCCTCGCACTACGATCTACGCGCTCTGCAGATCCGCGCTGCAATCCAAGCGGCTAACGGTGACGATGCCGGCGCGCTTGCCGACTTGAACAGCGTTCTCGGACCAACGGGGCAGCGGAGCCTCCCCGGTCCCACAAGGCCTGACCTCGTGAACATGTATGTCCAGCGCGCCCTGGTCCTGACCCGAAGCGGAAAGGCGGCGGATGCGAAGCAGGATCTCGAGACCATCGTCACCGTGGGCGGCAGCCGCGCGATTCTGCAGATGCAGGTCTATCTGCGCGGCCACGGGTTTCCGGACGTCAGTCTCGACGGCAAACGATCCGACCAGCTCGATGACGCGTTGCAGGCCTGCTTCATCAACAGTGCCTGCGGACGCGGCATCGCAATTCGCGGATAGCAACAAACTCTTTCCTGAAGCGCGCCCTTCGGCCGCGCTCCCCTGCGCCGACACCCGTGATCAGCTGCCGTTGCGTTCGCGCAGCTACGGCACGAACAGATCCTGCCAGCCTGCAGGCTTGACCTTGATCGAGCCGGCCCCGTGCACGAGAGCACCCCTGGCCCAATTGCGACGCCGCTCCCGCAATTGGTGGGGTGTCGGTTTTTCCCAGCCGCCATTCCTTGCGGGTTCACAACCATCTTGATCCCTGCATCGTTTAGATGGAAATTCGGAGGGCCCAGAAAAGCCGACGGGGAGAGTGCGGATGAAACTTCTCTCGATCGCCAAGGCGCTCGGTCAGCGTATTCGGTACTTCAGGAAGCTTCGGAAAATGTCTCAGGCGTTGCTCGGCGCCCTGATGCACGTCAGCCAGCAGGTCATCGCCAGCTACGAAAGCGGTCGCGCCATGCTACCGGCGATCCGCGTGCCATCCCTGTGCGAAGCGCTCGACATTACGACCATCGAGCTGTTCGCTGGCTTACCGCGCTTCAAGCCGGTTCGCATGGGCCGTCGAGCGCGCCTTACTGCGACCCCGACCCGAGCGGGGCCGATCTAGTGGGACTTCGCGCAAATCTTTGCGAAGCCGGGGACACGTTGCGATCCTCGTCGTTGGCGGCCTCATCATTCTCCCGCTGCTGCAGTTCGTCGGCGTCACCAGCCGCATGCCTCGCGTCACCAGATAGAAGTGGAACCAGCGATAGACGAATATTTCCCCTTTTTGGAACGCCGGCTTCGATTGGCTTCGTCGCTCACGCCCAATGTGACGCGAATAGAGCCATTTGGCCGCGCAGGTCCTCCGTTCGCCACAAACCTCTCGCCTGCCCAAATTCAGGCCTGGCAGACCGTAGCGTGGCCTTCGCCCTTTGCTCCATCTTCGCCGGAATCCCGGCCAGGACGGCCGGGCAGGCGTGGTGAGCAGGGCACGGTGGCCTTCCCGGGCGCAACGTGAGCCGGTCAGCTGCCGTTGCGTTCGCGCAGCTGCGGCACGAACAGATCCTGCCAGCTTGCCGGCTTGACCTTGATCGAACCGGCCCCGTGCATGAAGTCGGCGATCTTCAGGACGCCTTCCGGCGTCGCAGAGAACCAGGTGTCCTTGTCTTCCAGCATCTCCGTCACCTCTTCCTTCGTGGTCTTGACCTTGGCGGTGCGGGCATAGATCTCGGCCGCGGCGGCCTTGTCGCGGGCGATGAAGGCGTCGGCCTCGTCCAGCGCATCGAGGAAAGCCTGCACGACCTTCGGATTGGCGTCGACGAAGCGCTTAGGCGCGAAGGTCACGTCCATGGTCAGGCGCCCCAGAATGTCGACCGAGTTGGCGACGCGGTGGACCTTGGAATCCTTCAGCTCCAGATAGGAAAACGGCGGCGAGGTCAGGTGCGCCGTGATCTCCGTCTTGCCGGAGGTGAGCGCCGCCAGCGCCTCCGGGTGCGGCAGGCCCACCGTCATCGGATCAAGCTTGGCGTAGTTCTCGCGACCGAACTCGTGGGCCACCATCAGCTGCAGCATGACCGCCGACAGCGAGGTCTTGATGCCGGGCAGCGCGATCTTGTCGCTCGACTTGAAGTCCTTCAGCGATTTGATCTCAGGATTATTGCTGTTCATCCACAACGAAGTCGAGCTCAGGCCGCTGACGCCGACCACCTCGACGCTCGGAATGCCCTTGGCCTTGGCCCAAAGCGTGATGAAGCCCGGCGCGCCGGTGCCGGCAATATCCAACGAACCTGCCATCATGGCGTCGTTGATGACATTACCGCCATCGAGCATCAGCCAATTGACTTTCAACGGACCGATCCCGGCCTTCTCGGCCTGCTTCTCCAGAAGCTTCTGGTCCTCCATCACGATCAGCGGCAGATACAGGATGCCGTAACCCTTGGAGATCCGGACTTCCTTGACCTCGGCCTGCGATGGGCTGCCGGCGGCGAGCAGCGCGGCGAGCCCGAGCGCGGCCGCGCCAAGTGATGCTTTCCAGGACATACTTTCCCTCCCTCACGTGATTGACTTTTTAGCTGGTTGTTATGAGTGGGCTAGTGCTGCATGCCCCAGCGCCGGACCGTGTTGCGCTCGATAGTGGCGAAGACGACGTTCTCGACAACCAGGCCGATGATGATGACGGTGAACAGGCCCGCGAACACGTTCGCCGTCTCGAGCTGGTTGCGATTTTCGAAAATGAACCAGCCGAGGCCGCCCGAGCCCGACGACACGCCGAACACCAGCTCAGCCGCGATCAGCGTGCGCCAGGCGAAGGCCCAGCCGACCTTGAGCCCGGTCAGAATGGCAGGAAACGCCGCCGGAATCAGGACGAAGCGCACCAGCTTCAGGCCGCGCAAGCCGTAGTTCAGGCCCACCATGCGCAGCGTGTTGGAGACCGAGCGGAAGCCCGAATGGGTGTTGAGCGCAATCGCCCACAGCACGGAGTGCACAAGCACGAAGATCACGCTGCCCTTGCCGAGCCCGAACCAGATCAGCGCCAGCGGCAGCAGCGCGATCGCAGGCAGGGGATTAAACATCGAGGTCAGCGCCTCCAACAGATCCGCGCCGAGCCGCGAGCCGATCGCGACCGTGGTCAGCACCGCGGCGAGCACGATGCCGACGCCATAGCCGATCAATAGCGTCTCCAGCGACACCAGCGTGCGCGCGGGGATCACGCCATTGCTGATGTTCTCGAAGAAGGCGGCGAGCGTGTCGGTGAAGGTCGGAAACAGCAGGGGATTGCCGAGCCACAGGCCATAGGCCTGCCATAGGCCCGCCAGCGCCAGCAGAATGAAGGCCTTGCGCACCGCACCGATGCGATAGATGCGCTCGAACCAGGACAGGCTTGCCTCGACCCTGACATCGCCGAGCGGCGTATCGGGGTTGACGATTTCGGGACGCAGCGCCAGCGTTTCGCTCATGGACGTCTCCTCCTAATGATGGCCGAACAGCATGTCGTTGATGCGCCCTTCGAGCGCGACCTGCTGCGGCGACCCCATCGCGCTCGACGGGATGCTGTTCAGCTCGGCGCGGACGCGTCCCGGATGCGGCGACAACAACAGGATGCGCGAGCCGATCTTGATCGCCTCCTCGATCGAATGGGTCACGAACAGCACCGTGAAACGGGTGTCCTCCCACAATTGCAGCAGCTCGTCCTGCATCTTGCGGCGGGTCAGTGCATCCAACGCCGCGAACGGCTCGTCCATCAAGAGAACATCGGGCTCCATCGCCATCCCGCGTGCGATGGCAACGCGCTGCTTCATGCCGCCGGACAGCGTGTGCGGATAGCTGTCGATGAATTTCGACAGGCCCACCTTGTCGATATAGGCCCCCGCCCGCTCGCGCGCCTCCGCCGCGCCGACGCGCCCGCTCGCGGTCAGCGCGAAGATGACGTTCTCGCGCACCGTCTTCCAGGGCAACAGCTGGTCGAATTCCTGGAACACCATCATCCGGTCCGGTCCCGGCTCGGTGACGTCGCGCCCCTTCAGACGGATCCGGCCTTCGGTCGGACGCAAGTAACCGCCGATCGCCTTCAACAGCGTGGATTTGCCGCAGCCGGATGGCCCGAGCAGAACAAAACGGTCGGAATTGTAGACGTTGAAATCGACGCGATAGGTCGCGGTGACAAGCGTATCGGGCGTCTTGTATTGAAGCGTCACGCCCTCGACCGAGAGCAAAGGCTCAAATTGAGCCGGCGACTGGAGCATTGTCATCGATCCCTCCCCATGTTGCAGCGCGAAATTTGCCTGGTGCACTTCGGCAACCTTGCTGGAGATGATAGAGGGACGAACTGACGCGAACCTGACTCAGGAGCCGAGGCACGCCGTTGCGGATTTTGTTGGTCGAGGACACACCGGAGATCGGCAGCGCCGTCGTCAACCGCTTCGAGCGGATCGGCTATGCTGTCGATTGGGAAAAAGACGGCCGCACCGCCAGCGAGCTGGTGGAGGTGCAATCCTACGACCTGATCGTGCTCGACGTGATGCTGCCGAACATGGACGGCTTTGCCGTCCTGAAGCATCTACGAGGCCGGGGCCTGCGGACACCGGTGCTCGTGCTCACGGCCCGCTCTGCGGTCGACGACCGCATCAGCGCGCTCGATCTCGGTGCCGACGATTACCTGGTCAAGCCGTTCGACTATCGCGAGCTGGAGGCGCGCGCCCGCGCATTGCTGCGCCGCGCCTCCGGGCTGTCGGACAACACACTGACGATCGGACCGCTGACGATCGACCGCGCGGGCCGGACGGCGAGCGTCGCCGGCCAGCCGCTCGACCTGACCCGCCGCGAGCTGACGGTGCTGGAAATCCTGGCCGCGCGTCAGGGCCGCTATGTGGCCAAGGAAGAACTGGTCGAACAGCTCTTCAGCTTCGACCAGGACCCGAGCCCCAATGCGGTCGAGCAGTTCGTGGCGCGGCTGCGCCGCAAGCTTGCAGGCACTCCTGTTGAAATCCGAACCGAGCGCGGCCTTGGCTACCAGCTCTCAGCGTCTTGAGCCGCCTCTTCGTCAGTTACGTGGCTCGCTGCGGGCGCGGCTGCTGGTCGCGATCGGCGCGATCCTGGCGATCGGTGCCGTCGTTCTCAGCGTCGCCGCCTGGCAATACGCCGCCACGGCGGCGCGCGACGCCTACGACAAGCTCCTGGTCGGCGGCGCGGTGCAGATCGCCGAGAATGTCTATCTGCAAGGCGGCGTGGTCACGCTGGACCCGCCTGCGGCGGCATTTTCCACGCTCTCCGCCTACGATCTCGTGTTCTACCGGGTCACCGATCCGCGCGGCGTCGTGGTGGCCGGCTATGATGATCTCGCAGCGAATGTGTCGGCGGCCGCGTTGCGGACAGGCGTCACATTGAGTGATGGCATCTATCGCGGCCAGAAGGTGCGCGTCGCCGCCGTGGCCCGCCAGATCGACGGGGCGCCGGGCGATGGCTGGGCCGAGATCGTTCTGGCCCAGACGTTGGCCGCGAGAGACGCGCTGACCTGGGATCTGGCGTCGAAGGCGATCGGCATCATTGCCGCGATGAGCGTGCTCGCGCTCGCCGCCACGGCGCTCTGCCTGCGCATCGTCTTCTCACCGCTGACGCGCATCGAGGCCGAAATCGCACGGCGCAAGCCCGACGACCTTAGTCCGATCGCGCTGATGCCCCCGTCCGAAGTGCGCGCGCTGGTCGGAGCCATCGACGGCTTCATGCAACGGCTCGACGAGCGTATCACAATCATGCAGCGCTTCATCGCCGATGCCACGCATCAGTTGCGGACGCCGCTCGCCGCCATCGACGCCGAAGCCGAGCTGCTCAGCTCCGGCGGCGATGAGGTGCCGGCGCTGAAGCGCCTGCGCGAGCGGATCAGCGACCTCGGGCGGCTGACCAGCCAGCTGCTCGACCACGCGATGGTGCAGCACCGGGCCCAGGCGTCGCGCCTTGCGCCGACCGACATCAATGCGCTCGCCAAATCAGTCCTGTCGCAAGCGGTGCCGCTGAGCCTGGACCGCGAAGTCTCGATCGGCTTCGTGCCGTCAGAGGATGAGGCCGTCGTCCCGGCCGATGCGATCAGCGTGCGCGAAGCGCTCGCCAATCTGGTCCACAACGCGCTGGCTCACGGCGCACGGACCCGGCTGATGGTGAAGGTGGAGAAAACGGCGACGCATGTTGCCGTCGTCGTCTGGGACGACGGGCCGGGCATTGCAGCGGACACGGGCGAGCGCCTGCTGGCTCCCTTCCAGAAAGGAGAGCACTCGCGCGGCTCGGGGCTGGGCCTTGCCATCGCCAACGAGGTGGCGCAGGCCCATGGCGGCAGCTTGCGCGTTGCGGGTGGCGCGGGCGATTTCAGTGTGGCGATGGAGTTGCCGCTTAGTTGATCGGAAGCACCGCACGAGATCACAGTTCGTCTTCCTCGCGTGCACACACTCCGAACGCGATTCGAGCTATCAGCGCGACGGCGGTGAGCTCCCCTCCCCCTTGCGGGAGGGGTTGGGGGTGGGGGTCCACGGGCGCTGAATTTCGTTGAGTTTCTTTGATATTTGCAATTCGTCGTTCCAGACGTGAACGAATAAGTGGCTCTCGCTCGATCTGCGACACGCTTACGCCGAAGCGTGCTGCTCACTGTCATCGCTCGTCGAGGAATAACGGGCGCAAGCCTATTCATGCTCCTCTTACAGAACACGACTCGTGGACCCCCACCCCCGACCCCT
>NZ_CAFK01000166.1 GCF_000239815.1 Bradyrhizobium sp. STM 3843 | reverse complement strand
TCTACGCGCGCTGAACTTAGTTGAGCGCGCTTTCAGTATTCCAGGAAAGGCGGAATAGGACATCCGGCCGCTTCCCGCCGCACGCAGGTCAAAGCATGCGTTCGGTTGCGGTTGCTCGAATTACAATGATCGCTGGCGTCTCTGGGACTCGAGCTCTCAATTAAGAGAAGGACTCGTGGACCCCCACCCCCGCCCCCTCCCCGCAAGGGGGAGGGGAGGGCACTGCCATCGCGGGGAGAACTCGCCTCCAAGGACGGAAATCACTCGATGTCCTGAAAAATCAGCTTCAAACCGCTGCCTGCGCCTTCGCTCGCTTAGCGTCGCGGATCGCCTGCCACACCTTCTGCGGCGTCAGCGGCGTCTGCAGGTTGGTGATCCCGAGCTCGAACAGCGCATCCATCACGCCGTTGGTCACGCAAGGCGGCCCGCCGATCGCACCGGACTCGCCGCAACCCTTGGCGCCCAGCGGATTGGTCTTGCACGGCGCGGAATCGTCGAGCGTGACCGTGATCGCCGGCACGTCATCGGCGCGCGGGATGCAGTAGTCCTGATAGGTCGCCGTCAGGAGTTGGCCGTCGGCGTCGTAGGCGACGCCCTCGTAGAGCGCCTGGCCGATGCCCTGGGCGACGCCGCCGTGGATCTGCCCGGACACCAGCATCGGGTTGACGGCGACACCGACGTCGTCGACCGTCGTGTAGCGCACCACGCTGACGATGCCGGTCTCCGGATCGATCTCGACCTCGCAGATATGGCTGCCGTTCGGCCAGCTCGGCCCGTCCACCTCGCCCTCGCTGTCGACGGAGAGCTTCGCGCCCTGCTCCTTCTGCGCGATATCGAACAGGCTGATGCGGCGGTCGGTGCCGACCACGGTCAGGAACCCGTCGCGATATTCGATATCTTCGACCGCGGTCTCAAGCAGGTTGGAGGCCTTCTCGCGCGCCTTGGTGATGAGGTCGTTGGAGGAGACCGCGACCGCGGTGCCGCCGACGAACAGCGAGCGCGAGCCGACGCTACCAAAGCCGGTGGCCAGGTCGGTATCGCCCTGCACGACGTCGATCTTGTCCAGCGGGATGCCGAGCGTGTCTGAGATCATCTGGGTGTAGGTGGTCTGCAGCCCCTGCCCCATCGCCATGGTGCCGGAATGCAGGACGACGCGGCCCTCGGCGGTCGCATGCAAGCTGACCTTCTCGGTATGGGCGCGGCCGCCGGTCCATTCGATGTAGCTGGTCAGGCCGCGGCCATAGAGCATGCCGCGCTTCTTGGCCTCGCGCTTGCGCGCGTTGAAGCCGTCCCAGTCGGCCAGCTTCGACGCGCGCTCCAGCATGTGCGCGAAGGCGCCGGAGTCATACACCTGCCCGACCGCGTTGGTGTAAGGCAGCTGCGCCGGCTTGATGTAGTTGGTCTTGCGGATGGTGCGGGGATCTATCCCGATCTGCCGCGCGGCCGCATCGAACAGCCGCTCGACGATGAACACGGCCTCGGGCCGGCCCGCGCCGCGATAGGCGCCGACCGGCGCCGTGTGCGTCATGACAGTCTTGACCTCGAAATGCACCAGCGGCAGGTCATAGACGCCGGTCTGCACGAAGGGCCCGAGCACCAGCGGAATGATGTTGCCCGTACCCGAGGAGTAGGCGCCGGTGGCGCCGATCGAGCGCACGCGATAGGCCAGCACCCTGCCCTTGGCGTCGAGCGCGAATTCGGCGGTCGAGGTGAGATCGCGGCCATGGGTGCCGCCGAGGAATTCATCGGTGCGCTCGGCGCGCCAGCGGATCTTGCGATTCAGCTTAGTGGCGGCATAGGCGACGATGCCGTCCTCCGGATAGAGATTGGTCTTCTGCCCGAAGCCGCCGCCGATATCGCCGACCAGCACGCGCACGTTCTCCTTCGGCCGCTTCAGGATGTCGGCCAGCACATCGCGGGTCGAAGCCGGGGTCTGCGACTGCACATGCAGGATCAAACGGCCGCTCTTCTTCTCGATCTCGGCAATGGTCGAGCGCGGCTCCATCGCAGATGGAATCAGGCGCTGGCTGACGACGTCGAGCGAGACCCTGTGCGCAGCACCGGCAAAGACCTCCTCGACCTTGGCGGCATCGCCATAGCTCATCGCGGCGACGATGTTGTCAGGCGCCTCGGCCCACACCGCCGGCGCGCCCGGCTTGATCGCCTCGACGGGATCGACCACGGCCGGCAGGACCTTATAGTCGACGCTGATGGCCTCAGCCGCACTTTGCGCAATGGCGCGCGAGGTCGCAACGACCGCCGCCACCGGCTCGCCGGTGAAGCGCACGAAGTCATGGGCGAGCAGCCGCCGCGGCGGCACCGTCATCGGCTTGCCGTCGGGCCGCTTGAAGATCGCCAATGTCGGGATGATGCCGATATTGTCGGCAATCAGATCCTCTCCGGTATAGATCGCCTCGACGCCGGGCATCTCGCGCGCCGCAGCCACATCGATCGCGGCGATCTTCGCGTGAGCGTGCGGCGAGCGCAGCACGTAGAGCCAGAGCGCGCCCTCTTCCGGCTTGTCATCGATGAACTGCCCCTTCCCGGTCAGCAGCCTCTGATCCTCCAACCGCTTGACGGGCTGCCCCGCACCGAACCGCATATTGCCGGGAAGAATGTTCATTCGTGAGTCCTTGGTCTATCAAATGCAATTGCAACGCGTTTTAGCGGATTTGCTGACTGAAACAACCACGCCCGTCATTCCGGGACGCGCTCGCAGAGCGCGGGCCCGGAATCCATAACCACGAACAGAAGTGCTGGTCGTTGGCTTCGTGCTTCAGCACGCCTTTCTGGGAGTATGGATTCCGGGCTCGCGCTACGCGCGCCCCGGAATGACGCTCCGAGAGATCGAGGCCGAAGGTGAGAACAAACGTCAGCACAGACTGTGCAACACCTCTTCCACCACCTTGCGCTGCTCGGCGGTGAGCGCGGCCTGCGGCGGCACGGGGTCGCCGACGTCGTAGCCCTGGATGGAAAGCCCCGCCTTGATGCAGGCGGCGAGATTGAATTTGGCGAAGGCCTCGTTGACACGCCACAGCTTCCGCTGCAACTGGAGCGCATCGTCCCAGCACGCGGCCTGGCAGAGATTGTAGAGTTCGACGCTCTGCCGCGGGATGATGCAGGCCGGCCCCGCCATCCAGCCGTGACCGCCGATCAGCATCACTGCCGCCGGAATATGCGAGGACGCCGCGAACACCTTGATCGCGTCGCCGCAGCGATTGATGATCGACAGCAGCCGGCCGGTGTTGGTGGAGGCGTCCTTGATGTAGCCGATGCGCGGATGATCGGCGAGCCGGGCGATCACGTCGAGCGACAGATCGGAGCGCTGGAATTGCGGGTTGGTGTAGATGACGACGGGAATGTCGACCGCATCAGCGATCGCGCGGAAATAAGCCTCGACACCGGCATCGCTCAGCGGGAAATAGGCCTCCAGCACCGCGAGGATGCCGTCGGCACCGCGCGCCTGATAGGCTTTGGCTTGCGCCACCGCATCAGCAATCGCGGTCGAGGCGACGCCGGCCACGACCGGCACGCGCCCCTTGGCCGCCTCGATGGTGGCCTCCACGACCGTCATCCGCTGGGCGCGGTCGAGATAGGCGAACTCGCCGGTCGAGCCGAGCGGGGTCAACCCATGCACGCCGGCATGGATCAGATCGTCGCAGAGCCGCCCCAGCACGTCGGAGCGGATGTTGCCGTCGGCATCGATCGGCGAGACGAGATAGGGAAAGACACCATGGAAATCGGACATGCAGGCTGCTCTCGACATGACGTCGGCAACAGCTAGCTCATCCCGCGCGCCGGCGAAAGCGCGATGCGCTTTATCGCACGCCGTGCTCGCTGATCCAGGCGACACAGGCCGGCAGCGCCCGCGCCTTGAAATCGGCCGAGATCGCGATCGTCTCCAGCGCGCGCGAGGTGGAAATGCGGCCGCCGGCGGTCGCCTGCGACGGCTTGAAATGCGCGAGCTGCAGCGCATGCTCCTCATCGGTAAAATTGGTCATGAGGTTCGGCACCATCTGGTCGCGAAAGCCGGGGCCAAGCCGGGCGGAGAGCGCGTCGAACTTGTCCTGAACGAACCGCCACACGAGCCCCGGCTGTTCGGCCGAGGAGGCGACCGTGCTGAAGACGGGGCCGACAACGGTCACCGGCATCTCGTCCGTCAACGTCAGGCCGAGCGTGCGCGTAGCGAGTGCCGGGTCCCGCGCATTCGCCGCCGCCAGATAATAGCGCACGCGCTCGCTGGTCACGGTGCTCGCACGGGCAAGCCTGAGCAACGTTTCATAGCTGTCCTGGTCGGCGGTGAGCCCCACGAGATGCACGACCGGGTCGCGCAGCGCTGGCACAAGTGACTGCGGATCGCCGGCAAAACGGGCAAATCTCGCCCGAGCCTCGGTGAGGATATCGGCATCGCCGAGATCGCCGAGCACACGGATCAGCCGCGCACGCAGCGGCGTCTCATCATCATCGCCATGGCCGGTGCCGTCCCAGCCGAGCCGGTCGAATACCGGGCGCAGCCGCGTCCGCGCATAGGATCGCAAAGCTTCGCGCGCAGGCTCGCCGCGCGCCAGATGATCCAGCGTCGCGAAGCTGGAAATGACCTGGTCCCAGATCGCGCGACGGTCATCAGGCGCGAGGCGCTCGACCAGCCCGAGATAGGCGGCTGCGTCGGCGCGGCCGGCGGCGACCATCGCCCAGGCATCGTTGAGCATGTTGAGCCGGTCTTCCGGCGTCATCTGGTCGAGCGCGGAGGTCAGCGCCGCGCCGGCGTGCGGACCATAGTCCACCCGGTAGTAGCCGATGTCGCCGCGATTGACCTTGATCGGGGTGGCGCAACTGCCGGCGGCAATGCTGGCGGCGCCGTCGAGGAGCCACTCCGATGGCGCCGCGGCTGCGGCAGCCGGTCCGAACATGACCGGCAGCTTCCACGCGACCGGCGGCAGGCTTTTCGCATCAGAGAGTCCTGCGAAGCCGCGCGCCGGAATGATCGCAAACCGGTCGAGCCGCAGCGAAAGCTGCTGCACGCCGTCATGGCAGTCGGTCTCGGCGCGCACCAGCGGGACGCCGGCCTGCTCGGTGAAGGGCGCGGCGACTGCCGCGACCGGCTTGCCGGTCGCCTGCTCCAGCGCCTGCCACAGATCGGCGGTGGTCGTGTTGGAGCTGGCGTGCACGGCCATATAGGCGCGGATGCCGGCTCGAAACGGCTCCTCGCCGAGATAGGCCTCGATCATGCGGATCAGCGCCTGGCCTTTGCTGTAGGTAATGCCGTCGAAGGCGACCATCGCCTCGCTTTCATCGCCGACCTGCTGCTGGATCGGGTGCGAGGTGCGACGGGCATCGAGCCCCATCGCGAACTGCTTCTGGCCATAGCCGTTCAGCCAGGTGTTCCATTGCGGATGAAGCTGGACCGCCGCCTTCTCCTGCATCCAGCTGGCGAAACCCTCGTTCAGCCAGAGATTGTCCCACCACCCCATGGTGACGAGATCGCCGAACCATTGATGCGCCATCTCATGGGCGACGATGCTGAAAATGTCCCGCCGCATCACGTCGGAATCGATAGCGGGATCGAACAGCAGCCGGCTTTCGAAGAAGGTGATGCCGCCCCAGTTCTCCATGGCGCCGCCGTAGCCGCCGGGGATCGCGATCAGGTCGAGCTTGGGCAGCGGATAGGCCGTGCCGAAATAGTCGTTGTAATAGCCGAGCAGCCTGACGGCTTCGTCCAGCGCAAATCGCCCCTTCGCGCTCTTGCCTGCCGTCGTCACGACGCCGACGGTTACGCCGTTCGCATCGGCGGTGAGCCGCTCCAGCTCGCCCGCGCTCAGCACGAACAGATAGGTCGACATCTTCGGCGTCGGCGCGAAGCTGACCCGCTTCAGGTCCGGCGCGACCGGCTCCTCGCTCGCGACCGGCATATTGGAGACCGCCAGGAAGGAGTTCGGCACGGTCACCGTCAGGGCGAAGCTCGCCTTGAACGCCGGCTCGTCCCAGCAGGGAAAAATCCGCCGCGCATCGGCCGGTTCGAGCTGGCTCGAGATCATCCGCCTCATGCCCTGCCCGCTCGGATAGTCGACGAAGAACAGCCCACGGTCGAATGAATTGATCTGCGACTGAAAGCGCAGATGCAGCCGGTGACGACCCGCGGGGAGAACTTGCGCAAATTCCAGGGCCACCGTTTCGGCCGCAGTATCGGGCGTGACCACCGCGCGCTCGGGGCCGTCATCCAGGGTCGCCTCTGCGATCACGATGTTGACCGCATTGAGCATGATCCGCGCCGTCGGCTCGCGGAGCTCCAGCTCGACCGTCTCCTGACCTGCAGTCGTCAGCCGGGCGAGGTCAGGCGTGAGCTCGATCTGATAGCTGATCGGCACGATCGTCTTCGGCAGCTTGCCCGGCATTGCATCGAAGGCAAACAGCGGCTCCGCCGCAAGCCGCAACGGCAGCAGCGTCGCCAGGATCAGCGTCGTCAGGATCAGTGTCGCCACATGCAGCACGGCGACCGGCGCAGATCGTGGCCGGCGGCTGCAGACTGACGGGGGATGATGGTCGTCCGCGCTCGCCGTGATCATCTCGAGAGAATACCGTTTCATGGGATGAAGTAGAACGGATTGGGCAGCTTGAAAGTCATTTCGGCGTGACCACCCGCAAGGTCGCTCTTCTGATCGCCGATACTGGCAATGATGGTGAAACCACGGCTCTCGATATCGACGCGCTTGCTGGTCTTGTAGTGGGCGACGCCGGGCGGTGAATACGCATCACGCAGATCGATGTTCTCGGGCTCGGCAAAATTGGCCGTGGGCGGCGCCGCCGTGCTGCAGCCGAGCCGCGGATCGACGTCACGAACCGGGACCGCGGTTTCTGCGCGGGCCGCACCCGCCGCGACCGCGCAAACCGCCAGGGCAAGGATCAATCGCGCGACCAAGGTCGTCTCTCCCAACCGCCGAAACCAGTCGCTCTACGATCCCAAGTTGAAATTTTTACGACAACTCAACCGGCCTGTTCCGACCACGGCGTATCAGCATGAAAATCGTGGCCGCGGGCGTGACCTCGCTGCAACAGATGTTCACGAAAGAGAGCATTAACCCTAATCGTTAGAACCTGCTTCAAACTTTCCATTCACCATGTGGGTAGGCGATGCCTCTCGCGCCGAGAGGCCTTGCCTGATGATGCCTGCCATCGTGCTTATCGTCGATGAGCCCGATCGCAGTAAATCAGCGTGAGCGCGAAACGGAACCATTGCGGTCTGGAACACGGACGAAGACGACGAAATGGCCCCCGATCCGCGTAATTCAGTCATTTTTCCGCCGTACTGGATGACCATCTTGGCGTGCGTGAACGAGTTAGTACGAGTGCTCCAGCGTAAATTCGCGGCGGGAATTTCGATCGGAGACGAGGGAGCCCTGCAGCGAGAGCGACGATGACGACGCTTTACGATTTGCTCGGTGCTCTTCCGAACGATGACGCTGAAGAGATCCGGGTTGCGTTCCGCAAGGCGGTGAAGGGCGTACACCCCGACGTCAACCCGGGCGACCCCGAGGCGGCGGCGAAGTTTCGGCAGATCATCCGCGCCCACGACATCCTGAGCGATAGCGAGCAGCGCGCCGCTTACGACCATCTGCTGACACTCGCCCGCGAGGAGCAGGAGCAGGAATCCAAGCTCGCTGTTGTCGCCAAGGTGCACAAGGTGGCCTCGGGCGTGATGGCGCTGACGGTGGCGTCCGCCGCTGCGGTCGGTGGCTACCTGCTGTTCATGCACATGTCCGCGGCCTCGGTCGCACCGCTCAAGCCGATCGTCGTCACCACCGACCGGATCAAGGGCGGCTTTGGGCTGGGCAAGCCAGCCGAGACCGCGGCCCTCGCACCAGAAGCGGCTTCGTCCACAGATTCGAGTTCGGCCGTTTCCGTCCCGACGATGGCGAGCGCTCCGCCTGAGCAGCTGCCCCTGCCGGTCGAGAAGGTCGACGACGTCTATGCCAGCGATGAGGAGCGTGCGTCCTGTGCGCAGCCGCAGGCGGGTTCGTCGTGCAGCAATGCCGAGGTCACGGGCGCGGTGCCGGCGCAAGCACCGGGGAACGACGCGAAATTTTATCATGAACGCGCCATGGCGTCGTACCACAAGGGCGACCTGATGGCCGCGATGGGCGACCTGAACCAGGCCATTCAGATCGATCCGCGGCTGAAGCAGGCCTATATCGACCGCGGCATCGTGTTCTATCGGCTGCACAAATTCGATCGCGCCTTCGCCGACGCTGCCGCCGCGAAGCGGATCGAGAAGGCCGACCGCGCCGTCATGGATGCAATGGCCAAGAAGCAGCCCTTGCGTCCGCTCAAGCTCGACCCGCCCCATGTCACGCGGGTATCACAACGGCACACGAATGGCGTTGCGGACTAGCGGAGCAAAAAGCGAGCCTTAAGCCCGCAAGCCCGGCATTGACGAAGGTTTAAGGTAATAGCCAACCTTTCCGGGGTGACGCCTTCGGCACCATGTCTTGTTGGGAAAGCTGCCCCATGGTGCGCGCCATGGGACTAAAGTTATTTTCAAAGTTGTTGCCTCCAAATCCGGCCATCCGCCGCGAGCTTGTCGACCTGCTATACACCTCGTTGCCGCAGGTGACGGCCATCAACGCCGCAGCAATCACCGCATCCGTCGCGCTGGCGGCGGCCCATCGTGACCCCGGCTACATCGCCATCTCGTTTGCCATTGTCGTGAATGCGATCGGCCGGACGGTCAGCCTGCTGCGTTACAAGAAGCGAGCTGCACAGCTATCGGACCAGGACGTCATCCTCTGGGAGCGCATCTATGCCGCGGCCGCGGCCTCGTTCGGGCTGGCGCTCGGAGCGTTATCGTTTCGTGCCTTCCAACTCGACGATGGACCCGGCGCCTGGCTCGCCTTCGGCCTCTCGATGTCCTACTGCGTCGGCATGGTGTCGCGGGCAGCGATCCGGCCCTGGGTGGTGCTGACGACGGCCGCAGTGCTGCTGGCGCCCACCCTGGTCGGCGGCTTGATGCGTCCCGAAATCTCCTACCGGCTCGGCGCCGGCATGCTGGTGCTGTTCTGGTTCACTATCCGCGAAGCCTCGCGCCACCTGAGCAAGGCCTTCATCGAGCGGCTCGAGGCCAAACATGCGCTCGCGCGTCAGGCCAACCATGACTTCCTGACCGGGCTACCTAACCGCGCTGCGTTCCTCGACGCCCTGGCAAGCGTTGGCGGCACCGTTGCAGTAGTCGCGATCGATCTCGACGGCTTCAAGCCGGTGAATGACCGCCATGGCCATCATGCCGGAGACGACCTGCTGCGTCAGGTCGCCGAGCGGCTTTCCGACTGCGTCGGCACCGGCGGCATGGCCGCGCGCTTCGGTGGCGACGAGTTCATGCTGCTGAAGCCGGTCGGCAATACTGCCGAGGGACGCGACCAAGCCCTGGGGCTCGCGCGCGAGGCCGTTCGTGCGCTGTCGATGCCGTTCCTGCTGTCCGACATTCCCGCCGTGATCGGGGCCAGCGCCGGTCTGCTTGTCAACGACGCACCGCGTTCGGACGGCGCGCTGACACACATTCTCCGGCGGGTCGACGCGGCGCTCTATGCCGCCAAGCGCGCCGGCGGAGGCCATTGCAGCTGGGCGGACCAGCATGACACCACGCTCTGCCAGGTCGGTTGATCGGCTAAGCGCGTCGGCGCTGGCCGTCTTGCGTCTGCCGTCCACGCCTGGACTTGTCACCGCAGACCGGCCATGCTGCCGACGACATTGCCACCTGCGCGCCGATCCTGCAGGTCGGGGTGCAAGACAACTCAAGACAATCAACTCACGACAATCAACTGAAGACAACTAACAAGTATTCCGGGAGGCGAAATGCACGGAGTTGCACGTTCGGCGCTGAGCGTTCTGTTCATGATCGGCTCGGCGATGCTGCTGGCGAGTGCGCCCGCCGATGCCGAAGACGGCGTCCTGCGCGTCGGCATCATCACCGACATGAGCGGCCAGTATTCGGACGGCAACGGCATGGGCTCGGTGATCTCGGCGCAGATGGCCGCCGAAGAGATCGGCGGAACGGTGGCCGGCCGCAGGATCGAGATTATCTCGGCCGATCACCAAAACAAGCCCGACGTCGCCGTCGGCATCGTCCGCAACTGGATCGATAACAAGGGCGTCGACGTGGTCGCGGAGGGCGTCAATTCCGCCGTGGCGCTCGCGATCCAGAACCTGACGCGTGAGCGCAAGAAGATCTTCCTGATCTCCGGCTCGGGTTCGTCCGATCTTACGGGCAAGCAATGTTCGCCGACCTCGGTGCACTGGACCTACGACACCTACGCCTCGTCGAATGCGACCGCGAAGGCGGTGGTCGCACGCGGCGGCACGCCGTGGTTCTTCCTGACCGCCGATTACGCGTTCGGCCAAGCCCTGGAGCGCGACGCGAGCAAGGCGGTGACCGCGGCCGGCGGCAAGGTGCTCGGCGCGGTCAGGCACCCGTTCGACACCGCGGATTTCTCGTCCTTCCTGCTGCAGGCGCAATCCTCGGGCGCCAAGGTGCTGGCGCTCGCCAATGCCGGCTCCGACTTCCGCAACGCGGTGGGACAGGCGGACGAATTCAATGTGCGTCAGAGCATGCAGGTGGTCGCGCTCCAGGTCACGCTCACTGACGTGCCGGCGCTGGGACTTGTGCACGCGCATGATCTCCTGTTCACCGATTCCTTCTACTGGGATCGGACACCGGAGACGCGCGCCTTCGCAGAAGAGTTCTTCAAGCGGCACGGCGCCATGCCGACCGCCTATCAGGCCGGCGTCAACTCGGCGCTGCGCCACTACTTCAAGGCGGTGGCCGCGACCAATTCGGTCGAATCCGAAACCGTGATGGCGCAGATGCGCAAGACGCCGGTGAACGACTTCTTCGCCCAGAACGGCGTCGTCCGCGAGGACGGCCGCATGGTGCACGACATGTATCTGATGCGGATCAAGAAGCCGGAAGAATCCAAGAGCAAGTGGGATCTGTACGAGTATCAGACCACGGTGCCCGGCGACCAGGCGTTCCGACCGCTGGCCGACGGCGGATGTCCGTATGTCGGGAAGGGGCAGTAGGCGACAGACGCCACGCGCTCCGTTCTCAGGCCCAAACACGTCATTCCGGGGCGAGGCCGCAGGCCTCGAACCCGGAATCCCGAGGTAAGTAAGCGCACAAACCAATCTCGAGACTCCGGGTTCGATGCTTCGCATCGCCCCGGAATGACGACATTATCAACTTTATCGCTATGGCTGTGCTCGCCCTCGGGAGAGATCAAGAGAGCAGCCTCTCAAGCCATCACGATCGTTTGCAGCAGGCGATCGATCTCCTCGGCATCGAGCTCGCCTTCCCGCCCGATCAGCACCAGCTGAGCGGTCAGCCTCTCGGGCGGCGGCAGCGGTGACGGGGCGAGGGTGCCGCGGGTGGCGACGGACTGGAACAGGATCGGCTGTCCGGGATGCTCGGTGAACAGCAAAATGCCCTTGATGCGCAGCGTGCGCGGCGCGAGCTGGCCGATGACCGTCTGAAAGCGCGCCAGCGACAGCGGCGCCTGCGAGGTCCAGGTTACAGCCGCGAACGGCTCTGACGCGGTCGGCGTCGGGCGTGGCAGCACGCGTGTGGCAACGAGATCGCGCGAGAACAACAAGTCAGGGGCGACGGCACCATGGACGACATCGAAGATCGCCGCGTTCGGCTTGTCGCGTCCGATCACGGCTTCGACCTCGGCGCGCTCCTCGTCCTCCAGTAGGTCCGTCTTTGTCAGCAGCACGAAGTCGGCAGCACGCAGCTGCGACCGCCATAGCGCGTCCTTGGCAAGGTCGGGATCGTCCAACAGGCGGCGCGCATCGACCAGCGTGACAACGGTCTCCAGCGGCGCCACCTTGAAGATGACAGGATCCATCAGGTTGCGGATGATCTCGGCCGGGTCCGAAATGCCCGACGTCTCGATCACGATCGCGTCCGGCGCAGGATCTCGCTTGATGACGGACGACAGCGTCCGCAACAGGTCGCCCTGCAACGAGCAGCAGATGCAGCCGTTCTTCAGGGAGACGACGCCGTCGGACACGGTGCCCAGGAGCTGCGCGTCGATATCAACAGAGCCGAAATCATTGACGACAGCAGCGATGCGCCGCCCGCCAGGATTGGCCAGCAGATGGTTGAGCAGCGTGGTCTTGCCGACGCCGAGAAAGCCGGCCACCAGCAACACCGGGACGATCATGACGTCTGCTCGCGCCGGACCGGGCGGCCCGGCCGCGCCTCGCGATTGAGTGCGCCGTCGGCGATGACGGCCTCGCCATGTACCAGGAGATGCTTCACGCCTTGCGAGGGGCGGTTCATGTTGAGGAAGTCGGCGCGATCCCGCAGCGTCTCGAGGTCGAACACGGTGATATCGGCATCGCAGCCGACCTGCAGCCGGCCCTTCTTGCGCAACACAGGCGTGGATGCTTCGAGGATCTGCGCCGGGATCAGGGTGCATTTGGCGACGCCTTCCATCAGCGGCACCACCTTGCGGTCGATCACCCATTCGCGCAGGAACCTGGTGAAGGTGGCGGACGAGCGTGGATGCGACACCGCATCGTCCGGCAGCGGCCAGGCGTCGCCGGTGTAGGCGGTGCCGTTCGACAGGATCCACGGCATCGCGTCGGAGGCGATCGCGCCGCCGGGATACATCACGGAGATATCGAGCAGATCGCGGTGGCGCTGATTGACCGCGACGTCGAGGAAATGAATCAGGACCAGCGCGCCGGGCTCGCGCTGTTGGCGCTCCAGGAGCTCATTGCGGTCGGCGAGACGGCGGCGCTCGGCAACCATCTCGATGGCGTCATAGCCAACGCCCTGGCGCTGGCAAAAGGCGGGATCGGCGAAAAACTCGGCACCGACGACAGTCGATCCGGTGCCGTAAGGATAGGCTTCGACCGTCACCTTCAGGCCCTGCGCCTGCGCGGTCTTCACCAGCTCAGCGCAGCGTTCGACATCCTGCAGGCTGGTGCTGTTGAAATGGCAGATGTGCATGTGCGCGCCGGTCGCCCCGGCAAGCCCGATCAGCCTGACATAGGCATCGACCGAGCTGCGCGGATCGACATTCGACATGTAGGCGATGTGGGTGTAGGTCGGCACGCCCTGCCGTGCCGCGAGGCTGCACAGCTCCGACAGTTCCTTGACGCCGGTGCCCGGCGCATAGGCGTTCGGAAACGCGATCCCGATGCCGCCCTGCTCCAGCCCGACCCGCACGCGCTCGACGATCTCGGCGACTTCCGCAGGCGTTGCGACCTCCTCGACCCAGCGCTTGTCGCGCATGGCCTCGCCCATGCCGGCCACGCTCGATGCGGCCTGCTGCGTGGTCATGGTCGCGATGCGCGCGAACACCCAGCCGGCCGAGGCGCCATAGTTCAGCACGCGGCCGAGCGCGGCCTGCTCGTCATACCAGCGCGCGACCGGCAGCACGCCGACCTCGAGCTCGAGTGTCGTGGTGACGCCGTCGAAGGCCTGCATGCGGTCGGCCGGCAGCGACTGGCCGTGAGCATGCAGGTCGATGAAGCCCGGGCTGACGATGAGGCCGTCAGCGTCGATGGTTCGCGCGGACGCTCCCTCGACATCACCGATCGCAGCGATCACGCCGTCCTTGATTGCGACATCGGCGACCGCATCGAACCCGGTCTCGGGATCGAGCACGCGCCCGCCCCGGATGATCACGTCATAGTGGTCCATCGTATCAGCACGCCTCACGCCGTCTGCTTATCGTGATTGGGCTATCACGGAACGCTTGAGCTTGGAAATGTGCTGATAGGAGCGGCGCCCTCCGTGCGGCGCATGCCTGCACCTGAGGCGTGTATTTTCTGATCTCCACTGCTCAACGTAAGTAGGCCGCGGCCGGCAGCGGCGTCGCAGTGCGATGGCCGTCGGCGCAGGCGAAGTTCGCGGCATCTGCCGGATCGCCCTCGCCTTTGTAGCGCGCGATCTTCGGATAGGGACACAATGGACGGGTCATCTCGATGCCGTCGGATGGTCTATCATTCCGGAACTTGGTTGCCGCGATGGTCTCGGGCGCGATGCCCTTTTCCACCCAGCTCTCCAGCGCCGCCTGCGTATCCAGAACGTTCGGTCCCGGTCCGCCCTCGCAATGATAGAGGCCCGGCACCAGGAACAGCCGGTAGAAATCCGCGCTGGCGTCGGCGCTACCCTCAGCGCTCGCAGCAGCCTGGACCCGCTCATAATAGTCGATCGAGTCGCGCGGCGGTACGACCGGATCGGCGAGGCCGTGATACTGGATGAGCTTGCCGCCCGCCGCCTTGAACGCAGCGAGATCCGGGTTCATCGCATTGATGACAGGCGCGAGCCGGTCGTCGACGGCTTTCATGCCCGACCCGAAATCGAATCTGCGCCAATCCCAGTTCGCATCCGGAAACGCCCACTCCTTCCAAAAGTTGAGCCTGGCAGGCCGATCGGGATGCGCCGGATCGGCCCAATACAGACTCCATCCTGGAAGCGCAGCAATGACGTGGCCCGAATTCTCACTGCCCTTCGGCCAGCCATAATAGACCTGCGCGCCACTGCGCTGATCCCGCGCGCCGCCATACATCGCGTTCAGCGCATCAGCCTGCTCCTGCGTCAGGCAATCATCGCCCTCGCCCTGCTTGCACAGCATCTGTTCGGGGCGGAAGTCGCAGGCCTCCGGGTCGGTCAGGAAATTGTCGGTCGAAAGACCACCGTCCTTGCCCCGGCATGTCCTCATGACGGCCTCGGTGACCGCGGCGAGCTTCGCCGGCGGAATGATCAGGCTGAGATCGGGGCGATGATTCCTGACGAACTGCCACAGAAAGCCGGCATTGAGATGGGTCCGGTTGTTGCCCGGATCACCGGCGATGATGCCGTCGAAATCGGCGGGATAACGCTGCGCTTCCATCAGCGCCTGATGACCGCCGGTCGAGCAGCCCGCGAAATAGCTGTGCTTCGGCTTCTCGCCGTAGAACTCGGCGACCACGGATTTCGCCACGGCGATCGAGACATGCACCGCGCGGTGGCCCCAGTCGACGATCGCCTCGGGGCGATCGATCGCAAAGCCGGGATCGTCGCCGGTGTGGCCGGTGTCGGTGGCGACCGCCGCATAGCCGCGGCGGAGCAACGGTGCCATCGCCTTGTAGGCGATCGCCGAGCTGTAGCCGCCATTGCCGACCATCTCGATCTTGCCGTTCCAGCCAGCCTGCGGCAGCCACAGCTCGACGCCGACCCGCGAGCCTGGGACCGGTGAGACGACGCCGCGCACGCGGCAGAAGGCGGGGAGGTCCGAAATCTCGGCCCCGGTCGGCGGAGCGAACGATCCGGCCGGCCGTGCCTCGGCGCCTGAGATCATCGTATTTTCGATCTGCAGCGTCAGCAGCTGCTCGCAAGACGCGGCTGCGCCCGGTGAGGACGACAGCAACACCATCGCGATTGCGCCAAAGAAAGCTGCACCGGATACGCTGTGAACACGAGGTATCCTGCCGAGCAGTGCACCCGCCGTCGTCATCACCCAACCTCCCTAAATTTCTTATTTATGCGCAACTATATCTAGAGGTCGTCACGAGCCGTCGTCAGGAGACGGAATCTCCAGATCGAGCAGGCGCGAGCTCAGCGACTTGCCGTGTGCATCAAGCCGCAGCGATCGTGTGACTCCGCCACCGAGCGCATCCTTCAGGACAAAGTTGAGCGCAGCAAGGCCGGGCAGGTCGTAGCGGAGGACCTCGCCCTGCACGATGTCAGCAAAATGCGCCTTCACGCGGGCGGCCGTGACGACCTCGCACAGCAACGCGTAGTCCTCGGGACGATAGGCGATCACCGAGATGTTGCAGAGGTCGCCCTTGTCGCCGGTGCGGGAATGGGCGATGTCGCGCAGCTTCATCTCTAGGCCTCCAGCACCACCACATGCATTTGCGTCGCGCTCTCAGGGACGAGGCAGGATGCGACCGCGACCACCTCGCGCGCCGACTTCCAAGCCCCGCCGCCACCGGCCGGTCCGTTGGTGTAGAGCGTCTCGACCTCGTTGCCGATCTTGACCGCTTCCGCCAGCGTCTCGGTGCGACCAACCACACGAACGCGCACCTCATAGGGCTCGCCGGCTTGCGGTGTCACGTCTCCGTGCAGCGCGTTCACCCCGATCAGGTCGAAGCGCAGCTCGCTGGTCTGCACGCCCGTGAGGGCAAGCCGCTCGCGCACGATCTCGAGCGCGAGCCGGCCGCGCGCCACAGCACCGGGCCCGGCATAGGAGATCTGGCCTTCACCGACATAGCTGTCGACATAGCCGATCGATGTCTTGAGCAGGCCGGTCTTCGGCTTGCCCCGCCCGCCCATGACATGGACGCGATCGGGGCCAGCCTCTTCCACCCTCACCTGCGAGAAATCCGCGACCACGTCGGGCTGGAAATATTGCGCGGGGTCGTGGATCTCGTAGAGCAGTTGCTCCTTCACGGTCGCAGGCATGACGCAGCCGCCGGAGCCCGCGACCTTGGTGACGACGAGATCGCCATCCTCGCGCACCTCGCCGATCGGAAAGCCGAGCCGCGCCAGATCCGGCACATCCTTCACGCCGGGATCAGCGAAATAGCCGCCGGTGATCTGTCCGGCGCATTCCAGGAGATGCCCGACCACGGTGCCCTGCCCGAGCCGATCCCAATCATCCATCGCCCAGCCGAACTCGTGCACGAGGCAGCCGAGAAACAACGCGGGATCGGCGGCGCGGCCGGTGATCACGACATCGGCGCCGGCCGCGAGCGCATCTGCGATCGCACGCGCGCCGATATAGGCGTTGGCGGAGACGATGCGATTGCCGAGACCCTTGACGGTGTCACCGTTGTCGAGCGCGAGATTGGCCTGCTTCGCTTCCGCCAGCACGTCGTCGCCGGTCACCGCCGCGATCTTCAGTCCTGTCAGGCCGAGCTGGCGCGCAATGGTTCGCGTCGCCTCCGCGGCACCGAGCGGGTTGGCCGCACCCATATTGGTGACGATACGGATGTTCTTGGCCTTGCAGATCGGCAGCACCGCCTGCATGCGCGCCGCGAGCAGCGGATCGAAACCGCCGGCCGGGTCCTTCATGCGCGCCTGTTGCGCCAGCGCGATGGTGCGTTCGGCGAGACACTCGAACACGAGATAATCGAGCTCGCCTTTTTCGGCGAGCTCGACCGCGGGCTCGATGCGATCACCGGAATAGCCGGCGCCGGCGCCGATCCTGATGGTCCGCATCGCGGTCCTCCGGCTCAAATGGGGAACAATCCGAATAACACGCAGGCGATGGTCATGACCACCGATGCGCCGAACAGGAAGGGTATCGTGAACTTCTGGTGATCCGCCAGATCGATGCCCGAAAGTCCCACGACCAGGAAGGTCGCAGGCGTCAGCGGCGAGACCGGAAAGCCCGTGGTCATCTGGCCCAACAAGGCGGCCTGGGCCACCTGAACCTTCTGTACGCCAAGCTGCGACCCGACCTCGGCCACGACCGGCAGCACGCCGAAATAGAAGGAGTCCGGATCAAACAAGAGGCTCAGCGGCATCGAGACGACGCCGAGCGCGATCGGAATGAACTTCGCGGCCTCCGCCGGGACAAAGCTCACCGCGGTCTGCGCCATCGCCTTCAGCATGCCGGTGCCCTGCATGATGCCGGTGAAGACGCCGGCGGCGATCAGAATCGAGGCCATCAGCAACGCGGCCTTCGCATGCGCGTCAATGCGGCGGCGCTGCATGTCGACGTTGGGATAGTTGATGAGCAGCGCCACACAGGTGCCGACCATGAAGACGATTGCGGGCGCGAGCTTCTCGCCGAGGATCACCATGCTGCCCAGCACGATCACGGTCAGGACGATGTTGATCCAGAAATTCTGCGGCCGCCGCAGCTCCTTGTCGGCGTCGGTGATGACGCGCTGCGGCGCCTCGACTGTTGCGCCTCCGGCCAGGCCGAGCCGTCGTTCCTCGCGCCGGCCGAGCCACCAGGACACGGCAAAGATGAAGACGAGGCCGACAATCTGCACCGGCACCAAGGGATTGAAGATTTCCGGGATCGGCAACTTCAGCGAGGCCGAGGCACGGATCATCGGCCCGGTCCAGGGCAGGAAGTTCACGCCGGCGGCCATCGACGCTGCGCAGGCCAGGATGCGCTTGTCGATGCCGAGCCGCTCATAGAGCGGCAGCATCGCAGGGATCGTGACCAGGAAGGTCACGGCACCGGAACCGTCGAGGTGAATGAGCAGCGCCAGCAAGGTGGTGCCCATCACGATCCGGGTCGGGCGCGTGCCGACCGTGCGCAGGATGCGATCGATGATCGGATCGAGCATGCCGGCGTCGCTGACGATGCCGAAGAACAGGATCGCGAACACGAACATGCCGACAACAGGGGCGAGGCTCTGCAGGCCGGAGACGATGAACTTGGAGGTGTCCCAGCCGAAGCCGCCGATCAGCGCCGCCAGAATCGGAATGACGATCAGGGCGATCAGAGGTGACATCCGCTTCGTCATGATGACGACGAGCAGGATTGCGATGGTGATGAGGCCGAGCAGCGCCAGCATGTTTCCTCCCGGCGCGATTGAGCTCGCGCTGGCATTTAAGTTCCGTTTTGCCGCTGCTTGCCATCGGGGTTGCGATTAAACAATTGAAATGATTTTATCGCAGCAATAGCATAGGATTATGGACGTCGCCCTCGCCCAGATGCGCTCCTTCGTCACCGTCGCGCGGCTCAAGAGCTTCACGCGCGCGGCCAAACTCCTGCATCTGTCGCAACCGGCGCTGACCGTGCAGATCCGGCGGCTGGAAGAGACGTTGAACGCGCGGCTGCTCGATCGCACCAGCCGCTCGGTCGAATTGACGCGCACCGGCGCCGACGTGCTGCCGGGCTTTGAGAGACTGCTGCAGGAGATCGAGACCCTGGTGCTCGACGTGCGCGGCGGCAATGCCGCGCAGCGCAGCATCGTGCGCCTCGCCGCACTGCCCTCGATCGCCTCCGGCATCCTGCCCGACGCGATCCAATCGTTTCGCAATGAGAGGTCGAACGTCTATTTCGCGCTGCGCGACGTGGTGGCGAAACAAGTGCTCGATCTCGTGCGCAATGAGGAGGTCGATTTCGGCGTCGCCGGCGACGAGGTCGCACAGCCCGGCATCGAGATCATCTTCAGCCTGCAGGACCAGATGCATGTCATCTATCCCGCCCGCCATCGGATCGGGCGGGAAGCAACCATCACGCCCGAGCATCTGACGCAGTACCCGCTGATCATGATGGCGGCTGATACCAGCGTGCGCGCCGTGGTCGAGCGCGCCTTCCATCGGCGCGGCCTGATCCCGCATCCCGCCTGCGAGGCGACCTACATGATGACCGCGGTCGCGATGGTCCGCGCCGGCCTGGGGCTTGCGATCCTGCCGGGCTCGGCACGCGAGATCAGGGCGGAACGCGACGTGCGCTCGCGGCCGATCGACGATCCCGCCTTCGCGCGCCAGCTCAGCGTGATCAAGCGCACCGGGCGCACCCTGCCGCCGCTGAGCGAGGCCTTCGCCACCCATCTGATCGGGGAGTTGAAGGCGAGCTTGGGCACGAGCAAGATCAAACCGCGCAACGATCGCACAAGAGCGAAAGCGTAGAGCAGGCCCATGTATCTCGGCATCGATCTCGGCACCTCCGCGGTCAAGACCATCCTGCTCGATGACGCGCAGCGCGTGGTCGCGAGCCGCAGTCAGGCCTTGACGATCGCCTCTCCAAAGCCCGGCTATGCGGAACAGCATCCCCTGCAATGGATTGACGCGACCTTCGCGACACTGGATGCCTTGAAGGCGGATCATCCGCACGACATGGCAGCGGTCGACGGCATCGGGCTGTCGGGCCAGATGCACGGCCCTGTCCTGCTCGATGCTGACTTGAAACCGTTGCGGCCCTGCATTCTCTGGAACGACGGCCGTTCCGCGGCCGAGTGCAGGCTGCTGGAGCAGCGCTGGCCGGCGTTGCGCAAGATCACCGGCAACAAGGCAATGCCGGGTTTTGCTGCACCGAAGCTGTTGTGGATCGCTGCACACGAGCCTGAGATCTTCGCGGCGATCAGGCTGGTGCTGCTGCCGAAGGCCTATCTTCGCCTGGTCCTGTCGGGCGAAGCGATCGAGGATGTCTCCGACGCCTCCGGCTCCCTGTGGCTCGACGTCGTCAGGCGGGACTGGTCGGATGACGGGCTTGCGGCCACCGGCCTGTCGCGCGCGCAGATGCCGCGCCTGGTCGAGGGCACGGCGCCCGCGGGCCGGCTGCGCAGCGAGCTGGCCCAACGCTGGGGCCTGCACAAGCGCCCCATCATCGCCGGCGGTGCTGGCGACAATCCGGCCGGCGCGGTCGGCATCGGCGCGATCGCACCCGGCGCGGCGTTCATCACGCTCGGAACCTCCGGCGCCGTGCTGGCGCCGACCGATACCGTCGCCGCCAATCCCGAGCGCGTCGTTCACACCTTCTGTCACGCGATCCCGAACATGTGGATCCAGGCCGGCGCGATCCTCTCGGCGGCCTCGTGCCTGGCCTGGACTGCGCGGCTGTTCGGCGCTTCCGAAGCGGAGCTGCTGGCGCCGCTTGGCGCGCGCCCCGAGAAGCCCTCGCCCGTCAGCTTCCTGCCTTATCTGGCCGGCGAACGGACGCCGCATGATGATCCGGATGCGCGCGGCCTGCTCGACGGACTCAGCCACGTCACCGATCGGTCCGCGATCGTGCAGGCCGTGCTCGAAGGCGTCGCCTTTGCGCTGGCGGATTGCCGGGATGCGCTCGCAAGCGCCGGCATCACGATCACGGAAGCAGATGCGATCGGCGGCGGCTCGCGCTCGCGGTTTTGGCTATCGGTGCTGGCGAATGTGCTCGATGTTCCAATCCATCGCTTCGCCGAAGGCGAGACCGGCGCCGCCTTCGGTGCGGCGCGGCTGGGCCGCCTGGCGGTCACGGGCGAAGCCATCGAGGCGGTCTGCACGCCACCGCGGCGCACCGAGACCTTCCGACCCGAGCCTGCACTCGCGAGCGCCTATGCCGAGCGACTGCCGCATTGGCGCAAGCTTTATCGGCGCAGTCGTTAACACTTCTCGGGGAACGCGACGGCCTGCACGGCCCAAACGTTGGACGCACGCTCTTCAGTATTGCCCTCCGCGACAGCCTCTAGTTTAATGTGCGTCCCGCGCCGACAGCAACGAGACGCGGATAAGTAAGAAAGTGTGCGTGCGCCGGGAGGCACGATGAGCGGTCCGATCCTCGAAATGCGCGGGGTCTCAAAATCCTTCTTCGGCATCAAGGCGCTGCACAAGGTCGACCTGACCGTCTATGCCGGCGAGATCCACGCGCTGATGGGGGAAAACGGCGCCGGCAAATCCACCTTGATGAAGATCCTGTCGGGCGCCTACCGGCCTGACCCCGGCGGCGAGATCCGCATCGAGGGGCACCCCGTTCGCATCGAAGGCCCGCTCGGCGGCCGCGCCGCCGGCATCTCGATCATCTACCAGGAATTATCGCTCGCGCCGAACCTGACGGTGGCGGAGAATATCTATCTCGGCCGCGAGGTCTCGCAGTCCGGCCTGCTGGCGCGCGGCGCCATGCGCGAGCGCGTCGGCCCGATCCTTGAGCGGCTCGGCGCCGATTTCACGCCACAGACTCTGGTCGCGGAGCTCTCGATGGGCCAGCGCCAGCTCGTGGAGATTGCTCGGGCGCTGCACGCGCGGTCGAAGATCCTGATCATGGACGAGCCGACCACCTCGCTCTCGGCGGCCGAGAGCGAGCGGCTGTTCGCGCTGATCCGGCAACTGCGCGCCGAGGGCCTCGCCATCATCTACATCTCGCACCGCATGGATGAGGTCTATGCGCTCGGCGACAGGGTCACGGTGCTGCGCGACGGCCGCCTGGTCGGCTCGCTCGACAAACCGGAGATCCGCGCCGACACCATCGTGCGGCTGATGGTGGGACGCGAGGTGTCGTCTTTCTACAAGAAGGAGCACGATCCGAACGCGACATCCGGCCGTCCGGTTCTCACCGCAACCGACATGGCGGACGGACAGCGCGTCAAGGGCTGTTCGCTCACGATCCATGCCGGCGAGGTGGTCGGGCTGGCCGGCCTCATCGGCGCCGGCCGGACCGAGCTTGCGCATCTCATCATCGGCGCGGCACCGAAAATTTCGGGCCATGTCGAGCTCGACCGCCAACCCATAGACATCCGCACCCCCGGCGAGGCGCTGGACGCCGGGATCGCCTATCTCACCGAGGACAGGAAAGCGCTCGGCCTGTTCCTGGATATGTCATGCCTCGACAACATCAATCTCGCCGTGATCGGGCGCGATGCGAAGCTCGGCGGTTTTCTCGATCGGGACAAGGCGCGCGACCGGGCCGAGCGGGCGTTTGCCGCGCTCGGCATTCGTGCGCCGAATGTCGGCGTTCCCGTCGGCGGGCTGTCCGGCGGCAATCAGCAGAAGGTATTGCTGTCGCGGCTCCTGGCCACCACGCCGAAAGTGCTGATCCTGGACGAGCCGACGCGCGGCGTCGATGTCGGTGCGAAGTCCGAGATCTATGCGATCATCGACAATCTCGCCAAATCCGGCACCGCGATCCTGGTCATCTCGTCCGATCTGCCGGAGATCATCGGCATCTGCGACCGCGTGCTGGTGATGCGCTCAGGCCACATCGCCGGCGAGATCAGGCGCAACGCAACATCACATTTCAGCCAGGAAGAGATCATGGCCCTGGCCACCGGAACGGAGCATGTCGATGCCTGATAACAGTTCGGTTCAGGCGAAGGCCAGCCCTACCTCAAGCCTCGCATCCGCGCAGGAAACCAAGCGCCAGCGCGTCCGCATGATCATCCGCGCCGCCGGCATGCTGCCGGTGCTGTTGATCCTGTGCATCGGCTTTCACTTCCTCTCCGAGGGCCGCTTCTTCACCGGGCAGAATCTCGGCATCGTGCTGCAGCAGGCCGCCGTCAACACCGTACTCGCGGCGGGCATGACCTTCGTGATCCTGACCGGTGGCATCGACCTGTCGGTCGGCTCGATCCTGGCGGCGGCCGCAATGGCCGGCCTGACGCTCTCGAAGCTGCCTGATCTCGGCTCGCTGTGGCTGCCGGCCGCCGTGCTCACCGGCCTCGGCCTCGGGATCATCAATGGCGCGCTGATCGCGCTGTTGCGCCTGCCGCCCTTCATCGTCACCCTGGGCTCACTGACGGCCGTGCGCGGGCTCGCGCGCCTGATGGGCGCCGACACCACCGTGTTCAATCCGTCGATTCCCTTTGCCTTCATCGGCAACGCCTCGCTGCCGCTCATTCCCGGCGTGATCTCGCTTCCCTGGCTGTCGGTGATCGCGCTGCTCGTGATCTTCGGGTCCTGGCTGATCCTGCGCCGGACCGTACTCGGCGTGCACATTTATGCGGTCGGCGGCAATGAAAGCGCAGCCCGACTCGCCGGCATCAAGGTCTGGGCGGTGCTGATCTTCGTCTACGGCATGTCGGGGCTGCTGGCGGGCCTGGGCGGCGGCATGCAGGCGGCGCGGCTCTATGCGGCCAACGGGCTGCAGCTCGGCCAGTCCTACGAGCTCGACGCGATCACCGCCGTGATTCTCGGCGGCACGTCGTTCGTCGGCGGCATCGGCTCGATCTGGGGCACGCTGGTCGGCGCGCTGATCATCGCCGTGTTGTCGAACGGCCTTATTCTCATCGGCGTGTCCGACATCTGGCAATATGTGATCAAGGGGCTCGTGATCATCGGCGCCGTCGCGCTCGACCGCTATCGCCTGCAGGGCTCGGCACGCACCTGAACAAGGAGCGGCGGTTGCGCCGCTCCAATGAAGTCTGAGACGGCATCTGGTCGGCCGTACCGGGACATGAAAGGACCAGGGAGGAAACCTATGTTGAAGACTGTATTGCTTGCCAGCGTTGCCGCCGTCGCGCTTGCGCTGACCTCTGCGCCGTCATCGGCCAAGGAGCTGAAATCGATCGGCATCTCGCTGGGCTCGCTCGGCAACCCGTTCTTCGTCGCGCTGTCGAAGGGCGCCGAGTTCGAGGCCAAGAAGACCAATCCGAACGTCAAGATCACCACGGTCGGCTTCGAATATGATCTCGGCAAGCAGGTGACCCAGATCGACAATTTCATCGCCGCCGGCGTCGACCTGATCCTCTTGAACCCCGGCGATCCCAAGGCCATCGGGCCTGCGATCAAGAAGGCGCAAGCGGCCGGCATCATCGTCGTCGCGGTCGACACCGCGGCTGAAGGCGCCGACGCCACCGTCACCACCAACAACGTCCAGGCCGGCGAGATCTCCTGCCAGTACATCGTCGACAAGCTCGGCGGCAAAGGCGACGTCATCATCGAGAACGGGCCGCAGGTCTCGGCGGTGATCGACCGTGTTACCGGCTGCAAGAACGTGTTCGGCAAGGCGCCCGGCATCAAGGTCCTGTCCAGCGATCAGGACGGCAAGGGATCGCGCGAGGGCGGCCTCACCGTGGCGCAAGGCTATCTGACCCGCTTCCCGAAGATCGACGCGATCTTCGCCATCAACGATCCGCAGGCAATCGGCACCGATCTCGCCGCGCGCCAGCAGCAGCGCACCGGCATCATCATCACCGCGGTCGACGGCGCGCCCGACATTGAAGCCGCCCTGAAGGACCCGGCGTCGGCCCAGATCCAGGCCTCTGCCTCGCAGGATCCGTTCTTCATGGCGCGCCGCGCCGTGCAGGTCGGCGTCGGCATCCTCAACGGCCAGAAGCCGGCCTCCACCGTCGAGCTGCTGCCGTCGAAGCTCATCACCCGCGACAATGTCGCCGAGTACAAGGGCTGGACGTCGGAGCGGAAGGAGTAGTCGGGCGAGCGTCGGTCAACACGCACCATTATATTTCGGCGAGCGCCGCTCTCTCCGGGGGCGGCGCTCGTACTTTTTGGAGTCCCGCTGAGGCAAGCGACCGGGGAAATGTGGAGCGAGACGGACCGGATGCTGCCGATATGCCGCAGACCCCCCTCACCTCTACAACAACTGCGAGCGCACCGACGCGGCGGCGTCCTGCAGCAGCGGCAGGAAGCGCGTGGTCATCTCGTCGGTCGAGATGCGGTCGACATGGCTGCCGATATTGATGGCCGCGACGATCACGTCGTCATAGCGGCGCACCGGCACCGAGATCGAGCGGAAATGCGGCTCGGCCTCGCGATCGACCAGCGAGTAGCCCTTGCGGCGGTCGTCGGCAATGACAGCCAGCAGTCGCTTCGGAGCGGTGACGGTTTGTGGTGTCAGCGCCTGCAGCGACGCTGATTTGAGCCGCGCGGCCAGCTCGGCCTCGCTGAACTGGCCGAGCATCGCGCGGCCGACCGAGGTGCAGAACGCCGGCAGGCGATAGCCGATCTCGAGCCCGCCGGAGAACACGCGGACCGGACCGCCGCGCGCGATGAACACGACTTCATCGCCGTCGAGCACCGCGAGCGAGGCGATCTCCTTGACGCTCTCGGCAACGCGATCCAGCACCGGCTGCAGCACGTTGACGAGCTGGCTCGAGCGCAGGAACGACGAGGCCAGCGTCAGCACCTGCGGCGTCAGTGCGAACAGCTTGCCGTCGCTGGCGACAAAACCGCCCCGCTGCAGAGTCAACAGGATGCGCCGCGCGGTCGCGCGCGGCAGGTCGGCGATGCGCGCGATGTCGCTGAGCGTCATCGCACCCGGCCGCGTGCCGAACAGCTGCAGCAGCCGCAAGCCGCGGTCGAGGCTTTCGACATAGTCGGTGGCGGCCTCGCCGCCCGCATCCCGTTTCAACTTCGGCATTGCCTCGTTCCGCGCCGCAATGCGGTGAAAACTCGTGCTTGCGGCCGCTTCCGAACATGTCATAATTCGCCCATCTGTTCAATAGGCGAACAAGCCAAAGCGAAACACGGAAGGGACGCCCGCCATGATGAGCCAGGAGCAGAACGACCTGATCACCCGCATTGGGCCGAACGACCCCTGCGGCAAGCTGATGCGCCAATATTGGCAACCGGCGGCACTGGTCGATGAACTCCAAGGCGAACGGCCGGTCCGCCCGGTGCGATTGCTTGGTGAAAATCTCGTGCTGTTTCGCGACGAGCAGGGCCGCTACGGCCTGATCGATCGCCACTGCGCCCATCGCGGCGCCGACCTCGCCTTCGGCCGGCTGGAGCATGGCGGCCTGCGCTGCTCATTCCACGGCTGGCTGTTCGACGTCACCGGTCAATGCCTGGACACGCCGGCGGAGCCGAAAGGCTCGAACCTCTGCGCCAACATCCGCCAGCGGTCCTATCCGGTGGTCGAGAAGAGCGGCATCGTCTGGGCCTATCTCGGCGAGGGCACACCGCCGGCCTTCCCTGAGATCGACTGCTTCACCGCGCCTGCGAGCCACACCTTCGCCTTCAAGGGCCACATGGAATGCAACTGGCTGCAGGCGCTCGAGGTCGGCATCGATCCGGCGCACGCCTCCTATCTGCATCGCTTCTTCGAGGACGAAGACACCTCGACCGCCTATGGCAAGCAGTTTCGCGGCGCCTCGGCCGGCAGCGAGCTGCCAATGACCAGGATCCTGCGCGAATATGACCGCCCGATCATCAATGTCGAGCACACCGAATATGGCCTGCGGCTGATCACGCTGCGCGAGATCGACGCGGAGCGCACCCATGTGCGCGTCACCAACCAGCTGTTTCCGCATGGCTTCGTGATTCCGATGAGCACGGAGATGACGATCACACAGTGGCACGTGCCGGTCGATGACGAGAACTGCTACTGGTATGCGATCTTCACCAGCTATGCGGCGCCGGTCGACAAGGAGAAGATGCGCGAGCAGCGGCTCGCGCTCTACGAGCTGCCCGACTACACATCCCGCAAGAACAAGCGCAATGATTACGGCTTCGATCCGCACGAGCAGCTGAGCGCGACCTATACCGGCATGGGCCATGACATCAACGTCCACGACCAGTGGGCCGTAGAGTCCATGGGGCCGATCCAGGACCGCACCAAGGAGCATCTCGGCCAGAGCGACAAGGCGATCGTGCAATATCGCCGCCTGCTGCGGGCTGAGATCGACAAGGTGGCGCGCGGCGAAAGGCCGATCCTGTTTCTCGATGACGACACCGCGCGCAGCATCCAGGGGCCGGCGACGATGGACGGCATCGGTCCGAGCCAGGGCTGGGAGCTCTATTGGATGGAGGTCGACGTGAAGCGGCGCCGCGGCGCGCCCTGGGCGGCAGCGGTGCCGAAGGAGATCGCCGGCAAGGTGACGCATCTCACCGCGGCGGAGTGAGTTAATCATGCCGGACGTTCGCTCCGTTCCGTCATTGCCGGGCTTGACCCGGCAATCCATCACTTGAAAACTAATTTCCTGATAGATGCGCGGGCCTTCGCCGCGCCGAAGGGGCTTCGGCCCCGCAGGCGGGTCGAGCCCGCGCATGACGATCCCAAATCCGGTTCGCGACATAACAAGAGAGAGACAGTGTGACCTTCGTCAGCCGCCATGGCCTGTGGACCGAGGAGCAGCGGGAAGCGGCCGAGAAGCTCGCCCGCATCGTCGAGGAGAAGAACCTCGAGGTCATCAGGCTGTCGTTTCCCGATCAGCACGGCATCCTGCGCGGCAAGACATTGATCGCCTCCGAGGCTGTCGGCTCGCTCGAAAGCGGCTGCTCCATCACCACCACCATGCTGGCCAAGGACACCGCGCACCGCACGGTGTTTCCGGTGTTCACCAAAGGCGGCGGTTTCGGCATGAGCGAGATGGAAGGCGCCGCCGACGTCATCATGGTGCCGGATCCCTTGACCTTCCGCGTGCTGCCGTGGGCGCCGACCACCGGCTGGGTGCTCTGCGACCTCTATTTCAGCGACGGCAGGCCGGTGCCGTTTGCCACCCGGCACATCTATCGCAATGTGCTCGGCGATCTCGCCGCGCGTGGCTACGACTACGTCGCGGGCCTCGAGGTCGAGTTTCACCTCTTCAAGCTCGAGGACGCACGAATGGCGCCGGAGGATGCCGGGCAGCCGGGCCAGCCGCCATCCGTGAGCTTGCTCTCGCATGGCTATCAGTATCTCACCGAGCAGCGTTTCGATCAGATGGAGCCGGTGCTGGAAATCCTGCGCCGCGATATCATGGCGCTCGGCCTGCCTCTGCGCTCGGTCGAAATCGAGTTCGGGCCGAGCCAGTGCGAGTTCACCTTCCAGCCGCGCAAGGGGCTCGAGCCCGCCGACAACATGGTGCTGTTCCGCAGCGCCATCAAGCAGATCGCCCGCCGCCACGGCTATCACGCGACCTTCATGTGCCGGCCGAAGCTGCCGAACGTGTTTGCCTCCGGCTGGCATCTGCATCAGTCGCTGGTCGCGCGCACCGACGGCAGCAACGCCTTCATGGCAAGCGAAAGCGGCGCGCCGCTTTCGGAGCTCGGTCGCAATTTTCTCGCCGGACTTCTCGCGCACGCCCGCGCCTCCACCGTGTTCACGACGCCGACCATCAACGGCTACAAGCGCTATCGCTCCTATTCGCTGGCACCGGACCGCGCGATCTGGGGTCGCGACAACAGAGGCGTGATGATCCGCGTGCTCGGCGGCGCCGGCGATCTCGCAACGCGGCTGGAAAACCGGATCGGCGAGCCGGCCGCGAACCCCTATCTCTACATGGCCTCGCAGATCCTTTCCGGCCTCGACGGCATCGACCGCAAGCTCGATCCGGGTCCATCAGCGGACACGCCTTACGAGACCAAGGCCGAGCTGTTGCCGAAATCATTGCGCGAGGCCGTGTACGCGCTGCAGGATGACCCGTTCTTCCGCGAGAAATTCGGACCGCAATTCGTCGACTATTACGTCCACATCAAGAGTGCGGAAATCGAGCGCTTCCAGGCCGAAGTCTCAGACTGGGAGCAGCGCGAATATTTCGAGCTGTTCTGAAGGCCGCCGCCGGCTGGAATGAAGGCGGAGCGCTGTCATGAAATCGTCGCACCTTTCCCTTGACACACGTCAAGATGATACCCCGCCGCTCCGGCAATGATCCGTGGGGATCAACCAGCGGAGGCAACGATGCCTGAGCAAAGCAGCGTGCATGTTTATCTGAACTGGGCCAAGGAGCGCATCGACGAGATGGACGCCGCGTTGGCCTCATTCGAAGCCAAGGCGAAGCCTAAACAGCCGCCGAGATGAAG
>NZ_CAFK01000167.1 GCF_000239815.1 Bradyrhizobium sp. STM 3843 | reverse complement strand
CGCTCGCCGCGGGCCTGCAAGGCATCGTCATTTCCGGCTGGCTGGGTTCGGCGCCGGCCAACATGGCGACATCCTACGAGCTCAACGTGATCGCGGCGGCGGTGATCGGTGGCGCCAATCTCGCCGGCGGCATCGGCGGCCCGCTCGGAGCCATCGTCGGCTGCGTGCTGCTCGAAGTCATCCGCAACGGGCTGGTGCTGGCTCAGGTCAATTCCTACTGGCAGCAGGCCCTGGTGGGCGTGATCATCATCGCGGCCGTCCTGGTCGACCGGCTCCGCTCGCGCCTGCTGTGACCTGATACTGGCCGGGATGTGAACGAACAGGTCTATCCGCGTACCGGCCAGACAATCATCGGGGATAGACATTTTGGAGGGAAAGCCATGAGGAAATTGTTGTACGCCGCTGCGGCGCTCGCGGTCATGCTGGCTCCGGCGCATGCGGAAACCAAATACCGCTTCATCATCGTGCCGAAGGCCATGAACAATCCGTTCTTCGACGTCGCCCGCGATGGTTGCATGAAGCGGGCCAAGGAGCTCGGCAATGTCGAGTGCATCTACAAGGGCCCGGTTGAGCATGAGCCGGCGACGCAGGCGCAGATCATCCAGGACTTCATCACCCAGAAGGTCGATGGTCTTGCGATTTCGGTTGCCGACGTCGCCGCGATGACCAAGTCGATCGACGCTGCGACCGCGGCCGGCATTCCCGTCATTACCTTCGATGCCGATGCGCCGGGCTCCAAGCGCATCGCCTATATCGGCACCAACAACAAGGATTTCGGCCTCGCACTCGGCAAGCAGCTGCTGCAGCTGAGGCCTGATGGCGGCAAATATGCCATCGTCTCCGGCGGTCCGGGCGCCAAGAATCTCGCCGAGCGTGTCGATGGCGTACGCGAAGCCCTGAAGGGATCGAAGTGGGTCGAAGTCGCGGGTTCGCCGACCTTCTGCAACGACGATCCGGCGCTGGCGGTCCAGCAGATGACCGACCTGCGCACGGCGACGCCTGATCTCGGCGCCATCGTTCCGATCGGTGGCTGGCCCATGTTCGCGCCGGAAGGCTACAAGGCCTTCGTCAACCAGAACCGCAAGGATATCGACGCCGGCAAGCTGACGCTGGTGGTGGCGGATACGCTGAAGATGCAGCTTGAGCTGCTGCGGGACGGCTATTCCAACGCGCTAACCGGCCAGCGGCCGTTCGAGATGGGCGAGAAGGCGATGGATACGCTGCTCGCGATCAAGAAGGGTGAGAAGGTGCCCGAGATCATCTACACCGGCCTCGACCTCGTCACCAAGGACAACGTCGCCAAGCTGCTGAACTGAACATAGTTCCTCCCGGGGAAAACTGGCGGTCCGGGCTTCGGCTTCGGTCAAGGCTTGGGCCGCCTCCTTTTTGTTTGCCGACGCGAGGGGGCGGGCTGCTTCCAGGAACGCGAACATTTTTCGAGAGAGGTCTGGACAGGCCGACGGTCTGCCAGAATCTCATAGATCGACGACGATGTCGCGGGTCGGTTGTGAGCAGCAGATGAGAAGATTGCCGTCGGCGGGCATGTCGAGCGGCTCCGGTCCATAGGTGACCGTGCCGGAAACCAGGCCGCTTTCGCAGCTATGACAGACACCAGTGCGGCACGCCCAGCGGACCGGCACGTCGCACGCCTCGGCCAGCTCCAACAGACTTCCATAGGCTGACGGCTTCCAGTGTGCCGCGATGCCGCTTCGCGCGAATGACACCAATGGACCGGTGTCAGCGTCGTCTACGGGCGGATGAGGTGGCCGCGTCGCGCCGCTAACAACGCCGGGCGTCAGCGCCTCGCGACCGCTGAATATTTCGGTGCTGATCCGTGCTGAGGCGACGCCCATCGCCGCAAGCGCCTGTTTCATATCGGCCATGAAACCGGTGGGGCCGCAAATATAGACGTCCGCGTCTCGTGGAATGCCGATCTCCTCCAAGACAGATCGCGACAGATGACCGGTTGCATCGAAATCTTCGCCCAGTCTGCCGCGAGCCCGGCCTGCTGTAGCAAACATAGCTGCGGCTGCGCGGAAGCACGGGCAGGAGACGGCGGACCTCAGCGGCAAACGGGTGATGCTGCCCGTCGCGCGCCGAGTGCAGCCACAGGAGTTGTCGCGCCGGAAGAGCCGCTGCCAGCGCGTGCAGCATGGCCAGAACGGGCGTCGCTCCGATTCCGGCGCTGAGCAGCACGACGGGCCGCTCCCCGGATTGTAGGATGAAGCTGCCTCTTGGAGAGCTGACGTCGAGAACATCGCCGATCCGGACGTGGTCGCGCAGGTAGGTTCCAGCGACCCCATTCGGCTCGACCTTCACGCTGATCCGACACTGTTCAGTCGAGGCGGGTCCCGAGAGCGAGTAGCTGCGAAAAAGTGCTGGCCCATTGTGCGTCGGTCGCAGACGCAGGACGACGTACTGACCGGGAAGAGCCGCGGGCAGGGGCTGACCGGCGGGATCTCGCATCGACAGCGAGATGACGTCCGCGGACTCATGATCGATTGCGGCGATCGCCAGCGGACGAAATCCTGGTGCAACGGGATGCGCTGCTGCTGCCGGCGCGAGCCCCGCGTTGCCTGCGGCAGCGTTCGCTTGGCTCCCCAGCAAAGCCTCGAACGACCGCCGCCATCCCGGCGAAAGCGCTGGGATCCGCAAGGCGTGCCGCAGGCGGTCGCGCGGATGGCTCGGAGAATAGAGCAGCGCGTTGATCTCTGCGACCGTCATTCGCTCTCCCGCCTCTCCCACCTTCACGATATCGTTGCCAGCACCGACATCTCCTTCCTGCAAGACTCGGAAATAGAATCCTGGACGTCCGCTGGACGTCAGCAGCGCCGGCATCCGCGGTTCATTCGTCCGAATGCCAACGCGATAGCAGGTCACGCGAGGTTGAGTGACCTCGAACACGGCGCTGCCGATCTGATAACGGTCGCCGATACACACGTTATCGTCCGGCAATCCTTCGACCGTGAAGTTCTCACCGAACTGTCCGTGGACGAAATCGCTCCGTTTCAGATGGTCTTGCCAGTAGCGGTACGAGTCGATCTGGTAGACGAAAACAGCCCGCTGCTCCCCTCCATGGCCGTGCAGGTCTCCCTGACCATCTCCGTCCAGATTCAGGCGGTTCACCCGGCAGCGGCCGTGCACGGGATTTTTCCAGATGCCGGTGTGCACAGTGCGCCCCTTCCACGCGATATCTCGCGGAAGTCCAACGTTCACGGAAAGCAATCGTGCCATGTCATGTCCCGCTGTTGGGAGCCGGATGTTCGTGACAGCAGCCGCGCCGGCGGACGCGAACTGATGGACTATCTCGGTCAGGTCAAGGTTGCGACCAGGAGCGCACGAGGCGGCCGCCGGAACAATCCCACGCTTTGGCCATCCATATGACCACCGAAGCCAGGTAGAGCCGCTACGTGTTGCTGATGTTAGTCGGAGAACGTCGGTCCGTCGAGAGGATGGCATTTCACGGTTCCGCCACAGCGTTTGGCCGCGCCGAGCCATGACCGCATAGCCCGGACCAAGAGAGAATCTTTCTGCTTGATCGGAGCAGGTCTTCCTTCGCATGGAATGACTTCGGCGTATGAGAAGCGTGCGGGCTGCAAAGATGCAGTGTCTTTGATGATGACGATGAAAGTTGAAAACGAAGCGCACTTCCTCCGTGTCGTATTGTTCGCCGCGGCTCCCAACTCGAAGCTCGTCCCGGCGGCCTGGGACCAAAATGAAATCTGACGACATGCTCTTTGAGATATTGCGAACGGCCGACCCGAGATTCAGCCCAAGAACACAGAGGCGGATGGCGAGGGCGGACGATGTAGCGGTGCCGCATCATTGACAGATTTCGATATCTGACTTAAGTCAGATATTATGCTCGACCCGGTTTCCCGCGTCCGCCGCTTCAACCGCGCTGTCACCTCGGAGGTCGGCGCGCTCGATACCTCGTTCCTCGGACGCGGACGGCCGCTCGGGGCAGCCCGCGTGCTGAATGCGATCGGACACGGCCGCAGCGACGTCGCTGAGCTGCGCGACTACCTCGCGCTCGACTCCGGCCTGATGAGCAGGCTCCTGCGCAGCCTGGAGGAGGAGGGGCTGGTGACGACGAAGCCGCATCCGGACGATGCGCGCCGCCGCCTTGCCAAGCTCACCGCCGCCGGCCGGCGCGAATTCGAGGCCTATGAAACGCTCTCCAATGCCCAGGCCCAGGCGATGCTCGCACGGCACAGCCAGCCTGAGGCGCTGCTGGCGGCGATGGACATGGTCGCGGCTGCGCTTGGACGCAACCGCATCAGCATTGCCGAGGTGGATGCCAGGGGAGAGCAGGCGCGCTACTGCCTCGGTGAATATTACGGCGAGCTGTCGCGCCGGTTCGAACGTGGTTTCGACGTGGCTCGATCGCGCGATCCGGATGCTGTCGACATGATGGCTCCGCGCGGCGCCTTCTTCATCGCTCTGTCCGACGGGCTGCCGCTCGGCTGCGTCGGGCTGAAGGGGACGGGCGGGGCGGTCGCGGAGATCAAACGGCTGTGGGTCGCGCCTGCGGCGCGCGGCATCGGCCTGGGGCGGCGCCTGATGGATGCGGCCGAAGATGCCGCGCGAAAGCTGTCGATCAAGATTCTTCGGCTGGACACCAACAGTGTCCTCTCCGAGGCCAGGCAACTGTACCGCCGGACCGGCTGGACCGAGATCGACCGCTTCAACGACGATCCCTATCCCGATCTGTTTTTCGAGAAGCGTCTCTGAGGTCAGCGCAGCGGAGGCAAGCCGGCTGGCTGCTCCGCGGGCGCGTCTATGACGCTCCGACCTATTCCGGGAGGTGCAGCCGCGCCGACGGTAGACAGCCAGTGCTATCCCATATGGCGTCAAGCAGGTCGGGGCCTCATGGTTCGAGACGCGCGGCTTTGCCGCGCCCTCACCATGAGGGTCTACGATTTCGCCGCGGAAAATGCCCTCATCCTGAGGAGGCCGCCGCAGGCGGGCGTCTCGAGGGATGGCCGCAAAGAAGACTGCCCGAGGCTATTTCTAGCCATATGCGATAGCCCTTGGGGTAGACCGCGCGGTCAGGGGGAAGCCCAGTCTGGACTATGACGTCAACGGTCAATTGCGGCTCGTCACCACCACGCCGGGCCATTGCGCCATGAACGGCTGCGAGGCGTGCTGTTCGGTCTCGGGAGTGCGTACGGCCCGTCTCACACGGTGAGTCCTGTGCATCCGGGCGATCGAGCTGGTGGCGTCGCGAGCCGTTTCGATGCGTGCGATCTGCTGGCGCAGCTCGCCGGTGCTCGCGCGCAGCGCGTCGATGCCGATCTCATTGTTCGCCGCACTGGCCCGCAGGCCGCCCAGTTCGCCTGCGGTGTCTTCCTGTGCCGAGCGCAAACGGATCGTGTAGCGCTTCAGCATGGCGACATCAGCCTCGAGCTTGTCAGCAGTATCGCGGCGGCGCGCCTCGTTCTGGTAGGTAACCATGCGCAGCGTGGCGAGGCCGGTCTCGGCGCTGGTGAGGCTGGAGCGGAGCTGCAGGAGCTCTCCGGAGGTATCGTCTTGGCGTTCGTGCAGTTTGGCCGTCTCGGCCTTGAGCTGGCTGAGCTCCGCCGTCAGGGCGGCAACGCGCGTCTCGAGACTGGGCGACCCGTCGATCGCGAAGGAGATGCCCTTGGCTCCGCCACCGCTCCACCACATCACGCCGAGGCTCGCGGCGAACGCCACACTCAGCACGATTCGTAAAGAGGGCGCGCCGCTGCTCTGTGGGAGCTCCGGCGTCTTGGTTGGGGTGCTCATCGACAGGTCTCCGGGATGTGATCGAAAGCATTATGATCAAATTAAGGTTGCTAATGTTCTAAGCATGCGGTGCCGGCGGAACATTTCTTCCACGTAGATTTCCGGGGGAGCGCGGCTAGGCAGGCAGCGACAGAGATGTGCGCCCACTGACATTGCTGGCGTGAAACGCACTCAAGGTTGAGTTCCGTCCTCCGTTCGACGACAGCTTTTTTGAAGGCGGGCGTGGATGAGCCGGTGTTGGCACCTGCGTTTCCAGAATGCCGGAAACACTTCGCAGCTGTTCCGGATCATGCTCTAAATCCGACCATGACCGACACCCCGACCCCTGCCGCACCGTCGACCTTCGACGAGCTCGCCGAAGCGATCAGCCATCGCCGCTCGGTCTACGGCCATATCAGCGGCCTGAGGATGGACCGTTTCGCGCCCGGAGAAGCCTGGTCGACCTTGCCCTATCGTCCGGTCTTCGTCGGTGACAGCGACACCGGCGTGATCCATGGCAGCGTCGTCACCGCGATGCTCGACGAGAGCTGCGGCATGGCGGTGCAGCTCGCGCTGGACGGCACCCGCGCGATCGCCACGCTCGATCTGCGCATCGATTATCAGAAGCCGGCGACGCCCGGGCTCGACATCAAGGCGCATGCCGTGTGCTTCCGCGTCACCCGCTCGATCGCCTTCGTGCGTGCCACGGCCTATCAGGACGAGGAGAGCGCGCCGGTCGCCACCGCGACCGCCTGTTTCATGATCGGCGCCAACCGCACCAACATGCTCACCGACCGGCCGGCTTTCGCCGGCGCACCGCCGCCACTGGAGGCGCCTGACGATGCGACGCCGCCATTCGCCACCAGCCCGTTCGCGCGCTGTCTCGGCATCCGCCTCGCCGAGAACGAGACCTTTATCATGCCGTTCTCGCACCAGATCATCGGCAATCCGGTGCTGCCCGCGATCCATGGCGGCATGACCGGCGCGTTCCTCGAGACCGCGGCGGTCGTCACCGTGATGCGTGAGCTCGGCGCCGCCGCGCCGCCAAAGCCGGTCGGCCTGACCATCAACTATCTGCGCTCCGGGCGGGCGCTCGACAGCTTTGCGTCAGCGTCGATCGTCAAGCAGGGCCGCCGCGTAGTCGCCTTCGAGGCGCGGTGCTGGCAGGACGATCCGGCCAAGCCGATCGCAACCGCATTCGGCCATTTCCTGCTGCGGCAGGCGCCGGGACAGGATCAGGACTGAGGAAACAGGGTCGGCCTAATCCCGCCCGTCTGCAATTTCTTCCCGAAGGTCGCGGACAGCGATGCCCCATCGACAGTGCCGGAGCCATGTCATCGCGGTAACCGCGTCTTGACGGCACAAGCTCACTTCGATAGCGTTACAAGCCGTAGCATTTCGGTGGAGCGGCCGGATGCGACGATTCAAATGGCTGCTTTTCTTACGGAGATGTCGGATGAAACTCATCGCATCGCTGTGGACGATGGCCATCGCGCTTTGCCTCTCGGGCACGGCGCTCGCCGATGAGCTCGCGACCCCAGGCGATGCAGCCAGCCTGGGATTCTCGGCCGCGCGTCTGGCGCGGATCGCGCCGTGGTATCAGGCGCGCTTCGATGCCTTCCCGCCCTCAGCGGGACTGGTGCCTGGGGCCGTCGTCGCAATCGCCAAGGGCGGCAAGCTCGCTTATTTGCAGGCCATCGGCTTCCAGGACCGCGCCAGGACGGTCCCGATGAAGCCGAATTCCATCTTCTGGATCGCCTCGATGTCAAAGCCGGTGACAAGCGTCGCCGCCATGATCCTGGTTGATGACGGCAAGCTCGATCTCGACGCGCCTGTCGGCCGTTATCTGCCCGAGCTTGCGGATATGCGGGTCGCGTTCCAGAAGACGGACGTTGCCACCGGCAAGACGGAATACGGCGTCGGTCTGCCTGAACGACCGAAGCGCGCGATGACGGTGCGCGATCTGTTGCGCCATACGTCCGGGCTCATCTACCCGGAAATGGATTTTGCCTATCCGGAAAGGGGCCTTGCGGATACGTCGGCCGATTTCGGAATTCGGGCGATCCATATGCTCTATGGCTGGCGGGCCGTGTACCGGCGCGACAAGACGCTGGCGGACTTCGTGTCCAGCCTCGCCAGCCTGCCGCTCGCGCATCAGCCTGGCGAGGTCCATGAATATGGCTGGAGCGTCGCCGTGCTGGGCCGGGTGATCGAAGTGGCTTCGGGGCAGCCCTTCGACCAATTCCTGCAGAACCGCATCTTTGCGCCGCTGCAGATGGTGGACACCGGTTTCTATGTGCCGGAGGCCAAGCTCGATCGCCTTGTCGATTCCCCGATGCCGGAACGTCCACCGATCTGGGACGTCACGAAGCCGCCGAAGCTGTTTTCCGGCGACGGCGGACTGGTGTCGACCGCGCCCGACTATCTCCGCTTCTGCCAGATGCTGCTGAATGGCGGCGAGCTCGATGGCGTGCGCGTGCTCAGCGCCCAGGCGGTGAAGCAGATGACGACGAACGCGCTATCAGCCGATGTCAGCATCTTCGGCGGCGACGAAGTCGGCGCCCGTGCCGGCACCACCTTCGGGCTCGGCTTCGCCATCCGCACCAATCCTGTCTTCAGCTGGATACCTGGAGCCGTTGGAAGCTTTTCCTGGGCCGGGCACTGGGGCACCTATTTCTGGATCGATCCGGCGGAGCAGTTGATCGGCATTCAGATGATCCAGGCGACGCCGGGCAGCAAGGCGCGCGAAGCCCTGCTGTCCGCCGGGATCAATCATCTGACCTATGGCGCATTGACGATTGCCGCGCCGTCCTCGTCCGCACCGCCGGCCGTGCCGACAATGCCGAGTCCTGAGGCGCTCGCCGACTATGTCGGAACCTATGACTTCGGCAGCTCCGTGAGTTCGCACGACAAACAGGGCCTGGCCGATGGCAAGAACGGATGGCTTGGAATCGAGGCGTTCGTCGCGATGGAGCCAGGAGGCCTGAGGATCAACCACCCGACCCCTGGTAGCCCCGCAGCCAAAGCCGGCGTGACGCCGGGTGATCTCGTCACTGAACTTGACGGCGCGCCGCTCAAAGACCTCTTGCTCGCCGACGTCCTGGCCAGGCTGCGCGGGCCAGCCAATACGACGGTCGAAATGAAGATCGTCCATAAGGGGCAAGACAGCGCAAGCGATCTCAGCGTCGTGAGAGCCGCCCGCCGCGCCAATGCTGTCCAACTTCAGCTTCGCGTCGAACAGAGCAGGCTAGTCGCGGAGGCGACCGGGGCCTGGCCGATCTTTGAATTCGAGAAGGACAAGGCGACGCCGCTCGCGGCCACATCAAGCAGTGCATTCATCGCAGACGACGACGATCACACCAGGATCGCTTTCGTCAGGGATGCCGCAGGCGAAGTCTCCGGGCTGATCCTGAATCCTGGACCTGAGCAGCTGACAGCGGCCATGATCACGCCGCGGCAAAAATAGCGTGTCGCCGCCGGCGCGTATGCGCAGCAAGTCAAAGAGCGCAGGCGGGTCTTCGCGAGGAGTTGAACGTCAATTGGTCGCGCACGACCGTTCGACATTCCATGGATCAGCGCCGATGCCAACATTTGCATCGCATTTGGCTTGCAAATGTTGGCGTCAAAGCACGATTGGACCGGCTGACTTATCGACGTAAGCCGACGCCAGGGATCTGACGGTTGGTTCTGGTTGTTGCGGCGGCCAGGTCGCGAAGGTCAGGGTTGCGCCGCCCATCTGGTGTGATCCGGATGCTTATGGCTCTTGCCGATCGAGCCGGTCGCATCCTTGATGGTCTCCATGCGCTTGATCCGCTGGCGGATCTCGTTCGTGGTCGCGTGAAGCGACGCCACGCCGATCTCGCTGTTCGCAACGCCGGCGCGCAGCGAGCTCAATTCAGTCGCGGTGTCGTCCTGCGATAGACGGAGGCCGAGCGTCTCTTCCTTCAGCTGGGCGATATTCTGCTCGATCTGAGCGGTGCTGTCGCGCCGACGCGCCTCGTTCTCGTCGGTGGTGGTGCGCAGCGATGAGAGACCGATCTCGGCATTGGCAAGGCCGGCGCGGATATGGGCAAGCTCCGCAGAGGTGTCGCCTTGACCGTCGCGCAGCTTGGCGGTTTCGGCTTTGACCTGGGCCAGCTCTGCGGTCAGGACCGCAACGCGGTCGTCGATCGTCATGCGGCTTTCGCTCGCGAAGGAGAGGCTGTGGGGGTCGAAGCCCCAGATCATCATGCCGGCGCCGGCTACGAGCGCCAGACCGATGGTGAAAGGGGCGACCGTGCCGCGATGCGTAAACGCATCCGGCGTCATTGCTGGTTTACGCATGTACTGATCTCCAGGATTTGAATGAATAAATTATCGTCACCTTCAGGTTGCTAATCCCCTAACTACACGGGTTCCATCTGGAAGATTCACCTACGTAGATTTGCGGACACGGCTTGCCCGGATACAGGAAGGACGTTCGAGCAAAGGCCGAGCGCTCGCGCTGATCGATCATTGTTGCAAGTCGACGATGGGGATCGCGATGACGCCTGGTCCGTTTCGGATCGAATGCCGGCTTGACCTCGCAGCACTGTCTCATCGTGCATTGCACGATGAGACAGTGCTCAGTGATGCCACGGGCCTATTCGCTGGCGGCGTGTTGGTCGTGATCATGATCGGGCGGCAGGGTGCGGCCCGTCAAACCGTCCCAGAAGTCGCATTGATGAACCGTCGCAAAGTTCGTCTCCGTGGCCGGAGTCGGCGGGACCAGCGACAGCATCACCTGCCGGTCGCGATGGAAGCGGGGCCAGTGCGGTTGACCGAAGCCATTCGGATTGCCGCTGCGCGCGAACTCCGTCCAGTAACCGACCATGCGGTCCGAGAGCTTCTGCTGATTGGCATCGAGCGGCGTCTGCGCAAGGTTCAAGCCGTAGCCAGACGGGTTGGCCGTCGGGAAGATGTACTGGAGCTCGGAAGCGTGCGATGCGCCGTAGGGGAAGCTCGCCGGAGGCAAAAAGTTCTGCGGCGCCTTCTCGTCGCTGAACTCATAGGTGAAGGTCGGGACGAACGGCGACGCAAGCTCGTCGGCGAACCGTGCCGTGCAGGCGAAGTTGGCATCCGTCCCCGCAGCACCAGCCCCCTGGTCGTAGGTCGGGAATTGGGCGGGGACCGGATAACGGCTCGCGACCAGTGGCGCCTGCGTCGCGGTGGTGCCGGTGAGGACCGCGATCGCCGCGACATAGGTGCTCGCGGTGATCGGGCCGCCGGCGAGGTCGAAGTTCTGGGCCACGAACAGGTTGTACTCGTCATGATTGGTGCCGTTGATCAATGGCACGCGGTTGAACTGGCCCGAGCCGAGCGCAGATCCGATCGACTGCGTCAGCAGCTTGCCGTCCACATTGGGGACGGGAAGGGATCCGACATAGGCGAGCGCCTGGTTGGCGAGAATGGTCGACACGCCGAGGCCACGGAGGCAGGCGAGCATATCGGCGGGGTTCGACTGATTGCAGCCGACGGCGGTCGCGAACTTGCCCCCGGCCGCCTCGGCCTGCGCCAGCGTCGGCTCGGCCAGCGCATAGGTGCCGCTCTCGACGATGGCGCGATGGAACAGGCCGTGCGCCGTGGGCGAGACCAGGTTGGTCAGCGTGCTCAGTCCTCCAGCCGACTCCCCGAAGATCGTCACCCGGTCCGGATCACCGCCGAAGGCCCTGATGTTTCGCCGCACCCACTTCAGCGCAGCCTGCTGGTCCTGGATGCCGTAGTTGCCGGAGCTATGCTCGGGAGATTCGGCTGTCAGCGCCGGATGCGCCAGGAAGCCGAGCGCACCAAGCCGATAGTTGATCGTGACCACGATCACCCCGCGCTGCACCAGCTTGACCGCGTCATACTCATTGCTTTCGCCGACCGTGAGGCCGCCGCCATGGATCCACAGCATCACGGGAGATGCGTCATCGCCGCCGAAATCGTGGTCGCCGCGGCGATTGGGAGCGAACACGTTGAGGAACAGGCAATCCTCGGTCTGTGTGGCATTGCCATAGGGCGAGAAGGTCTGCGGACAATGATTGCCGAACTGCATCGCGTCCTGCGTGACGCGCGACGGCGTCACCGGCTGCGGCGCCTTCCAGCGCAGGCTTCCGGTGACCGGCTGGGCATAGCGCACGCCGAGGAATTCCCGCATCGTGCCGGTGGTGTCGATCTTGCCCTGGAAGGTGCCGTCCGGAGCCGTCACCAGGGTTGAGGAGGCAAGTGCCGGCGTGGCGCATGCGGCTATGCCGCACAGCAGCACCGCGCCGATCGCGTCGCGCAGCGGCGGATGGATACGCGCCGATCGTCGTTTCATCGAAGCGGGTTTCTCTTCGAGCATGACTTTCCTCCATAATGTTTTTGTTTGCTTGATGCAGTGCGGCGCAACTTGAACCGTTGCGCAACCCAACATTGCATTCTTTCCTCTCCTCGGCAACGAAGGCACGACGAAGATGTGACACGGTGGAAGGAACTCGCGGTGCTGGTGCCTGGGGATGTGGAGATGGATTGTCGCTGTGTTGCCGGAGAGTCCGCGCGAACGTAGTCTCGCGTACCAAAGGAAGCGATCTGGGGCACATCAGGATGAGGTTTCTGGCGCTGTATCTGATCCTGCTTGTGTCAGCAAACGTTGCGCGCGCCGATGACACCGTCTTCAAGGTTGGCGTCACGACGCGCGACTTCACACCAGTCGAGCCCTATGATTGGCGCGGTGCCAGGACTCACGTACTCCGCGTGATGATCTGGTATCCGGCCGCGGCCGAGGCGAGCGAGGAACCGCAATGGATCGGGCCGCCCTTCGTCCCTTATTTCAGTGCAGGCAGCGCTGCGCGGGATGCGGCGCCCGCGGCTGGGTCCAAGCATCCGCTCGTTCTTCTGTCGCATGGGGCCGGCGGCACGGCGGCGGGGATCGCCTGGCTCGGCACGGCGCTCGCGGCGCACGGCTTCGTTGCCGTCGCAGTCAATCATCCCGGCAACAATGCGCTGGAGGATTTCACGGTCGAGGGCTTTTCGCTGTGGTGGCTGCGCGCGGTCGATCTCAGTGTCGTGCTCGATGCAATGCTCGCCGACAAGACCTTTGGCAGCTTGATAGATCCCGCGCGCATCGGTGCCGCCGGTCATTCGGCTGGCGGCTACACCGTCATCGCCGCGGCCGGCGGCATCACCGATCCGGCGCAGCTCGAGGCGTTCTGCCGCTCGCCCATTGCCGACGCCCTTTGCCGGCCGCCGCCGGAAGCGTCCGGGATGCGCGAAAAGAGATTGGCGCGTCTGAGCTCAGATCCCGACTTCCGGCAACGCTACGAACGGGCCGGCCAGTCCTATCGCGATCCGCGCATCCGTGCCGCGCTGGCCATGGCACCGGGGCTGGTGCCGATGTTCACAGAGGAGAGCCTCAACGCCATCTCGCTTCCGATCGCGATCATCAGTGGAGATGCTGATGAGATCGCGCCGTCCGCCTCCAACGCCGAGGCGCTCGCCAGGCAGATCCCGCATGCGACGCTGAAGCTTGTTCCGCATGCCGGCCACTATGTCTTCTTTGGCACCTGCACGATGCTGGGACGCATGATGGTCCGCACCGCCTGCCGCGATCCTGATGGTGTCGACCGCGATGCTGTCCATGCCGAGACGATTGGATTGGCCCTCGATTTCTTCGCGGCGAGTCTCCGCTAAGCGTGAATCTCGGATCCTCTCCGCTAGCCGCGCACCGCGCTCTTGAACGCGGCCGAGAGCGCATCAAGCGCGTCACGCGCGCGGCCCTCTTTGACCCGGGTGTGAAGCAGCACCGGCAGGCGCGGCAGATCGGGCAGTCCGAGCTTGGCTCCAACGTCGACCGCGCCGAACGGCACCATGCGCGGCGCCAATGCAGCTACGCCGAGTCCGGCCATCACCGCTGCGGCGACCGCCGCAACGCCGCCGCCGACGAAGATTTCCGTCCATGGCACGCCGGCCGCATCGAGCAGCTGCCCTGCGAGTGCGCGCACGCCGCAGGGCTCGGCCATGGTGGCGAGGGGCAGGGGCTCGCCCAAGCGATGCTGCCAGCCGGGCGCTGCGAACCAGCTAAAATCCTCGTCGGTCAGGACGTTCCCGTCGCTGCGCCCGGCATGCATGCGGACGATCACCGTGTCGAGCTCGCGGCGGTCGAAGCTTTGCAGCAGGTCGGCTGAGGATCCGATCCGGATTTCGATTACCAATCGCGGGTCCTGCGCGTTCATGCGCGCGATCAGCATCGGCAGCTCCGGCCCTGCGACGTGATCGCTGATCCCGATGGTGAGGCGCTGCCGGGCGCCGGCAAACAGGGCGAGCGCGCGGTCGTGGACGACAAGGAGCTCGCGGGCGTGATCGAGGAAGGCGGCGCCCCGCGCGGACAGCTGCACGTAACGTGGCGTCCGCTCTATCAGTCGGCAGCCAAGTCTGTCTTCGAGCCGTTTCAACTTCAGGCTGACCGCCGCTTGCGTCGTTCGCATTGCGTCGGCCGCGAGGGTGAAGCTGCCGAGCTCGGCGATGCGGACGAAGGCGTGGACGGCATCCAGGTCGAGGGGGCGCTGGGTCATTTTCGATCGTTATCACTGATATCAATATCGATAAGATACTAAAATGTTGGGATGGCTCCTAGGGTGGGAATGGAAGACATGAAAGGACCCGTGATGCCGATCAGCCACATTGCCTTGCGTGCCGGAAAACCGGTCGCCTACCGCCAGGCGATCTTCGATAGCCTCTATCGCGCGATGCGTGATGCGCTCGACGTGCCCGACGACGATCAGTTCATGACCATCACCGAGCACGACGCCGCGAACTTCCGCTACGGCCATGCCTTCGGCGTTGACCGCAGCGACGACCTCGTGTTCATCCAGGTCATCGTGTTCGATACCCGCACGGCGGAGCAGAAGAAGGCGCTGTTTCGGCGTATCGCGCAGCTGCTGCGCGAAAGTCCGGGCATCCGGCCCGAGGATGTGTTCGTGACCGTACTTGAGGCCGCTAAAGAGAACTGGTCCGTCGGCCACGGCCTCGCGCAGTTTGCGTGAGTCCACTGCGCGTCGAGATCACGCCATCACAGGCCACGCTCTGCGCCCCTCAGGCGTGCAGCCACGCAGTGCACTGCGCAATTAGGTGAGGTCCAAGCACCGCTACGGTAAATTAGTTACCATTAGTTCAGGTGCTGGAATACGGGCATCGACGAGATTCAAATGCATGTCGATGCCATGTCGCTCATCATGCGAAGGCTTCGCAGATTGCATGAGTGATGACATCGCAGGTGCCAGGGTGTGGTCGTTCGCCGCGGCCGCGCCTTGTGGCGATCCCGCCGACGCCACGATTCGTCGCAGCCGGGAATAGAAGCTGTTCAATTCGCGGGGCGCAGAGACGGGTCGGCGGCGGAAATTCCGTGCTGCCCGCTTCTGCTGTCTGCTCCGCTACTTAGCATCACTTGCCACGCGGGCGTCGTCAACGTCACACGAAGGCGCATGCCGTCTTGACCGACGTGGTCAAAAGCGACGTCATTGTGATGCGGTATTGAACATAGCTGGCCGATCCGCCCACGAAAGGATCACAGAAAGGCGCAGGGTTCCAACGGGTTCCGGCCCATCGACGCCGGCTTTCGTAAACAACTTGAAACAATTCCGTGAACGCGGCGGTCCGTGAGACCGACGGGTTGCGGGGCGGCGAACTGGCGGAAGCCCGGCGCGTCCAGAATCAATTCCTTGCGGAGGAAACTCCATGCCACGAGAAGGCCACTCTCGCGGGCGCGTCTTGACGCGTCTGCTGCTGATCCTGTTCGTCGTGATGTCAGCCGCGGCGATGCTTCGACCGGATCCTGCCTCCGCGCTGCCGAGCTTTGCGCGACAGACCGGACTTGGATGCGGCGCGTGTCACACCGAGTTTCCGCAGCTCACTCCGTTCGGCCGGCGTTTCAAGATCGGCGGCTACACACTCGGCTATGCCACCGCGGCCGCGAACGGAAAGCCTGGATATTCGCCGTTCCCGACCAAGGCCACGCCTTCCGATCCGATCAAAGAGATTGGCGAATGGGTGCCACCGGTGTCGGTCCAGGTCATCTCCAGCTTCACCCACACCGCGACGCCGATGGACACCGCCGGATCGGCACCCTACCTCAAGCCGAACGATAATTTCGAGCCGGTCCAGGCCGCGAGCATCTTCTATGGTGGCGCGATCACGGACCACGTCGGTGCGTTTGCTCAGTTTACCTACAACGCACAGCCGTTCGGCCCGCCGCTGCCGCATCAGTACTCCTGGGATCTTCTCGACGTCCGCTACGCCAACACGACCAATATCGGGGGGATGCCGGTGGTCTATGGCGTATCGGTCAACAACAATCCGACGGTGCAGGACCCCTGGAATTCGACCCCGGCATGGGGCTTTCCATTCGTCGCCACCAACCTCGCCAATACACCTGATGCCAAGACACGCATCGACCAGGGCTTTGCGGCCCAGGTGCTCGGCGTGAGCGCCTATGCGTTCATCAACGATCAGCTCTACCTGGAGGCCGGCGGCTACCAGACGCTCAGGCCCGGCACACTCAACTCGCTCGGAATTGCGCCATCCGACACCACGCCGACGCAAGCCATCGCACCCTATTTCAGGGCCGCGTTCGAGCAGCAATGGGGCAAGCACAATATCGAGTTCGGGACCTTCGGACTGATCGCGGATACGGGGCTTCCCTACGGAGCTCCCGGTCCCGGGACCAATCGCTTCACGGATATCGGCTTCGACACGCAATACCAGTACCAGGGCGACGGCTACTGGTTCACCCTGCGTGGCACCTATATCCACGAGAAGCAGGATCTTGCTGCGAGCTTCGCCAACGGCGTGTCCGCCAACCTGACCAACACGTTGAATACGTTCCGCATCAACGCCGCGCTCACCTATGGCACCGACGGCAAGGTGATCCTGACCGGCGGCTATTTCAACACCTGGGGGACCGCCGATTCGCTCCTCTATGCCGGCCATAGCACCTTCAAGCCGGATACTGATGGCTACACCGTCGAGATCGCCTATCAGTTCTTCGGCAAGAACAACGCGCCGAAGATATGGCCGTGGTTCAATTCACGAATCGGCCTGCAATATACTGCGTACAACAAGTTCAACGGCGCCAAGTTCAATTTCGACGGCATGGGAACGAACGCGCGGGACAACAACACGTTGCTGGCCTACATCTGGACCACGTTCTAACTAACTGGTGCCTCGGTTCTGACGTTCGTATTGTTTGACAGCGCGCTCGTCGACGGACGTCAGGACCGAACACCAGGCTCGCTATGAGCTTTTGAACAGCGCCGTCGCAGCCGATCTGGCGTCCGGTCGTTCTCACCCGATCCGGACGCGCCCGCTCATCGCGTTCATGAGCCCGATCGTGGCATTCGTCATCTTGACCATGCCGACCCCGAGGTTGTGGCTCGCATTGCGCATTCTCTCGAGCTCGTTGATCGCTGCACGCTCGGTTGCGGCCTGGTCCGCCTGTGCAGGTGCGGGCGTCGGCGCGGTCGGCCCGCGCGGCTCGGCAACAGGCTCCTCACGCATATTGTCGGCCACCGATTTCATCATCTCCACTCTCATCTGGGCGATATGATCGAGAACCTGGGCCAGCTGCTGCTGCTGATGCTCGAACTGCTGCGCCTGTGCCAGCACCGGTTCGAGCATCCACAGCATCGCGGGGAGCTCGTTGGCCCATTGCTGCAGGACGGTGTTTCGCAGCATCGGATCGAGCAGGGGCCATTGCGCCCGGGTGGTGGCCAGGAGCAGCGGCGCGTTTGCGTACCAATTTCGCGTCCAAGGCGGAAGCTGCTGAAACAAGCCTGCTAAGTGCTGCCGCCAGAGCGGTCGCACTGTTGGCGTGACGTCGATCAGATCCACCCCGCGGACCTGCGCGGCGATGAAATCGATCAGATCGAGCGCGGCATCCGCCGCCTCCTCCGTCAGAGGCGGAGGACCATAGTTCAGAATGACGTTCGACATGCGCGTTCTCCTCGCTGCGATGGCTTCGCGCTCGTCAGCCCTGTGGCCGCCGTCTTTCTTCAAGGCGGCGCGGCGCGCAGGTCGCGCGGCTTTCATTCGCGGGTGGGTGCGGGGCGAAAGTGCGAGCCGATCTCGCGAATGAATGCGGGTGCGATGCTCGCCTGGTCCTTCGACGAGAGGCCCGCCTTCTTGAAGGAGAAGGAGCCGATCTTGAACTCGATTCCGCCGGACAGGATCAGCCAGACAAATCCGATCGCCGCCGCGCCGGTCAGAATGCCGAAATCCGCCTGGGCATCGAAGAATTCGTCCAAAGCGCGTGCCACGATCTCGTTGCCGCCTGGCTGCTCGGAGAGGGCCTCCAGCCCTTGCCGCGCCAGATCGCCGGCAGCGCGGCCGCCGATCGACTGACTCGTCCAGTCCGGGTCGGCGCCGAGTGCCTCGAGCTCGCCGCGCTGGTCGAACGCTTTGACGCTGTTCGTGACCTTGCCAAGCAATGCGCGATCATCGAGATCGGCAAATGTCGGAGCGGAAAACGCTGCTTGCACGAGCGAGTTCGCGACATGGATCGCCTGCTTGTCGTTGAGGGCTGCGATGCGATCCTTCACATCAGCGGCTTGCATGGTCATGCGGCATCTCCTTCCAGGGTGGCGAGGCTGAGGACGAATGGTGCCCAGTGGTAGGGATGGGCGAAGGGACCGCCTTCGTTGCGCAGCGCCAAGGCCGCGTGACGACAGGCGGCGGCCCTGCTCATCTCGCCCTTGAGCCAGGCATCGTAGAAGCGGGCGAAAAATCGTCCGGCCGACGGGATGTCGACGTTCCAGGCGGTCGCGATCAGCGAGGATGTTCCGGCGCCGAAGAAGGCCCAGACCAGACCGAGCGCTTCGCGGGAGGTGATCTCGGTGACCACGCCCGAGACGCAGGCGCGCAGACTCACATGCGCAGCCGAAAGCCGCAGCGCCGAGACCTGCTCAGCGGTGAGCCAGTCCCCATCCGTTCCGCGCAATGCCAGTCCTCTCTCGCGCAACGGCCGGGCGACTTGCACGTCCCCATGGGTCGCAAAGTGCAACAGCAGAGTCTCGCTTAGATCTTGACAGGTCCCGCGAAGAGCCTCCAGCAGGGCGTCACGGCCGAGCTGTGCGCCGTCGACCATGCGCGTGGGCATGCGCGCACTCAGCGCGCTGAGGCCTTCCTGCGCCACGCCGCCCAGGCGCTCGCGTTCGCCAGGTGCCGGCGCGGTGTAGCAGATGGCGCGGCCCGGCACGGGCGCGGGCGTGCGCCCGACGAGCAGCGCCGCCGTGGGCGTGTTGACGATCGCGGCGCGCGCCAACAGCGGCTCGCCGCCGACCGGGAGCATGCCGAGCGGGACGTTGTGGATCGGACCGTCGGCGCTCACGACGATCGTGTCGCGTTCCGCAGCGATGGTGCCGTCGTCGAAAAACGGCGCCAGCCAGGAGACCAGCGGCGCGAGCACCTCGATCACCGGCTCGAACGGACGCGCTTCCGGATGGGCCGGATCGATCTTCGCCGCGGAGCGCAGACTGCCGCCGCCCGCGACCAGAAGTTGGATCTTGCTGATGGCCGCTGCGATCTGAATGGCGCTGAGCCTGATCCGCGCGAACGTGCAGGGGCCCTCGCACGGCACCAGCAGCGCCAGCGTCCCGACCTCGCCCGGCGGGCTGTCGGGAGGCGCGGTCGTGTCCGCCAGGAACGCGACCAGGTGACGGCGGCCTTTGGCCTTGCGCTCGGCCAAGAGGTCACGAACGGACTGGAGAAATGTCGCCGGAGTCATGGGCTGGCGCGACGAGGCCGTCGGTCGCAGCTCGGCGAGGATGCGGGCCTTGCTGGTTTCGATGGCGTGCAACGCTGCGGCGTCGTCGCGAAGGTCGAATGCGATCTCGGCCGTGACCCAAGAGAGGTGCCTGAGATAGACGGACACGCCGGCGCGCAGCTTGGGATCGACGATCAACAGCCGGCGCTCATCGATCCGTTCTGCGATCTCCAGAAGCCGCATCAGCGCGTCACGCTTGCGGCCCAGCCGCTTCAGAGCAATGGCCTCGATCCAACGCGCGGTTGTCGCGTCTTCCCACATCTTCAGCCGATCCGCCGTCCGGATGACGTTCGGCAAAATGTTGCCGAGTGCGCTCAACTGGGCTTGATCGTGGCCCGCCGAGATGAGCGTCGACATGCAGGACTCGCAGACGGCGAGCAGATGGTGGATCGGAGTTCGGCTCGTCTGCAGCCGGGCCGCCTCGCGCGCGAGCGTTTCGAGATCGCGCGGCGGCTGCGGGAAGGCGGCAAGATCGACGTTCTCCGTCGTCTGTTCGATCGTCGCGTCGAAGCGCAAGCCGGTCTCCGCCAGCGCTCGGGCCTGCGCCGGATCGGCCTGCAGCCATTGCCGCGTCAACGCCAGCACGCGTTCAGGATCGAATGTCCCGACCGTCTCGTCTGGGCGGCGGAGAATCTGGTCGAGCTTCTGATCGAGCCGCGCCACCACCGGGGCCGACTCGGCGGAAACGCCCGAGCTCCGAACGGCCGCGAGCAGATCACGCGCGCGCTCGTAATAACCCTGACTCAAGAGGGCTTCTGCGGAATTGACCTGCAGATCGGAGGCGGCATCATTTCGGCCTTGCTCACCGAGCAACGCCGACCAGGCGGATGCATGCGCGATCAATGTCTCGCCGTCACCGGCATTGAAGGCATTCGCGCCATAATTCATGATCGAGGTCACGAGCAGTTCGGCGCGCAGCCCTGGGGCGAGCGCAGAGGCCGAAAGGTACTCGATCAGGCCCCTCCAGATTGCGGCAGCCGAAACGAGATCGCCGCTCTGCTGCGGCAGCCAGTTTGCGAGCAGCTGGGCGCCGATCACTCGCGTCTCGAATGCGTCGGCTACAAGGTACGATACGATCTCCTGAGCTTGTACGGCCGGAAGTCCGAGTTCGCCGACCCAGGCGAGCGCTGTCGCGTCCGCACGCTGCGACACGGCGTCCAGCGTCAGCTTGGCGACGTCGATCTCATCCTGGCTCGAGCGAGTCATCTTGGACCCTCATCGAGAGTGACGGCGTGTCGGGCAGTGCGGACGAAAGCGCTTCACGGTCAGCGGGGGCAATCACAGGCGCCGACCTTCAACTCATGCGAGTGTATCCCTGCGAGGCAGCAGCGACAAGGGCTGAGGCGATGGAGTCGCGCGTGTGCGAGCAGGAATCCGTCGCGGGCTCACTTCCGGCTGCACGCGGCTCACGCCATCGCCGGCATATACTCCGCGGCCGCCGCAAGGCTCGGCGCCACCACGAGCTCGAGCTGCTGGCGCAGCCAGCGATGCATCGGGTCGTCGTGATGGCGCAGATGCCAGACCATGTACATCGGCATGTCGGGACATTCGACCGGCACGGGCGCCACCGCGAGCCCACGCAGCATATGCGCGCGCAATAGTCCCGGCAGCGTCGCGATCATCCGGCTGCCGCGCAGGAAGGGACCAATCCCGCCAAAGCCGGGCACCTGGGCTGCGAAGCGCCTGACAATGCCGCGGTCGGCGAGAACGTCGTCGATGTCGAGCTGTCGCATCGGCTCATACAGCACGGTGACGTGGTCGGCGGCGAGATAATCTTCCAGCGTTGCCGGCGCCTCCCGCTGCGCTGAGTCGTAGAACACCCGATAGCTGTCAGTAAACAGCCGCTTCTGCAGGATGTCGGTCCCCTCAGGTGGCCGGGGCGTGATGATGAGCTCGCAGCGCTCCTCGCGCAGCATCTCCGGCGCGGGCGCGCCAGAACGGATCACGCGCAAGCGCAGCCCAGGCGCCTGCGCGCGCACATAGCGCAGGAAGGATGGCAGCAGAAGATCGCGCTGCAGATCATTGGCCGCGATCGTGACCGTCTGCGAGATCTGGCCCGGCTCGAACGCGCAGGCGTGCGAGAAGCTTCTGAGCCCATCGAGCAGGGCGCGGGCGCGAACGGCCAGCAGCTGCGCATGCGCGGTCGGCACGATGCCGCGACCGGATTTGACGAACAGCGGATCGCCGGTGATCGCGCGCAGCTTGTCGAGCAGATGGCTGACGGCCGACTGGGTCACGCCGAGCCGCTGCGCGGCGCGCGTCACCGAGCCTTCCTCGATCACGGCCAGCAGCAGCTGCAGCAGATGGCCGTCGAGGTCCAAATGATCGAATTGGCTCATGGATCAGATCGAATGGGCAGCCTTTATTACCGGATGTCGTGTGCCGATAGTGCAGAGATGAGCCGCGCCGCATTTGATCCAGCTCAAATCGCGCGCGCCACAACACCAATGGGAGAGGACAATGCCAAGGACGACCGCCCGGCAGCCCGTGCCCGGTACCACCATCTTCGACGGTGAGCAGGCCCGCAAAGGCTATGCGCTGAACAAGATGTGCTACTCGTTCAATGACGCCGCCAATCGCCGCGCCTTCGTCGCGGACGAGGACGGCTATTGCGCCAAATACGGGCTGAACGCGCAGCAGCGCGAGGCGATCAGGAGCCGCAATGTGCTGCAGCTGATCGAGGCCGGCGGCAACGCCTATTACCTCGCCAAATTCGCCGGCATTTTCGGGCTGGACATGCAGGACATTGGCGCCCAGCAGACCGGCCTCACCAAGGACCAGTTCAAGGCCAAGCTGTTGGCGGCACGAGGGTAGGGGAGGGATTAGTTATGGCAAAAATCGTTGGATGCATCACCACCTCGCATGTGCCCGCCATTGGCGGCGCGATTGCCAAGGGCCTGCAGCAGGATCCGTATTGGAAGCCGTTCTTCGATGGCTTCCCGCACGTGCGCGAATGGCTCGGCAAAGTGAAGCCGGATATCGTCGTGCTCGTCTATAACGATCACGGGCTCAACTTCTTCCTCGACAAGATGCCGACCTTCGCAGTCGGGGCGGCCGACGAATATCGCAACGCCGATGAAGGCTGGGGCATTCCGCAGACCGCGCCTTTCAAGGGCGATTCCGAATTCTCCTGGCACCTGATCGAGCATCTGGTGGCGGATGATTTCGACCTCACCACCTGCCAGGAGATGGTGGTCGATCACGCCTTCACGCTGCCGATGGCGCTGTGCTGGCCGGATCAGAAATGGCCGGTCCGTGTCGTGCCTGTCGTGGTCAACACGGTCCAGGCGCCGTTGCCGTCGGCGGCGCGCTGCTACAAGCTCGGGCAGGCGCTGGCGCGCGCGATCGAGTCCTGGCCGAAGGATCAACGGGTCGTGATCATGGGCACCGGCGGCCTGTCGCATCAGCTCGACGGCGAGCGCGCCGGCTTCATCAACAAGGACTTCGATGAGAAGTTCATGGACAGCATGGTCAACGATCCGGCCTGGGCGACGAAATATTCCACCACCGAGCTGGTCGAGCTGTCAGGCACGCAGGGCGTCGAATTGCTGAACTGGATGGTGGCCCGCGGCGCGCTGCCGGAAAAGGTGCGCAAGGAGCATGCGAACTACCACATCCCGATCTCCAACACCGCGACCGGATTGATGGTGCTGGAGCCGGCGTGACGCGGA
>NZ_CAFK01000168.1 GCF_000239815.1 Bradyrhizobium sp. STM 3843 | reverse complement strand
TGACGCTTGCTCATCTTCGAGCGGCCCTCGATCCCACGCTTCTTTGCCTTGGCATAGAGCTCTTGCCGTGTCGGACCGCCGGGCCTCCGCGCCCGCGATCGCGCAGCCTTCTGCCCCCGCGCGGTCGATTTGCGCGCGTTGCGCCCGCCCATGGCGCGCGTGCTCTCGCGCCGGCCGGACGCCCCGACCCGCGATTTGCCTTCGCGCTCCTGCTGCGCGGTGCGGCCCTCGGCCTCCTTGCGCTCGGTCCGCTGCAGATTGCGCTTGTTTCGGCGGGGGCTTTCATATTTGGACGCGCCCGCCTCTTCCAACGCAATTGCGATCGCCTGCCGCCGGTTCTTGACCTTGCCGCCGCGGCCGCTTCGGAGCTCGCCATGCTTGAACTCATGCATCACCCGGCCGGTGATGCGCCCTTGCCGTGCTGATTCCTTCGCCATCGCAGGTCCTCCCGTCACGACGCAGCAACACACCGACGCGAGGCAATGTTCCCCGACACGACGTGATGTAATGTTGGTCGCCCTGACACTGCGTATCGCGCTCGCTCCACCGCCTCCACCCTGCGTCGGCTCAGGGTGGAACCGCATCTGGCTTGATGGCTTGTGATGTGAGAAGCTTGTTTGCAATCGCAGGGCGGATCATGGCGCGGATTCTGATCGGCACTTCCGGCTGGCACTACGGCTCCTGGCGCGGCGTCTTCTTCCCCAGCGAGTTGTTGATCAAGCATCAGCTGCGCTACTATGCGAGCCAGTTTCAGACGACCGAGCTGAATGGCGTGTTCTATCGCACCCCGACCGAAGACGCCGTGCGCAGCTGGCGCGAGCAGACCGGGCCCGACTTCGTCTTCGCCTGGAAGGCGTCCAAATTCATCACGCATTGGAAACGGCTATCGGACCGTTCGGTCAACAGCCTGGAACTGATGGAGAGCCGGCTGACGCTGCTCGGCGACAAAGCGGGCCCGGTGCTGTTTCAGCTGCCGCCGCAGTTCGAAGCCGATCCCGACCGGTTGGGAGCATTCTTCAAGCTGTTGCCGGGCAAGCGACGTTACAGTTTCGAATTCCGTCATCCGAGCTGGTATTGCGCGCGCATCATGCGGATGCTCGCCGACGAGAATATCTCGCTCTGCCTGTCCGACCATCACGACGCGCCGGCGCCATGGAAGCGCACGGCCGATTTCGTCTATGTGCGCGGGCATGGGCCCGGCGGCGACTACAAGGACAACTATCCGACGGCCACGCTAAGCGCCTGGGCGAAACGCATCCGCTCGTGGAAGGCGCAGGGCTGCGACGTCTTCGTCTATTTTGATAACGATCAGAAGAGCGCAGCGCCCGCCGATGCCTTGAAGCTGCGCGGTATGCTCGAGTCGGGCCAGCGCCCCTCGCACGCCCCGCGCGCCGCGGCTTAGTTAACGATTCGCGCTCAGCCGCCCGGACGCGACCTGGGGGCCGATCCGGCGCCTGAGAATGCTTGTGGGTCGCTCTCATCAGCAGCTGCGTCGCCCCATAATGCAAGTGCGAAACACGTAAGCCCTTGGTAAGGTGGGCCGTCGATCAGGCGCCATCAAACCCAGTCGTGTGGGGGGACCGGGCCTTGAATCATGTCATTCGGAAGCTTGAGCACTTTGTCCATTTGTCCGCGGCCGATCGCGCGGTGCTCAACCGGGCGGCCGCACAGCGTGTCAGAAGCTTCGCCGCGCGAGCCGACGTCGCGCGCGAAGGCGAGAAGCCGAAAGACGTTCACTTGATTCTGGCCGGCTGGGCCTGCCGCTACAAACAGCTCGACGACGGCAGGCGTCAGATTCTCTCCTTCCTGCTGCCTGGGGACATCTGCGACCTCAACGTCTTCATCCTGGAGGAGATGGACCACTCGATCGGCACGATCACGCCGGTCACGATCGCCGACCTGCCCCGGGAATTTTTCGACGACATCAACGCCGAGCATCCGCGCATTGCAGCCGCGTTCTGGTGGGAGACCTTGGTCGCCGCCGCCATTCAGCGCGAATGGACGACGAATCTCGGACAGCGGACCGCCTTGGAGCGCATGGCTCACCTGCTCTGCGAGATATTCTATCGGCTGCAGCTCACCGGACTGACGGAGCAGAATACGTGTGAGTTTCCGCTCACTCAATCCGATCTTGCCGAGGCAACCGGGCTGTCCAAGGTCCACGTCAACCGGACGCTGCAGGACATGCGGGCCGGCGAGCTGATCGTGCTGAAGGGCAAGATCCTGATGCTGCCGGAGCTCGATCGCCTCATGAGCACCGGCTTGTTCAACGCCAAATACCTGCACTTGAACCACGACGGCCGTCAGCTTGACGCCAATGACTGACACCGGTCGGGTCGTCTATGCTGACTATCGGGTCTGCCGAGTCGGTCTGTGGCGCTGTCGGAGATCACTCCCGTCAGCCGAACCGCTTGCCGAGCCCAGCGCCAAAGGAAAAAAGTTCCACATCGGCCTTGCTGCAGAGCAAACTATTTTGGTTGGCAAGGCGCATCTGGCATTGCAAAATGAAGGCGGAGGTATCCGACGGACCCACAAAGCAGCCCCAGATTTACCAGGTAACCGCCTTGCTTTGGTCAAATCTGGCTGGACTGTGGAGAATGGCAGGGATCGACCAGCCGATGCGCGACCTGACGCAGATGGGAACGTCGGTCGGCGCGGGCTGAGTTTGGAATTGAACCGCGAGTTGGAAGTGAACGGTGCTGGCGCAGAATGCGCTGGGCGCGAGGGACAACCGGTATCAGTTTTGCGTCGACGCGGCCGCGAAGGTCGATCATGCGAGCGAAGGCTGCGCCCTGCTGATGCGGGCGGGCCATAGAGGACGGATCGCCAATGCTTTCCACCCCACCTGGGCAAGACACCACTCAGCAACCTAAGGCTGTGATCGATCCCGAGATCATCCTGGCCGCCCGCGCGGACAGAGTCTCGTCGCCGCAGGGCGCCGAGGCTGCACGGCGCGCCGAACGCCAGGGCCAGCGGCCGGCCGAGATTCCTGTTCCTGCCGTCGACACCCGCCTTCGTGTAACCGACGCCGGCGTGGAGGATGGGCCCGCGGAACGCAGCTCGATCACGACCTGGGTGATCCGGACCGTGATGGCGGTGGGGTTTGCGGTCTGCAGTGCCGTCGCAGCTGCCGCCTGGCAGACCTACGGCGACCAGGCGCAGGAGGTGATCGCGCGCTGGATACCGCATATCTCGCTGATGTCGACACCCACGGACAAGACTGCCTCCGAGCCGGCCGCGCAGCAGGCTAGCGCAGAGGGCGAGAGCGCACCTGCCGACGCGCAGCAGCCGCCGCAGCCTGCTCCGGCCGCGGCGCCCGCGGCTGCCGCTCCGGCAGCCGTAGCCGATGCTGCCTCGGACCAGACCCAGTTGTTGCAGTCCATGGCGCATGATCTTGCGGCGATGGGACAGCAGATTTCCGACCTCAAGGCCAGCATCGCCCAGCTGAAAACGGGCCAGGACCAGCTGACGCGCGAGGTCGCGCGGCTGTCGGAGGCCAGGGCGGAAAAGACCAGCGAGGCCAGGCCGTTCGACCCCAGGGCGATCGAGCAGACCTTGCGCCCGCGCCCCGCGCCACGGCCGGCGACGGCTGCGGCAGGTGCCTTGCCTACCCCCGCACCAGCGCCCGTCCATCGGCCGCGCCCGACGCCACCACCCGCCCAGAGCGTGGCGGCCCCGCCGTCTTCCCCGGCGCCGATCCCGCTGCAATCCGCTCCGGCGGCCCAGCAGGTGACCACTGATTCCGACGGCAATAACGTGGTGCGGCCGCCGATGCCGGTGCGCTGAGCGGATCGCGCCCTATCCGCTGCCTCTCGAGCCGAGCTCAAGGCGCGGCGATTTGGCGTATTCTGCTGCTGGCTTGATGCTTGTCGGCGCGCGGGCTTCCACGTTATGGAACCCTACGAGGCGCAGTGCACGGGAGATTCTGCGTCCCCAAAATTAAGCAAGCATTGGCGAGGAGCCCATGAGCCTGACCGATCCGACCATCTTAAGCGCGTCCGAGCTCGCCACCCGCATCGCGATCCTGCGCGACAACATTCGCCAGATCACCGAGCAGGCAGCGTCCCAATCGGGAGCAGCCGACGAGGAGCGCAATGCAGACCGCCTCGCGCAGCAGAGCGAGGAGCTCGACCTCCTGATCAAGGAGCAGGAGCGCCGTCTCAATAAATAGGCCGCGCGGCATCCTGTGTGCCGGTTCACAGCGTCCCGCTGTTGCTCAAGCCGCTTCTCCGAGCTAGCCTTGAAAAAAACAGCGGGAGGTTTCCAAGGATGCGTTATGCGTTGACGGTGGCGGCGTTGCTGATGATCGCGGCTCCAGCCCAGGCCGAGCCACGCTCGGAATATGTGACGATGGTGCTGCAGGCGTTCGCCGCCAAAGTCGAGTGTCCCGGCACTGACCTAGTCTACCAGGACCTCGTGCAGAAGGCCCAGGACATGCACATGCCCGACGGCACCACCGAGCAGGTGCGCAAGGCCATCGCCTATTTGCACACCGGCGGCCGCATGGGCGAGCGCCAGGACGACAGCCTGATGTCGGAAGTCGCTGTAGCCACGCAGACGACCGATTTCGATCAGCGTCGGCTCGGCATGACCACCTGGTGCGAAGAGCAGAAGAAGCGCCTGGCTGGCTTTATTCGCACCAAGAACTAGTCGCGACTGGCGGCATCGGCCTGCTCACCTGCAGGGATCACCTGCAAGGGATCACCTGCATGTGATGTCAACCATTGCATCCGCAGTCGATTGGCAGGCCGCTCGCGAACGTCAGATCCGCTCGGTTGGCATCGCGGTCAGAGATGTCTGATAGGCCGGGAACACCCTGGCGGTGTCATGCGTGATGCATGACACCGCACTGAAAAGGAGCCGGCCGATGCGCATCGAAACCGCCTTTCTGTTCGATCTGGACGGGACGCTGGTCGACAGCGTCTACCAGCATGTGCTGGCCTGGAAGACGGCGCTGGACGCCGAGAACATCGAGCTCTCGGTCTGGCGCATTCACCGCAAGATCGGCATGAGCGGCGGGCTCTTCACCAACCAGCTCCTGCGCGAGACCGGCGAGGCGATCGAACCCGATCGTATCGATCGGCTGCGTCTCGCTCACGCCGAAGCCTATCGGCAGCTCGGCAACAAGGTTCGTCCCCTGCCCGGCGCGCGCGAGCTGCTCACCTTCCTGACCGACGCTGGCATTCCCTGGGCGGTCGCGACCAGCGGCCGCATGGAGACTGCAGCCATCAATCTGGCCGCACTCGGCGTCGACCCGGAGACATGTCCCGTGGTGACCCGCGATCAGGTCCGCTACGCCAAGCCGGATCCGGACCTGTTTCTGGCCGCAGCGGCGCGCCTCGAAATGCCGATCGAGCGCTGCGTCGTGGTCGGCGATAGCATCTGGGACATGCTGGCGGCGACCCGTTGCCGCGCGCTCGGGGTTGGCCTGCTCAGCGGCGGCTATGGCTCGGAAGAATTGCGGCAGTCCGGCGCCATCCGCGTCTATGAGGACCCAGCCGATTTGCTTGATCATATCGACGAGGTCGGCGGCAGGCGTTAACGCAGCCCCCCGCTTCTCAGCCCGAACCAGGCGACGACCGCGACCGGGGCGCCGACGCCCAGCCAGCACAGCACCTCGCCGATCGGGCCAAGTGCAAAGGCTGCGACCAGACCTATGGCGCTGATCGCGGCGAGCGCGAGCGGCGGCCCCACGACGCCGGCGACGCTCGGCTTGCGCTGGGGTGGCCGGTTCATGCGCGACGTCCCGGAACCATGGCTGCGCGCTGCGGCCTGCGCCGGGTTCGCGCGATCCACAGATAGAGGCCACTGCCGATCACCACGATGGTGAAGAGGTCGAGAACTGCCCAGATGATCTTCAGCGGCAGTCCAGCGTAATCGCCGAAATGCAGCGGCTGCGACACGAACAGCGCCTTCAAATAGATCGGCAGCTCGGCCGCCCCGGTCACTTCCCCGGTGACGCCGTCGAGCAGCACCGGTTTCAACAGCCTGGAGGTCAGCGGCTGGTCGCCGCGCATAAACGCGGCAAAATGATGCGAACTCGTGAACGGCGTTCCCGGAAAGGCCAGGAATGCGATCTCCATAGCCGGCGCGGCCGCCCTGGCATTCGTCACCACCTGATCGAGCGAGGCCAGCTGTGACGGCCTCGGCATCCCCGCATAGGGCGCGACCATGCCGGCAAGCTCGGTCGCCTGCCAGCGCATCAGCATCAGCTCCGCCCAGCTGTTGATGACGCCGGTGCCGCCGACCACGATGGCCCAGACCAGCGTGGTGATGCCGATCAGATTATGCCAGTCGAGCCAGAGCACCCGCCGCGATGCGTTTCGCCGCAAGCTGCCGAAATCGAGCCGCCGTGTGAATGGCCAATACAGCACAACGCCGGAGACGATCGCGATCAGGAACAGCAATCCCATCCCGCCGAGATAAAGTTTGCCGGCAAGCCCGACATACATGTCGGTGTGGAGTTTCAGGAGGATCAGCATCGGGCCGGTGCCGACTGGCCCCGCCGCACTGGTATCGGCGATGTTGAAGGCCGTGAGCACGGCATCATCAGGCGGCCCGTCGACGGCGTGGTTGGTGTAGGCGATGACCAGCCCCGGGGCATCGCGATCCCAGGCGAGATATTGCAGGACCTTTCCCGGCGCATGCGCCAGTGCAGCGCGCGCGATCTCGTTCACCGTCGCTTTGCCACCGCGTTCCAAGACTGGCTTGGCCTGAGGCGCGTAGCCGAGCCATTCATCGATCTCATGGTGGAAGATCAACGGCAGGCCGGTCAGGCAGAGCAGCAGCAGGAAGACGGTCGAGATCAGGCTGGACCATTGATGGACCAGCCTGATGATCCGGACCGTTCCCGCCGTCACCGTGGCACCTTCGCAACGACGACTACCATTTGTAGGTCGCGCTCAGGGTTGCGCGGCGACGGTCGGCATAGAAGCAGGCGGTCGCGGAACTGCAGCCGGCCACGTAGATCTTGTCGGTGATGTTGGTGACATTGAGCGCGAAGCGCCAGCGGTCGATCTCGTAATGAAGCGCCGCATCGCCGACCACGAAGGACGGCACCACCAGCGTGTTCTGGGCATCGGCGTAGGAGTGCCCATTGTAGCGGACGCCTCCGCCGAAGCCGAAACCGGTGAGCGCCCCGGTCTTGAACGTATAGTCGCCCCAGAGCGAGGCGATCTCGCTCGGCGTGTTGGTGGGTACCTTGTCGATCAGCGTGGGATCGTTGTCCTTGCTGACGAAAATCCGGAAATTGGTGTAGGAGCCCTTGAGCTTCAGTTCCGGCGTGAGGTTGGCAACCGCTTCGAGCTCGACGCCGCGCGAGGTCACTTCGCCCGTTTGAACCGACTGCAGCACATTGTTGGGATCCACCGTCTGCACGTTCTGTCGCTTCAAGTCGAACACCGCTGCAGCGAAATAGCCGTCCAGACCCTTGGGCTGGACCTTGACGCCGACTTCGGCCTGCTGCCCGGTTTCCGGCGCAAACAGCACGGTATTGCCGGAGGTGTTTGTGAGCGTGCCGATGATCGGATTGTAGCTCGTCGCATAGGATAGGTACGGCGCAATGCCGACATCCGTGTTGTAGATCGCCCCGAGACGGCCGCTGAAGTGGCTGTCGTCGCGGGACTGGCTCGCGCCGATCCGATTGTTCAGGTCAGTGTCAACCCAGTCATTGCGGCCGCTGAACACCAGGCTCAATTGGCCGATCTTCATCTGCTCCTGGGCGTAGATCGCGGCCTGTTTCTGCGTGATGGTCCGATCCAGGAAGGTCGTGCCCGGGAAACCTCCCGAATATCCATAGGTTGGCGCGAGCAGATTGAGCGAGGGCGTCGCGAAGTCGAACGCCTGAAGGTCGTGGATCTCATAGTGTTTCAGGTCGACGCCGACCAACGCGGTGTGCTGAACCACGCCTGTGTTGAAGCGGTACTCGAGCTGGTTGTCGAGATTGGCCTGGTCGGCGATATCCCGCGCATAGTCATTGAAGCGCGACAGCGTGGCGTTCGCGGCCGAGCCGACATAGCCGTTGCCCAGCAAGGTCTGCAGCGTGACGTCGTCATGGGCGTAGCGGGCGTTCTGCCGGAACGTGACACTGTCGGTCAGGTTCTTCTCGAACTGATAGCCGACCATCTCCTGTTCGCGTGAAAACTTGTCATTGGCCGGATCGCCCGTGAACAGATGGGTGGGGATTCGTCCGAACGGCGCATCCACCACGGTGCCGGTGTAAGGCAGGAAGTTCTGTGGCCGCGTCTCATATTTCGTCGCCGAGGCCAGCAGCGTGAACTTGGTGTCGAGATCGGGCTGATAGGTGACAGATGGCGCGAAAAAATAGGCATTGTCGGGCGTGAAGGCGGTCTGGGTATCGCCGTTCTTCACCGAGCCGATCAGCCGGTAGGAAAGCTCCTTGCTTGGCCCGGTGGCCGTCATGAACGGACCGGTGAAATCGAAGGTCGTATAGGCGTTGCCGAACGAATTGACACCGACTTCCACGCTGTTCGACGGGGTCGTCGACGGTACCTTGCTGATGGCGTTGATGATCCCGCCGGGGCCGCTGCCGCCATAGAGCACGGCCGAGGGACCGCGCAGAATATCGATGCGTTCGAGTCCGGCGGGATAGAGCTTCCAGGTCGCAAATGCGGTGCTGAACAATTGCAGTCCGTCGGCGAAGAAGCCGACGTCCTGCGCGTCGAAGCCGCGAACCTTGAACCAGTCGTTGCGCACGTCGGAGCCGAACGTCTGAGTGCCGACACCCGGCGCATAACGCAGCGCCTCGGAGAGATTGACTGGCTTCTGATCGCGGATTTCCTCCGCGCCCACCACCGAGATCGCCTGCGGGGTCTCCATGATCGGCGTATTGGTCTTGGTGCCGGTCATCGCGCGGGTCGCGACATAGCCGTTGATCGGGCCACGCGGATCGCTGCCCGGCTCGGACGCCTGCGTCCGGGCCGGTTGGTTTGGAGCTGCGGCTGCGGCTATCCCGCGATTGCCGCCGCCACGCGCACGCGCTGCGGAGGCGGTCGCACGTCGGCCCACGGCGGTCGGCGCGTTGCGCACCTGGCGTGCTTTCGGCGCGTCGATCGTAACCGCCGGCAGATTGCGGCTCTCATTCGAGCCTGTGCTTTGAGCCGACGCGCCGGGTGCCTGAACGCACAGCGCGACAAGTGATACCGAAGCGAACTGAACCATTCTCACGCTCGACCGCGCCGTCATCGTCACCCCCGAACTGAACGCATTGAGTTGGAAACAATGCGAAATCATCTCACCGCGAGTAGCGGCTTCGGGGGCTGCTTAGCATCGGCACACGCTTCGGGAACGAAGCGGCGGAATTGAATCCATCTAACTCATGACACGCGTGCGAGCGTCGCGCATGCAGAGCACGCGGTGCTAACTGATCTTAAAATCGATCTAATGTTGCTTTGGGAGATACGACTTCGGGCCGACGAGCAGGCGGCGCAGGTTGAAGGTCTCTTAGCTCTGCGGCCCCGACAATGAGATCTCGCGCTCGGCGCGAAACACATTGGCGTAGAGATTCGCGATCCACTGCCGTCCGGTCGAGGTCATGTTGAGATAGCGGATCTCGGTCTGGATATGCGGGGCAACGCTGTTCCAGTAGAACTGGGGATAGCGGTCGACGATGTCGGCCGGCGAGTCGTAGCCGAGCTGCCGGTTGATCCCGACCTCCTCGAACTCGTGATAAAGCGCGTTGGCCTTGCGGATGTAGTTGGGATCGCCGAGCTGCCCGATCAGGTCGGCGGCGCGCACGATCGACTGTTCCTCGTCGAACTGCTGCCCGGCCAGCGGCGGAAAGCGCGTGCCCTCGATCGCGCGCGCGATGCGCTTTTTGTCGAGCGGCTCGAGGCCTTCGAATCGGTCTAGGACGTACAGCTTGGAACGATCGACGTGATATGGCATCAGCCCGGCGTCCGAAGATCCCCGCGGGAGGCAGATCTTGCGACCGGCATCATCGACCACGAAACCTTCCTGGCCATCGTCCGTGAACAGGCCACGGACATAGCCGATGTCGTGCAACACGCAGGCGATGATCACCTGAGCGTAGTCGTCAGCGGTGAGATGACTGTGCAAGGCGCGTCCGCGCAGGATTTCATGTCCGGCCAGCGTCACCAGCAGGGTGTGCTCGACGTTGTGATAAAGCGCATCGCTGTTGCCGATGCATTCAAGTGCGACGCGCGCGACAGCCGGGACCACCTCGGCGAGGCGGGTTTTTGACGATCCGAAACGACGGCGCATATAGGAGCCGAGAAACTCCTCCAACGCTGCGGACGCGAGTTCCGGTAAGGTCATCATTGGGTGGTGCCCCCGCTTCAGTCAGCCCGCCTTCGCTCCACTCGTCCATTGACCATGGAGCATAGCCGAGAACGGGCTGACCGGCCACATCCGGGGTGATGCGGCCGGTGGTCTGCGGGAACGTTGTTGCTGAGAGAGCTAATGACCCGTCACTGGCCTCGGCGGGCGCGGGGGCCGGTCTGAGCGGCCCTTCGTGCGGTGTGGCGTTGTGCCGTGCGCGGCCGGCGGCTCGTCGACGGACTGGAGATAGGAGGCAAGTGCGGAGGCCGTATCCGAACCACTGGTGTAATGCTGCTGCAAAAACAAGTAGAGCGTGAGGCGGAAGCGCCCCTTGGCAAGGCCGCGCGGGCTGCGATGGCAGCTTGCGCAGCTATCCGCAAACAGCCTGGCGCCCGACTTGCCGGCATCGAAATTCTCGGCAAGCGCGGCAGTGCCGGCCAGCAGCAAAAGCGTACCGCCGATCCCGAATCCCCACCTGAGGACGCGCGACCGCACGGGCCGGACGCTCCGGCCACCGTCACGGACCCGCGCCGGGCTGCGACGCTCAGGCCACATCGGCCTGCGGCGACTCGTGTGCTGCGGCGGCTAACGCATCAAGATCGACGAGAGCCGGATCATCCTCCCGCGGTTCCGCCTGCTGCTGCCCGCTGCCATGGACATGCATCAGGGTCTGCACCCGCCGTGCGTTCAGATAGTCGACATGCTGGTGCTGCAGTGCCGCTGCCAGCAGCGGCTTTGGCAGGGCCACCATGGTGAACGCCGCCACGCGCTTGACCTCGTCGCCTTCCCGCCAGGTGAGCGGGTTCAGCGCATAGATCATCTGCCGGTCGGTCTCCGGCGGCGGCAGCTGCTTGATCTCCGGCGGCGCCAGCAGCGCGACATTGGCGTTTCCGGCGCGGGTGCGCACCGCGGCCGAGCGCAATTCCCAACAGATCAATTCGGCCGCGGCCAGCACCTCGTGCCTGATGGCCTCCACATCGGTCGCAAAGCGCGTCGCCTCGCTGAGCGCCGCCTTGCTACGTGTGACGGCATCGACCAGCGCGGCCGCACCGATCTCGAATCGCGGCGCCGCCTGCTCGATCGCCGCAGCGACGGCCTCGATCTCATTCGCTGCGCGGTCACGATCGCGCTGGGCGACGGCTTCAGCCAGCGCACGCTCGGCGAGCACGATCTGCTCATCGCAGTCGGCCACCGCGGCCCGCATCGCCTTGGCCTTGTCTTCGACCGAGGCCATCTTGGCCTCGGCCCGGTCGAGCTGCGCATTGGTGGCCCCTGCCCTGGCAAGGCGCTCAGCGGCAAGCCGCTTCTCTTCCAGCGCCTTCTCGGCCAGCTCCAGCCGCTCCTTGAGCTTGTGGCGGGTCGCCTGCTTGTCCTTCAGCGCCCGCTCGAAAATCTCGACCGGGCTGAGCTCACGCTTGAAAAAGGCCATCGAGTATCCCTTTGGCGACATCTCGCCGCGAACGCGTCAGGTCGCGGCGAGATTCGCCGCCGAATCATTTCGGTTGGATTCTTGCGTGGAAATTGGGTCGGAAACCAGGATGAGATCGCTTTGCGCGCACGATTGACAGTGGAGAAACCGGCACGCCGAATCACCGCCCGAGGCGGCGAAGGCTGCCTCGGAGTGCTGCAAGGAAGGCTGCCTCGGAGTGCTGCAAGAGCGTCTTGCGTCGAAAACTCTCAGCTCTGATGCGGGCCCCGCATCATCTTCATGGCATCCGCGATATGACGCCATTCCTTGGCCTCGTCGGCCTCGCCTTTGCTCTCGCAAGCTTGTGCCTTCTGTGCGGCCTGAGCAATCGCCTGTGCGCCGTGCTGCTCCATCATCTGTCGTGCGATCGTGTGGATTTCGATTTCCGACATCATCTCGCTCTCCCTCGTCCAACAGCGGCGTTCGTCGTCGACACTATTTAACGAGCAAGCGTTCATAAGGGTTCCCGCTGTGGCCGCAATAGCGCGAACAGTTCCATCAAATTGTATGTAATTTCCGTAATTTACCCTACGTGGTCGCCCCGAATTTCCTACCGTGCGCCGCGCTGCTATGAGTGAACTAACGATGATTCACTCCGCGATCGAGGAGGCGGAATATGGCTCAGGTCTTCTTCCATTGCTCCAACGACGACGAGGTTTTGATCGATCGCCGCGGGGCTGCGGTCCTCGATCTGACTGAGGCGCGCGACTACGCGGCACGGGTGATGCGGTCGCTGATCTCCGCGAAGACCAGCGAGGATTGGCGTGAATGGGTGGTTCACGTTGCCGACGATCTCGGCGAGGAGATTTTCGCGGTTCCCTTCGCGTCCGTGCTCGGCCGTATGCAGTGAGCAACCCGATGCTGACCCGCTCGCCTTTGGTTCATGGATTGCGTGCTCTGACAGCGCATTGGCAGCGATTGATCGCGCTGGCCCGGGATCCCTACCGCCCGGAACGTCACTACATGCGCGGGCCCGGCCCGAAATGGCACGCGAAACATGGAGAGCCGCGCGCCGCGTCCTAACGCCGCACGCGGAAAGCCGGGAACTCTGCCGGCATTCTTCTCGCCACATTTCTCCGTATTGCTCGCCCTCGATGAGGACGGAGAGACTTTTCATGATCAGGACTTGGACACGGATTGCCGCCGCGACGCTGACGCTCGCTTGCGCTGCGTCTCCGGCGCTGGCCGACGAACACCGCGGCGGTGACGCTGCGCTCGGCGCCCTCTCTGGTGCCGTGGTGCTCGGTCCGGTTGGAGCCGTTGCGGGTGCCGTGGTCGGTTATACCGCCGGTCCCTCGATTGCACGGTCCTGGGGTTTTCGCCGTTCGCACGCCAGCCGACCGTCGAGACAGTCCGAATCGCGGCAGCCCGCCCGCGAGGCCCATGCCGAGGTTCCCCTGCCCACTCCACGGACCGCGCCCCGGCAGGCGGTGGCAGCACCGGCCGCGGCTCCCCAGGGGCCGACCGCGCCGCCGGTCCAGACCTTCGAATAGCCGGCTAAAGCGCGATGAATCGTCATCGCGCTTTAGATTGTTGCTTGAGCATGATCTCCGTGGAAACGTGTTCCTCGTTTGCCGCGAGGGAAAACCGCGAGGCACTTTTCCGGATCAGGCTCTAAGCAATCTTCTTGAGCATCTCGACGTCGTTCATGGCGCTGGCGAGATCGCCACTGCGTTCACGTACGAACGAGGCGAGATCCGACAACACCCCGTTGATCATGTCGAGGTTATTGAACATCGCCTCGATCTGACCCACGATGCTGTTGTAGCCCTCCTGGGTCTGGACCAGCTGTCCGCGCGTATCCTGAATATTGCTGCCAAGTGAGGACAGCGAGCTCTCCATCCCGCCGATCGAGGCATGCGTGCGCGACAGGCTGCTCCTGGTGTCCTGCGCCAGCTTCTTGACCTCGCTTGCGACGACCGAGAAGCCGCGTCCCGCCTCACCGGCGCGCGCCGATTCGATCGTAGCATTGAGTGCGAGCAGGTTGGTCTGGCCCGCAATCGTGTCGATGATCTTGAGAATATCCCGCAGGCCGTTCATGGCCTGGGTGAGACCCGCGAACTCCTCCGCCAGCGCCGTCGTATCCGTCGCCTTCGCCGCCGCAGCGGCACTCGACAGGATCACCGAATGGACCTCCTTGACGATCGCATTGATCGAGGCGGTCTGCTTCAGCGCGTCCTCGACCTTGCTGCTGAGCGTCGCGCTCGCGCCGAGATATTCGGTGAGGCGCTTGACGATGTCATCCTTGATCCGGTTCAGAACCACCATGCGGTTGAGATGGCTGCGGGTGAAGTAGCCGGCGAAATTCGCGTAGTGCACCGGGAACATGTCCACGAACGGATCGCGCAGCTCATGCGCGCGGGTATCGAAGAACACGACGGCCGTCAGCGTCTGGTTGATGTTGATGCCGAACAGCTCACCAAAGGTCGAGAAGCCGGCGGCCGGCATCGGCCACAGCCCGGCCATGCTGCGCAGCGCGCTCTCGTTGTTGAGGCGGCGCAAGATACAGTCATTGAGCACGACCCCGATCGCGGGCGGTTTGCCTTGCAGGAAGGCCTGCAGGTCTCGCCTCGTCTGCTCGACGAAATCGGTGGCCTCCAACAATTCCAGCCGATCACCCGAATTGACGTCGCAGAAGAAGGAGATCACGCCGGTATCGGCATCGATGCTCGCCACCGAGCGCACGAACAAATCGCCGCCCACCTCGATGCCGAAGGAATAGCGTTGCATCTTCGACATGAGATTGGCAGGCGCTGTCTGGAGCGCCTCGGCCACCGCAGTCGCAAACGGCCGGATCTCGTTGGCCCGTTCGTCAAGCACGCCGGAGACAGTCCGCCGATTCGGATCGGCGCCCATCACCACGAAGGATTTTCCGGTCTTCTTGAAATTCTGGCTCTTGAACAGACTGTAACCCCGTCCCGGCGCCATCTTCATGAAGATCACGACGGCGTGGTTCTCGACCGTCCTGCTGCCATCGAAAATGTAGGTGTTCTTGAAGTCGAACTTGCCTCCCGCCGAGCCACCCACGAACGTGCATGGAAACCTGCCGACGCGGTAGACGGCTTCCATGAAGTAGTTTTCCGAATTGGACACCCCGTCCACCAAAGCAAAGGCGAGCGTATCGCGGATGTCGATTGGAAACGGCGTGCGCACCGTCGACAGCGAACGCGCAATCGCATCGATGCGCGCATCATGCGCCACCGAGGGCGCACCCTTGCGGATATCATCGTTGTGCAGCGGAACGGAGTGGATGCTCACCGCCTTAAGCAGATCGGCCGGAAAGATCTGCACGACGACCGACGACCAGCGCTCGCCAGTCGGCTTGTACAACGATCCCCCTTGCGCCGAGCATAGTTCGCCTGCGGTCGACACCGCGATGATCGGCGTTCTGCCGGCAACGCGCTGCAGGCTTGCGACGACGCGGGAGAAGTCGACGTGGGGAGAGATGAACGCGAAGGCGAGCGGCGATTGATCGCCGTCGAAGCTGAAATCCTGTGGTGAGACGTTGCCGAGACGGTCATCGCTTTCGATGACCCGGATCTGCGACGCTTCGCGAGGTTCCGGCGCATCGCTGGGCGCGTCTGTCTGACCAGTGGGCTCCGGCGTGTTCTGAGCAGGCTTCGAGAACAAGGTGAACATCAGGCAATCCCGTCGCGTAAAGTCTTAACCTCCTTAGAAGCTCCGGATTGCCAATCGGTGTACGCGAACGCCCTGGCGCCGTTTAGTTGTACGGTTCTATATCCGTATCACTACGGATCTATCTTTAGTTGCAACCCGCTCTCAATAGCCGCGGGTGCGGTCGACGGCGTTGAGCAGCGGTTCGCCGCGCACGAGCCGGCGGACATTCTCCGCGATCTGCTGCGCGATGACACTCCACGAGGCGATCGCGGCCATATGCGGCGTCACCAGCACGCCCGGCTCGCGCCACAACGGATGATCCGCAGCCAGCGGCTCGCGTTCGAAGACGTCGAGCACGGCGCCGCGCAGATGACCTTTTCGCAATAGCGCAATCAGGTCGTCGGCGACGAGATGCTCGCCGCGGCTGCACAAGATCAGCGCCGCGCCGTGGCGCAACCGGCTCAATCGCTCGGCATTCAAAAGGCCCACCGTCTCGGGCGTCAGCGGCAGCAGCGACACCAGGATGTCGACATCGCCGAGGAACGCGTCGAGTGCAGCGCTGCCACTGGAGGTCGCAACGCCGGCAACCGTCTTGGGCGATCGCGACCAGGCGCGGACCGAAAAACCGAGATCGACCAGCCGCCGCGCGGCGGCAGTGCCGAGCTCACCGAGACCGAGGATGCCGACCTGCGTGTCCTGCGGCGCGCGCTGGTCATAGCGACGCCAGATGCCGCTGCGCGCATTGGCGACCGCGCGATCGAAGTCGCGGTGGAAGTACAGCGTACTCCACAGCACGAACTCGGTCATGGCGACGCTGAGGTCGGGATCGACGATGCGGCAGATCGGGCGGTCCGGCACGGTCGGATCGGAGAGGATGTTATCGACGCCAGCGGCGATCGAATGGATCAGCTTCAGGTTCGGCATCGCCGCGAGCGCGCCGGCCGGTGGCTTCCAGCACACCGCAAGCTCGGCCTCGCGCGCGGCCGGCTCCGGCCATGACGCACAGGTGACGCCGGGCAGTTCGCGCTGCAGCAACGGCACCAGCGGATCCATCAGGCCGGGCGAACTGAGAAACGCGACGGAAATCACGCTGTCATCGAGAGCTCGATCCGTCATGCCGTTCGCAGACCGCACCATTGCGCAACAAACAACGCAATGCTCAACGTGGTCTTGCGCAGGCTCTCGAGATCGACGCGCTCGTCGAAGGCATGCGGACCGATGCCATAGGGCCCGTAGCACAGCGCCGGGATGCCATAATCGACGGTGTAGTAACGGGTATCGTTGACGGCGGTCGACAGCCTTTCGTCCAGCGGACGCCCGAACACGCGCTCATGGACGGCGGCCAGTGCGGCCTCCGCGGCAGTGCCAGGCTCGCACACCGCGGGATCGGCCTGAAAACCGCTCCAGATCAGCTCGGCAGGATTGCTGGACAGAAAACTGTCGCTCTTCTGAGCCTCGGCGAGGCAGCGAGCGATACCGTCCATGGCCTGCTCCGGCGTCTCGCCGGGCAGGATTCCGAGCCGGCAGTCGAGCTCACACCACGCCGCCGTCGAGCTCGCCCAGTCACCACCCTTGATGATGCCGACGTTGAACTTGATCGGATCCTTCACCGCACCAAACCATGCGTTGCTGACCGCCCTGGCGTTGATCGCCTTCGTGTAGTCCTGGAACGCGCGCACCAGATGCATCGCCGACAGGATGGCGCTGGTGCCGCTCTCGGAATAAGCGACGTGCACGGGCGTACCGCGCACGCGCAGCCGAAACCAGATCGCGCCGACCTGGGCGCGCGTCAGCGTGTGACCGGTCGGCTCCGGGATCAGGCAGGCGTCGGCGGTGTAGCCGCGCATCAACGTCGCAAGCGCGCCATTGCCGGTGCTCTCTTCCTCGGTGACGGTTTCGAGATGAACGCGTCCATCAGGCACGAACCCAGCGCTCCTGATCGCATCGAGCGCGAAGATCATCGCCGAGACGCCGGCCTTCATGTCCTGTGCGCCGCGGCCGATCATCCAGCCGTCACGGACGATGCCCTCGAATGGCGGGTCGGCCCAGAGATCGACCGGTCCTTCCGGCACCACATCGACGTGGCCCTGCAGGATCAGGCTGCGGCCTTTGCCGCTATTGTCCAGCGTCGCCACCACCTGCCTGGAGCCCTCCAGCGGGATGTCGTCCATCGGCGCGGCCTTCGGATGGCGCATCAAGCCGATGTCGGCGAGACTGAACAGATCGGTCTTGTAGCCGCGCTTCTCGAACTGCTTCGCCAGCCAATCCTGCACCGGCTCCTCTTCGCCGCGCAGGCTGCGGAACTGCACCAGCTTCTGCAGGAACGCGACCTGGTCCTGAAAATTCCGGTCGATCGCGGCGCGCAGCCGCTCCATTACGTCGTTCGGCACCGCCGCTGTTTCGTCCGCCACAGTCCTCGCCTCCAGCCGCTCAGTTCCATTCGCCGCGTATCGCGCGGGGAGAACAGTTCTCCAGGATCGCAAGCCCCTCGTCCACCATCGTCGGCCAGCTTGTCAAACTGCCATGGTGGCGAGATGGACGCGGAAGCGGCTCGCACGCTCAGTGGCTGAGCAAGGCCTGTGCAAACCTTGAGCGGCGTGAGCAAAACGCGCCCAATGGTGCGGCTGCGCACGGCAGCGGCTTGCGCGCCGCGCATTCACCCATGCGTCGCCGGCGCAGCTTGTGTTCGCCTAGTCCGCGAGCACTGTCTTCAGCCACAGCCGCAAAGCGACGACCGCGGGATCCTCCCAGCGCTCCTTGAGCGTAACGATCTGATAGGAGTCCATATAGATCGACGACGGAATGACCTCGACCAGTTTGCCCGAGCGCAGATCCTCTTCGGCAAGAACCTCGTTGGCGAGCGCCACGCCCTGCCCGAACCGTGCGGCCTCGATGGCAAGATGCGTGTGCCAGAGCCTCTGGCCATGCAGCGGCCCCGGATCGGGATGGCCCGCAAGCGCGAACCAGCGCTCCCACTGCTCGGTCGAATCCTCGTGGTTCAATGCGGCCGCCGCGAGCTGGGCCAGCGTCGAGATCTCGGGGTGGCGTGCGAGATAGGTCGGGCTTGCCACCGGGAACACGCGCGGGCGCACCAGAGCTTCCGCCATCAGCGCACCATTGGTGTCGATCTTCTCGCCATAGACGATTTCCGCGTCGGCCTCGCGGCGCGTCAGGTCCGGCCGCGACAATGTCGGCTGCAGACTGATGTCCAGGTTGCGCGGTGGTCCCGTCAGTTCCGGCAGCCGCGGCAGCAGCCGGCGGATAGCGATGCCTGGGATGCACCAGATCTTCAGGCTCGGCCGCGTGGCCGGGCGTATCATGGCGGTGGCGCGCACGATGATGTCGAACGCCTGCGTGACCTGCGCATGAAACAATTGGCCGGCATTGGTGAGCGCGATCCCGCGCCCTTCCGCACGCACCAGCGCCACGCTGAGACTCCGCTGCAGGTTCTGCAGATGCCGCGAGACGACGGTATGGCTGACCGCGAGTTCGTCTCCCGCGGCGCGTACGCTGCCTGTGCGCCCGACTGATTCAAATGCGCGCAAGGCAATAAGAGAGGGCAATCCCGATTTCATCATCATAATGGTTACGCTCGGCACAGAGTATGTACGGACCATGCTGCCGAGCCACCGGGACATCCCGCTCTCACCCTCTTCCCTGTGGGGCAGCGAAAACCAGCCCATACCGGCTTTTTAGCGAGTCTAAGCCGGCTTCATGGCTGCGCCGGTTCCCTTTTCAGACGGTGGAGTAACGGAGCTTCAACCACGACTACGGAAGAGCCGCGCATTCGTCTCAAAGTTTCCACAATCGGCTATAGAAAACACTGTTGCTTCGAGCAGGAGAACCCAAAAGATGCGGATCACGGTTGTGATCTTCGTCGGTTCGCTGGCGGCCATTGTTGCAGTGGCGGCGCCGGCACTGGCGAAGAATTCCCAGGCTCCAAAAATTGACGATCAACAGGTCTCGTCCTCTCCCTGCCGGGCCTATCAGCAGGCCCCGGATGGAACCTGGACAGAGCTGCCCTGCCAGGAACCTGGCGCCAGCGCGCCCTCCCGGCAGAAGTCGGTGAGCAGCGGCGCCGCGGCGCCGTCGCGCTGATTGCCCGTCCGACCAATGGTCGATGTGTCTACACCGTGAGGGACGCCGGAGAAGCAATCCAGGGTCGTTATGATCCGGATTGCTTCAGCCGCGACTGACAACCGTCAGCAGATATTGGCCGGCACGGGTCAATACGGCGGCGGCTTCCGCGCATGCTGCGCCTTGGTCGCCTCCACCAACCACAAGAGATCATCGGCGAAGCGCGGGAAAGCATGCTCCAGCGCTTTGCCTGCGTCCCCGACCGGCTTACCTTCAGCCGATAAGGTCTGCGCGATCGGCCCAACGGCCAGCGTGCTCGACACCACGACCATCCCCATTTCCGACAGCGTGCCGTGCCAGGCGGTGGCGGCACGCGCGCCGGAGAGGCGGCCAGCCGAATAGCTTGCGATCGCGGCCGGACGCCAGAACCACTCCTCCAGGAAATGGTCGGTCAGGTTCTTCAGCCCCGGCTGCAGGCCCCAATTATATTCGCCGGTCACGAACACGAAGCCGTCGGCCGCGCGGATCTTCCCCGCGAGCTCCTCCATGGCGGCCGGGGCTTCGCCTTTCTTGTATTCCTTGTACATGCGGTCGAGCATGGGCAGGCCAGCCGCCTTGGCGTCGACCAGCTCGACCTCCTGCCCCTTGGCGCGGAGCCCCTCCACCACGAACTGTGCGAGGCGGATGCCCATCCGGTCGGAGCGGTAGGAGCCGTAGAGGACGAGAAGCC
>NZ_CAFK01000169.1 GCF_000239815.1 Bradyrhizobium sp. STM 3843 | reverse complement strand
CCAGACATTCGATCATGGTCTTGTCGAGCTCGGTATCCTCGCCCACCGTGATGAACTCGACCGGCTTGTTCAAGTCGCGCGACAGGTCGTGCACCAGGCGGCGGAAGCGGCCGAACAGCGAGCCGATCGGCACCATCCGCGCGCCCATCGTGGTGTCGCGCAGGCTGCCGGCGAGCCGCTCGATCTCCTCCGCGATCATCTTGATCGAGAGGTCGGAGCTTGTCGCCGCCAACTGGCTCAGCCTCGCTTGCGCGATCACGAGCTCGCCGACCCGGTCCATCAGCTCGTCGAGCCGCTCGGCCTGCACCCGCACCGTGGCGACCGCACGCTCGTCACTCCGCTTCGGCTCCTCGCGCCGTGGCTTGGCGGCAGGCTCAGCGGCCGGCGCTGGAGGTGCTGATGTCGAAACAGGAGGCTCGGTCGCAGCAGGTGCCGCAGCCTCAACCGTAGCCGGCGCCAGCGGCGCCTCGACAGCGGCGACCACCGGCACCTCGTCAGCACCCGCAATCGTCGGCGCATCCTCGACTGCCGCAACGACCGCGGCCGGCGGCGCAAGATCAACCTGCGCCAGCGGGGTCACCACGAGCTTCATCTCGTCGGACACGAACATGAAGACGTCGTCGATCGCGCTGCGCTCGCAGTCGCAATGCAGCGTGACGTCCCATTTGAGATAGCAGTCGTCCGGCTCCAGCGCGTCGAGCAGCGGAATAGCGTCGGTCAACGGCACCGCAAAGCACGGGCCCAGCTGGCACAAATCATCGAGCAGGTCGAGCGGGTTCGAGCCATTGCGCAGCACATGCTGCTCGAACTCCAGATAAAGCTTCCACCCCGCAGCCCGCGGCGGCGCCGGCGGGACCTCGAGGCGCGGCTGGGGAACGGCAGCGGGCGCCGGACTGGCGCGAAATTGCCTGAGATCGTCCAGAATGGCATCCCCGATGATCGTATCGGTTTCATCCGGTGTCTCGATCAGCGCGCGAATATAGTCCTTCGCAGCCAAGGCCACCGAGACCAGCTCGCGGGTCGGCGCGATCACACCCTTGCGAACCTGATCGAACGCGGTCTCGAACTCATGGGTGAAGGCCGCGACCCTGTCGAAGCCGAACATCGCACCCGAGCCCTTGATCGTGTGCAGGGCGCGAAAGGCCGAATCAACCAGCTCGCGATCATCCGAACGGTCGCACAGATCCAGCAGCGCAGCTTCGAGCACCTCCAGAAGCTCGCTCGCCTCCTGGCGGAAGACCTCCGCGGGATCGAGATTGCTCATGGCCGCCCCAGCACGCTCGACGTCCCGGCCAAGCCGCCAGTCTCAACTGGCGATTGCCGTCCGGCCGGCTGCAGCGTGGAATCAGAGCGACTAAAGATCGTAACGGCGACGCAACTGACAGGACGCCGCAACTTGGACTCGACAGGATCAGCCACGGATGCCCCCACACAGTCCCGGGGTCGCTGCGCCCCCAAAAAGCCCCAAGACGGTGACAGGGTAGGTATTTAGGATTAGGGAATTGCTAAAAGGCGAAAAGAAAAGCTTCCCGTATAATTACGAGAATTGCACAAGAACAGTCGCACGCGCATGGATTGAGGATCGCGCTCGGAAGACCAGGGCGCGATTAACCGCGGGGTAAGAACCGATCCCTAGCTTCGGTAGCTTGGTGCCACCGTCTACAGTTTCAACCAGAGATCGGCGGATGCTGACCCAAGCGCTTATTGTTGACGATAGTCCGTCGGTTCTCGATTTCCTGAAGCGTCTTATCGAAGCAGACGGGGCAGTGGAGGCCAAGACATTTCTCGATCCGATCCAGGCCCTTGGCGTCGCCCGTGAGCTCCATTTCGACGTCGCACTGGTCGATTACGAGATGCCAAAGATGGACGGCATCCACTTCATCCGCGAGCTGCGTTCGCTGCCCGGCTTCAGCGAAACGCCGGTGGCGATGATCACTTCGAGCGATTCCGACGAGATCAAGCTGCGGGCATTGGAGGCCGGCGCGACGGATTTCCTCCCCAAACGTCCCAACAGCGTCGAAGTGAGGGTGCGGCTGCGCAACCTCGTCAGCCTCGGGCAGGCGGTCCGGAAACTCAACGACCGCGCCTCGCATCTCGCCGGCGAAGTTGCCGCCGCCACGCGCAAGCTGCAGGACCGCGAGGAGGAGATCATCCTGCGGCTCGCGCTTGCGGTCGAATATCGCGACAACGACACCGGCGAGCATACGCTGCGGGTCGCCAAATACAGTCAGATCATTGCCGAGCAGCTCGGCCTGCCCCCGCGTTTCTGCCGCGACATCTATCTCGCGGCGCCGCTTCACGACGTCGGCAAGGTCGGAATTCCAGATCACATCCTGCTCAAGCCGGACCGGCTCACCGACAGCGAGATGTCGATCGTGCGCACGCACGCCAGGATCGGGGAGCGCATCCTTGCCGACAGCGAGTGCGACCTGATCCGGCTCGCGGCAACGATCGCGCTGGCGCATCACGAACGGTGGGACGGCGGCGGCTATCCGAACGGCTTGAGGGCCGTGGAGATCCCGATCGCGGCGCGCGTGGTGGCGGTCGCTGACGTTTTCGATGCGCTGACGACGCGGCGACCGTACAAGGAGCCGATGCCGCTGATGGACGCCCGCGACTATCTGATCGCGAATCGCGCACGGCATTTCGATCCCGACTGCGTCGACGCCTTCATGTCGCGCTGGGACGAAGTCGCAACGATCGCGACCACCCAATCGCTGGCGCGGTTCCAGCGCAAGGATCCACAGTCGCAGCTCGTGGCCTGAGCGCGCCACCTGCGGGCGCGGCCACGAATTGATCGCGCGGGCGAGGTGGACCTTGCCCGCGCTGTCAGACCAACCTCATCTCACGATGCTTGATGCCGCAACCAACCCGCCGGCGACGAATCAGCGCTGAAAATCAGCGTCGCGCTCGTCAGCACCATCATCCATCGCAAAGGCGAAGCCGCCGCCGCCATTGGCCATCTTGAGATTGCGCCGCGGCGCCGCCGCCCGGACCGGCGGATGCTTCTTGGTGCTGCGATCGGCGGCCGCCATCTTTGCGGCCTTGCCGCGCAGCTGGCCGACGGCACGGTCGATCGATGCGGGAGCCTCCCTGATCGAATCGGTCGCGGCATCGTCGATTCTGAAGAAGGAGATGGTGGCCTGCAGCTGCTCGGCCTGCGAGGCCAGTTCCTCGGAGGTCGAAGAGACCTGCTCGGACGCGCTGGCATTCTGCTGACCGACCTTGTCGAGCTGCTGAATCGCCTGATTGATCTGCGCCGATCCGACATCCTGCTCGCGGCAGGCCGCGGTGATCTCCTGCACGAGCTCGGCCGTCTTCTTGATGTCGGGCACCAGCTTGCCGAGCATCTGGCCTGCCTCCTGCGCCACCTTGACGCTGTCGGTGGACAGCGTGCCGATTTCCGCGGCCGCAGCCTGGCTGCGTTCGGCGAGCTTGCGCACCTCGGAGGCGACCACGGCAAAGCCCTTGCCATGCTCGCCGGCACGCGCCGCTTCCACCGCCGCATTGAGCGCCAGCAGATCGGTCTGCCGCGCGATCTCCTGCACGATGGTGATCTTCTCTGCGATCGTCTGCATCGCCTGCACCGCGCGGCCGACGGCGGCGCCACTGGCTTCGGCATCCTTGGCGGACTGCGTTGCGATCTTCTCGGTCTGGCTGGCATTCTCGGCGTTCTGCTTCACGTTCGCCGCCATCTCCTCCATGGAGGAGGAAGCTTCCTCGGCGGACGACGCCTGCTCGGTCGCGCCCTGCGAGAGCTGCTCGGCGGATGCGGAGAGTTCCTGGCTGCCGGCGGAGACGTTCTGTCCGGCCGTCAGCGCCTCGGATACCACCTGCCGCAACTTTTCCACCATACCGTTCAGCGACCGGATTAGGTCGCCGATCTCGTCATTGCTGGCCGACGGAATGGTGCGGCTGAGATCGCCATGTGCAACGGCGCCTGCCAGGTCCACAGCGCGTCCAAGAGCACGGCTGATGCTGAGCGAGATCCAGATGGCGGCCACAATCGCGATTGCCAGCGACACGCCGACGATCGTCAAGAGGATGAACTGGGCCTGCTGGCCTTCGGTCCGCGATTGAACGACCTGCTCGGCCAGTTGTTTCTTCGTGTTCGAGACATAGGCTCCCATGGCCTCGAGCGCCTCGGCCACGACCTTGCGGCCCTCATTCATGGTGCGCTCGGTCGCCTTCGCCTTGTCCGTTCGCGCCAGGCGGAAAGTTTCGTCCTGGAACGCCATCATCCTGGAATAAGCGGCGGCGAAATTATCGAGCAGCTTCTTGCCCGCCTCGCTTGCCAGACCGTAGACCTCGTCCCTGGTCTTTTGCGTGGACTCCCGGCTCTTCGCCGTATCGGCAGCGAATTGCTCGGCCTGCTGCTCCGTGCCGAGCACGGCGTTCTTCTCGTTGCGGAGCTGGACCAGGATCTCCTTCTCGATCTCCCCGGCCTTCTCCATCCGCGTTGCACGCAGCGCCATGCTGTCCGCATTGGTGATCATGTCGCTCAGCTTCATGTAGGCGATGCCGCCCGCCACCGTCGACAGGACGATGATCAATCCGAACGCGCTGGCGAGCTTAGCCTTGATC
>NZ_CAFK01000170.1 GCF_000239815.1 Bradyrhizobium sp. STM 3843 | reverse complement strand
TCCGGGAAGAAACTGTTCGTGGGCCCGCGTTTCCGGCGGATCCGCCAGCAGCTGGGCCTGTCGCAGACCCAGATTGCCGAGGGGCTCGGGATCTCGCCGAGCTATGTCAACCTGATCGAGCGCAACCAGCGCCCGGTCACAGCGCAGATCCTGCTGCGGCTGGCCGAAAGCTATGACCTCGATCTGCGCGACCTCGCCACGGCCGACGAGGATCGCTTCTTTGCCGAGCTGAATGAGATCTTCTCCGATCCGCTGTTCCGGCAGATCGACCTGCCGAAGCAGGAGCTGCGCGACCTCGCCGAGCTCTGCCCCGGCGTGACCCACGCTCTGCAGCGGCTCTATGCGGCCTACACCGAGGCGCGCCGTGGCGAGACGCTGGTCGCGGCCCAGATGGCCGATCGCAACGAGGGCGGCGCCCGCTTCGAGGCCAATCCGATCGAGCGGGTGCGCGACCTGATCGAGGCCAACCGCAACTATTTCGCCGAGCTCGAGCAGGCGGCCGAGACCTTGCGCGATGAGCTGAACGTGCCGGCAGAGGAGCTCTACGCCGCCCTTGCCGCACGCCTGCGCGAGAAGCATGGGATCGTCACCCGCATCATGCCGGTCGACGTCATGCGCGAGACTTTGCGCCGCTTCGACCGCCACCGCCGCCAGCTCCTGATCTCCGAGCTGATCGATGCGCCGGGCCGCACCTTCCAGCTCGCCTTCCAGCTCGGCATGGCCGAATGCGCGCAACCCTTGCAGACCATCGTGGCCCGCGCCGGCAATCTCGACGACACCGCGCGCCGGCTCTATCGCATCACGCTGGCGAACTATTTTGCCGCGGCCGTCATGATGCCCTACCCGGCTTTCCTCGCCGCGGCCGAAGCCCTCAGCTACGACATCAACGTATTGGCGCAGCGTTTTCAGACCGGCTTCGAGCAGATCTGCCACCGCCTGACCACGCTGTCGCGACCGAATGCGCGCGGCATTCCCTTCTTCATGCTGCGCGTCGACAATGCCGGGAATGTCTCCAAGCGGTTCTCGTCCGGCACCTTCCCGTTCTCGAAATTCGGCGGCACCTGCCCGTTGTGGAATGTGCATTCGACCTTCGACACCCCGGACCAATTGTTGCGGCAGGTGATCGAGCTGCCCGACGGCACGCGCTATTTCTCGATCGCGCAGGTGGTGCGCCGGCCGGTGGCGCCGCACCCGCATCCGCAGCCGCGCTTCGCCATCGGGCTCGGTTGCGAGATCCGCCACGCCGCCAAGCTCGTCTATGCCGCAGGCCTCGATCTGGAGAAGGCCGAAGGCACGCCGATCGGCGTCAACTGCCGGCTCTGCGAGCGCGAGAACTGCAGCCAGCGCGCCGAGCCGCCGATCACCCGCACACTGATTCTGGATGAGACCACGCGGCGCGTGAGCTCGTTCGCGTTCAGTAATGCGCGGGAGCTGTAGAGCCACCACTCCCTCCGCCGTCATTCCGGGGCGCGCGGAGCGCGAGCCCGGAATCCATCGGGCCGCGAGCCGTGCTGTGAG
>NZ_CAFK01000171.1 GCF_000239815.1 Bradyrhizobium sp. STM 3843 | reverse complement strand
CGTATCGGATCGAAGCCGGCCGCGCGGTAGGCACGGTAGAAATCGGCCGTGCCGCTGCCGACCACGGTCGAGAAGATCACGTCCGGCGACGTCTTCTTGATCCGGGCGATGACCTTGTCGAAGTCCTTGGCCTGAGCGTGTAGCGGCACGTAGATCTCGTCCAGCACCTTGCCTTTGCCCTGCACGACGAAATCGGCCATCAGCCGGTTGGATTCATAGGGGTAGACGTAGTTCGAGCCGACGAACAGGAAGCGGTTGCCATAAGTGGACAGCAGGAAGCGGGCCAGTTGCAGCGAATTCTGGTTGGGGGCTGCGCCGGTGTAGATGCAGTTGCGCGAATATTCGAAGCCTTCATAGAGCGTCGGATAGAACAGCAGGCCGCGGTGGCCCTCGACCGACGGCAGCACGGCTTTGCGCGTGCTCGACATGTAGCAGCCGAACAGCAGGCGGATGCGATCGACCTGGAACAGCCGCTCGGCGAAGGCGCGGAACTTCTTCGGGTCCGATGCAGGATCGTAGATCACCGGCTCAACGGGCCGACCGAGGATACCGCCCGCGGCATTGATCTCCGAGATCGCCAACAGGGTGGCATTGAGCTGCGTCCGCTCGATGCCCGAGGTCACACCAGTCTGCGAGAACAGCACACCGACACGCCAGCCTGCCTCCCCAGCATCATTTGTCATGATCGACCGAAGTTACCCTTGAAATCCCAAAGGCGTATCGCTCGCAGCGGATACGCCAAAATTTGCTTATGACCGAATCGACAATCAAGGAAAAGAGGACGCTGCGCCAGTATATTAGGCGACAGCTGCGCGCAAAATGAGCAATTGATATATACTCGGGCCCGATCTGGGCAGAGACTGCATGAGCACCTCCGCTTGGTCTCGCTCTCGTCGTCGTGCTAGACGCCTGGGCGACACTGAATACACATGGAATGAGCATCACACAACAGTCAGGCAGACGTTCGTGCTGGTTGCAGAACGGCCGAGCTCAAGGAGATGAGCGAATGAACAATGCTGCCGCCACCCAGCATCGTCCTGACGATCCCCGCGAGCACTGGGGCAGGCTGTCGCAGAGCGAGCGGGATGCCGCCTATGACAACAACCGCGCAGTCAAGAACAGCCCGGAGCTGATCGCCGAACGCAATGCAGCCTCTGCCCGTGCGCGCGCGACGCTCCACTCGGCGCTCGACCTGCCTTACGGTCCGCGCGAGCGAAACAAGATCGATCTCTATCCGGCCCGTGATCCCAACGCCCCGTGCCTGGTCTTCATTCATGGCGGTTACTGGCAACGCAATTCGCGCGAGCTGTTCGCCATGCTGGTCGAAGGCGTCGCCTCGCATGGCTGGTCGGTGGCAATACCCGGCTATTCGTTGGCTCCAGACGTCTCCCTGACGCAGATCGTCGATGAGATCCGTAGCGCCTTGGACTGGCTCGCCGAGAACGGCGCGGCGCACGGGATCGCCGGTCCCGTGGTCACCTCGGGCTGGTCCGCCGGCGGGCATCTGGTCGCGATGACGCTCGATCATCCGCGCGTTGCCGCGGGCCTCGCGATCTCTGGCGTGTACGAACTCGCGCCGATCCGCGATACCGGATTGAACACTGCGCTGAAGCTTACCAATAAGGAGATCGAGACGCTGTCGCCGCTACGGCTGCCGGTGGTCAACAAGCGTCTCGATATCGCCTATGGCACCAACGAGCTTCCGGCGCTCGTGCTGGATTCGATCAACTTCCATGAGCGGCGCAGCACAGCCGGCGCGCCGGGACGGCTGCTTCCGATCGATGGCGCCGACCACTTCACGATCCTTGCCGAGCTGCGCCGGCCCGATGGCGCATTGGTCAAAGCTGCCCGCGAACTTCTTCCTTGACGCAGGCTATCCCTCACCTGCCGATTTCAGCGCGGCGGCGTCGATGAGGACCTCGCCCCGCTCGACCCGCACTGGATAGAGCCGCAACGGCCGTATCTGCCAGCCCGAGGAGACCGCGCCGTCCGTGAGATAGAAGGAGGCGGCATGGCGCGGGCAGAACAACCGGCCGCCGGAGACGCGGCCACCGGCGAGATCGGCCTGTTCGTGCGGACAAGCGCGTTCGCAGGCGAACGCACCGCCTTCACTCGCCATCAGCACCAGATCTAGTCCGGCGACGCGGACCGGCACGATGCCGGCATCCACGAGCCGCTTGAAATCACAAACGGGAAACCAGAGGCCATGCGACCCTGCGGAGTCCCCGGGCAGATGATCATCCACCAAGATAGGCCTTCCGGACGTGTTCGTTCGCGATCAACTCCGCGCCCGATCCCGACAGCACGATCCGCCCACTCTCCAACAGAAAGGCGTAGTCGCACATATCGAGCGCGGCGAACGCATTCTGTTCAACCAGCAGCACGGTCGTTCCGGAGTCTCTGATGCGGCGGATGATCGCAAAGGTCCGTTCGACGATATTCGGCGCCAGCCCAAGCGACGGCTCGTCGAACATCACGAGCCGGGGTCGCGACATCAGCGCGCGGCCGATTGCCAGCATCTGCTGCTCGCCGCCTGACAGCGTGCCGGCGGCCTGCTTCCTGCGCTCCGCCAGCCGCGGAAATTCGCTGTAGATACGATCGCGATCCGCCGCGACCTCGCTGCGGTCGCTGCGCAGATAGGCCCCCATATCGAGATTTTCCTCGACGCTCATATGCGGGAAGACGCGGCGGCCTTCCGGACAATGCGCAAGACCAGCGGCGAGGATGCGCGGCGGCCGGACGCCGCCAATGTCCTGGCCATGAAAGCGGATCGATCCCGCGCGCAATGGCACGAGGCCGGAGATTGCGCGCAAGGTCGTGCTCTTGCCGGCCCCATTGGCGCCGATCAGCGCCACCAGCTGTCCCGCTTTGACCTCGAGCGAGATGCCGTGCAGCGCCGTGACGCCGCCATAGCCGCAAACCATGTCACGCACTTCAAGCATGCTTCACGCCCTGGCCGAGATAGGCCTCGATCACGGCGGGATCGTTGCGGATCGCGTCAGGAGGACCCTCGGCGATGATCCGGCCATAGTTCAAGACCACGATGCGGTCGGAGACGCTCATCACCATCGGCATGTCGTGCTCCACCAGCAGGATCGTGATGCCGCGGTCGCGGAGCTTGCGGATCAACTGCACGAAGGTGTGCGTCTCCGACGCATTCATGCCTGACACCGGCTCGTCGAGCAGCAGCATCGAGGGTTCGGCGGCGAGCGCCACGGCCACTCCGACCAGCCGTTGCTCGCCGTAGGACAGTGATCCGGCCAGATCATGGGCGCGCCGCCCAAGCCCAATCCATTCGATGAGCTGGACCGCCTCCCGTCTCGATGCCGCCTCCGATTGGCGTGCCCCCGGCAAGCCCAGAATGGAGGACAACAGCGTTGCCTTGCCGCGTCGGTGCAGCCCGATCACCACATTCTGGTAGACGGTGTCGTTTGGAAACACGCTGGTGCGCTGAAACGTCCTGACCAGCCCAAGGCTCGCGATCTGCTGCGGCTTCAGCCCGGTCAGCACCTGGCCGCGGTAGCTGACCTCGCCATGCGTCGGGGTGAGAAAACCCGTCACGACATTGAAGGCGGTGGTCTTACCCGCGCCGTTCGGCCCGATCAGGCTGACGATCTCGCCCTCACCCACGACGAAGGTCATGTCGGAAATCGCGACCAGCCCGCCGAAATGCATCGCGACCTTGTCGACGCGCAGCGCCGCTTCCGCCATCACGCGCTCTCCTTCGCGTCGCGGTTGGCGAAGGCCTCCGGTGCAGCCGGATTCGGTCGCGGAAAGTGCCTTGCAAGAGCGGGCACGATGCCGCGCGGCATCAGGAACAGGATGGCGATCAGGATCCCGCCATAGGCGATCCATTGCGCCTCCGGCGCCATCACCGGACGAAGCGCAACGGGCATCAACCCGAAGATCAAGCCACCGACGACCGGGCCGGCCAATGATCCCTTGCCACCGGTGATGACCATGATCACCATCGTCACGGTATTGATGAAGGCAAACACTTCGGGATCAATGATCTTCATGTAATGCGCATAAAGGCTGCCGGCCGCTCCAGCGATGCCAGCCGAGACCATGGCGGCGATGCTCAGCGTCCTCGTCACATCGATACCGATCGAGACCGCCAGCGTCTCGTTCTCCATCAGGGCGCGCATGGCGCGACCGAACTGCGAGTCGACGAGTCGTGCGATCAGAAGATAACAGAGGGCAGCGGTGCCGAGCACGAGGTAGTAGTTATGCAGCTTGGTCCTGAACACGAACTCGCCGAGGCCCGGCCAGCCGACCTGCATCGGTGGAATGCTGGTCAGCGCCAGAGGCCCCTGCGTCAGCTCGACCCAGTTCAGCGCGACCAGCCGCACCACTTCCGCAAAGGAGATCGTGACGATCACGAAATAAGCGCCGCGCACCCGGAACGACAGCCGCCCGACCAGATAGCCGCATAACGCGGCCACGAGCACGGCGAGCGCGAAGCCCGCGAGCGGCGGCCAGGGCTCATGCACGATGCGAAAGCCGCCGGGAAGCCCGATATCGAAGCCGAGCGAGGTCAATGCGCTGACATAGGCGCCGATGCCGAAGAAGGCGATGTGGCCGAGGCTGAGCTGACCGGTGAAGCCAAGCAAAAGGTTGAGGCTCATCGCGCCGATCACGAAGATGCCGGTCGTGATCAGCGCGTTCAGGAGATAGGGATCTCGCAGCCAGAGCGGCACTGAGGCGAGCGCTGCGACGGCCGCGATGGACACCGCCAGTTTCATCCGACTCGCTCCGCGCGGGGAAACAAGCCGGTCGGCCGGAAGATCAGCACCGCGATGATGATCAGGAAGCCCATCGCGTCGCGATAGCCCGACGAGACATAGCCGGCCCCGAGCTCCTCGGCGAGAGCCAGGATGAAGCCGCCGATGACCGCGCCGGTGATGTTGCCAAGCCCACCGAGAATGACGATCGCGAAGGCTTTGACGGCGGCGAGATCGCCCATCTGCGGATAGACGACGTAGACGGGTCCGAGCAGCGCGCCGGCGGCCGCGGCAAGGCTGGAGCCGACCGCAAAGGTCGAGGTATAGACCAGGTCGACGTTGACGCCCATCAGCGCCGCCGTGTCGTGATCCTGGAACGTCGCACGCATCGCACAGCCGAGCCGGGTGCGATTGATCAGAACATAGGTGAGCACGATCAGCAGCGCTGCGGCAGCGAGCACGAACAGCCGCAGCCAGGAAACCGAGACCGGGCCAAGCACAAGCGGCGCTTCCGGAAATGGCGTCGGCACTGATTTCGCCACCCCACCCCATACCCAGAGTGTTGCCGACTGCATCGCGATCCAGGCCCCGATCATCACCAGCATGGTGGTGTCGATGTCGGAACCGCGGAACGGCCGCAACAGGGTCAGTTCGACCAGCGCGCCGAGCAGCCAGCCGCTGATGACCGCCACTGGCAGCGCCAGAAAGAAATTCAGCTCCAGCTTCTGCACCACGATGAACATGATGTAGGCGCCGAATGTATAGAGAATGCCGTGGGTGAAATTCACGACATTCATGATGCCGAAGATCAGCGTGAGCCCGATGCCGAGCAGCGCGTAGGTGCCGCCGAGCACGAGCGTGTTGAGAAGATGCTGGAGAAATTCGCTCAAATGCCGTCCTCACGCCGGTGTGGGCGAAGCGCGAGCGCACCGCCCGTGGTTGTTCACCTCACAGGCTCTTCATGCCGACTTTGCCGTCGTCGATCTCGATGAGATAGACGTTCGGCTGGCTCTGCCCGCTCTCCTTGCCAGCGGGGCCGGACTTCTTGAACAGGATGTCGCCGTTCAGACCCTTGACGTCGATATCCCACAGCGCGGCCTTGATCGCCGCAGGGTCGGCCTTGCCCGCCTTCTCGATCGCGGCGGCCGCGGTGCGGATGCCGTCATAGCCGCGGAAGCTCTCGGTGCAGCCGGCGAAATCAAAACCGCGCTTCTTCCATTCGCTGATGAAATATTTGGTCGCTTCCGGATTGGGGGTCTGGTCGGGAAACCACGGCAGGAAGGTGGTCAGGTGCATGGTGCCGTTCGCGGCGGCGCCGGCCTGGGCGATGATCTGGTCCGGATTCTGCGAACCGCCGGTGGTGATGATGCGCTTCTTCAGACCGAGGGCAGCCGCCTGCTTGAAGATCAGCGTCAGCTGATCCACCGCCGTCGTCACGATAATGGTCTCGGAATCGGTCCCTTTCAGCTTGGATAGCTGGGCGCTCATGTCCTGCGCGCCCTGGTCCATGGTTTCGACGACGCCGATCTCGATACCCTTCTCTTTCATCATCTTGCTGAAGTCTTCGGCCGTGCCACGGCCCCAGTCATTATTGATGACGAGGAAATCGACCTTCTTCAGCGCCAGCTTGTCGACGATCGTCTTGAACGCGGCGGCCTCCACCGACGAAGGCGGCGAGATGCGGAAGATGTAGGGATTTCCGGTGGTCGTGATCTTGGAGGAGGATGACGTCTCGACCACCATCGGGACCTCATATTCCATCAGCTTCGGCATCACGGCCAGCGTCAGACTGGAGCCCCACGCGCCCATCATCACCGGCGTCTTGTCGCTGGTGATGAGCTTCTCCGCGACCGCTGCGGCCTCGGTCGGATTGCTCTTATTGTCTTCGATCACCAGCTCGACCTGTTTGCCGAGAAGCCCGCCCTTGGCGTTGATCTCGTCGGCGGCGATCTTGGCGCCATTCACGACATAGGTGCCGGAAGCCGCGAACGCGCCGGTCAAGGGCTCGTTCACGCCGATCTTGATGGTATCTGCCGCCAGCGCGCTGCCGCCGAGGCAGGCCGTTGCCAGCGCAATGAAGGAAACAGTCCGAAGGCTTCGCATCATGTCATCTCCGTCGCATACCAGTTACGCGCGATGCGGCCCGAGGCACCCCATCCCGCAACCTCTCTGTTCGGCCGCTAATGGCGGCCGCCTCCTCCAAGCCAGCGGGGCACGCGCTCCCGCAAGATGTCGACCAACATCGTCAGGGCGTTGATAGTCTCCTGCTGTCGGCTCTCGCCCGGTGCATCGCCCGAAAGGTTCCGATCGAGATTGTCTGCGAACGCGGCCACCAGGCGTCGCGCGACATCACGCACCAGGGCGGCGCGGCCAACCTGGGCCAGCAAGCCGGTGAGCGTGTAGCCGATCGACAGATCGACCCGCGTTGCAGCGCCGAGACGGATCGGTGCCAGCGCATAGCGGATCTCGCCTTGTGCCGACGAGCGGCTACGCCGATCATCGCCCGCTCCGACGATGCGACCGGACATGGTCGACGGATCTTGCTCGACCTGCGCGACACCGACAAAGCTGGCCACGATCGGTCCGAGTTGGACACGAATCTCGCCGCGGATATGCTGCGGGTCGCTTGCGCTTTCGAGCGTCACGCCCGGCAGGCAGGAAGCCACCGCGGCGATATCGGCGAACAGCGCGAACACCTTGTCGGGTGCATGAGCGACCTCGAACGATTGCGCGATGACCGCCGCGGGCCTGAAATCCGTCGCAACATCGCTTGCGATTTTGGCTTCGGCAGTTGCAAGCGGCGTCGGCCGTGTCGTGTCCTGTCGTTCGTCAAGTCCGAATGAGCCGTGGCCCGAGCCCGCCGGCCCCAAAAGCCTGCGCCCACCATCCGGCTCTGGGGCGATGCCGCGCGCGCGGCGTTCGGCGATGACAAAGCCAACAGCCCTGATGATGCCGACATAGCCGGTGCAGCGGCAGAGATTGCCGCTCATGCCGATCCGGATCTGTCGCTCATCCGCTTCCGGCAGGCGCAACACGAGATCGCGCGCGGACACCAGCATTCCCGGCGTGCAATAGCCGCACTGGAGCGCATGCTCGCGGGTGAAGGCTGCCCGCAGCTCGATCGCGATCTCGTCGCCGTCGAGTCCCTCGATCGTCGTGACATCGGCGCCCGCGCAGGCGGCTGCGTAGGTAATGCAGGATCGCACCGGCACACCGTCGAGCAGGATCGTGCAGGCACCGCAGACGCCATGCTCGCAGCCCAGATGTGTCCCGGTCAGGTCGAGCTTGTCGCGCACGATATCGGCCAGGCTCGTCCGCGGCTCCGCGAGCAGTTCGACCTCGCGCCGGTTGACGGTGAGCGCAAGCGCGGTCATGCGGCCTCCCGGATCGCACGCTTGAGCACGGTCAGATGAATGTGCCGATGAGCCGGCTCGCTCACTCCTGCTGCGGACAGCAGACGATCGGCGACCCGCGCGTCAAACCGTTCCTTGTAATCCCCCTTGATGGGACCACCGAACATCTCCTCCGGGTGGAGCACCAGGATCGGCGCGGCGTCGATCGCTCCGATGACGATCCGTGCCGTACCTGCGTCTGGATCGATCAGCACGGCACACAGCCCGTGGGCGAATTCGCCGGTCTTGCGGCACGTCTTGACATAGGCCCACTGCGACGACGCTGCTCGTTTCGGAACATGGACTGCGACAACCAGTTCGTCCGGCATGAGGCAGCTCTGCAGCGCTCCGGTCACGAATTCAGAGATCAAGATCTTACGCGTTCCGGCCTGGCTGCGGAGTGTGACGCTGGCACCGAGGGCGGACAGCGCAGAGACCCAGTCCGCGGACGGATCGGCATGGCTGAGCGAACCACCGATGGTGCCGCGGTTGCGGACCGCCCGATAGGCGATGTTGGCGGCTACGGCACGCATCGCGCCGCCAGTGACATCGGGCACACGGCCATCTTCGATATCGGCGTGGGTCACGCAGGCGCCGAGCACGAGTTCATCGGCACCGAGATCGGCCTGTTTCAGCTCGTCGACACCAGTGACGTCGACGATCAGCTCGGGAGCAACCAGCCGCAGATTGAGCATCGGCCCCAATGACTGGCCGCCAGCCATGATCTTGGCTGCGGGACCGCCGCCGGCGAGCGACGTCAACGCAGAGGAGAGATCGCGCGGACGCTCATAGGCGAAGGGCGCGGGCTTCATGCGGCCGCCCTCCCCTCAGTCGGCGCCGCGAGCAGCGCCTCCACGATCCGATACGGCGTGATCGGCGAGCGCATGATCTCGGCACCGAACGGGCGCAGAGCATCGTTCACCGCGTTGGCGATCGCAGCCGGTGGCGCGATCGCGCCACCTTCGCCGATGCCCTTGACCCCGAACTCGGTATAGGGCGACGGCGTTTCCATATGGTGCAGCCGTGGGGCCGGCACCTCGGTCGGCCCCGGCAGCAGATAGTCCGCAAGCGTAGTAGCGAGCGGCTGTCCGGCGGCATCGAACGGCATCTCCTCATAGAGTGCCGTGCCAATGCCTTGCGCCAACCCGCCATAGATCTGGCCGTCGACGACCATCGGGTTGACCAGCACGCCGCCGTCCTCGACGATCACGTAGTCGAGAATCTCGACCGTGCCGAGATCGGGATCGACAGCGACGACGGCAGCATGGGCGGCGTAGCTGAAGGTGCCGCTGTCGCGCTGCGGCTTGTAGCCGGACGTCACCTCCAACCCACCGGGATCGACGTCGCCAGGCAGATCCTGCGGCCGGCGATACCAGGTGTGGGCGATCTCCCGGAGGCTCACACTGCCGTTGGCGCCGCGCACCTCGCCATGGTCAAAGACCACCTGCGCAGCATCCTGCTGCAGCAACTTGGCGCCGATTCGCGTGGCGCGCTCGGCCAAGGCGCGGCAGGCAGTCGCGACCGCGCCGCCCGCCATCACCATCGACCGCGAGCCCCAGGTGCCCGTCGAATACGGCGTCATCGCAGTGTCGCCGAGCACGACGCGAACCTTGGCCGCGTCAACACCGAGTATTTCATGCGCGACCTGGGCGAGCGTCGTTTCCATGCTTTGGCCGTGCGAGTGCACGCCGACGCGCAGCTCGAGTCCGCCGTCCGGCGTCAGACGCGCCGTTGCCTGCTCGTGACCGGGCACCATCGGAATGCCCCAGCCGGAATAGACCGAGGTGCCGTGCGCGGCCTGCTCGCAATAGATCGCAAGCCCGACCCCGATGCGCCGGCCATCGGGCTCACCTCTGCGTTGTCGCGCGCGCACCGCCTCGATGTCGATCGACGCCAAGGCGCGCCGCACCGCTTCCGGATAGTCGCCGCTGTCGAAATGCTTCTTGGTGATGTTGTCGAACGGCATCTGCGCCGGCTGCACCAGATTGCGCAGCCGCACTTCGCCGGGCTCGAGCCCGGCTTCGGCCGCAACCAGGTCGAGCATCAGCTCAAGCGCGAAGCACACGCCGGTGCGGGCGACACCACGATAGGGGAGGATCGGGCATTTGTTGGTGGCAACCGAGTACGTTCGGCAGCGATAGGCTGGCATCACGTAGGGGCCCGGCAGGATGCTCGCGACCTGCGCCGCCTCCAGGCAGGCCGAGAACGGATAGGATGAGTAGGCACCGGAATCGACGGTCGCTTCGCAATCGATGCCGCGCAGGCGACCATCGCGATCGGCATAGACCGTGATCTTGTAGTGGTGTTCGCGGCAATTGGCGCTCGCGGTCAGATGCTCCCGCCGATCTTCGATCCAGCGCACCGGCTGGCCACGCTGCATCGTCAGCCAGGCCAGGCAGATTTCTTCGGGGAGCAGGATGCCCTTGTGGCCAAAGCCGCCACCGACATCCGGCGAGATGACGCGGATGCGTCCCTGGTCCATGCCGAGACATTCGGCGAGGCCGTTGCGGTTGATGTGCGGCATCTGCGCCGCAGAATAGAGCGTGAGCTGATCGAGGCGGTGATCGAAGGTCGCAACCACGCCGCGGCCTTCCAGCGGCGACATGCATTGGCGCGCTGTGGTGATCTCGCGACTGACCTTGATGGGGGCGTCAAGTGCCGAGGCGATGTCCACCTCGTAGTTGGTCTCCAGGAAGATGTTGTCTCCCCAATGCTCATGAACCAGCGGCGCACCGGGATCGCGTGCGCGCAACATGTCATGGACGGCCGGCAGCTCTTCCAAATCGAGCACCACGGCTGCCGCAATGTCCTCCGCCTCGGCACGTGTCGGCGCCACACACATCGCGACGAGTTCGCCGACCTGGCGCACCTTCCCGGTCGCGAGCACCGGCTGCTCGGAGATCTTGAAGCCGGGAAGACCCGATACTGCGCGGATCGGCTGGACGCCGACGAGATCGGCCGCCGTGAACACGCTGCTACGATAGGCTTCCGGAATCTGGATGCTGCGGATCCGCGCATGCGCGAGCGGGCTGCGCACGAAGGCGATATCCTGCAACCCTGGAAGTCGGATATCGGCAACGAACTGGCCGCGCCCACGCATCAGACGGTCGTCTTCCTTGCGGAGCAGGCGCGCGCCGACGCCTTGGCCTGCGCCCGGCCCGTCCGCCGCAGAATGATCACCGTCGCGCACCGAATTCCCTCCTACGAAAGCTAGGCAGCGACTGCTTCGGGCAGGATCGATGCATCCGCATCGTAACGCACGCCTGCCCGCAGGCAGAACGCCGGCTGCAACAGACTGTCGGCAATCACCCGGTTGTCTTCGTTGTCGCGCAGGACAAAACGCCCGAGCCGCCGCGTCAGCACCGAGACATCGGCATCCATGCCGACCTTGAGCGCGCCAATCGCGCTTTCGCGTCCCAACAGCTTCGCCGGATTGGACGTCACCATCGGCACCACCTGCTCGAGCGAGAGGCCGAGCGCCATCATCGAACTCATCGCCTGCACGAGACTGAACTTGGCTTGCCCGGCGAATGGATGGTTCTCATCATCCTCGTGCTGATCAGGCGTTCCAGCCGGCGCAGGGACATGGGTGTTATAGCCGTGGATGTCGGCGCCGAGCGTCGTCGGCACGATTCCGGCGGCGATCGCCTTCTTTGCGAGCCGATAAGAGAAATGGCTGCCATGCCCGACATCGACCTTGAGGCCGCGATCGAGCGCGGCGCGAATCACAGGATGGACTTCGCCCTCGCGGTTGATAAAGCCGCCGGGATGGCGCGTGAACGGATGCGCGAGCACGTCGCCTTCCTTCAGCAGCGGAATGACGCGGGTCAGGATCGTATCGGCGTCCTCGCCATTGGCGCCGCTGGCGGGCAGACCCCAGAGCTGACCGAAATGAACATAGACCGGCAGCTCGGCACGGCGGCCGATCTCCGCCGCCATCTCGATGACGCGAATGCCCCAGCGCGCGAAGCCGCCGATCTCGGCATGGGCCTTGATCCCGCGCACGATGTCGGGATTGGCGCGCGCGGCCTTCACCGTCGCGTCGATATCGACGCCGTCAGGACTATAGAGCTGCGGATAATAATGCCCCTCGAGACCGCCGACGAGATAGGCGGACAGGAACGCATAGACCCGCGACTTTGCAGGCTCCGCGATGAAATGGCGAAAGCCCGGCAAGGTCATGCAGGAAGGCCCGCCTTGATCGACCACGGCCGTAACACCGGAATGGACGCCGACCATATCGGGGTTCATGCCGAAGCGGCCGGACACATATTGATAGACGTGCGCGTGCGTATCGATCAGTCCGGGCAGCACCAGCTTGCCGGTGACATCGATCACCGCCTTCGCGCTGGCCGGCAGGACGTCGGGTTGAACCGCAGCAATCTTGCCGTTGCGAATGGCCACGTCTCTGATGCCGTCGATCCCTGAGGCCGGACAGATCACGCGCCCGCCGCGCAGGATGACGTCAAAGCTGGCGTTGACGGGCATGGCACCTCCTCGACATGGAACCTGCAAATGAAAATACGAAGCATGCTTCGTAATTCACGAAGCAAGCTCCATGCCATCGGAATGTCGCCAGCGGCTCCGAATCGAGATAGTTGAGACATGAGCGGAATTTCGCTCGAAGTTCGGAGAAGGTGCGTTGCGGCAAACGCAGTCACGAAAAACGCGGGGCGATCACCCGTGGCCATTGTCGGAGCGACCGGGCTTCCTGATCCGGCGGCTGCATCAGATCCATGTGGCGCTGTTCCAGGAGGCATGCGGCCGGTTCGAGATCACGCCGCTTCAATACAGCCTGCTTTCGGCACTCGCCGTGCGAAAAACGGCGGATCAAACCACTTTGGCAGCCGACATTGCGCTCGACCGGACCACCACGACCGGTGCGCTGAAGCGGCTGGAAGCCCGCAATCTGGTCGAACGCCCGATCAATGCCGCCGACCGCCGCGCGCGCGTGTGTCGGCTGACCAAGTCCGGAGCCGCGCTGCTCGCCAAAATCGAACATGCCGCGCGTACCGCCCATGACGCCACGCTGGACGAGTTGACCGAAAAGGAGCGCTCTCAATTCATCGCGATGATGCAGCGCATCGTAGCCGGCAACGCCGCACGCGATCACGTGGCGCCACTGATTGATTAGGAATTCACCGCTACTGCCGCGCTTTTGGCCTGCCTTGCCCAATTCCTGATCGCGACACGGCGGCGCTCGTGGGTACACCGCGCGCGAAGGTCAGTGCCGCAAAGCCGTTTGTGAAGGTCCAGGCTGATGTCACGCGTAAGGGCGCGGATGCGAAGGCTCAACCATCGCGATACAGGTCTCATCTTTTCTGTCGTTGACGCTTTGAGAGGACCGGTCTCAATCCCTCGACGTTCGTATTTGCCTTGCCACTGCCCTGAACCAAGTCCGCAATCAGGAGCAGAATGCGCTCTGGACCGTCGTCGGCAGCCAGCCGAATCCGATGGTCACGCCGACGCAGCGCCACGGGCTCCAGCGGAATGTCGAGCACGGCGATGTCAGCCGCAGCGAAGTCGGCCGAAGCCTGCGAACGGAGCAAGAGACTGAGGCAGTCGCTTTCCGGGAGCGTCGCCATCATGGTGACGATGGACGAGGTCTCCAGGACAATACATGGGCGCGCCGGATGAGATGATGTGATATATCTACTTAAAATAGAGAAATGATCGTTGACCAATGAATGGAGAACAAATCTACCAGCTGACCTTCCAACTGAAAGATCCGTTCTGAAGATGTAGCGGCTAAGTCTTTGAAAGGCATGGTGGGCGCACTAGGGCTCGAACCTAGGACCCGCTGATTAAGAGTCAGCTGCTCTACCAACTGAGCTATGCGCCCGGAGCTTGCGTCCGGAAAGACCTTCACAAGAGCCGGTCGTTTAGCAAAGCGATTCCCGGATGTCCAGCAAGAGAAAGGGATTTTTCGCATGCCCGGACCGGGAAAACCGGCCGTTTCCGGCGGTTTTCCCCAGCGTGCTGCAGAGCAGCCGATTCCGGACGAACCGCCGGCAAATTTCCGGCATCAGAGCCGACCGGAATCGTGCTCCTCATCCGGCCCGCCCATATGATCCGGGGAAGGCCCCATGAGGCCCATCGAGTCCATGCCAGACATTGGCCCCATACCGAAGTGGCGTCCGCCAAAGCCTCGTCCGTCGGGACCATTCTCGCCCCGCTCCATCCAACGGTGCCGCCAACCGTCCGGACCGAACCTCCCGGCGTGATGGGTCAGCACGGCCAGCCGGCGCTTCTGGGCATCGTCGAGGGTCTTGTAGAGCGGGTCGGCGGCATCCGCGATCTTCTTCATCGCCTCGGCGGTCGCCGCCATCGTGTCGGCGCGCTCCCGCAAGCGGGCCACCGGATCCTCCGGCGTCTGCCCCTCCTGATTGTCGTCCGCCGCCTTCATCCGAGCGTTGGCGCGATCAACGCGCAGCTTGACCAGGTCGCGCACGGCGCTCTCCACCGGCGGCCACAGTTTGTCCTGATCCTGCGTCAGCTTCAGCCCGGCATGGACGGCAGCTATCCGCGCATCGAGGAATGCCGCGCGGTCTTCGGGACTCATTCGCACGTGGTGCATATGATCGGAAAACCACGAGCGCTGAGCGTAAACCGCCGTCGAGCCCGCGATGGCGAGCACCGCGACTGCGGCAACAGTGAACCTTTTCATGCGAACCTCCATCGGAAAGGCCGGACCAGCATGAGGGCCTTCGATCCCGCGATCAACTTACAGTTTGGATAGAGTCCTCCGTATCCCGCCGATGTAACAGTCTGACAGCACAGCAAAATCTTGGCGATTTGTTTCAGATCATTGCAGACTGCTTCAAATCATTCCGAGCAGCTTCGGCAACCAGAGCGAGATTTCCGGCACGTAAGTGATCAGCCCCAGGAAGACCAGCATTGCGCAAAGCCATGGCAGCACTGCGATAGTGATCTCGCTGATGCCCATCTTGGCAATGCTCGATGCGATGTAGAGGTTGAGTCCGACCGGAGGATGGCACAGGCCGACCTCGGTATTGACGATCATCAGAACGCCGAGATGCACGGGATGCACGCCGAGCTTGGTCGCCAACGGAAACAGGATCGGCGCCATGATCAGGAGGATCGACGACGGATCCATCACATTGCCGGCGAGCAGCAGGATGACGTTGACGACCAAAAGGAACATCCAGATCGAGAAGTGCTTGTCGACGATCCACGCCGCCATCGCCTGCGGGATCTGCTCGTGCGTCATCAGGAACGAGAACAGCACCGCATTGGTGATGATGTAGAGCAGCATCGAGCTCATGCTCGCGGCCTGCAGCAGCACCTTGGGCACATCGACGAGCTTGAGCTCCTTGTAGACGAACACCGTGATGATGAAGGCGTAGACCGCGGCGACGGCGGCGGCTTCAGTGGGCGTGAAGATGCCGCCATAGATGCCGCCGAGCACGATGCCGATCAGGAGCAGGCCCCACAGGCTCTCACGGAAGGCAGTGAATTGCTCGGCGAGCGTCGCCCGCTTCAGCTTCGGGTAGCCGTTGCGGTAGGCAACGAACCAAGTCACCGCCGCCAGCATCAGCGCCAGCAGGATGCCCGGCACGATGCCGGCCATGAACAGCGCGCCGATCGAGGTGTTGGTGGAGACGCCGTAGAGCACCAGGATGATCGAGGGCGGCACCAGGATGCCGAGCGCGCCTGAAGTCGAGATCACGCCGACGCCGAAGCGGCGCGGATAACCGTAATCGACCATCGCCGGCATCATGATCGAGCCGATCGCGACCACGGTGGCGACGCTGGAGCCGGAGATCGCCGCGAACATCGCGCAGGCCGCGACGCCGGCAAGGCCGAGCCCTCCCGGCAGATGTCCGACCAGCGAGGTCGTGAACGCGATCATGCGCCGCGCCACCCCGCCGCGGGTCAGGAACGTGCCGGCCAGGATGAAGAACGGGATCGCCATGATCCCGAAATTGTCCAGGCCGGAGAACAGCTTCAAGCCGACGCTCTCGATCGGCACTTCCGTCATCGTGAACAGGAAGGTGAGCACGGTGAGGCCGAGCGAAATCGAGATCGGCATGCCCGTCAGCATCAGGGCAAACAACAGTCCGAAGATCAGCGCCGCGCTCATCAGGCTTCTCCGAGCGCGATCGGCGCCTTGGGGCTGACCTCGATGTCATCGACATGGGAGGCGTCGTGATGCGGCAGGTTGCCGGTCCAGAAATAGGCCCACATCACCTGGATGAAGCGGAAGCACATCAAATAGGAGCCGAGCGGGATGCAGGCATAGACGATCCAGCTCGGGATCTCGAGATCCGGCGAGACCTGGTCGGTCTGCATCAGCTCGATGACGAACTTGGCGCCCATGGTGCCGACGATGAAGGTGAACACCACCCCACCGAACAGGCCGAACAGGATCACCCATTTGCGCCAGCGGTCGTTGAGGCGATTGATCAGCACGTCCACGCCGACATGGATGCCGGTGCGCACGCCATAGGCGGCGCCGAACTTGGCCATCCAGATGAACATGTAGATGCAGAGTTCCTGCGACCAGGCCAGATTGATCTGGAACAGGTACGGATAGAGCACGGGCACATCGACCAGGAAGCGATGCGCCACGGCGATGAAGGTGATCAAGGTCGCAGCCCCCATCAGGCTCGCGATGATGATCTCCTCCAGCCGGTCGAGAATGCGTAGCAGCATGAAGGTCCCCAACAGGCGATCGGACGGCGCGCGACCGCCGTTCGATCATTCACCGGACCGCGGCGCAGAAGGCCGCGGCCCATCTTCGCTGTCTGCAGGCTGGATTTGCCGCCTCAGTTCATCGGGCTGCGGCCGGTCTCCTTGAGGAATTCGTCGATCAAGGGCTGACCGACCCGCGAGGCCACGTCCTTGTAGACCGGCATCATCGCCTTGCGCATCGCTTCGTCCTGCTCGGGCGTCAGCGTGACGATCTCGGTCTTGCCGGCCTTCTTGATCTCTTCCAGCGCGTCGTCGTTCTCCTTGGCCGACTGGCTGTTGCCGAAGTCGGTCGCTTCCTTCATCGCCTTCTCGCAGGCCGCGCGAATGTCCGGCGGCAGGCCGTCCCAGAACTTCTTGTTCACGACCACGACGTAGCCGATATAGCCGTGATTGGTCACGGTCGCGTATTTCTGCACCTCGTGCATTTTCTGCGTGTAGATGTTCGACCAGGTGTTCTCCTGGCCGTCGACCACGCCGGTCTGCAGCGCCTGATACACGTCGGAGAATGCCATGACCTGCGGGATCGCGCCGAGCGCGCGGAACTGCGCCTCCAGCACCTTGGAGGACTGGATGCGGAATTTCAGGCCCTTGTAGTCGGCAGGTGCCACCAGCTTCTTGTTGGCGGTCATCTGCTTGAAGCCGTTGTCCCAATAAGCAAGCCCGGTCATGCCCTTGGCATCGAGCAGCTTGAGCAGCCTGGCCCCGAGCGGGCCGTCGGTGACCTTGCGCAGGGTCTTCAGGTCGGGAAGGATGTAGGGCAGATCGAACACCTCGAACTCCCTGATTCCGATCGGGCCGAATTTCGAGTTCGAGGGCGCCAGCATCTGCACGGCGCCGAGCTGCAGCGCCTCCAGCTCTTCCTTGTCCTTGTAGAGCGTCGAGTTCGGATAGACTTCGACCTTGACCTTGCCGTCGGTGTATTTCTCGGCCAGTTCCTTGAACTTGTCGGCCGCCTTGCCCTTCGGCGTGTCGGACGCCACGACGTGGCTGAACTTGATCACGATCGGATTGTCGGCGGCCGCGGCCGGCCCGACCAGCGCGAGCGCGGCAAGCGAGGCCGCGACCATCACATGACGTACTGTCAGCAAGACTTCCTCCCGAAGTTTCTTCGGGGGCGCTTGCGATGACGCCCCCGCTTGTATGCCAGAGCATCAATAGCGGTAAGGCGGACGGATTGCCATTCGTCGTTCGCCGCAGAGGCGGAAATCCCGTGCTGCGCTGCGAAAGCTTGGCATTCCCTTCCCTGTCATTCCGGGGCGGTCCGTCAGGACCGACCCCGGAATCTCGATTTTATTAGCACCTCGCCTTATCAGGTCGAGATTCCGGGTTCAGCCGTTACACGGCTGCCCCGGAGCGACGGTGTCTCCGTCAGCTCGCAGCAACCGCCGCGGCGGACTGCTGGGCCACGTCGCGCTGGCGCTTCATGACCAGCTTGTTGAGCGCGCCAAGATAGGCCTTGGCCGACGCCACCAGCGTGTCGGGATCGGCGGCGCGTGCGGTCATCGAACGGCCGTCCTGCGACAGCCGCACCGAGACCTCGGCCTGCGCGTCGGTGCCTTCGGTCACTGCGTGCACCTGGTAGAGTTCCAGCTTGGCCTCGTGCGGAACCAGCGACTTGATGCAGTTGAACACGGCATCGACCGGTCCGTTGCCCTCGGTCTCCTCGATCCGGGTCTCGCCGTCGACGTCGAGTTTCATGGTGGCGCGCTGCGGCCCGCGGGTGCCGGCGATCACGCTCAAGGACACCAGCTTGATGCGGTCATGGGCATGCACCATGCCCTCGTCGATCAGCGCTTCCAGATCCTCGTCGTAGATGTGCTTCTTGCGGTCGGCCAGCGCCTTGAAGCGGACGAAGGCGTCCTCCAGCTGGTTGCCGGAGAGCTTGTGGCCCATCTCCTCCAGCTTGTGGATGAAGGCATGGCGGCCGGAATGCTTGCCCATCACCAGCGAGGTCTGCTTCACGCCAACCGTCTCCGGCAGCATGATCTCGTAGGTCTGGGCGTTCTTCAGCATGCCGTCCTGATGGATGCCGCTTTCATGCGCGAACGCGTTGCGGCCGACGATCGCCTTGTTGTACTGCACCGGGAACGAGGTCGCCGCCGACACCACCTTCGAGGCATGGGTCAGCTGGGTAGTATCGATCTTGTTCCAGAACGGCAGCTTGTCGTTGCGCACGCGCATCGCCATCACGACCTCTTCCAGGGCCGCATTGCCGGCGCGCTCGCCGATGCCGTTGATGGTGCATTCGATCTGCCGCGCACCGGCGCGGATGCCGGCCATCGAATTGGCCACCGCCATGCCGAGGTCGTTGTGGCAGTGCACCGAAAACACCGCCTTGTCGGAATTCGGCACGGTCTCGCGCACGCGCTTGAACAGGTCGAAATATTCCTCCGGCACGGCGTAGCCGACGGTGTCGGGAATGTTGATCGTGGTGGCGCCGGCCTTGATCGCGGCCTCGACGCAGCGGCACAGGAAGTCGAACTCGGTGCGGGTGCCGTCCTCCGACGACCATTCGACATCGTCGGTGTGGTTGCGCGCCCGGGTCACCGAGGAGACCACCAGCTCAAAGACCTGCTGCGCTTCCATCTGCAGCTTGTATTTCATGTGCACCGGCGAGGTGGACAGGAAGGTGTGGATGCGGCCGCGCCTGGCGGGGCGGATCGCTTCCGCACAGCGGTCGATATCCTTGGCGCCGGCGCGCGACAGGCCGCAGACCACGGCGTTCTGGGTGCGCTTGGCGATCTCATTGACCGCCTCGAAATCGCCGTCGGAGGCGATCGGGAAGCCGGCCTCGATCACGTCGACGCCCATGCCGTCCAGCATGGCCGCGATGTTGAGCTTCTCCTCGAAGGTCATGGTGGCGCCGGGGCATTGCTCGCCGTCGCGCAGGGTGGTGTCGAAAATGATGACGCGGTCCTTGTCGGACTTCGGTGCGGTGGACATCGCTTGAGTTCCTTGTTCGCTGGTGCGCTTATCTGGAAGGCGCTGAAGGGTTTTCGTGATCTCGCGCAAACCCCTGAGTGCCCAGGCGCATCGCGCCCAGCCGGCCCTCAGGGGCAGCTAAGAAGCAGCAGCCCGAGCGAAAGGGTCGGGGTAAGGGTGGGCAGCAGCGGCGCGGCAGCGACCGTCGGTGCGGAAACCGCTCCGTCGATTGCTCCAATCCTTGCGCCACGAATCAGCATTGCCAGACCCTTCGAGAACACCACTAGCGTGCGGCAAAACCATTGATGCTTGGTTGCCGGCGCGTTCTCTAGCCCCTTTTTAACCGAGAAAACCTGACCACCGCAACGCCGAATAAGGGTCAGGAGGGGTGACGTATTGGAGCTCCCCCTCGACCGTCGTACCTCGCGCAGGCGGGGTACCCAGTATCCCAGAGACGGCAAAAATGAACCGGGATGGCACCGCATGTTCGCGCCATTTGCCCGCACGCGGCCGGCTGACCTGAGGTGCGAACCGGATCCTAACACGACCGCCTCTGGAATACTGGATCGTCCGCCGGAGCCTGTCGTCGGGCTCGCCGAAGGCGAGACCCGATGGCGGACGATGACACTGAAAATTGTGGCTTCGGCATCGCACTTCTCCTACGTCCAATCAGACAATTAGACACGTCCTCACCCTCCCGCGGCACGGCGTGCCCGGGTGATGCCAATACCGAAGCCCTCGACGTCGGAGGGCGCAGGGAAGGCCGGGAGCTCGCCACCCCCATGGCCCCCGTGCGAATGAAATGCACGGGGTAGGAACCACAGGTGCAGCCGAGACATCCCGGCCTTCCCTGCGCGATGGGTTTACGATTTATACGCGCTCTCCCAGGGGACCGGCTTTCTTGCCCCCTTACGACGACGCTTCCGCGCCGCGCAGACATCAGCACCGGGATGCCGGGACCACACGACTTCACCGTCCGCAAAGGCGCCAGTCGTCCGCTGTCGCCTTCACGTCCATCGCTCCCCGCACTCCACGTATCGTGACGACGCGTACGTCCCTCTTCGACGAGGCGGGATGAAGCGAGTAAAGCACAATTTCTGAAAAAAAGAAATAGAAATCTTCGGCTGCGATCTGGCAGGACCGCCGGCCGCCGGTGACGATTCTGTCGACGCAGCCCATTGATCGTCTCCCCCCGCAAGCGGGCTCAGGGTGACGACCCGATCCGCGTGCCCCGCATGTCGCGGCCGCCCTGATGCAGCACGACGGCGACCACGGAGCCCTGCTCGCGTTCGAAATGCAGCTGAGCCTCGACGACCTTGTAGAAGAACGCGTCAGGCGCACTGGCGAAGATCGGAAAGGCCGCCTGCCCCGTCAGCTGCGCCTTGAGGCCGTTTCCATCCAGCCTGACGTCGAGCACCGCGCCGAAATCGAACCTGTACTGCCCGACATAGTTGGACAACACGGCGGCATCCGGCGTGATCTCCTGCGGCTCCGGCGGGATCTCGGACGGCGACAGCTTCGGCGCCCAATGGTCGCCGTTCTGACGCAGCACGAGCCCGGTGACCGCGCCCTGCGCGTCGCGCGTGAAGGTGATGCCGGCATCGACCAGCTTGGCGAAGAAGCTGTCAGCCGCCGACGGGAAGATCGGGACGACGGCCTGGCCCGTCGCCTGGGTGACGAGGCCGCCGTCCTTGCGGAAGACCTTGAGCAGGAAGCCCTCGCGCAGCCTGTAGGTGCCGACATAGTCGTCCAGTTCGGCATCGGGCAGCGTCACGATCTTCAATCCGGTGCGCAGCTGTGCTCCATCGTCAAGCACAGCCTTCCCGAGCTCGTCGATGTCGATGGCGGCGTTGGTGAGAACCACGACGCCCCGCTTTCGATCAGCGGTCATTCCGAGAAAGCTGTGATAACCGCCGGTGCCGCCATTGTGCCAGACTACACCGTTCGCGCTGGTCATCCAGGCAAGCCCGATGCGCCCGAGGTTCGGGGCGTCGCGGCGAGGCTGCTGAGCAGTTGCGATTGTCTCCGCCAGAGCCGGCGGCGTGAGCTGCATATTGGCTTTCAGATAACGCAGCATGTCGTTGGCCGTGGAACGGAGACCTCCGGCCCCGGCGAGCACGTCGAAATCCCAATCCTTGACGGGCTTTCCGCTCGCATCGTGACCGGGGGCTAGATGCGCCCGCATCTCGTCCGTCAATGCGACCCCGGTCATGGCCATGCCCAGCGGCTTCAGGAGCTTGCGGTCCACCAGGTCCGGGTATGTCGTTCGATCGGCCTGCGCAAGCGCGTAGCCGAGCAGGCCATATCCAAGATTAGAGTATTCGTAGGACGCACCGGGATCACGCGGCAATTGATAGTCGGCGAGAAAGGCCTTCAACTTGGCAGCATCGTAATCGGCATAGGGATTGGCCGCATCGACCGGCAGCAGGTTGAGTGGAAGCCGTGGCAGCCCGGAATACTGCGTAGCGAGGTCGAGCAGCGTGATCTCCTTGCCGCCGCGCGACGGGATCCTGACATCGGGCAGCAGGCCCGCGACCGGCGCATCGAGCGTGAGGCGCCCGGAGCGCACCGCATCAGCAAGCAAGGTCGCCGTGAACGTCTTGGTGATCGAGCCGATCTCATAGACGGTGTCGCCATCGGCCGCCCTGCCATCGTCGAGCCGGCCAAACGCGGCGATCTCGCTGTCGTCGCCATCGACCACCGCAAACACCAGCGTTGGACAGAAGCCGGCGGCGATGCGCTCATTCGCCGCCGTCGCGACCCGTTCGGGCAATGCGCCAGCGCGCGCCGAAGCAACGGATATCATCAGCAGCACTCCCGCCAAGGCTCTTCTAAGTCTCACCCTCGCCTCCATCTCGATCGAGGCGCCCCGGACTGATGGCGCCACGATATTGCTGGCAGCATGGCTCGAATGCTTCTGAGGCAGCAGATCGTCACAGCCGTGCGCAGCAATCCAAGCCTTCCGTCGAGATCGTCACCGGCTTATACGCCTTCTCTGTTACGAATTGTAGCAATTCGCCATCTCCTCGATCACCCGTCATGACGCAGCGGCGTGGGCAAAACGTCCGGCTCAGCAAGCGCCGCTTGCAAGCCGTCGGCGTGCTATAATGGCGCCATGACCAACCGCATCCTCCTCCATGGCGTGCCGAACACGCCCGCGATATGGGGACCAAAGGAGGCGAACTGGCGATGTCCGATCGCATGCTGGCCCGCCGTGAACTGATCGCGCTGCTGTCGACCATCGGCATCGGCGGGTGGCTCGGCAGCGGCGCCGGCCGCAGCGTGGCAGCTCCGGCAGCATCCGCGCCTTCGCCAGGCCCGGCCCGTGCCGATGTCAGCGTCCGCCTCGACCGCGACAGGCCCGGCGCAACGCTGACCAGCCGCTTCGCCGGCCTGAGCTATGAGAAGGACAAGCTGCCACAGCCGATGTTCACGGCAGGCAATGACGCCCTGCTCGGTCTCTATCGGTTGTTGGGCCCGGGCGTGCTGCGCATCGGCGCCAACGCGGTGGATCGCTGCGCCTGGCTGGGCGCGACGCCGAAGCTCACGCCGATCCTGCCCGCGATGGTCGACGCGCTCGCCGGCTTTGCCAGACAGGTCGATTGGCAGGTGATCTATGGCATCAACCTCGCCGACAACACCACCGAGCTTGCCGCCGCCGAGGCTGCCTACGCAGTCCGGGCGCTGGGAGACAACTTGCTGGCAATCGAGATCGGCAACGAGCCGGACCTCTATCCTCACAACGGTCATCGCCCGGCCAACTGGCGCTACGACGATTATCTGGCTGAGTGGCGTGCGATGGCGAGAGCGATCGCCGCGGCCGCGCCCTCGGCCCGCCTTGCCGGCCCAGTCGCTGCCTCGCTCTCCACCGGCTTCACCCTGCCCTTCGCGCGCGATGCCGCCGCGCAGATCAGCCTGCTGACGCAGCATTACTATCGTGCGGACGGCCGTGCCCCGGAGTCCACGCTGGATCTGCTGCTGCAGGGCGACCCTAGCCTGACCCAACAGCTCCAATCGGTCACCCGCGCCGCGCGCGACGACGGGGTGCAGCTGGGCTGGCGCATGGCCGAGTGCAATTCCTTCTTCAATGGCGGCGCGCCCAATATCTCGAACACCTACGGCACCGCGCTGTGGGTGATGGACTTCATGTTTCGCTGTGCGCTCGACGGCTGCAACGGCGTGAACCTGCATGGCGGCGGGCATGGTCCCGGCTACACGCCGATCGCCGACGACAAGGGCAAGGTCGTCGAGGTGAGGCCGGTCTATTATGGCCTGCTGCTGTTTGCGCTTGGCGCCCAGGGAAAAAATGGAGGACAGAACGGAGCGACGACCGTTCCCGCAACCGTCGACGGCCCCGCCGGCCTGCGCTTCAGTGCCTACGGCGTGCTGCGCGACGATGGCGGCGTAAACGTGCTGATGATCAACAAGCAGGCCGAGACCGCTGTTGATGCAGAGCTGTTGCTCGGCCAGACAACCTCCACGCTGGAGCCGGTCTGGCTGAGGGGTGCCGACCTCGCCGCGACCAGCGGACACAAGCTCAATGACGCGCCCGTCTCTGCGCAGGGCACCTGGACGCCAATGGCAAAGGCCGCCGTGCCCGTCGCCGCGCAGACGGCGCGGATCCACATGCCGCCTGCGAGCGCAGTGCTGCTGCGTTCGCGGCCGTGACCTAAAGCGCGATGAGATTAGGTTGAATGGTCATCGCGCTTCAGGTTGTTGTTTGAGCATGATCTCCGCGCAAACGCGTTTCGCGTTTGTCGCGAGGGAAAACCGCTTCGCACTTTTCCGGATCATGCTCTTAGCGATTGAACAGCCACAGCACCACGCTGACGAGGACGCTGAGGATCAGCGACGTCATCAGCGGGAGATAGAAGGCGAAGCCCGGGCGCTCGACGACAATATCGCCAGGCAATCGGCCGAGGCCGAGCTTACCGACATAGGGCCACAGCAGCCCGATCGCGACGAGGATGAAGCCGAAGATGATGAGTGCGCGTGACATTTGCAATTTCCCAGACCGCCGCGACGGACTGATCGCCGTGCTTCACCTGCGCATCCCGTCGCGAGCCTTCCCGCATCATCTATGAGCTCGCGCGACACTTTCCACTGCAACTGGCCTTTTCGCTGGCGGGCGATCACACCCCACCGAAAACCGGCGCGCGCTCACGATTCTCCAACCGATGCGATCGGTTCGCCGAAGTCATTGAAACCGATACCCTCCGTGGTAGTATAGGAAGGGCGCCACGCCGTAGCCATCTCGTTCCCTTCAATCGGATATTTGCAGATGTTCAAGAACAGGATCGGCTGCTTGCAGCTTGCGCTTGGTCTCGTGCTCGCCGGCCTCTTTGCTCAGAACGCATCCGCCGTGGACAGCAAGCCGACTGTCTGGCCCGTCCCCGACTGGCACAGCGCCGCGCCGGAAGAGGAAGGCATGGATTCGGCGGCGCTGGCCAAGCTCGTCGCGTCCGGCAGGACGCTCAGGCTCGACAGCCTGCTGATCGCGCGCCACGGCCGCATCGTGCTCGACGCCTCCTACGCGCCCTACAAGGCCGACGAGCTGCACATCATCAATTCCTCGACCAAGGCGGTGGTCGCCACGTTGATCGCAATGCTGCAGAAGGATGGGGTGCTCGACAGCCTCGATCATCCGGCGCTCGATTTCTTCCATGATCGCAAGATCGCCAATGTCGACGAGCGCAAGCAGGCGATCACCGTCCAGCATCTGCTCAACATGACCTCGGGCCTGGACTGGGACGAAGGCTATAACGGCGGCCCCGAGAAATCCATTTTCGAGCTGGGACGAAGCCCTGACTGGGTCCAGTACATTCTCGACCAGCCGATGGCGCACTCGCCGGGCGAGGCATTCTACTACAACAGCGGCAACTCGCATCTGCTCTCCGCCATCGTGACCAAGCTCACCGGCCGGAGTGCGGAACAATTCGCCGTCGAAAGGCTGTTCGCGCCGCTCGGCATCACGGACCACGCCTGGTTCAAAGATCCCCAAGGGGTTTCGAGCGGCGGTTTCGGCCTGGCGCTGAAACCGCGCGACATGGCGAAGATCGGCTATCTCTATCTTCGCGGCGGGCGCTGGGGCGAGCAGCAGCTGCTGCCGCCCACCTGGATCGACGTAGTCAACCACGCCACCGTCAGCATGAACGCGAAGTTCGAGCCCGGCCTGCGCTATGCCAACCAGTTCTGGGCGCTGCCGGACCGCAACGTCTTCATGGCGGTGGGCTATCACTGCCAGGTCATCATGGTGCTGCCCGATCCGGATATCGTGGCGGTGATGACCGCGCGCGACTTCTGTCCGTTCCGCAAGCTCGCGAACGACATTTCAGCAGCGGTCAAATCGGACGGGGCCCTGCCTGCCGCGCCCCAAGCCGCGGCCGACCTCGCTGCAGCCGTCCGCGATGCCGCAACGGAGACGCAGAGTGCGGTCGGTGCGGTGCCGGAGATCGCGGCGACCATCTCAGGCAAGACCTACACCTTCCCGCCCGGCCCGCTCGGCGTCAACGCCATCACGCTTGAGCTCACGGGCACCGATCCTCATGTCGCATGGGACATCCCAAGGCCGGGCCCTGGTAACAACATTCTGCACCTGCAGAATCCGATCGGCCTCGACGGCACCTACCGCAAGACCGCGCAAAGCCATCCCTGGCAACCTTACGCCTATCGGGCCATGAAAGGCAGCTGGATCGACGCCACGACATTCGTGATCGACGTGCAGTTCATTGGCCAAGGCGAAGAGCGCACATGGCGCCTCACCTTCGATGGCGACAAGGTGGTGTTCAAGACGCGTGGCCGATACGGCAAGGAGCTGGCGGTCGAAGGCGAAGTCCGCAACTGAGCACGCGCGACGGTCCCGGCGCATTCTCGTCTGTCGTCCGGCGGCATGATCAATCCATGTTGTATTTAGAACCCTGCTTCGAGGCTCGCGTTGGTCTTTCGCACGCCGGTCACACTAGACCGGCAGGGAACGCGAGGAACCAGCATGTCGACCTCGACCAGGACCAAAGCGAGCATTCGCCAGGGCGGCCCTGGCGCGTCGCATGAGAATGCCAAGGAACCTTTGCATATCGAGAAGCCGCCGGCCGACGACCCGATGCGGCGCCGCAGCCGCGTCTCCGGTGGTGGTGGCGAGCACGATTCTCATCACACCCACGAATCCGAAGCCAAGGGCGGGAACACGCATCCGGCGCATGGAGGGTTCAAGCGATGAGCAACAAACATCCCAAGCTGCCAAAACCCACCAATGTCGATTTGGCGCGCAATCCGCTGATCGGCGCCTCCAAGGGCGTCACCATGGCGCAGGCGAGCCTCGATGACCTCGAGCAGATCGAAGGCGCCAACACCATCGAAGGCGACGTCGAGAACGACACCAATGCACTGGGCGGCATCGACAAGGCCGAGGTTATGGACCGGCGTCGCGCACCACCGAAGCCCGATCGTAGCGGTCCCTCGCGGCACATGCAGCTACAGGGCCGCAAGACTCACGAGCAGCAGCTGCGCATGCTCGAACGCAAGCCGGATAATCCCGATTCCAGCGAACTGGCGCGGGAGATCGAACGCGAGCTGGATCGTGAGACCGTCCCGCAGCGAACCAGCCGCGACTCATCGGCCGGTCCGCACCTCAAAGGCAAAGGAGACGGCTCGGGCGGCATGACCAACCTGCAGGATGATCTGGTCGGTGAGAACATGGTGCTGTCGAACCGCGACAAGGCGGCAAGCTCGCGCGAGCGCGGCGAGGACGGACGATGGGTGCAGACCGAACAGTTGCAGGATCACGTCGACAACAAGGGACGTGGATAGCGACGTCTCCGGCCATGCTGTGGGGAACGGCGACCTCAGCGCGAGGTTGGTGTTCGCCTCCCAAGCGAAAGGACATGACATGAAGTTCACCACGATCGGATTGGCGGTGGCGCTCGCACTGACCGGCTCGCTCGCACTGGCGCAAGGCGGCGGCGCGGGAAGCGGCGCCGCAGGCGGCAGCACGGGCATGTCGGGTACGACATCCGGAACGACGAGCGGTGGCAGCACCGGCACCAATCTCAGCGGCTCCTCGACCGGCGCGGGCACTGTCGGACGCGGCACCGGCAGCAGCACGGCCACGGGCGGCCGCACCGGCAGCAGCACGGGCATGGACGATGACGTCACCAACCAGAACGGCACGATGGGCACGATGAGCCCGCATGCGGGAGCAAAGAGCCGTTAGCGCATAATCGTCGCTGAACGCGAAGGACCAAGTCAACAAAGCCAGCCCCTCCTTCTCTCGCGAGAAAGAGGGGCTTCTTATTTGCTCCCCTTCGACGCGCTCCACCCCTGGCCGCGAGACCAACGACACGTGCTCGTGCTGCTGAGGTTAGCGAAGCCAGCTGCCCGCGGTCAGCAGCCGGCTTTGTTGATGCTATCCAAGCGCTCGCGGAGCCGCTTCAACGTCGCCTCCGATGGCGGGGCATTCTGAAATTCGCGGATGGCGCGGGCCAGCTCCTGATCGGTCATCGGTTGCGCGGGCTGCTTGAGCCGGCCGTCGGCCAGCGCCTCGGCGAGAACATCGACGTGGGGGCTGCTCCCACCGAACAGCTGACGGATGCGGTGCAGGAATGCGATGTGCGGCACGGTTCATCTCCCGGGCGCGACGCCTCCGCCTGCCCATCATTCCTCCCCCATTTGCGGAGCGTAGGCAGGAACCGATGTCCGCAGCATATCATTTGATACGGAGGTCACCTGACGAAGGCGCTTTCATGCGGAACCCGGACCGGATCCTGTTGAGAAAGCTCAAGCAGCATTCGCGGCTGTCCAACGAGGACGTCGCCGAGGTGAACGGCTTGAGCTTGACGGTGCGGGAACTCGCCGGCAATGAGGACCTGATCCGGCAGGGCGACGATCCGGATGTCTCGGCCGTCGTCGTCTCCGGCTGGCTCGCGCGCTATCATCTGCTGTCGACCGGCGCGCGGCAATACATCTCGTTCCACATGGCCGGTGATTGGCCCGACGCCCAGGCGCTGTTCCTTGACCAGATGGATCATGCCGTGTGCGCGATCGGTCCGGCGGCGGTCGCCACCATTCCGCACCAGGAGCTGGTGCGCGCGATCAGTCGCAGGCCGACGCTCGGCTTCGCGATCTGGCGCGAGACCCTGATCGATGCCGCGATCTTTCGCGAGGCGATCACCAACAACAGCGCGCGAGCCAAGCCCGCCCGCATGGCGCATCTGTTCTGCGAATTGTTCTATCGCGCACGCGCCCTGGACCTCGCCGACGACAATGCGCTGGAGCTGCCGATCAGCCTGCCTCAGCTCGGCGAAGCGCTCGGCATGGCGATCGCGACCGTCAACCGGACCTTGGCCGAATTACGCGCGAGCCGTGCGTTCGATTTTCGCGGCGGCTTGCTCACCATCCACAGCTGGCCGAAGCTTGTCGCCATCGGCGAATTCGAGCCGGGCTACCTGCATTTGAAGAAGCCGGCGCTGTGAGCGATACGAACCCGCTGGTTTCGCGCCGCTCACATCAGATGCATAGTCCGAGCACCTTGATGTTCAGGTGGCAATCCTTCGGCGGCGAAGCGCCCCATTTGTGCGCCGGTTCGGACTTTGGCTCGGACTTGGCGGCAGATTTGGTCTCCGCCTTGGCCTGCGCCACGACAGGCGGCTTGCCTCTGGTCTTGTCTTTGCCCTTGTCGTTCTTGACCGGCGGCTTGGTCTCGTAGTCGCCGGCGATCACCATCGCCCAATAGGTGCGCTTGCCGCTGGCGTTCTTGGCGCTGGCGATGCCGACCTTGGTTGCGTTGTGCAGCAGCAGGTTCTTGCGATGCGGCGGCGAATTGATCCATTGCCCGAGCGTCTTGTCGAAGCTTTCATAGCCGTAAGCAATGTTCTCCGCCGCGCGACCGGCGTTGGACGGCGCCACGCGGCGCGTGAACGGCCCGAGCACCTCGTGGCTCAGATCGTCCTTCGCAGCCATCGCCCGCGCCTGCTCGGCGGCGATGCGGTCGAGCGTTGCATCTCTGCTGACACGGACCTCACCATGCTTGAGGCGGAACTCGGAGATCTGCTCGGCCGGTGAACCCTCGGCCGCGATCGCGGTGTGGACCGAGACGGCCAGGACCAGCCCGGCCACCATCGCGCGCCATGATCGGAACATCATCGATTGAATGCCCCATTTGGACGATAAAGCGCGGCCGTCTCGATACCGGGACGCGCTTCTCTCAAGTAGGGCTATCGCTATAAAGACCTTTTCGATGAACGGAAAGTCCGAGCCTGACCGCCGTCTCAGCGTCCGCCGGCGGCGCGCAGGCCGTAGATGAGGCTCAGCACCACGGGAATTGACAGCGCCACCCACGATACAGCGTCCCAGACGCCGTCACCGAACAATGCGAAGGTCAGGCCGGCAGCGGCGGCAAGGCCGACGGCGAGCGGTGCCCGGAACACCTGCCAGGTGCTGCGGGGCCTGAAGTGCGGCGAGGCCGTTCCGCCGGGTGCGATCCGCGTCATGACGGTGCGGCCTCGCCCGCGTCAACTGCGAGCGACGGATTTCGCCGCGCGACGCGCCTGCGTGCCGCCCATAGATAGACCCCGCTGCCGAGCACGATGATCGCAATCAGGTCGAGCAATGCCCAGATGATCTTCAGCGGCCAACCGCCATAGTCGCCGAAATGCAGCGGACGCGACACCTGCAGGCCCTGCAGATACCACGGCACCTCGGGCGAGACGATGCGCTCGGCATCTTCCGCCTCGACCAGCACCGGCCGCAACATCCGGGCCGAGAACGGCGTCCGGCCCTTGGTCCAGACGATCAGATGCTGCGGGCTGCCAAACCGCGCCGCGGTCGGCAGGGTCACCGAACTGATCAGCCGGTCCGGAAACCGCGTGCGCACCGCGGTCACCGCGGCTTCGACCGAAGCCGCCTTCGCCACCGGCCTGCCCTGATAAGGGGCGAGCAGGCTCGGAAGCAGCTGCGCGCGCCAGAGATCGAACAGCGGCGTGGCCAGCGTGTTGATGGTACCGGTCAGGCCGACTGCCAGCATCCAGGTCACGGTGAGGATGCCGAGCAGATTGTGGGTGTCGAGCCATCTCAGCCGTGGCGAGGCGTGGCCGCGAACGGTGCCGAAGGCAAGCTTGCGCATGAACGGACCATACAGCACGACGCCGGAGATCAGCGACAGCACCAAAACGAGCCCGATCACGCCCAGGAAAAGCTCGCCGGGAAGCCCTGCGAACATGTCCTTGTGGATGCGCAGCACGATGTCCATCACGTCCAGATGCGGCGCCTCCTCGCCGAGCACCGCAGCGGTGCGGGCGTCGATGGTGACGCGATGAAACGCGCCCGGCGCCGGGACCGGCGTCGGCGATAGCGCAACCGTCACCAGCGGCTCGCTCTGCTGCAGACTTGCAAACAGCACGTATTGTCCGGGAAAGCGCGCCTGCGCGGCTGCAATCGCCCGGTCGAGCGAGACGCGCGGCGTGTCGGCCGGCATGTCCGGCGCAGCGATCTCTCGTTCGAGCCAATCGTCGATCTCGTCGTGGAAGATCAGCGGCAGTCCGGTGATGCACAGCATCAGCAGGAACAGCATGCTTGCCAACGACGTCCAGGTATGGACCGACGACCACAGCCGGATGGTGCGCGCGCGTGCCATGCTCTGTCCGACCTCCCTTACCAGCGATAGCTGATGGTGCCGGTGATGGTGCGCGGACTGGTGTATTGGCAGCCGCCACTGGTGGTGCAGGCCGTGGTCACGCGGTCGGCAATGTTCTTCACGTTCAGCGCCAGATTGATGCCTTTGGGTTGGCGATAATGGATCCCGGCGTCGAACACGACATAGCCGTCGTTGACGATGGTGTTGGTGTTGTTGGCGAAGGTCTCGCCGGTGTAGCGGACGCCTCCGCCCAATCCCCAATTGGCGAGGATGCCGGTCTGGATCGTGTAGTCCAGATAGGCGGACGCCATGTTGGCCGGCACCAGTGTCGGCACCTTGCCGATCTCGGCCGCGGTAGAGCTCTGGGTCACCTTGACGTCCTGGCTGGTGAAGGTCGCGACCGCATTGAGGCCGGGCATCAGCTCGGCGAGCGCCTCGAACTCGAAGCCGCGCGAATTGACCTCGCCGAGCTGCACCGAAAAGACAGTATGGTTGGGATCCGTCGTGAGGGAATTCTGCCGGGTCAGGTCAAAGGCGGCCGCCGTGACCAGGAGCCTGCGCGACGGCTGGAATTTGACGCCGACCTCGTGCTGCTGCGCGGTCGTGGGCTTGAACGGCGAGCCGCTGAAATCCGTGCCGGGCGTCGGCAGGAAGGATTCCGAATAGCTGTAATAGGGCACGAGCCCGCCGTCGAACTCGTAGGCAACGGCGCCGCGCTTGGTGAAGGCGGTGTTCTCCGTCTTTGTCCGCGTCGCTGTCGCCACGCCGTTGGTCACCAGGCTGAGCGTGTCCTGCTCCGCGACATCGAAGCGGCCGCCGAGCGTCAGGATCCAGTTCTGGACCTTGACCTGGTCCTGCAGATAGACGCCGACCTGGTCGATCTTCTGGTCCGCCGATCCGGTGTAGAGCGTGGTCGGAAACGGAATGGCCTGACCGTAGACCGGATTGAGGCTGTTGAGCGCCGGCACGCCGGCCGTCGCCGTAGTGGTCCGATCCTGCAGGTTCAGCATCTGGTAATCGACCCCGGACACGACCGTGTGCTGGAATGGCCCGGTGCCGAGCGTGGCAACGACATGGTTGTCGGTCGCAAAGGAATCGCTGGTCACGTCGACGCGATTGGCCCGCCGCGTGAACGACGTCAGCGTATCGAGCGGATTGGCCAGATAGGTCAGATAGCGGTAGTCGAGCTCGGAGTGCCCATAACGGGATTTCGATTCGAAGATCAGATTGTTGCTGAATCTGTGCTCGAACTGATAGCCGACCCGCGCCTGCTCCTGCGCGAATGTGTTGTAGCTGGGATCGCCGAGAAAGATCGGCAGCGCCTTCACGCCGGTGATCCCGGCCGATGTGACATGCAGCACCGACAGCGGAAAGGCGTTGCCGGTGAGATCCTTGGTGTAGTCGGCAAGGATCGTCAGCGTGGTGTCATTGGTCGGTTTCCAGGTCACCGCCGGCGCGATATAGATCCGGTTGTCCTTCACGTCGTTGGAGAAATGCGCGATCGGGGCGGCGGCGTCCCGGAATACGCCGGTGACGCGATAGAGCAGCGAGCCGTCCTTGGTGACGGGACCGCCGACGTCGAACGCGCCCTGATAGCGGTTGTAGTTGCCGAACAGGCCGACCACCTCGCCGAAGGCCTTGTCCGGCGGACGCTTGCTGATGCTGTCGACGAGCCCGCCCGGCGCGCCCTGCCCGTACATCACCGAGCTCGGCCCCTTGATCACATCGATCCGTTCCAGGCCATATGGCTCGGTGCGAAACAGCGAGAAATAATTGGGATCGCTGACCTCGCGCAGGCCGTCGCGATAATTGCCGTAGCCGTTGATGTCGAAGCCGCGGATCTGGACGTTCTCAAAGCGCGGATCGGTGCCGCCGGTCTGCACGGCCAGGCCGGCGACATATTGCAGCCCTTCCACCAGGGTCGTGGCGCCACGCGCATCGAGCTGGTCGCGACTGATGACGGACACCGACTGCGGCGTCTCCAGGATCGGCGTGTCGGACTTCATCGCCGCTGAGCTCACATTGGGCACGAAGCCGCGGACCGGATCGGTGCCGCGTTCGAATGCGGCTAACGACGGCGACCGGACGGCCTGCGTCGCGGCCTGCGCGGATCCCCGCCCGCGCTCACGCGCCGCGCT
>NZ_CAFK01000172.1 GCF_000239815.1 Bradyrhizobium sp. STM 3843 | reverse complement strand
ACCGAGTTCAAGGTGCCGCTGCAGCGGCTCTCCAACGTCACCGCCGAGCTGCAGGAAGGCGTCATGAAGACGCGCATGCAGCCGATCGGCAATGCCTGGCAGAAGCTGCCGCGCATCGTGCGCGACCTCGCCACCGAACTCGGCAAGCAGATCGAGCTCGAGATGCACGGCGCCGACACCGAGCTCGACCGCCAGGTGCTCGACCTGATCAAGGACCCGCTCACCCATATGGTGCGCAACTCCGCCGACCATGGTCTCGAGACCCCGGCCGAGCGCGCCGCCGCCAGCAAGCCGGAGCAGGGCACGATCCGGCTCTCCGCCTATCACGAAGGCGGCCACATCATCATCTGCATCGCCGACAACGGCCGCGGGCTCAACACCGAGCGGATCAAGGCCAAGGCGGTCGGCAACGGCCTCGTCAGCGAGGCCGAGCTCGAGAAGATGACGGAAGCCCAGATCCACAAATTCATCTTCGAGCCGGGCTTCTCGACCGCGGCCGCCGTCACCTCGGTGTCCGGGCGCGGCGTCGGCATGGACGTGGTGCGCACCAATATCGACCAGATCGGCGGCACCATCGACATCAAGTCGGTGGCCGGCGAGGGCACCTCGGTCACGATCAAGATCCCGCTGACGCTCGCCATCGTCTCGGCGCTGATCGTCGAGGCCGGCGGCGACCGCTTCGCGATCCCGCAATTGTCGGTGGTCGAATTGGTACGGGCGCGCGCCAATTCCGAGCACCGCATCGAGCGCATCAAGGACACCGCGGTCTTGCGCCTGCGCAACAAGCTGTTGCCGCTGATGCATCTGAAGAAGCTCCTGAAGATCGACGACGGCTCCTCGACCGACCCGGAGAACGGCTTCATCGTGGTAACCCAGGTCGGCAGCCAGACCTTCGGCATCGTGGTCGACGGCGTGTTCCACACCGAGGAAATCGTGGTCAAGCCGATGTCGACCAAGCTGCGCCACATCGACATGTTCTCGGGCAACACCATCCTGGGCGACGGCGCGGTGATCATGATCATCGATCCCAACGGCATTGCCAAGGCGCTCGGCGCCGCCGGCTCGGCCTCGCAGGCGGTGGCCGACGAGCACGCGCTGCATCACGCCACGACCGGCGAGCAGCTCACCTCGCTGTTGGTGTTCCGCGCCGGCACGGCGCAGCCCAAGGCGGTGCCGCTGGCGCTGGTCACGCGGCTCGAGGAGATCGCGGCCGACAAGATCGAGATCTCGAACGGCCGCTACATGGTGCAGTACCGCGATCAGCTGATGCCGCTGGTGCAGATGGAGGGCGTCTCGGTCCAGACCACTGGTTCGCAGCCGATCCTGGTGTTCGCCGACGAGACCCGCGCGATGGGCCTCGTGGTCGACGAGATCATCGACATCGTCGAGGAGCGGCTCCACATCCAGGTCTCCGGCTCGCGCGATGGCATCCTCGGCTCGGCGGTCATCAAGGGCCAGGCCACCGAGGTGATCGATGTCGGCCACTTCCTGCCGATGGCGTTCGCCGACTGGTTCATCCGCAAGGAGATGGCGACCGAGGCACAGACCCAGTCGGTGCTGCTGGTCGACGACTCGCCGTTCTTCCGCAATATGCTGGCGCCGGTGTTGAAGTCGGCCGGCTACAAGGTGCGGACCGCAAGCTCGGCGATCGAGGGCCTGGCCGCGCTGCGCTCGGGGCAGAACTACAACATCGTCGTCACCGATATCGAGATGCCGGAGATGAACGGCTTCGAGTTCGCCGAGACCATCCGCGCCGATCAGCATCTGCACCACCTGCCGGTGATCGCGGTGTCGTCGCTGGTGTCGCCGGCGGCGATCGAGCGCGGCCGCCAGGCCGGCTTCTACGACTACATCGCCAAGTTCGACCGTCCGGGCCTGATCGCGGCGCTGAAGGAGCAGGTCGAGGAGCGGGCCCGCGCCGAAGCCGCC
>NZ_CAFK01000173.1 GCF_000239815.1 Bradyrhizobium sp. STM 3843 | reverse complement strand
GCCGGCCAGGATCGCGCTCGAGAGCAAGGGGTAGCGGCTTTCGATCAGCGGATGATAGGCAAGGTCGCTGTTGGGCACCAACGCACCGATCATCACGCCGCCGCTGTGCGACGGCTCGACTGATCGCAGCGGCAGCCGGGTGATATCGATCAGCCGCGCCGGATGCTCGACGTGATACTTCATCAGGTCGATCAGATTGGTGCCGCCGGCGATGAACTTGGCCGCCGGATCGGCGGCCTTCAGCCTGACGGCCTCGGCGATGTCGGCCGCGCGGGCGTATTCGAAGGCGTTCATCGGCTGCCTCCCATTGCGCCCATCGCCTGCTCGATGGCGGCGACGATGTTGGGATAGGCGCCGCAGCGGCAGATGTTGCCGCTCATCAGTTCGCGGATGTCATCCACGGTCTTCGCCCTGCCCTCCGCGATCAGGCCGGCGGCCGAGCAGATCTGGCCCGGCGTGCAATAGCCGCACTGGAAGGCGTCATGATCGATGAAGGCCTGCTGCAACGGATGCAGCGCATCTCCCTTCGCCAGCCCCTCAATCGTGGTCACCTCGGAGCCGTCCTTCATCACCGCAAATGTCAGGCAGGACACCACGCGACGACCGTCGAGCAGCACCGTGCAGGCACCGCACTGGCCGTGATCGCAGCCCTTCTTGCTGCCGGTCATGTCGAGATGATTGCGCAGGAGATCGAGCAGCGTGGTCCACGGCGCGACGGATATTGTTCGCGACTCCCCATTGATCTTCAGCGTGATCGAAAGAGGCGCGGGCTTGGACGTGGCATGCGCCCCCGATTGGGGCGAGGATGGCGGGCTCATGCGGGATTCTCCATGTGGCGCTTCTTGGTTCTGTTGTTTTTGGTTCTGTTGTTTTTGTTGGCTTCGGACGGGAGCATGGATTTGCGTTTCCGCAGCACAAATCAATGTGCCGAGATTTTTTCGCCGCAAGATATGCGCTTTGGCGCAATTTCAATCGTCCGCAAGCACGGACGAGCAATCATGGTTGATGGAACATGGGGCCGTTGCCCCGATCGCACCCCTTCAAATGAGATACCTCTCGGGGATAACCCGCAACGCAACGAATCGTTCGAATGAGGTCGCGCTAAAGCTTCAGGCTGCCCGCCCGAGCCAGGCGCGCATCTTCTGCGCCAGGCTGCGGCGCGGCGACCCGTCGGGATCGCTCGGATCGTCCGATCCGTCGGGGTCATCGCCCGTGACGCTGCCGGGCCGGCCGGCATCAGATCCGCTGCCCTCCTCCACCGTCTCATGGTCGCTGCCGGCAGTCGGCGGCACGGAGGACGATTTCGCGGCTGGGATCATCGACTTGATCTGGGCGGCGACCGCTTGCACCCGGTCGACGTCATCCAGCATGGCCGGCGCGGTTTTCGGCTGCTCCGGCTCAGCCTCGGCATCTGCCGGTCCGGACGCCGCAGCTTCGACGAAGCTCTCGCTAACAGGTTCGACCGCAACAGCTACGATCTCGATCGCATCGATCTCGTCGGCGACCGGCTCCATTGGTGCGCTCGCGTCGCGCGAACTTGCCAGTTCCGCTGGCTCGGCTGCCACGTCCGGCAACGGCGCCGGCGGCTCCTCGACGCCCCGGCTGCGGCGCTTGCGCGTTGCAGCCGCCTTGCTCGCCGCCGTCAGTTTGCTCTCGGACGCCGGCTTGGCCAGCTTCTCGGCAGCGACGGCAGGCTTGCCCGCAGGCGCGGGCTTGGCCTTGGTCTTGCGGATCAGACCCGCAAGCGCATAGGGCCCGACATTCTCCAGGAACGTCTTTTCGTGCTCCCGCGACAGCCGCGCCACCGCGGCATCAAGCGTCAGCCAGTCGACCGCACGCACATCGTTCATCAGCGCGCGGGTCGGCTCGCCACTCGCCTCCATGCGCCAGTAGTGCACGACCTTGGCACGCACGCCGGTGTCATAGACCAGGGTGCCGAGGAATTCGTGCACAGTCACACTGTGCCCGGTCTCCTCCAGCACCTCGCGCTTGGCCGCTTCACGCGGCGTCTCGCCGTCGTCGAGCTTGCCCTTCGGCAGCACCCATTCGTCGCGCTTGCGCAGGCGCACGACCGCAATCCGCGGCGGCTGCTCCCGCCGCAGGACAATACCCCCCGCCGCCATGACCGGCGCTCTCGCCATCGCGTCTCCCGACTTTCAGGTTCGGAACATCAAAAGCTTCGATTCGTCGAATTGAACGAAACGATATAGCGATGCGCAACGGCGAAATCGAGGTTTCGCCGTTGCATCTTGCGCATTCGCCTTCATCAGATACGCCGGCGCCACAGCCGCTCGCCGGCCTTGATGCGCGCCCCGTCCTGCACATTGTCACAGAATTCGAAGTCGCCGGGCGCAAGCAGGATGATGGTCGAACCGTGCTCGAACCAGCCGAGTTCCTCGCCTTTGCGCACGCTGGTGGCGCAGGAATATGTCAGGGGGCGTTCGGTCTGCGCGTTCAAGACGCGGTCGAGCGCGTGCAGGCGGATGCTCGCAACCAGAATAGCCGCGACCGGCACGATCGTGAACGGCTCGCCGGTGGCCAGATGGGTGCGGATGACGGCGCGCTCGTTCTTGCAGAACAGCCGCTCGACCCGCTTCAAGGCGATCGGGTTGACGTTCCAGGTATCGCCATGGATCAGGCTGACGTGCTCGAGCGTCATGTCGTAGGGCGCGTGGAAACGATGATACATGCTCGACGTGAGGCGCAGGGTCATGAAGCGACCATTCCGATGCGTCTCGACCACGGCAGGATCGGCGACCAGGTCGATCAAAGAATACGGCGCGCCTTTGATCTGGTAGAGTTCGCCATCCACGATCGTGCCGTGGGCGCCGATGATGCCGTCGGACGGGCTGGTCACAACCGCGGGGTCCGAATCAAACGGCCGCAGGCCCGGCTTCAACTCCCGGGTGAAGCAGTCGTGCAGGCTCTTGAAATGGGTCTGTTTGGCCTCCGACAGATCGAGATCGGAGAACAGCTTCCAGAAGCCGATCGAGGCATCCGCGAGCCAAGGGTTCTCGATTTTGCTGAACCAGCCCATGAAGCGGGTCAGCGCCGCCCGGGGGACGCGGTTGGTGAGCAGGAAGTTGAGGTCTTCCTGTTGGGTCAGGGTGGAGATCAGGCTCTTGACTGTCATGAATCTGTCAGCAGGACTGAGTAGCGCTTGTGAACATGGAAAACTCGATTCCTCTCTTGTCGCTCGCTGCCGGCGCGGTTGCTGTCACAGCGGCTGTCGCCCCGAAGGTCAAGGCCCGTATCGAATTGTCACGGGCCAAGCACCGCTCGCTGGCCGGCCATTCCAAGATGTCGCGGCGGATCTCGAAACTGATCCCGCGCTACGAGTTCGATATCAACGATTTCTTCCGCTCCGATGACGCGCCGCAGGACGTCGCGACCAAGCGGCAGGACGGCTTCTTCCGGCTCGGCGCCCAGTTCCAGGAGAAATTCGCCAAGAGCCGGGCGCTGACCGCTGAGGCGGCCGCCGGCATCTCCGACCTGCAGTTCACCCAGGCTTACCGGGTGCCGTTCCAGTACAGCCGGCTGGTCAAGGAACATCTCGGCGCCGGCTCCTTCATGCAGGCCTCGTCGGGCGTCACTCTGACCGACCTCGACGGCAATGTCTTCTACGATCTGACCGGCGCCTACGGCGTCAACATCTTCGGCTATGATTTCTACAAGGAATGCATCGCCAACGCCGACACGCGCGCCCAGGCGCTCGGACCGGTGCTGGGCTTCTATCACCCGGTTGTTGCCGACAATGTGAAACGGCTGATCGAGCTGTCCGGCATGGACGAAGTCTCGTTCCATATGTCCGGCACTGAGGCCGTGATGCAGGCGGTGCGGCTGGCGCGCTATCATACCGGCAAGACGCATCTGGTTCGGTTTGCCGGCGCCTATCACGGCTGGTGGGGCGACGTGCAGCCCGGCGTCGGCAACCCGATTGCGCCGCACGAGACCTATACGCTGGCGGAGATGCCGGAGCGGACGCTGCATGTGTTGCGGACGCGGCGCGATATCGCCTGCGTGCTGGTCAATCCCCTGCAGGCGCTGCATCCGAATTCCAACGCACCTGGCGATTCCGCGCTGGTCGATTCCTCCCGCAAGGGCGGCTTCGACCGTGAGGCCTATACCGCTTGGCTGAACCAACTGCGCGAGGTCTGCACCGAGCGCGGCATCGTGTTGATCTTCGACGAGGTGTTTCTCGGCTTCCGGCTCGCGCCGAGCGGCTGCCAGGAGTATTTCGGCGTCCGCGCCGACATGGTCACCTACGGCAAGAGCCTCGGCGGCGGCCTGCCGATCGGCGTGGTCTGCGGCAAATCCAAGTTCATGCGCCGCTTCCGCGACGATGCGCCCGCCGACATCTGCTTTGCCCGCGGCACCTTCAACTCGCATCCTTATGTCATGACGGCGATGGACGAGTTCCTGAGCCGGCTCAAGAGCCCGAACTTCTCGGCGATCTATAATGGGCTCGACGAGACCTGGAACGGCCGCGCCAAACAGCTCAACGACATGCTGAAGGCGAGCGACCTGCCGGTCCATGTCTCCAATTTGCAGTCGATCTGGACGGTCGAATATACCGTGCCTTCGCGCTACAACTGGATGCTGCAATATTACCTCCGCGCCGAGGGCCTGGCCCTCAGCTGGGTCGGCACCGGGCGCTTCATCTTCAGCCTCAACTACACCGACGCCGATTTTGCCGAAGTCGCCAAGCGCTTCGTCGCGGCGGCTGAGAAGATGAAGCAGGATCAGTGGTGGTGGAACGATGGTTCGCTCACCAACAAGGCGATCAAGCGCAAGATCCTGAAAGAGATGATCGGCCAGGCCTTCGGGCGCTGAGGCTGCCCTTCTCACGTGACGATCGCCTCGCGGCCGGGCTCAACCCCGGCCGTTTGCATTTGAGGGCTTTGCGGCCTCGGCGTGCCACACTCTGCTCCCTCCCGCGAGGGACGACCGCATATGAATTCGAGGCCGTTCTGGGCCTCATGGTTCGAGACGCGCCGCAAGCGGCGCTCCTCACCATGAGGGTCTAGGATTTCGCCACGAAATCAGCCCTCGTCCTGAGGAGCTCGCCGGAGGCGAGCGTCTCGAAGGACGGTGGAAGGCGCACTGCTGCCGCAAGCTTCATTCAGTCAAATGCGATCGCCTTGCGCTTGCGGGGAGGGGTTGGGGCGGGGGTAGCCCCACAAAGACTACCGCTGTGGACCCCCCA
>NZ_CAFK01000174.1 GCF_000239815.1 Bradyrhizobium sp. STM 3843 | reverse complement strand
CCTCACGTGTCGTGACGATCGGCCGAAACGTCCCTCTGCTCGAGGCGGGATGCGCGAATGATCGTTGTGATTTGCCCGACGACACAAGCGAAATTCACTGCGGCAGATTGGCACGACGGGCAGTCACGGAACGGGTCAAACTTCTGGTGTCGTCCTGCACAGTGCTCGATGTCGAAGTCTGCGTCCTATCGCGGCAAGCTCATTCGCAGACTTCGAAATCGCGGGTGCCCTTCGGCCGTGAACCCATCTGAGATTGGGTGGATTAGGCGTACTCATAAGCAGCTGGCCGCCCGATGTCCGCTCTACCCCCAACAGCAGCGAAAAATCGGACATCTCGAGAGGTCGCTGAAGGGCCACGAGCGGACGGGTGAGAAGCAACCAACCCCAATTGGCGTATGACGGGTGCACGCTTCCATCGCGTCGGCCACGGACGACCAACCGGTGAGCAGCATTAAAATATGCAAGAATGTTCGCATCGTTTCATAGTCCCTTAGTAGAAAGTCGCATCTAAGCAGCGTTCCCTGCAAAGGTCGAATCGCTTCCTCTGGAATATCGAATGCTGTGCGAGGCGTGATTTCCGCTTCGGGTCAAAATGCGAAACACTCGACCTGAGCAATTCCGGTCCGCTTATCGCCCCGGAAGCCGACATGGCGCGCGCAAGCCGGGACGTCCGGGACGGGCCCACGCGGTCATTCCGGGTTCGATGCTGTCGCATCGTCCCGGAATGACGGTGAAGCAGGTGGTGTCTCGCACCTACGACGCAGTAGCGATACCGGCCTGCCGTTTGTTGCGATCGAAGAAAACAGGCCGCCGTCGAAGGAAGCTATTTCAGCGGCAAGAACACGTCCGCGACCGTCTCATGTGCCGGCACCTCGGGGAAGAAGCTTAGCCGCTGGCAGTAGATCGGGAAGTCGCGTGCTTCCTCGCCGCTGGCCGGAAGCCAATCGCGATAAAGGTAGAGCGCGGCCGGCTCCAGATTGTCGGTGTTGCCAACGACGCGCAGCACCGCGCAGCGTCCGCCGGGGATCTCGCCGGCTTTGATCTGCTCGCCGTTCGCCTCGATCGGTTGGTCGGTCCCGACACAAAGGTCTGCGCTGTAATCGGCGAGCGATGCAGGACGCCGCTCGGAACGCCAGACGGTGAAGGTGGGATTTGTCTTGGGATGCAGGCCGGCGGCCTTGCGCCAGGCGACGAACCGCTGGATGGTGGCGCCGAGCATCGCCGGGTCGCCTCGATGCTCCATGATCGCCACCGGCGTGGTGAGCACCTCGCGTATCGTCACGTCGTTGGGGGTAAAGGTCTTCTGCATCAGCTTGCTCCTCGCGTTGTCGAGAGGCCCGAAGGCCGCAAGCCACGGCTCCCAGTCGGGAGACTTCCGGAACGACGAAGGCGATTGCCCAAACCTTTGCCGAAAGGCGCGGGCGAAGGCATCCGGTGCATCGTAACCGGCATCCATCGCGATGTCGGTGACGCTTTGGGCTTCATCCCCGAAGGCTAGCCGGTATGAAGCGCGCTTCATGCGGGCGAGCTGGACATAGCGATGCACGGACAGCCCGAAGGTTGCCATGAACTGCCGGTGGAAATGATATTTCGAGTAGGCTGCGACTCTGCTCAGCGCGTCCAGGTCCAGATCGTCGTCCAGATGCCGGTCGATGTGATCCAGCACCCGCTGCATCGGGCATGGTAGTTCTGAAGCGCCGGCTTCACCATTCCGTCCTCCGTGGCGGCGCCAACTGAGCGCATGCCGAGATGACGCGCTCGACCGATCTTGCGGTCTTGTCCGGGGTCACAGACGAGGGCATACACATTTTTCGTCGCTCGCGCTGAGCGGCCGGATTGCATCGTGACATGCAATCCGGGTGAGGGGGACAGGTCTATCAACTTGCACTGATCGTGCGTCTGCCCTTCACCCCAACCCTCTCAGCGCGAGCGAAGCTCGGCGCGGTCCCGTAAGAACGGGGAGAGGGAGCACACCGAGTCCGCCGCGCCAGCCCTCAAGCGCCATAGCGCTTCAGAAACATGGTGACCGCCTCGTCGATGACGACCTCACTGGGCGGCAGCTCGGCGAGTGCGTCTCCGATCGCCATGACCTTCGGCCAGATCACGAACTCCTGCACCAGACCCATGAATTGATGCGCGGCGAGTTCGGGCTGTGCGCAGGTGAGCAGTCCCTTGGACGTCATCGCCGCGAGTGCGCCGGCGAAGGCTCTCAGAATCGGCTCCTTGCCGGCGCGGTAGAACTCTGCCGCGATCCAGGGACGGCTGCGGGACTCCGCGATCACGAGCCGGGTGAACGCGACCTGATCGGTCTCGGTCACGAAACGGAGCAGGGCGGACGCGAAGCTGCGCAGCATCGCGGCCGGCGACTGCAGGTTCTCCATTTCGGCAAACGCCGACGCCGTTTCCTGGCGGACCGTCTGCCAGTGCCGCTCCACCACCTCCTGGAACACGGCGTCCTTGCTGCCGAACTGGTTGTAGACGGTCTGGCGCGAAACGCCGGCCGCCTGGCCGACCTGCTCGAGGTTCACGCCGTCATAGCCGGCCTCCAGGAACAGCCGCTGGGCGGCATCAAGGATTGCGACGGTTGAAGGCTTTCCCGATAAATCATTGGATTTCCTAGACGATTTCATCGGCATCAATGAATCCATTGTTGGTCTTTACTTTACAGTAAAGTAAAGCATATCATGCGGATGACGGCTCCGCCAAACCCACCACCGCGAGACGATCCGGAAACTGCGTCATGCAACAGCTCTCCAACTTCGCCCCACGCGTCGAGACCCAACCGGCTCCGGTCGGGATCGATCCGAAAGCTGCGTGGTATGGTGTCGGCGTACTCTTCATGGTCCAGATATTCTCGTTCATGGACCGACAGGCCTTAAGCCTGCTGATCGTGCCGATCAAATCCGATCTTGGCCTATCCGATACCGAGGTCAGCCTGCTGATCGGGCTCGGCTTCGCACTGGCCTATGCCGTTGCCGGGCTTCCGATCGGGCGCATAGTCGACAGGGTGTCGCGGCCGCATCTGTTGAGCGCGGGGCTCGCCCTCTGGAGCGCCTCCACCTTCATGTGCGGCTTCGCGCGCTCGTTCGCGCAGCTGGCGCTGGCGCGCTCGGGCGTGGGGGTCGGGGAGGCGACGGGAACGCCGGTCGTGACCTCGCTGATCGCCGACTACTTTCCGCCGACCCGTCGCGGCATTGCCTTCGCTGTCTTTGCCGTGTCCGCCTATCTCGGGACCGGATTGTCGCTGATCGCGGGCAGCGCCATCGTCCACGCCCTGGCGGGGCGTGCGGAAGTGTCGTTGCCGGTCCTGGGCGCGATCCGATCCTGGCAGATCGTGTTTCTGATCCTCGGGCCGCCGGGCGTCCTGGTGATCCCCTTCGTGCTGTCGTTGCGCGAACCACGACGCAAGACGGCGCGGGCAGTGGCTCCGGGCGCAGATGAGGCGCCGCGGCTGCGCCAGGTGCTGCAACATTATCGCCGTCACTGGCGCGCCTTTGTCGGCCAGCATGCCGCGTCGACCTTGATGGCGATGCTGTTTTACGGGACCGGAGCCTGGGCGCCGGAGTTTCTTCGCCGCACGTACGACGTGCCGATTGCGGCGGCAGGCGTCGCGGTCGGCCTCACCACCATGCTCGCAGGGACCGCGGGCGTCCTGAGCGGTGGCCTGGTCTCGGACCGGGTGCTTCGGCGCGGCCAGACCGATGCGCGGCTGCGCACCACGGTCTTCGCCGCACTCTGTGCGTTTCCGTTTGCCGTGACGTTTCCGCTCGCGGGTCATGCGGCGCTGGCGCTGGCCCTGCTCGGCGGCATGATCTTCTTCACCTCGACGATCTCGACCACGGGATCGACCGGTGTGCAGGAGTTGGTGCCGCCGCGGATGCGCGGCACGGCGTCGGCGGTGTTCCTGTTCGTGTTCAACGGCATTGGCCTGTCGTTCGGACCGACGCTGATCGCCGTGCTGACCGACAGGCTCTTTGCCGACAACGCCATGTTGTGGGCGGCGCTGGCCATCGCCGCGCCGACGATGTCGCTCGCTGCCGCCATCGTCGGTTCGATCGGCCTGCGTTCCTATCGCGTCTGTGTCGCAGCCGGTATGTCGCCGGCGTGATATGAGCCAAGCTCGCCATTCCCGACCACAAGAGGCAGCCTCATGACTGAAACCGCCTGGAATCGACTTTCCGCCGAGCGCCTGCGCGCGCTTGCCGCGCAGGACGCCATCGTGCTGCTGCCGGTCGCCTCGACCGAGCAGCACGGGCCGCATCTGCCGACCGGCGTCGACGATTTCCTCTGCAGCGAAGTCTGCCGGCGCACCGCCGCGGAGCTTGTGCCGGACTGCTCGGTCGTGGTCGCCCCGACCGTGTGGTGCGGACTGGCCGATCATCACGTTGCTTTCGGCGGGACCTTCACCTTGAGTCTTGCGACCTACTATGCGCTGCTGCGCGACCTTTGCCGCTCGATCCTGAATGCCGGCTTCCGCCGCATCGTCATCGTCAACGGTCACGGCGGCAACATCCAGGCGCTCGGGACCTTCGTTGGCGAACTCACGCGCGAACTCGACGCGCCGATCGCGATCACTACGTATTTCATGGAAGCGCTTGACGTGATGGCCGAGGTTCTCGAGGACCAGGACGGCGTGATGCACGCCTGCGAGGGCGAGACCTCGATGATGATGGTCGTTCATGGCGACCTCGTCCAGGCCGACAGGCTCGGCGAGGCACATGGACCGAGCTTCGACATCATGAGCTCGCTGGTGCCGTCGCTGAAGCGGTTTCATTCCTTCGCCGAACTGACAGCCTCCGGTGTCGCGGGCGACGCGCGCAAGGCCTCAGTGGCAAAGGGCGAAACACTGCTCGCGGGCTGTGCCGCTGCGCTGGCGCGACGGCTGCGGGCCGGCGAACCCTGGGCGGCGAGGTGATGCGCGTGCCGTCGAGGTGCATGCGCCGCGACTGCTGCCGGTCTATTGCGTGGTGAACAGCACCACCGCAATCGCGACCGAGAGCGCGACGGCGGAGACGGTCCCGGTCGTCGACAGCACGCCCATGCGCCGGAGCGCCACCGCAAAGATGATGATGATGGGTGTGGCCGTGACGAGGCCCAGCTGTGCTTCGCTCATGTCAATCCGTCCGTCATCCTGTCATCGGCCGCAGCATCTCTAGCCGGTCTCGTGGCCTGGCTATTTGTGCCCCAGCAAAGATCCCGATGCTTGGCCGCCGGCCGCGTTGTTTGAGCGCCGACAAAGAGGGTGCTCGCGGCATCCGTTAGCTTGCCGACCTCGCAAAGCGGAGAAGGCGATGTCGGCGGTTGACTGCGAAGCGGGCCAGGACGGCTGGGGTGTATTCGACGGCCTGCCCGGCGATCCCATGATGTGGGTGCTGATCGGCAGCGAACTCGTCGCTTTTGGCCTGCTGCTCGGGGCATTTGCGGTGACGCGTGCCGTCAATCCCGCGCTGTTCGCGTCCGGACAGGCCGCGCTCGACGCGCCTCTGGCCGGCCTGAACACCATCGTGCTGGTCACGAGCGGGTGGGCCGCGGCGCGCGGAACCGCGGCGGCGCGTGCGGCCAGGCCGGGCCTGTCGCGCCGCTTCCTCTGGCTTGCGATGGCGCTAGGCGCGGCCTTCATCGCCATCAAGCTCACCGAATATCGAAGCGAGATCGCCGGCGGCGCGGTGCTGGAGAGCAGCCCCTTCTTTACACTCTATTTTCTCCTGACCGGCTTCCATTTGCTTCATGTGGCGCTTGGCATCATCATCCTCGCCGTAGTCTGCCGCCATGCGCAGCCGATCCATGTGGAGACGGCGACCGCGTTCTGGCACATGGTCGACCTCATCTGGATCGTCATGTTCCCGATGCTCTATCTGGTGCGCTGAGCCATGTTCGGGCCTGATCGATTGGACGTCACTTGGCTCATGCTGCTGGGCCTCGCGGTCGCAACGGTTGCCATCTCCTCGAGCGGAGCAGGCGCGCTGCTCGGCAATACGCTCGTGCTCGCTTTGGCCGCGGTCAAGGGCCGCAGGATCATCCTCGACTATCTCGGCCTGCGCGCGGCGCCCGCGCTGTGGCGTGGTTTGATCACGACATGGGTCATCGGGCTGACGGCGTTCGCCTGGGCCACGGCCGCGCTGCGTGCGCTGATCTGATCCGGCGCCGACTGCGATCGCCGCGCTGATTGCGCGCCAACAAAGAGCGTGTCGAACCCGGTCGGTAGATTGCCTCAGCACCTTCGAATCCCCTTAACCGGAAAGGACGTGTCATGGCTGAACGCCTGACCAAGTCGGCCGCCAGAAACGTCTTCTATGGCGGTTCGGCCTTCTTCTTCGCGATCTTCCTCGCGCTCACGGCGCACAGCCACTACTACATGGTCACGAGTTCGACCAATGCCTCGACGCTCACCGACTCCGTCGCGCGCGGCAAGCATGTCTGGGAGAGGAACTCCTGCATCAACTGCCACACGCTGCTGGGCGAGGGCGCCTATTTCGCGCCCGAGGTCGGCAACGTCTGGGACCGCTGGGGCGGCAGGCAGGACCCGGCCGCCGCGCGCGAGATGCTGAAATCCTGGATGCAGTCGCAACCCTCCGGCGCGCCCGGCCGGCGGCAGATGCCGCAGTTCAATCTCTCCGATCAGGAGCTGAACGACCTCGCCGACTTCCTGCAATGGGCCGACAGCATCAAGCGGCAGGACTGGCCGCCGAACAAGGCGGGTTGAGCAGCTAATCCCGATCTTCCTTCAGACAGAGAGCTTCATCGATGAGATACGAAACCCAGAAGGTCGCGATGCTGTATTTCTACGGCGCGCTGACGCTCTTCCTCGCCCAGGTCCTGTTCGGCCTGCTCGCCGGCACCATCTATGTGCTGCCGAACACGCTGTCGGTGATCCTGCCCTTCAACATCGTGCGCATGATCCACACCAATGCGCTGATCGTGTGGTCGCTGATCGGCTTCATGGGCGCGACCTACTTCCTCTTGCCTGAGGAAACCGAGACCGAGCTGTTCAGCCCGCTGCTGGCCAAGATCCAATTCTGGCTGTTTTTCGGCGCGGCCGGCGCCGCCGTGGTCGGCTATCTCTTCCACGTCCATGAGGGCCGCGAATTCCTCGAGCAGCCGTTTCCGATCAAAGTCGGCATCGTCGTGGTCTGCCTGATGTTCCTGTTCAACGTCACCATGACGGCGCTAAAGGGCCGCAAGACCACGGTGACGAACATCCTGCTGTTCGGGCTGTGGGGCGTCGCCATCTTCTTCCTGTTCGCGTTCTATAATCCGGCCAACCTCGCCGTCGACAAGATGTACTGGTGGTACATCGTCCATCTCTGGGTCGAGGGCGTCTGGGAACTGATCATGGCCTCGGTGCTGGCGTTCCTGATGATCAAGCTCAATGGCATCGACCGCGAGGTGGTCGAGAAGTGGCTCTACGTCATCATCGGCTTGGCGCTGTTCTCCGGCATCCTCGGCACCGGCCACCACTTCTACTGGATCGGCGCGCCCGGCTATTGGCAGTGGATCGGCTCGCTGTTCTCCACGCTCGAGGTCGCGCCGTTCTTCACCATGGTGATCTTCACGGTGCAGATGACCTTGAAGGCCGGCCGCAGGCATCCGAACCGCGCGGCGCTGCTATGGTCGGTCGGCTGCTCGGTGATGGCGTTCCTCGGCGCCGGCGTGTGGGGCTTCCTGCACACGCTGTCCTCGGTGAATTACTACACCCACGGTACCCAGGTCACCGCCGCGCACGGTCATCTCGCCTTCTTCGGCGCCTATGTGATGCTCAATCTCGCGGTCATGGCCTACGCGGTGCCGCAGCTGCGGCAGCGTGCGCCCTATAATCAGTGGCTCTCGATCGCGAGCTTCTGGATCATGTGCACGGCGATGATGGTGATGACCTTCGCGCTGACCTTTGCCGGTGTCATCCAGGTGCATCTGCAGCGCGTGCTCGGCCAGAGCTACATGGACGTGCAGGACCAGCTTGCGATGTTCTACTGGGTCAGGCTCGGCTCCGGCGTGTTCGTTGCGATCTCGGCGGTGATGTTCGTGTGGGCTGTGCTGGTGCCCGGCCGCACCAGGCAGTCTGTCATCCCGGGCGCGCTGCAGCCGGCTGAATGACGACTAACAGGCGGCCGCACGGTTACGGCCGCCTGATTTTTCTGGACCTTGGAGAATACCCCATGAAAGCCGCCCTTCACGCCGTCGAAACCTCTGTTGTCGACGTTCCCGCCTATGTGCCGAGCGCCAACGAATGCGCGCTGTTCGAGCACGCCTGGCGGCGCCGGCTGCCGGTGCTGTTGAAGGGGCCGACCGGCTGCGGCAAGACCCGCTTCGTCGCCCACATGGCGGCGCGGCTCGGCCTGCCGCTGCACACGGTCGCCTGTCACGACGATCTCACCGCCGCCGACCTCACCGGGCGCTATCTGCTCAGGGGCGGCGACACGGTGTGGACCGACGGGCCGCTGACCCGCGCGGTGCGCGAGGGCGGCATCTGCTATCTCGACGAGGTGGTGGAAGCGCGCAAGGACGTCACCGTGGTGCTGCATCCCCTGACCGACGATCGCCGCATCCTGCCGCTGGAGCGCACCGGCGAGGAGCTGGTGGCGCCTGACGGCTTCATGCTGATCGTCTCTTATAATCCCGGCTATCAGAGCCTGCACAAGGCACTCAAGCCGTCGACACGGCAGCGCTTCATCGCGATCGAGTTCGGCTTCCTGCCCGCCGACCAGGAGATCGCCGTGGTTGCCTCCGAGAGTGGGCTTGCGCCGGAGCGCGTGCGGCCGCTGGTGGCGCTGGCGCATCGCCTGCGCGCGCTGAAGGGCCATGACCTGGAGGAGGGCGTCTCGACCCGGCTTCTCGTTTATTGCGCGACGCTGGTCGCGGCCGGCACGCGGATCGAGGATGCCGTGCTCGCCGGCATGATCGAGCCGCTGACCGACGATGCCGATGTCAAGGCGGCGCTGCGCGAGGTTGCGCAAGCCGTGATCGGGTGAGTCATGCTCGACTTTCTCGAACTGGAGGAGACGGTCGGGCGGGCTTGGCACCGCCTGGTCGGCTCGACGGCGAGCTATCCCGTTCACGCCGCGCATGCGGTCGCGCTCGCCGACATCCAGGGCCAGATCGCGGTGATGTTCCGCGCGCTCGGCGGCGAAGCGGGTGTGCAGATCGCGTCCGCCAAGGCGCGCAAGTCCGGCCATCGGCTCGGCTGGCGCCAGCGCATCGGGCTTGGCGACGAGCCGCTCGATCATCCCGGACGCGACGGTGCCACCGTGTTTCTGCCCGAACGCATCGCGGTGTTTCCGGATGCCGAACTCAATGCGCTGCTGTATCGCTGGCTGGCGGCATGGTTCGCGACCATGGATGTCGCGGTTATCGCTGAGCCCGATCCGCTGCGCCGCGATCTCACAGCCTTGCGTCGGGCGAGCGAGACCACATCCCTCGTGCTGGCGCGATTCCCCGGACTGGCGGGACCCTATACGCGCCTTGCTGCAGCGATGGTCGCGGCCCGGCCGCGCCGGCCGCTGCCGCGCATCGAGCAGGAGCTCGAGCGCATCGTGATGGCGCTGCTCGGAGCAGGCTCGCCGCCAAAAGGCGCGTCGTGGCGCGCCGTGATCGGCGCCGTCGACCTGCCGGCCAAGGCGCCGCCGGGCTATCGGATGATGCTGCCGTGCCCGCTGTGGGGCGACTGCTGGACACGCGAGGCGGTTGCAGCCCAACCCGACGATGCTGATGCGCAGCCGGCGGACGCGGAGGAGGCGGCAGCGCCGGACCCGCGCAAGCGCTTCGCCACGCGCGAGCGTGACGAAGCCGCCAAGCGCGATCCGTTCATTCTCAACCGCTTCGAGAAGATCCTGGCCATGGCGGAGATGGTCAATGTGGACCGTCCCTCCGACGACAGCGACGACGAGGACGCGTGCAAGGCGGCCGATGATCTCGACGAGCTCGCGATCTCCAGGCGCAAGGGCAAACCGGCGACAAAACTGAAATTCGATCTCGACCTGCCGCCGGAGGCTGTCGATGCCACCAGGCTTGCGAGCGGCCGGCGCTATCCCGAATGGAACTATCGCACCAGTAACTACATGGCCGATCATTGCCGCGTGGTCGCGGGGCAAGCCTCCGAGACCGGTGAGAGTTGGGCGCCTGATGACGCCATGCGCCGCCGCATCCGCGGCGTGCGGCGTCAGTTCGAAGCGTTGCGGCCGCGGCATCAACTGATGCGCGCCCAGGCGGACGGCCACGATCTCGACCTCGACGCGCTGGTCCGCGCGCGCTGCGACCTGCGTGCCGGGAGCGGCGCGCTGGATCGCGTGCATCTGGCGATGCGCCCCGAGGGGCATGATCTCGCGGTGACGCTGCTGGTCGACGTGTCGCTGTCGACGGATGCCTGGGTCGACGGCCATCGTGTGCTCGACGTCGAGAAGGAAGCGCTGCTGGTGCTGGCGCACGGACTTGCCGCCTGCGGCGACAGCAACAGCATCCTCACCTTCACCTCGCGCCGGCGCGACTGGGTGCGCGTCGAGACCGTGAAAGGGTTCGGCGAACCGATGAGCGCTGATGTCGAGCGGCGGATCGGCGCGCTGCGGCCGGGCTACTACACCCGCATCGGTGCGGCCGTGCGGCATGCCGCGGCCGAGCTGGCGCTACAGCCGCAGCGCAATCGCCTGCTGCTGGTGCTGACCGACGGCAAGCCGAACGACGTCGATCACTACGAAGGCCGGTTCGCGGTCGAAGACACGCGCAAGGCGGTGCAGGAGGCGCGGCGACACGGCGTCGCGGTGTTCGGCGTCACCATCGATGCGACGGCGCAGTCCTATTTCCCGACCCTGTTCGGCCGCGGCGGCTACGCCATCGTCGGCAACATCCGCAAGCTGCCGGCGGCATTGCCTGCGATCTATCGGCAGCTTGCGCACTGATCAGAGCGCTGTTGCACGAAAAGCCACGGTGGGAACATTACGGAGTTCGCGCTCGGTCGACATCCTGACGTCATCGCATCGTTAAGATGCAAGCGTGGGATGAGTCACATCCCACCTGCTGTGCAGAACGCTTCTCCGCTTGCCCGGGCCGACAGACTCACCTTAGATCGGAGTCGTTCGAGACGGTGCTGTGCGCGTCCTTCTCGACCCATCATCAACTCATCAATCGATGTCGGCGAAATGCACAAGCCTGCTAAAGACAAACTTGCCCAAGACAAACTTGCCAAGGACCTGCCGCAGAGCGGCTACGCCGTCGTTGTCGATGGCCAGATCAAGACCGAGTTCAAGACCGAGGAAGGCGCTCATAACGGCGCCAGGGACCTGAAGCGGCGCTTTCCGATGCTGCAGATCAAGGTCTATGACGCGGCGACGCGACAGGTACAGGAGATCGAGCTGGTGAAAGCTTGAGGTCGTCAGGCGCGGCTGGATTCGAGCTTCAGTTGCGCCCGGGCTTCGTGTGAAGCGTCGGCGGAGACGCTGCCGCCAGCCAGATTCCGGCTCGCGTTGCGAACCTCGCTGCGGAATGTCTTGGCGAGGTTCGACAGCGGCTTGGCTTCCGACCACAGCATATAGGCTGAGACTTTCGTTGCCGGCGTGAAGGGGCGGACCACGAGGTCGTGACCACCCTGTTGCGGTGAGAACGGATCGACCACGGCGGCGCCGACGCCGGTGGCGGCGAGCACGCAGGCGGTGTTGCAATAGCGCACTTCGACGCTGGGTTGGAACGGCGCGCCCGCTTGCGCAAAGCTCTCGCGCACCGCTTCGCCCAGTCGCGTGCCGCGTTCCAGCCCGATCAGCGGAAAGTCGGCGAGGTCCGCGGCCGAGATCACCGGCCGCTCTGCCAACGGATGCTTCGGCGGCAGCACGCAGACCATCTCGCCGGTGTGCACCACCTCATGCGCGATGCCGGGATGATCGGACAGCCCGAGCGCGAAGCCGAGCTCGGCGACATTGCCCAGCACGCCTTCGATGATCCCCTCATAGCGCCGCACATCGAAGAACACCCGCGTCTGCGGGCGCCGGCGCAGGAAGCCCGACAGCGTCGGCGGAATGATGCTGTAGGCGAGCGGTGGCGTCGCCACGATCGAAAGATGGCCGGTGCGCTGCTCGCGCAGATCACGGACGCGGTTCTCCAGCCGCGCATGCAGCGCGAAGATCGCCTCGCTCTCCTCGTACAGCGCCATCGCTTCCGCGGTCGGGAACAGCCGGTTGTTGATGCGCTCGAACAGCGTGAAGCCGGCCTGCGCCTCCATCGCCTTCAACGCATTGCTGATCGCAGGCTGTGACAGCGCCAGCTCTTCGGCGGCGGCGACGGTGGTGCGATGGCGAATGACCGCCCGCAGGATTTCAAGCTGACGCAGGTTCATCGGACGAACCCCTTATAAGCTGGTGTTATGGTCCCGGCCAAAATATCATAGTGCGGCGCTGGCGTGAGGCGTTGCAAATCTTGCGCCGCTTCCGCGTAATTGTCTCTTCTCGCATTGCGCCAACGGCATGGCTGTGCCGCGTTGGAAGGCAGCAATGCGCACAGATCGGAGGCAATGTTGAGCCGTATTGTCCGCGCCGCCGCCGCCCAGATGGGGCCGACGCAACGGGCCGATTCCCGCGCGCACACGCTGGCGCGCATGATCGCGCTGCTGGACCAGGCCGCCGCGCAGGGCGCGCAGCTCGTGGTATTCCCGGAGCTTGCGTTCACCACCTTCTTCCCGCGCTGGATTCTCGAAGGCGAGGCGCTCGACAGCTATTTCGAACGCGCCATGCCGAATCCGGATGTGCAGCCGCTGTTCGACCGCGCACGCGCGCTTGGCGTCGGCTTCTATGTCGGTTACGCTGAACTGACCGCCGACGGCCGGCGGTTCAATGCGTCGATCCTGGTCGATGGCGAAGGGCAGATCATCAGCAAGTACCGCAAGGTGCATCTGCCCGGCTCGGTCGAGCCGCGGCCGGGCGCCAAGTATCAGCAGCTCGAGAAGCGCTATTTCGAATATGGCGATCTCGGCTTTCCCGCGGTCCGGACTGGGGCCGCATGGGGCCGCGCCATCATGGGCATGATGATCTGCAACGACCGCCGCTGGCCGGAATCCTGGCGCGTGCTCGGCTTGCAGGGCGTCGAGCTCATCTGCATCGGCTACAATTCCGCGGCCTATGATCCGAACGGCGGCAACGCCGAGGACGCAGCTCTGCGCACCTTCCACTCGACACTGGTCGCGCAGGCCAACGCCTATATGAATGCGACCTGGGCCATCGCGGTGGCCAAGGCCGGCGACGAGGACGGCTCCGGGCTGATCGGCGCGTCGTGCATCGTCGATCCCAACGGGCAGATCGTTGCGCAGGCGACCTCGCTTGCGGACGAGGTGATCGTGGCCGACATCGATCTGGATCTCTGCCGCCAGGGCAAGGACAAGATGTTCAATTTCGCCGCGCATCGGCGCCCCGAGCAGTACAGGGTCATCACCGAGCGCGCCGGCGCGATCGAGCCCGCACAGTGACGGGGGCAAGGAGCAGGTCGATGCGTTGTTCGATTGGCATCTGCGCGATTGGGCTCGCCGCGCTCGCATCGGCTGCGGCCGCCGAGCTCCCGGCCGAGATCAAGCAATCCGGCACCTTGCGGCTGACGGTCAATTCGACCTACGCGCCGATGGAATATCGCGACCCCGCAACCAATGAGCTGAAGGGGCTCGACATCGATCTGGCCAATGCGCTCGCCAAGCGGCTCGGGCTGAAGATCGTCTGGAGCGAGACGCCCTTCGCGGAACTGATCCCCTCGCTGCAGACCAAGCGCGCCGATTTCATCATCTCCGGCATTTCCGATCGCGCCTCGCGCCGGGAGAGCGCCGATTTCGTCGACTATCTCGTCACCGGGCCGCAATTCTTCGTGCTCGCCGACAGCGACGCCAAGCTGGCTGCCGATCTCTGTGGCAAGAAGATCGGCACCACGCGCTCGACCAGTTTTCCGGCTGAGATCGAGAAATGGAGCAAGACGGTTTGTGAGGCGAGCGGCAAGCCGGCGGCGCAATATGTGCCCGGCGAAAATTCGATTGATGTGCGCAACCAGCTGAAGCAGGGCCGCATCGATGCGGCGGTGCAGGGCAGCGAAACCTTGCCTTATGCGCAGGCGCAGGAGAGCGGCAAGTATCGCATCGTCGGCGATCCCATCGCGTTCGGCTACCAAGGCATCATGTTCCGCAAGGACGATGTCGCCTTGCGCGAGGTCGTGACCGACCAGCTAAAAGCGATGATCGCGGACGGCAGCTACAAGGCCATTCTCGACACCTGGGGACTCGGCGCCAATGCGGTGCGCGAGCCGATGCTCAACGCGGCGCCGCAATGAATCGCGCGGATGCGCTGGCCGAAGGGTTTCCTGACCTGTCGTCACTCAAGGTCGCGCGGCAGGCGCATTGGGGGCGCTGGGTCACGGCCGCCGCGATCCTCATCGTGCTGGCCGCGATCGGCCGCGCCTTCGCGCGCGGGCAGATCGAGTGGTCCCATGTCAGTCGGTTCCTGACTGCGCCGGTCATCCTGCAGGGCATCGTCAACACGATGGTGATGGCGGTGCTGGCGATGGCGCTCGGCATCGCGCTCGGCGTCGTCGTCGCGATCATGCGGCTGTCGCCCAATCCGGTGCTCAAAGCGGTCGCCGCGGGATACACGTGGCTGTTCCGCGGCACGCCGCTGATTCTCCAATTGTTGCTGTGGTTCAACCTGGCGCTGGTGTTTCCGACCATCGGCATCCCCGGGCTCTGGAGTGCGCGTGCCGTCGATGTGATGACGCCGTTCCTCGCCGCGCTGCTCGGGCTTGGCATCAACCAGGGCGCCTACACGTCGGAGGTGATGCGTGCAGGGCTGCTCTCGGTCGACATCGGCCAATATGAGGCGGCGCAGGCAATCGGCATGGGCCGGCTGCACGCGCTGCGCCGGATCATCCTGCCGCAGGCGATGCGGGTGGTGCTGCCGCCGCTCGGCAATGAATTCATCGGCCTGGTCAAGGCAACGTCGCTTGCCAGCGTGATCCAATATCCGGAAGTGCTGCACTCGGCCGAGAACATCTACTACGCCAATTCGCGCGTGATCGAGCTTCTGATCGTTGCCGGCCTCTGGTATCTGCTCATGGTCTCCATCCTGACCCCGTTGCAGATGCTGCTCGAACGCCGCTTTGCCCGCGGCATTGTGCAGGTGGCGCGATGAGCAAGCCGCTGATTGCGATCCGGCAGGTCAGCAAGCAGTTCGGTGATTTCCAGGCGCTGAGGCAGGTCTCGCTCGACGTCTGGCCCGGCGAGGTCGTCTGCCTGATCGGAAAGTCCGGCTCGGGCAAGACCACGTTACTCCGCTGTGTCAACCAGCTGACCACGATCGACAGCGGCGGCATCTGGCTCGACGGCGAATTGCTCGGCTTTCGCGAGCAGTCTGGCCGGCTGCATCGTCTGAGCGATAAGGAGATCGGACGGCAGCGCCTGAAATGCGGCATGGTGTTCCAGCGCTTCAATCTGTTTCCGCACATGACTGCGCTGGAGAATGTTCTCGAAGGGCCTGTCCAGGTGCAGCAGCGGAAGTTGGCCGAAGCAAAGCTCGAGGCGATGGAGCTGCTCCGTCGCGTTGGCCTCGCCGAGAAGGCCGGCTCGTATCCGTCGCAATTATCGGGCGGCCAACAGCAGCGCGTGGCGATTGCACGCGCGCTCGCGATGCGGCCCCAGCTGGTGCTGTTCGACGAGCCCACCTCGGCGCTCGATCCGGAGCTGGTCGGCGAGGTGCTCGCCGTCATGAAGGAGCTTGCGACATCAGGCATGACGATGCTTGTGGTGACGCATGAGCTTGGCTTTGCGCGCGAGGTGGCCGATCGCGTCGTCTATATGGACCAGGGCGCGATCGTGGAATCCGGCCCGGCCAGGGACGTGCTCACTGCACCGCGCGAGGCGCGCACCCGTGCTTTCCTGGCCGCAGAAGTTTGAAGGGGGATTGATGCGACGAAACAAGTTTGTCCTGGCGGCGCTGATCGGCGCTGTTCTCGCTGGCCCGGCGCTTTCCGCGGAGCTGCCGGCCGAGATCAAGCAGAATGGGCTGAGGATCGCCGTGGTGCCGAACTATCCGCCGATGGAATTCAAGGATCCCGCCACATCGACGCTGACCGGCTTCGATGTCGATCTCGGCGAAGCCTTGGGCAAGGCGCTCGGCGTCAAGATCGTCTGGCAGGAGACCAGCTTCGACCAGTTGATGCCGGGGCTCGCGACCCAGCGTTTCGATATCATCCTGACGGGGATGACCGATACCAAGAGCCGGCAGGAGACGGCGACTTTCATCGATTACCTGCGCAGCGGTCCGCGCTTCTTCGTGCAGGCTTCGCGCGCCGCCGAGTTCAAGGACGCGCAGGCGCTGTGCGGCAAGAAGGTCGGCGCTTCCAGGCGCACCAAGTTTCCTGAAGAGATCGCGGCCTGGAGCGCAACGAATTGTGGCGCGAGTCCGATCCAGTTCGTCGGCACCGAAGGATCTGCCGACGCACGCACGCAGCTGAGGCAAGGCCGCATCGATGCGGCCGTGCAGGGCAACGAGACCCTGCCTTACATCATGGACCAGGAGCCAAACGCCTATGTGCCGGTCGGCGACATGATTGCCCTGCAGTATACGGGGCTCGCGACGCCGGTGACGGCGGCCGATCTGCGAGCGGCGTTGCAGAGCGCGCTGGAGGCGCTGATATCAGATGGCAGCTACAAGACGCTGCTGGCGAAATGGAAGCTGAACGACAACGGGATCGAGAAGGTAACGATCAATGCTGGACAGTAAGGCGCTTCAGGGCATCCCGCTGGTCCCTGCCAACACCGCGCCGCCGGCGCCTCACTATCCATGGCCGAAGCCCTATACCTCGGCGATGTTTCTGTCGTTCGACGTCGACGCCGAGAGCGCCTGGACCTCGAAGGACCCGGCGCATGCGGCGCGGCTGATCACGATGAGCTATGGCGGCTACGAGGCCCGTGTCGGCACGCCGAAGCTTCTGGAACTGCTCGGAGAGCTCGATCTGAAGGCGACGTTCTTCATCACGGGTTGGTCCGTCGACGCACATCCGGCCATGGCGGAAGCGATTCTGAAAGCCGGCCACGAGATCGGCCATCACGGCTATCATCACCTGCTGCCGGAACCCGGCGATCCCTTTGTCGAAGAGGAGCTGGAGAAGGGGTTCGAAGCGATCAAGCGCCGCCTTGGCGTCACACCGATCGGCTATCGCGCGCCGTTCGGCGAGTTCACCGAGGAGCTGCGTGTCGCGCTGGTCCGGCACGGAATCGTCTACACGTCCTCCTTCCGTGACGATGTCAGGCCCTATCGCCATCGCCTCGCCGACGGAAAGCCGGGCACGATCGAAATTCCCGTCACTGCAAGCTATGATGACTGGATGCACGGGCTGTCAGCGCGGTTCTCGCCGCGCTCGATCTTCCCCAAGGAGCACGTGCTCTCGATGTGGAAGGACGAGCTCGACGAAGTCAGGGAGTGGGGCGCAATGGTCACCACCGTGCTGCATCCGCAGGTCTCGGGACGGCCGATGCGCTTCCGCCTGCTGCGCGACTTCCTGACCTACGCGAAGTCCTGCTCCGACGTCTGGATCACCACCGGCGCGGAGATCGCGGCGAACTATCAGCGGCACGAGGCGGCTGAGGCCGCCAAACGCTAGCATCGCTTCGCTGCTACTCCTCATGGTGAGGAGGCGCGTTAGCGCCGTCTCGAACCATGAGGCCGATGCCCGGGCCTCATTCCTTCGAGACGCTTGCTTGCGCAAGCTCCTCAGGATGAGGGGAAAGAAGCCGATTTTGACGCAGAGGACGACTATGCCGATATCCCGCCGTTCGCTGCTCGGCGCCGCCGCCACGCTTCCCGCGTTGGCGATGCCGGGACTGGTTCGTGCCGAGGCGCAGACCACGTTGCGCTTCATTCCCGTGATCGATCTCGCCTTCCTCGATCCGATCTTCTCGACCGCGCAGGTGACGCGCAATCACGGTTTCATGGTCTATGACACGCTCTATGGCATGAACGCCGCGCTCGACGTGTCGCCGCAGATGGTGTCGGGCCATGTCACCTCCAACGATGGCAGGCAATGGGACCTGACGTTGCGCGACGGCCTGGTTTGGCACGACGGCGAGAGGGTGCTGGCGCGCGATTGCGTCGCCAGCATCAAGCGCTGGGCCGCGCGCGACGGCTTTGGCGCCGAGCTGATCGCGGCCACCGATGAGCTCAGTGCGCCCGACGACAAGACCATCCGCTTCCGGCTGAAACGGCCGTTTCCGCTGCTGCCGCAGGCGCTCGGCAAGGCCGCGGTGCAGCCGGCGTTCATGATGCCGGAGCGCCTCGCAAGCCAGGACCCCATGAAGCCGCTGACCGAGGTGCTCGGCAGCGGCCCGTTCCGCTTCGTGAAAGAGGAACGGGTGCAGGGCATCCGCAACGTCTATGCGAAGTTCGAGCGCTATCAGCCGCGCGAGGGTGGCCAGCCGGGTTGGACCGCAGGCCCGAAGATCGTGCATTACGACCGCGTGGTGTGGTCGACCATGCCCGACGCCGGCACGGCGGCGGCGGCCTTGCGCACCGACGAGCAGGACTGGCAGGAGACCACGCCGCACGATCTTCTGCCGGTGCTGAAGGCGGAGGAGGACATCGCGATCCGCGTGCTCGACCCGCGCGGCTATGCGTGCATGATGCGGGTCAACCATCTGCATCCGCCGTTCAACAACCCGGCGATCCGCCGCGCGTTGTTAGGCGCCATCGATCAGGCGGCGTTCATGACCGCGGTCGCCGGCAGCGATCCCGCCTATCAGGTCACACCGGTCGGCTTCTTCGCGCCTGGGACGCCGTTGGCGAGCGATGTCGGCCTCGACGTGTTCCGCGGGCCCCGCGACATGGACAAGGTGAAGGCCGAACTGAAAGCGGCCGGCTACAATGGCGAGAAGGTCGTGCTGCTGGTGCCGGCGAACTCGCAGGCGCAGCGGCCCCTCGGCGAGGTCGCCGCCGACATGATGCGGCGCGCCGGCATGAATGTGGAGTATGTCGCGCTGGATTTCGCCGCCGTGTTGCAGCGTCAGCTGAAGAAGGATCCGATCGAGCAGGGCGGCTGGAACGCAGCGGTCGGCAATTGGCAGGGCATCGACTGGCTCAATCCGGCCGGGAATACCAATCTGCGCGGCGAGGGCGCGGTGGCCGGCTGGTACAGAAGCGAGAAGATGGGGACACTCCGCGCGCAATGGCTGGCGGCGACTGATCTCGCCGAGCAGCAGCGTGTCTGCCGCGAGATCCAGGCGCTTGCGTTCGAGGAGATCCCGTACTACCCGATCGGCCTGTACAAGCAGCCGACCGCCCATCGCAAGAGCATCACCGGCATTCTCGACGGCACCGCGGTGTTCTGGAATGTGAGGCCCGCATGAGCACGATTGCGATCTTCGGCAGCTACGTGCTGACGCGCGAGGAGGGCTCGCAGAAGGTGCTGCGCGACCATTGGGTGCTGATCGAAGGCAGCCGCGTCGCGGCGATCACGCCCGACCGGCCGGCGGCGGACGAGGTGTTCGATCGTCCCGGCCGCTTCGTGCTGCCGGGCCTGTTGAACCTGCACAACCACATCTTCAGCGAGGCGATCGCGCGGACCTTGACGGAGGACGGCAACGGCCGCCGCAACAACAAGAGCATCGTCTACACGGTGCTGCTGCCGCTCTCCAAGCGCGGCGCCGAGATTCTCTCGGCCGAGGAGCGACTCGCGGTCGGACGCATGGGCATGCTGCAGCTGTTGAAGGGCGGCGCGACCACGGTGATGGAGCCGTCACGCAACACGATCCCCGAACTGTTCGATGCGGCCGAGGAGATGGGGCTGCGCTTCTATGGCGCGCCCTATCTGTTCTCGACCGGTGACGCCAAGGCCGGCGCCGATGGCGTCGTGCGCTATGCCGGCGACGACGGCGAGGCCGACATGGCGACCTGGAACGCGCTTCATCAGCGCTGGCACGGGCAGGCCGACGGGCGCATCCGCCTCGCAATGAGCCCGCACGCCACCGACACCTGCGGCCCCGATCTGCTGCGCGCCGCGGCCGCGCGTGCGCGCGAGCTCGACGTGCCCATCACGATTCACATGGCGCAGAGCCAAAGCGAGGTCGCCACCATCGCCGCGCGCTACGACGGCCGCACGCCGGCCGAATATCTCGACTGGCTCGGCGTGCTCGGCGACGATCTGCTCGCCGCGCATTGTCATGCCTCGACCGACGCCGATTTGAAGCTGATGGCGGCGCGCGGCGCGGCCGTCCTGAATTGCCCGCGCGTGTTCGCTCGCTCCGGCGTCACCGCTGCGTTCGGCCGTTTCGCCGCGCATGGCGTGCGCACCGTGGTCGGCACTGACGGCTACAACATGGACCTGCTGGGCGAGCTCAATGCCGCGTCGATCATCTCCAAGATTGCGTCAGGCCAAGCCGAAGCGGCCAGCGCGCCTGAGCTGATCGAAGCGGTGACCGCCACGGCCGCGTCGCTGATCAAGCGGCCTGATTTGGGCGCGCTGGTGCCGGGCGCGACTGCTGACCTCACCGTGGTCGACATGACCCATCCGCATCTGCAGCCGCTGTTCGATCCGCGTCGCGCGCTGATCGCGCTCGCCAACCGCGCCAATATCGACCAGGTGATGGTCGATGGCCGCCTGCTGATCCATGAGGGGCACTATCTGCACGGCGACGAGGCCGCCATCATGGCGGCAGGCACGGCGGCGATCGAAAAGATCTGGGCGCTGCCGGAGGCGCAGGCGGCGTTCGCGGGTTAGTCACCTGGCGGGATCGCCACCGAGATAGTCGTCACGCAGCTTGAATTTCTGGATCTTGCCCGATGCCGTCTGCGGGAACTGCGCGACGAAGCGCCAGGTTCGCGGTACCTTGTAGGATGCGAGCCGCGCCCGGCAGAACTGCATCAGTTCGTCAGCATCGCCTTGCTGATTGGGCTTCAAGATGACGAAGCCGACCGGCACCTCGCCCCAGTCTGCATCGGGGATGCCGACGACTGACGCGTCCAGTACGGCGGGATGGGTGTGCAGGACATCCTCGATCTCGCGCGGGTAGATGTTCTCGCCGCCGCGGATGATCAGGTCTCGCCGGCGGCCCTGAACCCGGCAATAGCCGTAATCATCGAGACTGCCGAGATCGCCGGTGTGCAGCCAGCCGTCGGCGTCGATCGCCGATGCCGTGCCTTGCGGATCGTTGAAATAGTCCTTCATCACGGAATAGCCGCGGGCGCAGATCTCGCCGATCCGGCCACGTGGCAGGGTCTCGCCGCTGTCAGGGTCGATGATCTTGATTTCGGTCTGCGGCAGCGGCCGCCCTACGGTGGTGATCCAGTCGGGATGCGGATCGTCGGGCAGCGTGTGGGTGACATAAGGCGAGGCTTCGGTCTGGCCGAAGCCGATCACCACCGTGAGGCCGCGCGCTTGCGCGCGGCGCACCAGCTCGGGCGGAACGGGCGCGCCACCGAGCATGACCTTGCGCCAGGACGACAGGTCGTGTCTGTCGAGCGCCGGCGAATCCAGCATGCGGCCGAGCATGGTGGGAACGCCGCCCGAGATCGTTCCGCGCTCCTCCTCGATCAGGCGCAGCATCAGATCGGCGTCGAAGCCGGGCGGCAGCACATGGGTGCCACCGGTCTGCAGCGCGCCGAGCGTGATCAGGCTGCAGCCGGCCGTGTGGAACATCGGCATCGGATTGATCCAGACGTCGTGGTCATCGGCGCCGATCGTCTGTGCAAAGAGCCGCGCATTGTTGGCGAGGTTGCGATGGGTGAGGCGCGCGCCTTTCGGCGCGCCTGTCGTCCCCGACGTGTACTGGATCTGCGCCACGTCGTTGCAGGCGACGGCCGGAAGTGACGCCGATGCTCTGCTTGCGATGAAGGCCGGCCATGAGGACAGCGGGATCACTTCGCGCAGCGCGGGCAGGGCGGTGCGGGCATCATCGATAATCGCGAGCAGATCGCGATTGCGGTAGCTGTCCTGGACAATGACGCCGCATGCCTGCGACTGCCTCAGCACGAAGGCGAGCTCGTCGCGGAGATAGGCGGGATTGACGGTCACAAGGGTCAGCCCGGCGAGCGCCGCGCCGAATTCGATCAGCACCCATTCGGGCTGGTTCGCCGACCAGATGGCGACGTGCTCACCGGGGGCAAACCGGTGCAACAGCGCGCGGGCGACTGCCTCGGCATCGCGCAGCAAATCCGTGAAGGTCCAGCGGTGGCGCCGGCCATGCGGGCTGCCATCCACCAGTGCTGTCCGGTGCGGCCAGCTGTCGGCTGCAGTCCGCAAGACATCGCCAATGGCAAGGTCCAGGATTGGCTGGGATCGATCAGCGGCCTGATACGACAGCGGGTCCGAAAAGCTCCTCAGATCGGCCATGACGCGTACCTCGACTTCATATCACATAGTCCAGGACGTATGGTATGAATCGGACTATGTCCAATCACGATTTTACCGTCGAAGCTCACAACGTCGTCCGGCTCAGCCCGGTGTCGTGCCTCGTGCTCGGCCTGATCGGCCTGCGCGGCCCGTCGACGCCCTATGATCTCAAGAAGGCGATCAGCCGCTCCGTCAGCTATTTCTGGCCCTTTCCGCACTCGCAGCTCTATGGCGAGCCGGAGCGCCTGGCGGAAGCCGGCCTGCTGTCATGCAAGAGCGAGGAGGGCGGTCGGCGCCGCAAGCTCTACAGCCTCACGCGAAAGGGCAACGCCGCGCTCAGACAATGGCTGCGAACGTCGCCCGGCGAGTTGTTTGAATTGCGAGACACGGCGGTGCTGCAGCTGTTCTTCGGCGAGTTCATGAGCGAGGAAGATCTGGTGGCGCTCGCCAGGAACCAGGTGCGGATGGCGCGCGAGCGGCTAGTGACCTATGCTCAGATCGAAAGCAAATATCTGCCGCGGATGGGTCGCAACCGGCGCATGGCGCCGCTGTTCCTCGGCGTCCGGATAGCGAAGGTCTATCTGGAATTCTGGGAGGACATTGCCAGGCATCCGCCACAGGCAGAACCGGTAGCGGGGAGCACGAAGACGCCGCGGCGTCCACCACGTCGAGCGCGATGAAGCGGCGTGGCACGTCTCGATGAGGTTACCGCGTGCCGTAGGCGCGGTCGCCGGCATCGCCGAGGCCCGGCACGATGAAGGCGTTGTCGTCCAGGCCTTCGTCGATCGCCGCGGTCCATAGCAGGACGTCCGGGTGCAGCCCGCGCACGCGCTCGACGCCTTCGGGGGCCGCGATCATATTGACCATGCGGATATCCTTGGCGCCGCGCTCCTTCAGGCGATCGATCGCGGCCACCGCCGTGTTGCCGGTCGCCAGCACCGGCGAGACGACGACCGCAAGCCGTTCGCTGAGATCGGACGGCGCCTTGAAGAAATACTCCACAGCGGCGAAGCTTTGCGGCTCGCGATACAGCCCGATATGGGCGACGCGCGCGGTCGGCACCAGGTCGAGCATGCCGTCGACGAAGGTGACGCCGGCGCGCAGCACCGGCACGAAGACAAGCTTCTTGCCGGCGATCTTGGCCGACTGCATGCGCGCCAGCGGCGTCTCGACCTCGACCTCGGTGAGTGGCAGGTCGCGCGTGACCTCGTAGCAGAGCAGCATGCCGATCTCTTTCAGGAGCTCCCGAAACGATTTGGTCGAGATCGATTTGTCGCGGATCAGCGTCAGCTTGTGCTGGACCAGCGGATGATCGACAACCGTGACGCCTTGCATGCCGTTTGCTCCACTATCTCTCTTGTAGGGTGGACAACGGCGCGAAGCGACGTGCCCACCATGATTTTGCACCATGCCGGAACTCGGTGGGCACGCTACGCTTTGCCCACCCTACAGCCTCATGCGCGGTG
>NZ_CAFK01000175.1 GCF_000239815.1 Bradyrhizobium sp. STM 3843 | reverse complement strand
TGGCTTCGAAGCCGCGGACCACCGCCACGAGGTTATTCTCGATGTGCGAGGCGTTGAAGAATCCGTGTGCGCGTGGCGGCGTTAACGCAAGCCAAGTAAAGTCTGGATCTAGAGCGGCCATGAAGCTAATCAATTCCTCTCCAGTCTTCACATCCCAAATGCGCACCGTCCCGTCGTCACTTCCCGACAGTGCGTTGTTGCCGTTCGGCGAAATGGCAACCGAAGTAACCTCGCCCGACTGTCCGTTGAACGTGCGAATCCCGAGCCCCGTGGCCAAATCCCAAAGCTTCAGCGTGCCATCATGCCCCCCCGACAGCGCGGTCTTACCGTTCGGCGAAATGGCAACTGAAGTAATCTTGCCCGAATGTCCGTTGAACGTGCGAAGCGCGAGCCCCGTGGCCAGGTCCCAGAGCTTGAGTTTGCCTTCCTCGGCCCCTGACAGGGCTGTCGCGCCGTCCGGCGATATTGCAATGGATTGGACCCAGCCCGGGTCTCCCACAAGTGGGCGGAACTCGCGTCCTGTGGCTAAATTCCAAAGCTTGAGTTCGTTTCTGCCCCCCGACAGTGCAGTCTTGCCATCCGGCGAAATGGCAACCGCGGAAACCTCGTTGGAATCTCCTTCAAGCGAACAGATCTGCCGCTGTGTTGCTAGATCCCACAGCTTGAGCCTGGTTCGGTAGGTCGCTGGTGCTTTAGAAACCGGTTCGTGATCAATGCCGCAAGACAGTCCGATCTTACCATCCGCTGAAATGGCAACCAACGTGGACGCTTGGGCCGAATATCCCCGGAACGGTCGGATTTCCGAGCCCACCCAATACAAGATGCCAAGGAAAGTGCCCGCCAGGACGTTATTGCCGTCCGCCGAAACCGCAACCGAAGTGACCGCTCCGGACCCTTCGAACGCCCAGATCTGCCGGCCTGTCCCCAGACTCCACAGTCTTACTGCACCACCGCTATCACCCGTCAGGATGTGTCGGCTATACGGCCGAAAGGCAGCCGAACCGACAGGTGCCACGCGATCCGTGATGCTGCGAATAACGCGTCCTGACGCCAGATCCCACAGCGTTAGCTTGTCATATTTGTCTCCTGACAGAACGGTCGTGCCATCCGGTGAAATCGCAATTGAGGTGAGCCAACTATGTTGTCCCTGAAACGAGCGGATCTCACGCCCTGTGGCCAAGTCCCAAAGCTTCAGCTCCTTGCCGGAATCGACCGACAGTGCATTCTTACCATCCGGAGAAATGGCAACCGAGGATGTTCCCGATCCAAAGGCGCGGATCTCGTGCCCGTTGGCCAAGTCCCAAAGCTTGAGTTCGCCTCTGCCCCCCGACAGCGCGGTCTTGCCGTCCGGTGAGATAGCAACCGAACTGACTTGGCCCGGATCTCCCTCAAACGAGAGGATCTCGTGGCCGTTGGCCAAGTCCCAAAGCTTGAGTTCGCCTCTGTGTGGAGCAAACCACTCCTCGGCCCCCGATAGTGCTGTCTTGCCGTCTGGTGAGATGGCAACCGCGGTGACCCAGCAGGAATGTCCCTCGAAAGGGCGGATTTCCAAGCCAGAGGCGAGATCCCAAAGTTTTAGTATATTGGACGTATAGCCCGACAGCGCAGTCTTGCCGTCCGGCGAAATGGCAACCGAAGTAACCTCGCCCGACTGTCCGTTGAACGTGCGAATTTCGAGCCCCGTGGCCAAATCCCAAAGCTTCAGCGTGCCATCATGCCCCCCCGACAGCGCGGTCTTACCGTTCGGCGAAATGGCAACTGAAGTAATCTTGCCCGAATGTCGCTCAAACGTGCGAATCTCGAGCCCCGTGGGTAGGTCCCAAAGCTTCAGCGTGCCATCATCACCCCCCGACAGCGCCATCTTGCCGGAAATAGCAACCGAATTAACCCCGCGAGAATGGCCCAATTGTGGGACGACTTTAATCTTCGGTCTCTCCGCAGTGCACGTTTTGCCGTTTGTCATCTTCGAGTGCATTCAGAAGGCCGCTGCGCGAACTGTCCGAACGATGGTCTGGGTCGCGGTCCACTGCTCTGCGGGAGGGCTACTCGTGGTATTGTCTTCAATATCCCTACCCGCGCCTCGCGTGGCATTGGCGACATCCGCGAATCTCGCGTCGACGCGCAGATAGCTGAGATCCCTGCCAAGTGCTGTCGTGCCGATCGCCACAATTCGATCGATGCTCTGAGTGGCGCCAGACGGCAGTGTCGTTGAGAACGGGATTCCAAGATTATTTTGGACCCAAAATACGTAGAAGCTGTTTGGATCAATTTCTTGGTCGCCGAGCAACTGGACCCTGCCGCTCGCCGCTGAATTCAGCAGCGTGACTCGCAAATGTTCCCTCGAACTGTTGCGGACGCGGATGCAAAAGTTGTCTCCCGCCACCAAGTCGTATGGGAATTCTCGCCCCCGCGTGGCCTCAGGCAGCTCCGCAGCCTGGGCCTCCTCGGACGTGAGATTCTTGGGAGAGGCAAGCAGGCTGACTTGCAATGCTCCCAAAAGGTCAGAGCAGAGAGTCGCCATACGTAGGGGAAGTGCGTAATAGAAGTAGTGCTCAAGCACCTCCTTCGCCCGATCAATATTCTCAGGCCGCAACGTGTACAAGACGGGGTAACCCGGCTTCGCGCCGTGGACATCGTCGGTAAGCGCCCAGCTACCATCAGCACCGCGCACAAGCTGGACCTCTGAGCTACTCTTATCCACGATTTCCAATAGCGGTGAAGAAGAGAGCTGCGTGAGAAGCTCGTTGCTCTGAGGCACCAGAGCGCAGCGAAGCCGTGCTGGCGTTCCTGATCTTACAAGCCGGCCGCGCGCCCCCGGGGGCAAATCGAATGGTGCTCCATCTGCTTCGGCAAATGATGTCGATCGATCCGCTCGAGTCACTTTTAGCAGGACATCGCCAAGCCGCGCCTTTCGATCGTCATCTGAGTCGAGAGCGGGGAATTTGGGTGGCTTGTCACCATATACAGCAAGCATGGCGCCCGGCGTAATGCTCGCCAGCGTGCCGGCATAGACCCGATATGAATTCCCCTCGGTGCGCTCGATCGAAAGTCCTGGGTCATCCGCGACCGGCTCCCCTGCGATCACGTTACGAGCGAGGTTGCCAGCCATCCAAAGATGCTGCCAGGGGTTCCTGGTCTCAACATCAGCGCGCATTTTCTGCCAGATGCGGGCCCACGGAACCGACCGAAGATTGTTATCTGGCATAGCGCTTAGTGAGGTCACTAGCGAGTGAGTAAGCATACCATTTCTAACGCCGCTGGCATCGGTGAACTCCTTCGCCTCCTCGTGATTGAGACAGGCTGCCACAACTTGGCATTCCTCCACGCCGGCAGCTACGCCTCGTAAGCGTTCCGCCCGCACAATCTCGGGTGAAACCGCGAGCGGTTCTGCAAGGCGGGGTTCCGACTGCGAATCGATGAAGCGGGCAACTAATCCGTCCCGCTCGACGTCGCGAGTCGCTCCAGCGGAGTTGCAGCAGTCTAGGCAAACAGTTACGGCCGAGGTGCGCTCTGTTATCGCTTGAAGCAATTGATTGAGCTCGAAGTCGAGCATGAGCTGGCATTGGTTCGGCAGCACGTTAAAATCAACCGGTACAAGCGACTCTCGATGGAATATCGTCTTGTCTGGCGTGCGAACGTGTACACGCGATCCGTGACCCGAGTAGTAGATAAAGACATGATCGCCCTTCGCTACCTTTTCTGAGCCGAGCTCGGCAAGCGCTGTTCGCATATTGGCAAGTGTCGCTGGCTTACTGTCCACGGTGGTTTCATGCGGACTTTTCGGATGAGGAGAGGCGAGGCGTCTGATCCGATCCCTCGGGATCGCCACTCGCTCGCCGAGGAGCAGCCGCTGGATCGCATCTATATCGTTCACGCAACCATGAAGCGGCTTGACGCTGTACGCATCGATGCCGATGAGCAGGACGTGATAGTTTGATTGTATTTGATCGCTCATGAGTTCCTCCGTGTTGCTGCGGATGACGCCCCAACAGATCGAGAGCGGGCCGCTTGCCAAGTCTCCATTTCAGCAGGTAACGCGCGGTCGCAGCAAATCATCATTGAGACCGAGCGGGATGCTGAGATCTCGTCAGTCTGCTAGGCCGTATGCTCGCTCGATTGTCCGCCCGCTTCGACTTATCTCAGCACCACAGGACTCGATCGCGAAATAGCTCCTGCACTGCGATCTCCTCACGAGACATGCCGCGAGCGGCTTTCTGCAATAGGTAGTCGGGACGCTGGGACGCGTGATCGCTTTCGTAGCCTGATCCTTTTCAACTGCTTCGCGGCGTGATTTGACCCGCTCACGAACCGTCCGAGCAACTCTCATCCTGTCGCCCGCGCTGAGGTCCGGCGAACTCAAGGCCACCACCGTCGCACTATGTACAAACGGATCTACCTCAGCCAGTTTAGGCTGGAGACTTTTAAGTAGCGACATCGTGATCCTCACCGCTGTGTTAATTAGAGGAACGATCGGTGCACCTTTAGTCGATCATAAGTTGTATTTCGATTTTTGACCTATCTCAAAAACAGCTGGTCCTCTGGATGGCCGCGGTAACTATTTGTTGACGCGTGCGGAAATCGCACCGCAAGGTATTCAAACCGTGGCCGGAGTCACGATCTCCGAAGATTCCGGGGCGAATGGTGGGAGACGCGTCTGCTCGTGCTGCTCGCCGATGCAGTGCGGCTCACCCGGAGATCGTCGTCTTTGTGGCCGCTGACAGTGGCGTTTCACGCGCCTTTCAAGGATGGGCGCGGTCCGACGATTCGTTTCCATTTCTGCTTGCTGGGGATCCGCGCTACGCCACTGGGTATTGGACGCAATAGCTGCGGCGAGGACGATCGCCTAGCGCATCTGCTCATGCGCGGCGATGGCCGTGCCGATTACGACGCAGCGCGGCGCAAGCTCGACCGGGCCGCGCTCGTCCTGACTGCGGATGTCGCTGCCAGTCTGCCGTGGGGGCCAGGCGGCGCTGCTGATCGCCGCGGAACGCGGCGCGCTATGTCGGGCCGACGGCTGGGCCGGCCTCGTCGGCATTGAGGCGCCGGCTGATGCGCCGCGAGGCGGCAACGAGATCGGTGGCGTGCTGGCGGTCGCCATGGGCATCGGCGAGGTCTTCCGTAGCGCCGTGCTCGGAGGCAAGCTCGCCTGTCGCAGGACATCGAGAAACTCGGCGTCGTCGCCCGGCTATGAGGACGGGGACGACGTAGATCTTGCCTACCTGCCAGCGGCGTTCTGGCTGCTCGGGCTCGGCAATCTCGGGCAAGCCACGCTATGGACGATAGGACTTCTACCGTATTCCGATCCCGGCCTGGTCTCGCTGTTTCTCGAGGATGGGGACAAGTCGGAGTTCGGCAATCTAGCCATCCAGGTTCTAACCAAACCGAACTGGATCGGTCGCAAGAAGGCCCGCAGCGCGGGGTTTTGGGCGGAGGAGCGTGGCTTCGGCACCACGATCATCGAAAGCAGGTTGGCGAGGGCACGAAGCGCTCGACGGACGAGCCTGGCTTGGCCCTCGTCGGAGTCGATAGTCTGGCGGCGCGGCGCCGCGGCGGGTTCGAACTTTGATCTCGTGGTCGATGCCGGCCTGGGCGCCACACCTTCGGAGATTTTCGACATTCGCATCCACGGATTTCCGGGGACGCGCTCGCCGAAGCAGGCGTGGCCCGAACCCCGACTTCCAACCGGAAATGCCTCCCGACCCGCCCGTTCAGGAGCTCGCAGATGCTGGTCGCATCGACCGATCCGGCGATGAAGCGGTCGACGTTTCAGCCAGTCTGCTCAATCCTCAGGCGGCCACGGTTCCGGCAGTTCAAGGATATCGGCGAGCCGCGTCCCTTCGATGGGCGCGAACTCGCCTTCCTCATTTAACTTCCAGCCCGGAAGCGGAAGTACCTCGTCCGGCAGCGGGTGCGTCGCCCAGGGGTGCCTCATGATGAGTGGCTGCCATCGGTCCTCCCGCAAGTCCCAGAGGTGCGGGCGCGGCAGGACAATTGCGGCGCTGACGTTCGGATGCCTCGGGCTGTCTGGAAAGCCCCAGTACCCGTTGTTCCGTCTCTTGTCTTCCGTCTCAATGGCTCCATCAGCGAAGGTACGAACCTCGGTGTGAACCGTGCCGTGAACGGCTTCGATGAAATTATCGGCGTTGGACTCGCCTCCTGCCAGTTCGCCCTTACAGTCTACGACGACAACGACATAAGGGTGAGCGAAGTCTCCGTATCGGCTTCCTTTCTTCTTAAGCGCTGCGCGGATTTCCTCCGCCGCCCGCACTTGACGAACATCACCCATCGCGCTCCCGATCGAGCGCTCCACGGGAACGTCCTTCTTAAAGCCACCGACCAAGGTGAGCTCGATCTGCCAGTCTTCGGCCAGGAACGTCTTGACGGGCATGATTTCCGAGTCTTCCTGCGCGTTCTCTGCCGCCCACTTCTCGATCTCCGCACACAGATTGTTCAAGTTCGGACTACTCGCTCCGCGGGCGAGCGCGTCATAGCTCAATCTAAAGCCCGGAGGCAGCTTGACTTTGTCAATAGCGTTATAGATCGCTGCTTCCCGGTTACTCATTCCGATGGCTTCAAGTGTTGGGCCGAACGTAGTGACCTCAATATAGGCGACTGAAACGCCGTCCTTGGTCTTGACCAGGAAATCTGGCTTGCGAGTCGGATGCGGGCAGTCCGGGTGAATTTCGATCTGATAACCCAGCTTCAGCAACGCGGCGTGAAGCGTCAATTCAGCGAGCGCGGCCTGATAGTAGGTGCTGTCGCTATCCTTCATTCGGGCGACCATCTCGGCCTGCTCAGACTCCGGCAGCCCTGCGATCCAGCCGTTGATCAGCTGACGGTAGATTTCGATCGACGGCCAAGCGCACGAATCGTAAAATGCGAAGTCGGCTTCGCCCTGTTTCTTCGGCTCCTGCCGGGTTCGTTCCTTGTCTTCGAAAAGCTTCATGAGCCGACCGCTTTCCACGCCCCAGCGTTCGTCGTCCTATGATGCCGAATAGCCAAGTGCTGTGGGAAGAAACCACTCACGCCAGACGTCTTCATGCGTCTTTGGCAGCAGCGACAGCTGCCTCCACAGCTCGAAAACGTCCATTTTCTCAAAGTGCTTTGCTATCTTGTCGGGATCGAAGCCGGACGGCAGGTCTGCCGCGGGCATTATGAAACCGGGCTGTCCGGTATCGATAAACCGTCGCAAGCCGGCTGCGTCGTAGGGAATCAGCCCGCACATCTCAGTGTCATCCCAGAAGTCGTACGTGATGATCCTCTTCGCAAACAGCTCTGCAAGCGACCTCCAATCGCCGTGTTCTGCCCACTGCAGCTCCGAAAATTGATATGTGAACCGCTGAAAAGCTGCCATGAGCTTCGCACGCTTAGCGTACCAACGAAGGGCAGCTAGGCCCCGATCCGTACCAATCTCATTATAGACGGGGACGTGAATCGTTCGTGACTCTTTGGACTTGAAGTCCTTGTGACGTGGGACCAAAATCTTGTCGATGTAATCGTTCAGACACACGAACGAACACCGCTGCGCTGAAAGATCGGCGATGACGAGCAAGACCGGGACGCCAATACCCATTCGCTCAACCGTCGCCAGCTCGCTAACTTCAAGCTGAAAGCGGTAGGTGTCAAGATCAGCGACCTTGTCGTCCCTATTCAGGACTTCTTGCGCCTTCTCGACGTTGCCGCGCCCATAAATTGTCAGCGGCTTCACCTCGGGCGCACTAACGCTTTTGAGCTGAATAAAGATATGCTCGCCCAATGTTTCGTAGGTTACCGGGCCCTCACCGTTTTTCAGGCCCGTCTTAAATGTCTCAAGCGTGAAGTCTAGCCCGTAGTCAGGTCGATACTCCCGCAAGACCCAGTGGCGCGGAAGCCTGGAACGCAAAAGCTGCTCTCCGGCCTGATCGATAAGATGTTGTTCAGATCGCTTTTTCGTTGTCATGCGCTATCTTAAGAGAAGTGGCCCGGTCACGCTCCTTGTATTGGAGCGGAACTTTTGAAGCGAGTAGCTGTGTATCACTTGTGCATTGGCAACCAAAGCGAGAACGGCGCAGCAATATCGATTATGGCGATGTTGGCTCTCAAGGATAGCGAAAAGGCGTGGGCGTCGGACGCGGGATCGGAAGCGTTACCACGCTAGTGAGCCCGTGGTTAGCAGTCGGATCGAAGCACCTGAAGCCGCTCGCATAGATCTCAGAAATATACAATGCTGCCCCAGCTCGCGATTTCTTATCCTGCTATTGGCTCGTTCGGCGATGCGCTAGGATCGCACTATAGTTTCCCCGGGTAATTGAGCTCGATGAGCATAAAACCTCACTAGGCGCTATTTGATTGATTGGGAGATCATGTGCAGCCCGGAACGCTGCTGCCTTCGTCTTCAGAGCTACCCGACTTCACGAGTAATCGACTTTCATTCAAAACGGATGAAATGGTTTTAGCTGCGTCAGAGATCTCAACTGCAAAGAATTCGCGGTCCCCACGCACTCTGAACTCGTCGAGCGCGGAGTGAACCAGCTTTTCTGCTCGCTGCGGGTCGGTGACCCTCCAGCACCGCCAAATTCCAAACGGCACGAGAACACCTGTCGCCGCATTAATCTCGCGTACTCGTTCTTCGACCGATCGCGTCGTCATGCCAATTTTCAGATAGGACGACATCTCTCGCGTTGACAAGATATATAACCAGCCAGCACCTGGCCCATGGGTCGGTGCCAGCTCTCCCAGAAATATGCGTAGATACTTCAACAACTGCAGCCGCTTAGTTCCCTCCCTTATATCTCGCAGAGCCAGCTCGTCGTTGTTTTTCAAAGCAAGCCTAAGGTTGGCAAGGGCAAAGCCGATCTGCTTTGCGGCAGCTGCAGGGACATAGCCGAGCTGCCCCTTCACATAAAACCAGTCCCACTGGTCCTCCCTGGCAACTCTGTTAAAAAGACCCTTTACAATACTGACCTCTGCCAACGCCCTTTCGAGATCTTGGACAATCTCGCCATTCAAGATCGCCAAGACAGTACGTACCGATTTCAGGCGCTCGTTTTGGGTGGGAGCTTTAGGGGGTGCCATTCCGAATCCCCACTTCTGAACGATCTTCATCGGCCTGAGCTCCCTCATTTTGGCGTTCGATGCTTCAACCCGGCTCAACCCAACAACGGAAATCCGTCACCTAGGACCGTTTTAGTCAGCAGACCTCGATCGAGCCGCGTATTTCGCGCCTCGCAAGACGTCTCCGGTACTAGCAGGCAGGCATGGCATGCGGCACCTTGCAGCGGATATTCCTCGCTTCCCTCGCTGTGCTCCGCGCAAATCGGGTCGTTGGAGCAGAGGGCGAGGCGGCGGGTAGCGCGGGCCAGGAGATCGCCGGCGCGTTCGGCCATGTGGCTGAGGCCGCCGAGGGTGCCCTGGCCACCGGCGGTGGAGGTGTAGATCAGGATGCCGAAGCGATCGGCTTGGGCGGGGCCGGTGGAATAGATGCGCTCCTTTAGCGACGACAGCGGATAGCCGCATTCGAGCGCGAGCTCGGCCATAAAAGCGTGCGACAGCGAGTGCAGCGCCCAATAGGCGATGCCGCGGTGCTTGGGCTCTCGGTTGAAGCGGGCGGCGTCGCGGCGTTCGCGCTCGCGCAGGTTCGCCGCTTTGGCGACAGTTGGGTCGGCCTTGAGCCACTGGTGGATGAAGTCGGGCGCGACGTGCAGGAAGATGCCCTCGCCGAGCTGCTCGATCGCAGGCAGCCATTCGACGTTGCGGGCGAGGTCGGCGCCGCCCACGGCAAGCTGGATCTCATCGAGTTCGCTTTCGGCCGGGGTCGGTGGCGGCTCCAGGCGGGTGAAGCCGTACAGACACGTCACCTCGCGCAGGCGGTGAACCCGCACCACGGCCTGCAGGAATGTATCCCAGGGGGCCTGCAGATTGAGGGCGTCGCGCGGCAGCGTCTCGCCGTAGAAGAACGATCCGGCACTATCGCTGCCGATCACAGGCGCGCCGGTTGCCATCATGTCGAACTCGGCGATGTGCGGATGCGCGCTCGGATTGGCGCCGGAGCCGTCGTCGCTGTTCAGCGCCTGCAGGATCTCCTCATCGGAAAAGTCCTTAAAGGCGTCCTTGAGCTGTGGGAAAGCCCTCAAGAAAGCGATGAAGTTCGGAACAGTGCGGATGCTATCAAGTGCCGTCTTGTTCTCCGCGATCGTCTGCCGCAGCCTGTCGTTCGACTTGGTCAGCGAGATCACCGTCACCGTCTGCGCAAAGTAGGTGTTGGTCGCCGACCGGGGCAGCAGCCGCAGATCCTCATTGCATTGCTCGTTCGCATCGCGCCGCGGCGTAAGCCATGGACTATGGCAATCGCATTTGCCGAGAAACTGCGGCTTGTAGAGGTCAGCCATGCTGATCGAGGCGCCGCAGGTGCATTGCACCGAGATGTCGGAGGGATCGGAGCTGACGCCGCGCTCGACCCAGAACAGCGGCTTGCGGCAGGATTGGTCCTTGCCGCGGTGGGTCAGATAGCGCCAGGCGATGTCCTGCAGATGGCCCTTGGTGCAGGCGCCGACGAAACGGATCGGGTTGACGCCGATCTTACTGCCGGAGCCGGTATAGGACAGCTTGCCACCGGCAGTAACGTCGAGCTCGGAGAACTCCACCATGCGGCGGCGTTTCTCGCTGCCGGGACTGGCCCCGGCCGGCACCACCGCCGTGCCGTTCGACGGCGCCTCGTTGACCAGGAACCAGCTGGGAAACAGCCGCACGCCGACGCCGGGCGCGTTGCTGTCGCGGCGCTCCTCGTCAAACATCGGCGGATGCCGCAGGCCAGAGAACGTCGGGCTCAGCTTGGTACCGAGCTGCTGCTTCAACAGCGCCACCAGGCGCTCCTCCTCGACCGGCTTCCAGTTCGAGCCCTTGTAGTCCCAGTCCTGGAGGCCGCCGATGACCACGGCATTGTCCGGCATGTCCATCATGGCACCGGGGCCATAGGTCAGCAGCAGCTGGCTGAAGTTCTGAGTGATGTCGGCCATGAAACGTCCACTATCCGAGAATGCTGCCGTCGGGCTTCCTGAGCTTCAGCAGCGAGACGGGTTCGGTGTCGCGCATCGAGCGGCCGGCGACGAACCATTCCCGCTCCTTGTCCATGTTGGGCTGCTGATCGAACGGGTCCTGCAACAGCCGCCGCACCGGCTGCTGGCCGGCATAGGCGAACTCGTCACCGTTGCGGGTCTGCTTTTCCGCGATTCTGATCCAGGCAGCCTCCAGCTCGTCGAGCCGCGCGAGGCAGCGCGCGATCGAGGCGCTGTCCTCCTCCGCCACCTGCATCTTGGCCTCGATCACGTCGCGTACGCGCTTGTAGGCGGTCGGCTCGCCCGCCACCTTGTCGACTGCCTTGTTCGGCGTCAGGCTCGGCGTGACGTGGCGCAGCCCCGCCACGAGGGTTGCGGCCAGCGCCCGATCGAGCGCACGCGGCGCGAACGGGGTGACGCTGGTGGCCTCGACGGCTCGATAGAAGCTCTGGTGGAAGGCGCGGAACTGCTCGTAATGCGTCCGGTCGCGCGGCTTATGGATGTTGAGCAGGGTGACGACCAGGCCGGGCTTGTCGCCCTCGCGGCCTACGCGCGAGGTCGCCTGGATGTATTCGGCCGCCGTCTTCGGCTGGCCCTGCACCACCATCAGCCCGAGCCGGCCGATGTCGAGACCGACCGAGATCATGTTGGTGGCCATCGCGACATCGACGGCGTTCTTGTCGGACACCGCAAGCCCGAGCCGCGCCCGAGCCTCGGAGACCTGGTCGGTCGAATAGCGCGACGTCAGCTCCTGGATCTCGCGCAGCACGCGATCGGCAAATGGCTGACCTGCGGGCTCGCGGCGGACGCGCATCCGGCCGTAATTGGTCAGATGCGCCCGCACCTCGTCGTCGACGATGCGGCGGGCGCCGCCGAGCTCGCGCAGCGCGTTGAAGTAGCACAGCGCCGTCAGATACGGATCGGCGGGATCATCCTTGCCGCCCCGCGACAGGGCCGCGGCCCCCGACAGCAAAGTCTGCAGCGCGCGCAAGAACACCAGCTTCGGACCGCGGCCCGGCGAGGCGATGCCGAGATAGAGCCGCGATGGCGTCGCGCGATCGGCCTTAGCGAAAAACGAGTCGTCGCGGCCGATGCCCGGCGGCGGGAAGATCGCGGTGCGGTCCCGGCCGAACAGATTGCGGATCTGGGTCTCGGCGCGCCGCACGGTCGCGGTCGAGGCGACGATCTTCGGCCCGCGCCATTCGCCATTGATCTTGCGCGCGGCCAAGAGATCGAACGCGGTCTCATAGAGCCCGGCGACGGTGCCGAGCGGCCCGGAGATGAGATGCAGCTCGTCCTGGATGATGAGGTCGATCGGCCGCAGCTCGGCCGGCAACTTGGTGCCGCCCGGCTCGGCGGCGCCATAGAAGCCGCTCGCATCGCTGCGCTCGACATGGCCGAAGAAGGCACCGGCCCGGCCCTCCCAGGGCACGTTGGCGAATTTGTCGACGGTGGCGATCATGAACGCCGGCAGGCGCTGGTAGATCTCCTCGTCGACGACCACGATCGGCAGTCGGCTGTCGCTGGAGAAGGCGCAGTCGATCTCGTAGCAGCGCAGGTCCAACCGCCGCGGGTTCGCCGCGGTGGGCTGCAGCGCGAACGCTTCCTTCGTCAGCTCGCCGCCGCACCATGGGCAGTTCTTCAGCGGCGCCGGTGCCGGGCCCTTGCCTTTCTTGTACTGCTCCAGCCAGTAAACGGCCGTGTTCTCTTTCCTGTTCTGGGAACTGCCGAGGTTATTCGGCGTGGCGCCGCCGCCGACCCACAGGCCGATTTCGATCGGCCAATCGCCGAGGCGCTTCTTCTCCTTGCGCTCCAGTTCCAGCGCGCAGACGAGCCCTGCCGCACGTTGCAACTGATCCAGCGTGAGCAGGCGCAAGGTGTAGCGCATCACCACCGACAGCCCTGCTCCGGCAAGGCCTGGATTGTTCAGCCGGCGGCGTGCGATCGCAAAGGCGGCGAGGCCGAGATAGGCCTCGGTCTTGCCGCCGCCGGTTGGGAAGAACAGGAGATCCACGATCGGCCGGTCGGCATGAACAGGATCGACCAGACCGTCGAGGTTGAGCAGGATGAAGGCCAGCTGGAACAGCCGCCATGTCGGCGCCTTCTGCTGATCCAGCGGCTTCTTGTTGTTGGCGGCGCTGCGCTGCCGGTTGGCTCGCTCCATCACCCGGTTCATGATGCCGAACGCCTCGCGGCTCAGCGGATCGCTCTGTAGCCGTCCCAGTCCGGAAGCGATGCGCCCGCGGGCGATCGCAATGTCCTCCAGGCATTTGTTCGCGATCTCGCGGCGGCGCTTGCCGTCGATGCCGGCAACGAGGTCCGCCTGCCGTTTCGCCCAGGCTTCGTAAGCGATCGGAAGACCCGACAGCGCGGCCTGCAGCGTGCCGGCATCGTCTGCGGCTTTGGCCAGCGCGGCCATGGAGCGCTCGACACCCGCTAGGTCGATATCGGCGCCGAGCCTCTCCACCTCCTGCACCGGCAGCGGATTGGTGAATACGGTGGTCACGCGCCCGTCGCCGTCCGGCGCGCTCCAGTCGCCCGACGTGTTGTGGCCGACCGCATAGGAGCAGACGTCGTGGTAATGCAGGTCGGCGAGCCGCTCGTCGGCCTCGTCGGAGTCGTAGGAGGCACGGTCGTCGCGGCGCTCGAAACCTGCGGCGAAATCGAGCTGCAGCCGGGCCTGGAAGCAGAACGCGATGTCGCGGAAGCGGATGGTCTGCGGCCGTGCATTGACCAGGAACACCGAGACGGCGAGCAGTTCGCGCTTGACGCCGTCGATATCGGCCGTCTCGATCTCGCGCGCTGACACCACGAGCTCGAGCCCGCCGCCAATCGCCATCGGCGCGGCGCTGTCGGGGATCACGATCCGCTGCGGCACGTCACCGCGCCGGATGGTGATGTCAACGGTTTCCTCGCGCGGAATGCGACGCCAGTCCAGCGTCTGCCGCGATGGTGCTTTCGGAACTTCGCCCCGCGCCTGGGCGATCTCGCGCGCTGCTTCGAGAAACACGGCATCGTCCAGCCGGGGCTCGGTGACATAGTCGCCCCAGCTCACCCGCACCTGCAGCTGCCTGGCGTCGCGCGGCAGCAGCACGGTGAGCCCGATCGAAGATGGCTGGAACGAGCGCACCGGCGGCGATTCCGGCTGCCCCTCATCCGGGGCAACGCCCTTGCCTTGCGTCACCTCCGACAGACTCTCACTGCCGCGCTGGGCGTCGAGCAGATCCTCGGCCGCCTGTTCTGCCGCAACCTCGGCATCCGCGCTCGCCTCCGTCTTCGCCGCGCCAGTGTCGCGCTTGGGCCCGAGAAAGCCGGTCAGATACCAGGTTGCGGGCGCGACGCCTGCGATCACCTCGCGCGCGAGGTCCGGATCGAGGTCGGGATGCGGCCCGACCAGATCGCGGCGCAGCAGATCGACCAGCCGCTCGCGCACCGCCACCGGCGTCGTAGGCTTCGGCAGGCCCGAGAGCCGGTCGGTCGGCCCCTGCTGTGGCGGCGTCGGCTCCGCTGTGGTCATGCGTCCCCCAACATCTCAATCAACGGCTTGAACCTGCAAGCCTTATCATCCCGGTCGCGGATAGCAATCAGCGGTTTAGCCGGCCTGCAGGCTCAATCGCGCTCGAACAGCGGACCGGCGCCTGCATCCTCCAGCCCGTCGGCTTCTTCATCGGACTCCTGCGCGGTAGGGGCCCGTCCGGCTGCCATCTCTTCAGCATGCCGCTCGGCATTGAGCGCCAGCAGGCGGGCCAGTACGCGGTCACGCTGATCGGCGGGCCAGAAGTAGCGGCCCTGATAGGTGTGATCGTCCTCGGTCTCTTCGGTGAGGAAGACGGGGCGCAATTCGTCTGCGAGGTCGTGCCAGCCATAGGCGCGCAGCACGGCGCGATCCATGGCGTCGTGCAGATCGCGTAGAGTCTGGATGGCGGCGCTGCGGTCTTCCGCATCGTGGAAATGATTGTAGGTCTTGGTCATGCCCTCGTTCGCCGCGACCATCAACGCAGCGCGGTGGTCTTGATAGTTTCGCCCGGCGGCTTCGAGAAAATCGTCGGTTTCGTAGCCGAACGGAAACGGGAAGGTCTCGAAACAGTCCGACGGCGCATATCGGAGACGATCCTCAAGGGTAGACGAGAAGAAGCGCGCCCAAACTTCATGAGCACGAGACTGCAGAACAGAAAACGGTGCCAGTCCCCTGAATGCTAGCACCTTCAGTGCATGTGAAAAAATCGCTTCCCGAATGAACGGAGCGACCACCAAATGGGGCGACGTTTCAGGTATCAAGATAGCTCCGCCCCTTCGTCGTACCGCGTCATAAAGCTCCGCCTTCGGACGAAAAAAGCGCCACCAATCTCTCTTCAGGATACGTCCGTCAGCAGTATCTTTCGTCTTTAAGCGCTCAGGAAGGACCTTCTCACGAACTATTTTCAGCAGGTGAGGTACTGCTCGTTCAGCTTCGGAGAGTGTGAAATCCGTAATATTGATAGCAAATCTCTGGGGCTCAATCTGTGATGTTGTGTTCACATCCTCGCCGCCGATATAGGGCTTGATGAATTGCTCGTAGTTTGGATGCTCCCTGAGGAGCTTCGCCATTTCGGCCAAGGACGTTGCATTCGAATCGCTATCAGTGAATAGAAATCCTTGACCGTAAATTTTCGTACCGTTGTACGCGATCCCTAAGTTGGATGTTAGCCGACTGGGTGCCCCGTCTAGTGTTCCAGCTGCAAGATAGGCAGAAATTCGAGCTACGCGCTGATCATTAAGCACTGGCGAAATCGCGTCGCCCAATTTCTGGACATGGACAATCGATACGACAACTGCGGCTCCCTCGTTCGGCCACTGAAAACGCTTTGTTGCCCGAAAGATGTGGCCGCCTTGCCGCAAGATCATCTCCAGACCTGCCGAGCGCGTATCTCCCTGTCCGATCGTGTTTGTCGCAATAAGGCCAAATGCGCCCCCAGTACGAAGTAAGCCAAATGCACGACGGAAGAAGTGGGCTACAAGATCGGCATTGCCATGAGCGCCCTGGTGCAACGTCTGCAGCCACGGAACATAACGAGGGCCGGATGCGTAGGAGATCGTAGTTTTTCCCGCGAAGGGCGGATTGCCAATAATGGCGTCGAACCCTGGATTGTCGCGGACAAATACCTCTGGAAACTCAATCTCCCAGTGGAACGGCCGCCATCCTAATTTCGTTCGGAATGCTCCTCCTTTGTCACGCAGCAGATCCCATCTCAAGGGTTGCGACGCAATCCAGCTCTCGACAGTCTGACGCTCCTGTTCGCGTGCATTTGACTTATCGGCCGAAAAGTGCGCTGCAATGACGGCATCGCCACCAATCCGTGCCGGCTCGCTCGCTTCGACAACTCGCGAATAGCGCGCCGCTTGCGCAGCAATCAACACACCATCGTCCGCGTTACGAATCGCCTCGCGCCCTTCGAACGCTCGCACCACCGCGTTCTCGATCGTCTCCCGAAACAACGGCAGGCCCGGCTTGGACGGATCCCAATGCACGGCCTGGATCTGCGCGCGCGTCAGCCCGACGAGACTGTCGCCGGCCTTCAGCGCGTGATCCAGAAACGTGAACTCGTGATCGCGTGCGAGCGTGGCCAGCCACAGCGACAGCCGTGCGAGATCGACCGCCATCGGATTGCGGTCGACGCCGTACAGGCATTTCTGCGCCACCAGGCGCCGCGCATGCAGGGCCTCGTCCTCATCCGCCGGGATCTTCGGCTTCTCCGCGCCGTACATGTTCCAGGCCTGCTCCAGCCGGGCGCCGATCTGGCGGCAGGCTTCGACGAGGAAGGCGCCGGAGCCGCAGGCGGGATCACACACCTTCAGCGAAAGCACCGCTTCCGGAGACGCGTCTGGCCCGAGCCGTGCGAAGGCCGGCTCCAGCGCGTGACGCACAATCGGTTCGGTGAGGGAGCGGGGCGTGTAGTGCGATCCGGAGCGGCGGCGCTCCTCGGTTGGCTGCAGATAGGGGGCGCCCTGGCCGACGGGGACGGCCTTCGGCGAGGCGCGCTCATCGACCAGCGAACCGAATGCCTCGATCAGCGCGGCGACATCCTTGGCATCCTTGACGCCCTTGGCCTGCTTCGCCGAGAGCTTGATGCCGTGCTCCTTCAGCCATTTCTGCCGGTCGCCCGGCCCCTCGGCCAGCAAGGTGTCGAGACCGGTGAAGTTCGGCAGCTTCTTCTCGTCGCGCAGCGCGATCATGCGCTCGGTGGCGCGCGAGGCGGTAAACCCCATCACGGTCTCGTAGACCGAGCCGATCGATTCGACGTCTAGCGAGCGATAGGACAGTCGCTCGCGGATACGCTCGCCCGACAGGCCCCTGCCCTCGATGGTCATCAGGCCATGGAGGATGCGCAGGATGGTGCCGTCGGAGACCGGCAGGATCGCCGCCTCGGTGCGGGCGCTGCCGCGGGCGCGGCCTTCGAGGAACGGAAAAGCGTCAGGATCGAACAGCTTGCCGCCGCGGCCGGTCACCCAATGCGGGTGGCCGCCATGGATCAGCCGGAACACGGCAAGCAGTTGGCCCCAGCCGCCGCGGCGCTCGTCCATCGTGTCGGGGTTCAGCGCCTCGTCGACCAGCAGCCGTGCATACAGCGTCTTGATCGAATAGCCGGTGTCCCACAGCTGCTTCAGCTGCGGATCGGTCGAGGACGGCAAGAGGTCGCGGTCCTCGGCATAGAGCAGGAACACGAGCCGCATCAGCAGCGTGAGCAAGCCGTCATAGAGATGATGCGGATCGCTGGACGCTAGCGCCTCGATCTGCTCCGGCGCGGCGCGGTGCAGGCCGCGCAAGAGCTCATAGAGCGCACCTAATACTTGGCCTGAGAGCTTCTCGGAGACCGCATTCTGCGCCTCGCGCGAGGCCTCCAGCAGCTTGCGCAGCCGCTGCTCCGGCGCGCCGGTGAAGAACGCGTTGCGGCCGAGGCAGAGCTTCAGGCCCGCCAGCATCGGCCGACCCTCGACGCGGCCGAGCGCGGCCAGCGGCCAGGTGAGCCAGCCCGCGGTTTCACCGCGCGGCGCATAGATCAGCCGCAGCGCGTTGCACGTGACCAGGATGCCGACACCGACATTGCTCTCGCGCAAGAGGCGCTCCAGCCGCTGATGCGGCGTCGCCTCCCACTCGCCCTGGTCGAACTGATTGCGGCCGTCCGCGTCGAGGTTCGGATGCAGCATGACCAGCGCCTGCGCCGGAATGCCCTCGGGCGTTGCGCCGTTCCATAGCAGGGCGTACTCCGGCGACAACAGCGTGTCGTGCTCCGGGACCGTCACGGTCAGCGCCGGATCGACAGCGGGCCCGCCCGGGCTGCCGGCGACGAGCTTCGCCGGCCAGTTGAGCACCTGCTCGAAGAAGCTCCAGGGATCCTGCAGCTCAAACAGCCGGTCCTGCTCGCGCGGTGCTTCGGGATCCAGACGGAGCGCGCGCGCCGCCGTCTCGGTGTCGAGCGGGGTCTGACGGATCGGGGTGACGCCGGTCTCGCGCAGCACATTGGCGCCGACGACGAGGCCCTCGGGCTGCAGATAGTTCAGCCACTCCGAGGTCTCGTCCTGTTGGGTATGAAAGGTCATTGTCATGCTCAGTTCGTCGCCGGCCAGAGATAAACGAGGCCGACCGGCTCCAGCCGGCGCGCCTGCACCTCATAGCCCTGGCGGACTTTCTCGGGCTCGCTGTCCAGCTCCTGCTGCAGCCGCAGCAGCTTGCCGTCCCAGGAGCGGCGGTCGGCCTCGAACTGGCGCAGCTCGCGCTCATGCTGCTTGCGGATGTCGTCGTCGCTCGGGCCGAACAGATCCATCTGCGCCGGCCGCTCCGGCAGCTGCTTGGTGCGCATGGCCTCGCGCACGCGGTCGATCTGCCGTTGCAGTAGCGCCGCCAGCGCCTCGGCCTCGCGCCGGCCGTTTTCGACGAGATCGGCGACGGCTGATTGCTCGGAGGTCTTGGCGCGCGCCTCGACATGGGGCCGGAGGTCGGCGATGTCGCGTTCGACCATTTGGCCCAGACGATCGAGAACGCCTCTCGCGGGCGAAACCCCGCGGCGCAGGGCCTCGTCGAGCTGCTGGATCGTCGTGACCTCGCCGGTCTCGGCGAAGGGCACCAGCGGGCTGTCGTCGCGGCGGGTGTCGCGCCAGGCGGCCGTGACGGGAATGATCTCCTCATGCAAGCGGCGGGCACCCGGGCCAAACAAACAGAGCCGGCCGAGCAGCACGGCGCGCGGCTGCGCGCCGGAGGAGATGATCGCGGTGACGCGCCCGAGGCTGGTCTGAAAACCCTGGCTGATGAAGCGCGACAGCAGCCGCTTGACCAGGCGATGTTCGAGATGGAGCTGGACCACGTCCTGCGGCTCCGGCTCGCCCTCCCTCACGAGCGGCGGCGCGAACACGAGGCCACGCACCGGCGTGTCGCGGCGCCAGCGCGCGCGGTCCTTTGGCGTCGCCGGACGGCCCGGCCGCAGCTCGTCGAACAGCGAGGCCCAGCTCGGGTCCTTGGCAAAGCTCGGAGTGTCCGGATCGAGCAGCACCGCTTCGGGCACGCTGAAGCTCCCCGGCTTTAGCGCTGCGCCATCGTCCTTGAGGGCGACCTCGATGACGTGGCGGATGTCGGCGCCGTCGACGCCGACGCGCTTCTCAGCCAACCTGAGCGCATGCTGCAGCCGCTGCTGCTCCTCCTTCAGCCGGGCCACCCGCCGGTCCGCATCATCATCGAGCTCGCGCGCGGCGATGCCGACGCGCTCCGACGTCGCACCGCTGATGCTGTCGGCCAGCTTCGCCGCATCGCCGCGGCGGATGCCCTGGCGGGCGAGCGTGGTCTCGATGGTCTGGCGCAGCACCTCGCCGGAGGCGCCGAGCTGCTGGCGGATCACCTCGGTCTTGCGCACCAGCGCATCCAGCACCCGGTCCTCCTCGCGCTGAGTGTAGACGAAGTAGCGGCACGTGACGGTCTTCGACGGCTGCAGCTTGCGGTCGATGCGGCCGTTGCGCTGTTCGAGGCGCGACGGATTCCAGGGCAGATCGACATGGATGAGCTCGTGGCAGCGGGCCTGCAGATTGAGGCCCTCGCGCGCTGCATCGGTGCAGACGAGGATGCGTACAGGCTCCTTGTCGAACGGGGCGTTGAAGGCGATCTTGATGCGGTCGCGCTCGGCCAGGCTGGTCTGGCCGGTGAAGTTGAGGATGCGGCCGTTGAGATCGACGCGGCCGAGGCTGCGCTACAGCAGGCCTTCCTTGAGCCGCTCGACCAGCCAGCGGCGAGTGTCCTCCCATTCGGTGAACAGGATCAGCCGGCGGTCCTGCCAGGCGTAGCTCTCGTCGAGCATATGCTCTTCGATCCAGTCGAGCATCGCCGCGACACGGGCATCGGGCTCGTCGCACGCAGCGGCGCTGATGACAAGCATGCGATCGACATGGGCGATGGCGGCGTTGAGATCGCCTAGCTCGCCCCGGGCGTGATGGGTCGCAGCTTCGATGTCTTCGTTGTCCTCGATCAGCTCGGGCGTCGTCTCGATGGTGTCGGACGCAAGCTCCTCGCTCTTCCTGGCGAGGCTGCGCCGATGCGTCGTCAGCGTGCGGTGGAACGCTGCGATCGAGGAGAACAGACGCTGCTGCAGATTGGCGAACAGGAAGCGCGCCTTGCTCCCGCCGGTCGACGACTGGCTGTACTCGTCGAGCATGATGGCGAGCCGCAGCTCGGCCGCATCCGGCGGCAGGCCGGAGATGGCGATGGGATCGACGATGCGCGCGGGAAAGGCGTGGCCGAGCCGGCGCAGATCCTCCTTGAGTCGGCGCACCATGACCGGCTCCAGCTCCTTGGCCTCGACCGCAATGCCGCGGGTGAAACGCTGCGGATCAAGGATTTCCAGCAAGGTCGCGAACGAATTGGAGTGGCCGTTGTGCGGCGTCGCCGACAAGAACAGGCGATGCTCGAACAGCGAGGCAATATCGCGAACCGCCTTGGTCATCTGGCTTTCGACCGCCCAGGCGGCCCCAGATGATGGCGCGGCGTGGTGCGCCTCGTCGAGGATGAACATCGATCCCGCGCGGAACGGCGCCAGCAGCTCGCGCAGGCCGCCGGTATAGGTCTCGTCGGAGAGCACGCTGTGCGAGACGATGAAGCGCGAACCGACGCTCCAGGGATTGGCAGAAAAGCCCCGGGTGCGCCGCGTCTCCAGGAGATGCTCGCGGTCCACGATTGTGAAATCGAGGCCGAACTTCTGCACCAGCTCATCCTGCCATTGCAGCAGCATCGACGCCGGTGCAGCGACCACGATGGTGTCGACGCGACGCCGCAGCAAGAGCTCGCGCACGATCAGGCCGGCTTCGACCGTCTTGCCAAGACCGACATCGTCGCCGATCAGGAGATTCACGCGCGGCAGCTCCAGCGCCTTGGCGAGCGGCAGCAGCTGGTAGGATTCGAGCCGGATGCCAGCGCGGAACGGCGCCTGGAACAACTTGCGGTCGGCGGCCGTGGCCGTGCGCCATTCCGTGGACCGCAAATATGCGCCGAGCCGCTGCGGCCCCTCGAAGGTCCGGGTGAGCAGCGGCGACCAATCGTTGGGATCGAGGATCTCCGGCTGCAGCTCTGCCGAATAAGCCAGCTCTATCGCCTCGCCCTGCGAATCATCTTCACAGGAGATGAGGGTGACGACGTCGACCGGTCCCCGCCGCTGGGAGCCCTCGACGATCCAGCTCTTGCCGCGGACTTTAAGGAAGCTGCCGATCTGAGGGAAGGAGGGCCGTGAGCCCTTTATCACGCCATCCTTCACTACTGCCCCCTAAAATCTCTGCCCCACGGACCAAGGGCTACCAGAATCCAGTCCAAATTTTATTCGACGAATTGACGAGAAAAGCGAAGCCGCTTTACCGATAGTCGTCCGTTGCGGCGCCAATGCCGCTCTGGACGGATAAACGGTTCGGCCTCGTGAAAGGTGCCCTACCGCAAGCCAGAAGCAAACAGTGACCTCGGCTTAAACGCTTTCGACCGCGTTCGCCGGCTGGCTTGAATGCCCCTTCGCAAAACCAATCGCATTCGTACCAAGTCCAACAGGCAGTTCGCCAACCGATTTGGCCGTCCAGCTGCGCAACTTTCCGCTCGCCGAAGGTGCTCGCGCCGGACGACGCCATGCGCCGAATCGGCAGCCCTTAACGTTGTGAACTAGTGTCGGATGCTGAACTCCTCCGCAACGGCTCGTGTCCAGATAAACCGCGTCGGTCAGGTTGGCGGTGCAATTGCACCACTTTTCAAGGTAATCTCGGATCTCATCTGAATTTTAGTCGAATGGAGTTGACATGTTCTTCATCTGAGTTTTATTCAGATGAAATGACGGCCCCTTCAAACATTATCGATGCAGTTTCGGACCTCCTCGGAGTTGCCAGGGCGACGGTCGCCCTGCAGGACCGGATGCTGGTCACAAGCGGACATCGGTCGATCACCGGGCGCGGGAGAGCTGCTCGTGGGTCACCCGAAAGTGCCGCTGCATTGCTCCTCGCGGTAGCAGCGACGCCGCTTTCGGGGCCAGGCGTCAAAGAGACCGCAGTTCACTACGAAAGATATGCGCGCCTTGCCGCCATCGCAGAGAGCGGCGATTGGGCAGCTTGGCCATTGAAACATCTTGGCTCGTTGCCAGCGGGTCACTCGCTGCACGAGGCAATCGCAGCGATCATCGTTGCACTTGGCGAAGGCGTGACACAGGCCTCTGACCTGTTTCTCGATGCGGCGCCCGATGCAGATGGCGTGACTACAGACCTGCGTATTGACGTCGAACTAGAAGCCCCTTGGCCCCACGCTGCAATCACAATTCGAGCGGATCAACGACGATACTATCAAACCGGCGAGGTTGATCCTGCCGATGGCGTTCCGATCTTTCATGAGGATTGCATTGCACAGTTCAAATGCCGCATCGAATATAGACAAACACGTGAAGAGGCTGAGAAGTACTTTGATACGCTCCCTCGGCATCCCAAAGCTGGCCGACGTACTCCTGACCTAAGGCAAACGCGTAGATTTACGATCGCAACGCTTGCACACATTGCTGCACTCTTTTCGAACAGGGTGAAACCGTGACACGAGCTCCGTCTAGCGAACCGAGCGGCGACTCAGTTGAAATTGCGAGGCAAAATTTCAATCCAGGTCTACGAAGTGAATAACGAGACTCCTACTGAGAGGCAGCACAAGAACGCGCTGCCACCGTCGTTACCGCCTCGCGGTTTGTCCCGTGTTCAGGCTGCCGCTTATATTGGAGTGAGCGCCTCGACATTCGATAAATTGGTCGACGACGGTTACATGCCTGGGCCTAAAAAGATCAAAGGCCGCGTCATTTGGGACCTTAAAGCTGTTGACCGTGCATTTGAGGAGCTCGGTGACAACGACGAAAATCCTTGGGACTAATGGTGGCTGAACATGCGCGTACGCCTGAAATACATCAGCGAAGACCTCGATCGGCACGGCAACGTGCGGTGCTATGTTCGCGCGCCCGGAAAACGGAAGGTACGCATTCGCGCTCTGCCGGGCACGCCGGCTTTCATGGAAGAATACCAAGCAGCCATTGCGACGGCTTCCGAGGCTCCGCAGCGGCAGGCTGACGAAGCAAAAAAGGGATCATTCCGCTATCTCTGTATCCGTTACTATGCGAGCGCGGCTTACAAAGCTTTGGACATTAGCACGCGCAATTGGCAGCGCCGGGCGCTCGACGGGATTGCCGGCGAGCATGGGGCCAAGCCGGTTGCGGTGATGGAGCCTCGGCATGTCCGTAAAATGCGCGACGCGAAGGCCGCAACGCCGGCCGCCGCCAATCAACTTCTGAAGGCTTTGCGCGCGTTATTCTCTTGGGCGAATGAGGCCGAGGAAACGACAGTCAATCCGACGATCAATGTCAAGAAACTGCGATATAGGTCGGACGGGCATCATACGTGGACTGATGAGGAAATCATCCGCTACTACGATCGGCATCCGCTCGGATCGCAAGCGAGACTCGCGCTCGATTTGCTGCGATATACCACCGGGCGACGCGAGGATGCCCCCCGCCTTGGTCGGCAGCACGTTCGCGACGGCCGCATTCGATTTCGCCAGGCCAAGAACGAGCACCGCAGTCCAATCGACATCGACATTCCAATGCATCCGGCCCTTGCCGAGAGCATCGCAGCGGCCAACGTTGGCGGCAAGATGACGTTCCTGCTGACTGAGTTCGGCAAACCGTTCACAGCCAACGGGTTCGGGAACAAATTCAAGGATTGGTGTCGCCAAGCCGATCTTCCGCATTGCTCGGCGCACGGAATCCGCAAAGCCACGTTGACGGCTTTGGCCGAGGCTGGCGCGACGCCGCACGAAATCATGGCGATCGGCGGCCACCAGTCGTTGGAGGAAGTTGAGCGCTACACCAAGGCAGCCAACCGAAAGAAAACAGCGGATGCCGCGATGGCGAAATTGCGAGGTGGTTAGGGATGAGCGACAGCTCATTCCCATCAGCGATGGGCAGGCGAAGTTCGGTAGACGATGGAGGCGCAGATTAGATCGTGAACAGATACTGTCCCACTCCAAACCGCAGTGGGACAAAAAACCAAAAATTTAGTAGCAATTACAATGCTAAATTTTGGAAATGGCGCTCCCTAGGGGAATCGAACCCCTGTTTCAGCCTTGAGAGGGCCGCGTCCTAACCGCTAGACGAAGGGAGCGTGAGGTGAACCGAATAGCCGCGAAATCGGCGCGCCGCAAGACGGGCGGTGGAATTATCGTGAGGTTGTTGGTGGGTAGGTTGTCCGAGGGGGTTTACCGCTTGGAGAGAACCCCCACCCCCGACCCCTCCCCGCAAGGGGGAGGGGAGCGCAGCGCCGTCGGGGTGAGAGATGGACCCGACGGACCGGAGAGGTGTTCTTTCCGCCCTTACGGCTCGACAGCAAAGCGCAGCCGGCCGGTGGGTTTCAGGGTTTTGGCGTCGAAGGTGCGGATCTCGGTGGCGCCACCGATGTCGACGGTGACGGCCAGGCGGTCGCCGGCTGCGGCGGTCGCCACGATCCGCGCTCCCTTGGGCAGCACGGCGGTGATATCCGGGCCCGACGCCGCGCTTCCCTCGCCCTTGAAAAGGCGATAGCCGATGGCGACCAGCAGGACGGCGATGGCGACCGACGTGGTCACTCCTGCGATCATCATCATGCGCCGCAGCCGCGCCATCAGCTGGACCTGCTCGGGGGATGAATCGGGCGCAACGGTAGTGTTCATGGAAATCTCGGCTTCCCATCCTCAAGGCTTGGTCAAGGTCGTCGTCGCCGGCGACGAAGGCTCGTCGCGGCTCGACCGCGTGCTCGCGGCGAAGCTGCCGGAACTGTCGCGGTCGCGGCTGAAGGCACTGATCCTGGCGGGCCAAGTCAGCATAGGCCAAGTCAGCATCGGCCAAACCAGCCCGGACCAAGGCAGCGTCCTCGTCGCGGTTCGCGACCCCGCTTACCATGTCGAAGCCGGCGACACGATCACAATCGACATGCCGGAGGCAGCAGCAGCCGAGCCCGCGCCCGAGAACATCCCGCTCCAGATCGTCTACGAGGACGCGGACATCATCGTGATCGACAAGCCGGCCGGGCTGGTGGTGCACCCCGCGGCCGGCCACGAGACCGGGACACTGGTCAACGCGCTGATCGCCCATTGCGGCGCCAGCCTCTCGGGTATCGGCGGCGTCAAGCGTCCGGGCATCGTGCACCGGCTCGACAAGGACACCTCAGGCCTGATGGTGGTGGCCAAGAACGACATGGCGCATCAGTCCCTGAGCGCCCAGTTCGCCGATCACGGCCGCACCGGCGCGATGGAGCGCGGCTACCTCGCCTTTGCTTGGGGCGTGCCGCACCGGCAGCATGGCACCATCAATGCGCCGATCGACCGCCATCCGCACGCTCGGGAGAAAATGGCCGTGCGCACGCGTGGCCGCGAGGCTGTCACCCATTATGAGGTGCAGGAGAGCTTTGCCGGGCGGGACGGCAAGCCGGTGGCCTCACTGCTGGCCTGTCGACTCGAGACCGGCCGGACCCACCAGATCCGGGTGCATCTTTCGCATCTCGGCCATCCCCTGCTCGGGGATGCCGTCTATGGCCCGCATTTCAAGACCAAAGCGAGCCAGCTTGGCCCCGCGGCCCAAGCCGCACTCGCATCCCTCGGGCGGCAAGCGCTGCACGCCTATCTTTTGGTAATAGAGCACCCGCGAAGTGGGGAGCTGATGCACTGGGAATCGGAGCTGCCGGGCGATCTGGCCGCTTTGCGGCGCGCGCTGGGGGCGGCGCTATGACGCAGGGACTTCAGAAAAGCGTAAGCATGCCAATATGTTATAGCAGCCACACGGGGACGTGACCCCGGTTATCCTTCCACCTGCGGGTGGTCTTAGTGTATGTTGCGACTGCGTCGAATAACCGACGCAGGAACATCGCTAGGCGGCCGGCTTTAACCAAGCGACCGTCTTGCCGGGCCCGCCGCTATCGGGGGCCTGAACCAACTGGAGGGCGCTCGATGGCCCGTACAGCTACCTTACCGGTTCTCAATGGAGAATCCGGACTTGCTCGCTACCTCGCCGAAATCCGCAAGTTCCCGATGCTGGAACCGCAGGAGGAGTACATGCTCGCCAAGCGTTGGCGCGAGCATGACGACAGCGACGCAGCGCAGAGACTCGTGACCAGCCACTTGCGGCTCGTGGCCAAGATCGCCATGGGCTACCGCGGCTATGGCTTGCCGATATCCGAAGTCGTCTCGGAAGGCAATGTCGGCCTGATGCAGGCTGTGAAACGTTTCGAGCCCGACAAGGGATTTCGCCTTGCCACCTACGCCATGTGGTGGATCAAGGCGTCAATACAAGAGTACATCCTGAGATCCTGGTCGCTCGTGAAAATGGGCACCACCGCGAACCAGAAGAAGCTGTTCTTCAACCTGCGCAAGGCCAAGAGCCGCATCAACGCGCTGGACGAAGGCGATCTTCATCCGGATCAGGTCAAGCTGATCGCCAAGCGCCTCGGCGTGACCGATCAGGACGTGGTCGACATGAACCGCCGCCTCGGCGGGGACGCCTCGCTGAACGCGCCGATCCGCGACGACGGCGAGGCCGGCGAATGGCAGGACTGGCTGGTTGATACCTCGCCCAACCAGGAAGCCATCATGGCCGAGCACGAGGAGTACGACCATCGCCGCCAGGCGTTGAACGGCGCCATCGGCGTGCTTAACGCCCGCGAACGCCGCATCTTCGAGGCGCGGCGGCTCGCCGACGAGCCGATGACGCTGGAGGATCTCGCCGCCGAGTTCGGCGTCTCCCGCGAGCGCGTGCGGCAGATCGAGGTCCGTGCCTTCGAGAAGGTGCAGTCGGCGGTCAAGGGCGCGATCGCCAAGCAGGAGGCGGCCGCGCTGGAAGCCGCGCACTAAGCGCGGCTTCGACGCGATGCGAATGATGGGCGATACGCGTGCGCGATAGGATCAGACCGCAGAGGGTCAGCGCGATCGAGTCAGCAATGACGATGGGAGCCGGCAGCAACGCCGGCTCTTTTGTTTTTGGGCTTGTTTTCAGCCCGCGAGGCGATCCTGCACGGGGAAGCTCGGACCAAGCCCGCCCTGCCCGTCGGGCAGCTGCTCGTCCGGCGCCAGCGGCGGAGCGCCATCATGGACGGCGTAGCAGTTCTTGCCCTGCTTCTTCGCCGCATACAGCGCCTGATCCGCATGTGCGATCAGCCGGTCCGGAAACAACCCCACCTCGCGGCTCCATTCCGCGACCCCGATCGACACCGCGATCGCGACGTCGGCGCCCGCGGCCGCCTCGGCGTCATCGCGGCAGACCTGCAGCACGCGGCGCGCGATCATCTCGCCTTCGCGCAAAGTGGAGGACGGCAAGACGATGCAGAACTCGTCCCCACCAGTGCGCGCAAGCATGTCGTCAGGCCGCAATCGTGTCTGCGCCATCAAGGTGAAATGCTGCAGACAGGCATCGCCCGCGGCATGCCCGTAGCTGTCATTGATCAGCTTGAAGCCGTCGAGATCAATCACCAGCAGCGCAAACGACCGGCCCGAACGTTCCGAGCGCGCGCATTCCTCGGTGAGCCGCTGCATCAGGTGACGTCGATTGGCGACGCCGGTGAGATCATCGAGCAAAGCAAGATCCGCGACCTCGTTGCGGAGCCGGTCCACCGCCATCAGGAGGAAGCCGAAATTGAGCGACATCGACAGGAAGATCAGGAGCAGCACCGCGACCGATTGCACGTTGCTGGAATGGGTGATGTTGAAATCAAGACCCGTCAGGGTGCCCACTACGCGGAACACGAACATCGCCATGATCATGACGGCAAGAACCCCGGCCAGCCGTGCGCCGGGATTGACGCGTCCGTGCTGCGGGTCAAGAAGCTGCCGCGCGATCAGAAATACCGGCACACACTGGCCGATCGAGTACGCCATGATCCGCAAGGACTGGCTGTCATAAACATAAACGAAGAACGTGACCGCCAGGCTGGTGAGCAGAACGATAAGCGCCGTATTCCGCCACGACACCGGTCGGCCGTAGAAGCGCTGAACCCCCATCGCTTCAAGACAGATCGCGAAGACGATCATCGCGCTGCCCAATAACAGCGGCAGGATCGCGTCAAAATAGATCCGCAACAGAGCGAGCATCGCGGCGGCGGCGGCAACGAGCGCCGATCCGGTCCAGAAGCGGGCAGCTTCCAGATTGGGATAGCTCCGCATCACGTAAGCCCAGATCAGGCCCAGCGCGAGAAAGTTGACGATGAATGCCGTCCACAGCGTCGGGACGCTCAGCATGGCGGCAGCAGAACGCGCGCTCTGTCCCGTCGATGTGCGAAGCTCTTGGCCATGGCGATCCCTGGTGGTTGGAGCACCATGGGGCGAGCGCGCTTAAGAGAACCTCAATGGCGGAACCGAGATTTGGCCGTGGTTTTGAATTGATGAAGATCGCCATTTGCAGCGCGTTAACGCTGACGCCAGCCCGGCCGGCGGCGTCCGCCTGCATCGAGTTGTGGATAACGGCATGACAGACGGGTGACAGCGTGGGGCAGCGGTTCGCGAATCTGTTGGGATCGTCATCCGAGGCTGATGCACAGACAGACGTCCGCTGCAAAGGCCTCGAGTCGCGTTTCAATCCATGAACTCCTGACGAGGACCTGATGGCAAAGAAAGCGAAAAAGGCCGCGAAAGCGACCAAGAAGGCCGCCAAGAAGACCAAAAAGGCTGCCAAGAAGAAGTAGTTGCGCTGCCCCGGGTGGGAGCGCCGCTTCCACCCGGGCTCTCTCCCGCTATGACACGTGGGATCGCGTTAGCGGTCCGTCAAGGCAAGCCGGGCGCCGAGCAGCGCAAAACCACCGGCAAAGGCACGGCGCATCCAGCCCATCACCGCCGGCCTGCTGACCACCCTGTCGCGCACGCGGGCGGCAAACACGCCATACAGCACGAAGACGACGAAGGTCATCGCCATGAACACGGCGCTGAGCAGCAGCATCTCGCCCAGCGGATGCGGCGCGTCGGCTGCAATGAACTGCGGCAGGAAGGCCAGGAAGAAGATCGACAGTTTCGGGTTGAGAATGTTGATCAGAAAGCCGGTCGTGATCACCTGCGCCTGCGATTTCGCCTCGGTGCGGGTTTCGACCGACAGCGCCCCCGTCTCCTGCAAGGTCTGCCAGGCCATGTAGAGCAGATAAAGCACGCCGCACCATTTCAGCGCGGCAAAGGCCAGAGCGCTGGTGTGCAGCACCGCGGCGAGCCCGAAGATCGCCGCCAGCATCGCCGGGATGATCCCGAGCGTGCAGCCGAAGGCGGCGGCGATGCTCGCGCGCCCTCCGCGGGTCAGCGCCACCGCAAGCGTATACAGCACGCCGGTACCGGGCGAGGCCACCACGATCAGGGAGGTCAGGAGAAAGGCGATCGACATCGAGAGGCCTCCGGCTGGCGCTCCCTGGAGCTATCACAGCGCATGGCACGGCGAAAGCGCTCAGCCGATCCTCCTAATCCCGCCGCCGCTCCTCCGCGGCCGGGTCCGCCGAATTGAGCGCAACCTCGGCCTCGCGCAGCACGTCGAGCGGCGCCCACGGCTTCGACCAGAACTTGGTGTCGCCCGGCAGCGGCTCCGACAACGGCAGGCCCGAGGTCACCACCACGTTGAGCCGCGGCTGCTGCTGTTTGGCGATATGCGCAAGCTCGACGCCGCTCATCTGCCCCGCCAGATTGACGTCGGTCATCAACAGCACCAGGCGATTGCCCGGCTTGCTGAGAACGAGCTCAGCCGCCTCCGCGCTCTCGCATGCGATCACGTCGTAGTCGCTCTCCTCCAGCAGCATCGCCATCATGTCGCGCTGCATAGGATCGTCCTCCACGATCAGCGCCGTGGCGCGAAATGGTTTTGATTGTCCCATGCGGTGCCTCCAGAAATGTCCTCGACAAAAGCAATATGGGTTAAAAGCGGAACCGCTGGATGGTTCGGTTCCAATCTGAAAAAGTGTGAGGAAACCGAGATGGCGCTGCAATGCGCAGCGCGTGTCTCCGGGGAGGGAGCAACAAAGCAATGACGGCAATCCGGGGAACGGCGGCGATCACGGGGGCCGCAAGCGGCATCGGACGCGCGCTTGCGCATGAGCTGGCCGCGCGCGGCTGTGACCTCGCCCTCGCCGATCGTGATGAGGCGGGCCTGGCGAGCCTCGCCGACGAGATCGCACGCAGTGGCCGCCAGGTCAGCACGCACCGCCTCGACGTCAGCGATGCCGGCGCGGTCGCGGAATTTGCCGACGCGGCGACCCGCGCGCACCCAGCGCTGAACATCCTCATCAACAATGCCGGCGTCGCGCTGGCCGGGACCTTTGCCGAGATCTCCCAGGCTGACATGGAGTGGCTGTTCAACATCAATTTCTGGGGCGTCGTGCATGGCACGCGCGCCTTCCTGCCGCATCTTGCGCGCAGGCCCGAGGCGCATATCGTCAACCTCTCCTCGATCTTCGGCATCGTCGCGCCGCCCGGACAGTCTGCCTATGCGGCGGCGAAATTCGCCGTGCGGGGCTTCTCCGAAAGCCTGCGCCATGAGCTCGCGGTGGCGCAGAGCCCCGTCAGGCTGTCGGTCGTGCATCCCGGCGGCGTTGCGACCGCGATCGCGCGCAACGCACGCATGGGCCAGAGCATGACCGACAATGAACGGCGCGTGCAGGGCATCGAGCGGTTCGAGAGGTTTGCGAAGACGACGCCGAGGCAGGCAGCGCTGCGCATCATCAAAGGCATCGAGCGCAACGAGCCGCGCATCCTGATCGGCAGCGATGCGCGCTTCATGGATGTCTTGCAGCGGCTCATGCCCGGCACCTATTGGAAGGTGCTGGCGAAGCAGCTGGAGAAGGCGGCGGCGAAGACGGGGTGATCGAACAAGTTTGGCGCCCTTAGTATCAACTGTCATCATCCGCGAAAGCGGGTGATCCAGTATTCCAGAGACCGCAGCTAAATCCCGATAGGCCTCGGCGTACTGGATGCCCCGCTGGAGCCTGTCCTCGGGCTCGCCGAAGGCGAGATCCGGGGATGGGGCATGGCGAATGAGTGTGAGGCAGCGTTCTCGCGACATGGCATGCCCGAGTCATGATCGACATTTTTGCTCCCTCTTCAAACAGAGGGCGCAGGGAAGGCCGGGCCTCGGCTGAGGCCCGTGGCCCGCGTGCGAAAGAAAATGCACGCGGCGGTTACCACAGGTTCAGCCGGAACGACCCGGCCTTCCCTGCGCGATGGGTTACCGCTTATACGCGCTCTCCTCGGGGACCGGCTTTCTTGCCCCCGTCCGCGCGAAGCAAGGCTTCGTCGCGTTCGCGACAACGCTTGCGCGTTGCGCGGGCCTCAGCACCGGGAGGCCAGGACCACACGATTTCGCAGTCCGCATCAGAGTTGTTCGTCGGCTCGCGAATGCGCGCTGCAACTCCGACACGTCCATCGCATCTCAGGCCCGCACTCGTGACGATCGCGAGGCGCCCCTCTTGTGGGCCGAGACGCGGGAGAGTGTGCCGGTGATTTGCCCGACGCTGCAAGCGGTACGCCTGCGACAGGTTGGCACGACGGGCAGTTTGCACATGGCGGGCATGTGCGGCGCTGATCAACCCGCAGGGGGCGCGGTCTTCTCAGGGTCATCATCCGCGAATGCAGATGATCCAGTACTCGCCGACAGCAGTCGTCTCCCGATGGGCCGCGGCGTACTGGATGCCCCCGCCGGAGCCTGTCCTCGGGCTCGCCGAAGGCGAGACCCGGGGACGGGGCATGACAGGGCAGATGCCGCGGGGCTCATCGCTGTGTGACGCCCCGGAATGACCCGAAAGGAGGAAAGCCCTGCCCTCACCGTCCCATCAGTTGATCCGCGAAGTAAGCGATGGTCTTGCGGTAGATCACCGCCCTGTTCCACTCGCGCATCGCCTCGAAATTGGTGCTGCCTTCCTCATAGGACTGGCCCATCTTGAAGCCGTTGGTGTGCAAGAGGTTCGCGGTCGAGGCCAGCACATCGGCGACGCTGTGGCGCAGGTCGACGCGGCCGTCGCCGTCGAAGTCGACGCCGTATTTGATGTAGGACGACGGCAGGAACTGGGTCTGCCCGATCTCGCCGGCATAGGCGCCGATCAGGTCGCGCAAGGGAAGATCGCCGCGCTGCACGATCTGCAGGGCCGCCAGCAGTTCGGTCTGGAACAGCTCGCTGCGGCGGCAGTCATGGGCGAGCGTGGCGAGCGTGCGGATCACCGGCAGCTTGCCCATGTCGCCGGTGCCGAAATCGCTCTCGAGGCCCCAGATCGCCACCAGGATCTGCCGCGGCACGCCATATTGCTGCTCGATGCGCGACAAGAGCGCCGCGTGGCGCTGCAGCCGGGCGCGGGCGCCATTGATGCGGCCGGGGCCAACGCGCGTCGCGACATACTGTTCGAAGGTCTTGTTGAAGGTGTAGCGCTGGCGGCGGTCGAACGCGAGCACGCCTTGGTCGACCGTCACGCCGGACAGTGCCGAACTGACTGTGGCCGACGAGATGCCGGCTCCTTGCGCATCCGCCGAGACATTGGCGATGAAGGAATTGAAGTCGCCGCCGCAGCGGGCGGCCTGCGCCGAGCTTGCCGCAACACAGGCCACGAACAACACAGCCAGACGACGAATCAGCATGCACTTTCCTTCTCGATCGTTGCGATCAGCGGATGATGCCACGGGCGCGACGACGCCGTCAAAAATGCCACTCCCTGCCGCAATCCTGCCGAACAGACTTGATCCGCGTCAATTTCGCACCACCGCTCACCCTTAAGCTGAACGCAAAAGGAGAGACGCCATGATCGGAATTACCTTGTCGACCGACCAGATCCGGAATGCTCCACCGGAGGTGCGGCGCTGGATCGAGCATCAGGTGCTGGCGGGCCTCGGGCTCGCTGCGGACGCGCCGCCGCAGCCGACATTGCCGGTGCAGGGCGCGCATCTGGTCGCGCTGTCCGCCGAGGATGCCGGACGCATCCTGGCGCAGATCGAGGGCATGCTGCCCGCCGTCAACGTGTTCTTCGAATTCGCCCGTCCCGGTGTAGCGCTCGGCCAGCCGCCGGTGATGATGGTTCGCCTGATCGACATCCTGCATCACACCCGGCTGCAGAACATCGGCCAGGTCATGGGCTGCCTGGAGCTGATCAACCGCGCCCTGATCGAGATCCGGCGCGATCCGTCGGCGCGCTTCTGCGGCTTCGACAATGAAGGGCACTGCCTGATCGCACCGGAAACCCAGCGCGCCATCGCAAGCGTCTGGCAGACCGTCATCGCGCAGCAGCACGGCGTCGCCGAGGGCGAGGCGGCGTAGGCGTTTAGTCTATCTGCTCGGCGCTAGGGCACTGACGTCCTTGCAGCCGTTGGCGCGGGGGAGCCGTAGTCCCGTGGACGCAATTGCATAGCCGGGACTCTCGCGCCCAATCTCCATCGTCATTCCGGGACGCGCTCGAAGAGCGCGGGCCCGGAATCCATAACCACAGGCCGGCGTTTCGGTACGCTACCCTCTCCCATCGCGCTCGATGATTTCTCCCTGTGGGTATGGATTCCGGGCTCGCTCGCTTCCGCGCAAATCAGCAAAGCTGATTTGTCGCGCGCGAGCTCCCCGGAATGACGCCCCTATTAGGGACCGCGTAGCTGGACACAGCCGGCCTTGAGCGCGCTCCGATCGGTGGTAGACTTCTGCGCTCACGACCACCAGGGATGACAAGCGATGGCAAACCGGATGCTGAGTCAACGCAGCCTGTTGCGGCTGCCGCTGCTCCGACTGCTGGCGATCAACCTCGCACTCGGGCTGGGCATGGCCACGCTGCTGGTCGGCGGCCTGCTCGCGCTCAATCCGGGCGGCCTGCGCCATCTGATCTTCACCGACCGCTCCCCCGGCGTCGCGCTGGGGCTGCTCCTGATGTCGTTCTTCATCACCTTCGGCTCGACCGCGATGGGCACCGCGATCATGGCGCTCGGCCAGCGCGAGGACAACGACCGCCCGCCCGGCGGCACGC
>NZ_CAFK01000176.1 GCF_000239815.1 Bradyrhizobium sp. STM 3843 | reverse complement strand
GGCGTCGCCGGCACCTGGAAGGACCTGACCGACAACGTCAACTTCATGGCTTCGAACCTGACGGCTCAGGTGCGCAACATCGCCGACGTCGCGACCGCGATCGCGAGCGGCGACCTGTCGAAGAAGATCACCGTCGACGTCCGCGGCGAGATCCTGCTGCTCAAGGACACCCTGAACACGATGGTCGAGCAGCTGCGCTCCTTCGCGGCCGAAGTGACGCGTGTGGCGCGCGAGGTCGGCACCGAGGGCCGGCTCGGTGGCCAGGCCGTGGTGCCCGGTGTCGGCGGCACCTGGAAGGACCTCACCGACAACGTCAACCTGCTCGCCGCCAACCTGACGACGCAGGTTCGCAACATCGCCGAGGTCACTACTGCGGTGGCCCGCGGCGATCTGTCGCGCAAGATCACCGTCGACGTGAAGGGCGAAATTCTCGAGCTGAAGAATACGATCAACACGATGGTCGACCAGCTCAACGCCTTCGCCGGCGAAGTGACGCGCGTCGCGCGCGAGGTCGGTACCGAAGGCAAGCTCGGTGGCCAGGCCGCTGTGCCCG
>NZ_CAFK01000177.1 GCF_000239815.1 Bradyrhizobium sp. STM 3843 | reverse complement strand
TAAGCATCGATTACATTTGAATGGGTGTCGAGATCAATTATGTAATCGATGCTTACATTCACGATCGGGTGATGCTAGACCGATTGCCATGGCCAAATCCGTGAAAAAACGCAGCCGCGCTGCGGTCATTCCCTACCATCATGGCGATCTCCGGCGCGCGCTGATCGATGCCGCCCTCGCGCTCGCCGCGGAGGGCGGCCCGTCTGCAGTGAGTGTGCGCGAGGCGGCACGCCGGGCCGGCGTCTCGCCGGGCGCGCCGTTCCGGCATTTCGACAGCCGCGAGGCCTTGATGACGGCGGTCGCCGAAGAGGCGCAGCAGCGTTTTCGTGCAGAGATCGATGCCGCGCTTGCCGGCACGGCAGCCGAGGGGCCGCTTCGCCAGCTCAAGCTGCTGGGCATGGCCTATCTCCGCTGGGCGATGCGCAACCCCGCGCATTTCGAGATCATCTCCACCGGCCGGTGGTTCGATCACGACGCCGCCGTCGCGGTGTCGCGCGACAATGCCGACGCAATCGCGTTGAGCGAACAGCTGCTGGCGCAAGCGGCGGCAAGCGGGCAGCTGCGACCCGTCGATCTCAAGGCCACCCAGATCGCGGGCCGGGCGCTGGTCTACGGCCTGGCGCGGATGAACATCGACCGCCACTTCCCGCGCTGGGGTGTTCAACCGGAGCAGGTCGAGCGCATCGCCGAGCAGGCCTTGGATGTTTTCATCAGCGGCATCGCCAAATAGCCTCGCTCCGAGCGATGCGCATCGCTACGTGGCCGGTCGACCCGGCAGGCGATCAGGTTTGCGCCTCCGGTAAAGCTCGGTGCCGTTCTCACCGCGTGACGGGAAGCTGGTCCCGGGATTGCCGGTGGTCATGTCGTAGCATCGCATGGACGGCGACGGCCGCGGCGGCGAAACCGGAGGCGGCGCCGACCCCGAGCGCCCAGCGCGGGCCGAACTGATCGGCGATCCAGCCGACGATCGGCGCACCGATCGGGGTGCCGCCAAGGGCGACACCGACGCGCAGCGCCATCACCCGTCCGCGCATCGCGGGCTCTGTCGACAGCTGCATCAGGCTGTTGGTGGTGTTGGTGACGGTCAGCGCGGCCAGGCCGATCAGCGCCAGGGCGGCAGCGAACATCCAGTAGGTCGGCGCAAGCGCGGCGAAACTGCAGCCCAGTCCGAACAGCAAGGCGCCGACCAGCAGCGCGGCGAAATTCGGCCGCGACTGCGCCGCGCCGAGCAGCGCTCCCGCGACGGTGCCGACCGCCATCACCGACGACAGCAAGCCATAGCCGCGGGCGTCGGCATGGAATACCCGGGTCGCCATGGTCGAGATGAAGATCTGGAAGTTCAGGCCGAAGGTGCCGATCAGGAACAGCATGATCAGGATCGCCTTGAGGTCGGGGCGCGACCACACGTAGCGCAGGCCGCCGGTCAGCCTGCTCCCGAGGCTGCCCTGGTCGCGAGGCGCCCGCGCATGGCCGCGCAGCTCAGAGCTGCGCAGCAAAGACAGTGAGGCTAGCACGGCGACGAAGGAGGCACCGTTGATCAGGAAGGCCCAGCCGGTGCCGGCGCCCGCAATGACGACGCCCGCGACCGCAGGCCCGATCATGCGGGCGGCATTGAACGAGGTCGAGTTGAGTGCCACCGCATTCGGCAGGTCGGCATCGCCGACCAGCTCGCCCACGAAGGTCTGGCGCACCGGCGCATCGAACGCGGCCGCGCAGCCGAACAGGAAGGCGAAGACGTAGACATGCCACAGCTGGACCGCGCCGCTGACGGTGAGCAGTCCCAGCGCAAGCGCCAATGCGCCCATGCTGGCTTGCGTGGCCACGAGAAGCCTGCGCTGGTTGAAGTGGTCGGCCGCATAGCCCGTCCACGGCAGCAGCAGAAGCTGCGGTCCGAACTGCAGCGCCATCACGATGCCGACCGCCGACGCGTTGCGGTCGGTGAGCTGGATCAGGACCAGCCAGCTCTGGGCCGTGCGCTGCATCCAGGTCCCGACATTCGAGACGAACGCGCCGGCGGCCCAGACACGATAATTGCGGCTGCGCAGCGAACGGAACATCTCCGTCGCCGCGCGTCTCATTGGGGCGTCCGCAGGTCGCCGCCATGCAGCGGTCCGAAGTGCCTGGCTGCGAACAGGCCCATCGCCAGCATGCCGAGGCCGAGCGCAAGCACGTCGGCTGCATCGCGCAGTCCGAAATCGCCGACCTGGCAGACCAGCAGATAGAAGACGATCAGATTGAGAAAACCCCAGAGCACGTTCAGGGTCGAGGTGGACAGGCCGCGGCCCGGCGGCGAGGCGAACGGGGTCTGGAACGGCAGGCCCGTCACGCCCCTGACGAAATGCGGCATGGCATTGGTGAGAAAGGCACCGCCAATGAAATAGGAGACAAGATGCAGCACGGTCATGTCAGGCGGTCCTCGCATTCAAGAGGTCGATGATGTCTCGGGTCGTGCCGGTCTCGCCCAGCCGCGGAAAGATTCGCGTCGTGCTGTAGTCGTGCGCCTCGGGACGGGCGTCGGTCATGGCGTCGAGGGCGAGCGTGACGTTGAAGCCCTGCTCATAGGCTTGCCGCGCGGTCGATTCGACGCCGGTGCCGGTGGCGACGCCGGCCACGACCACCTGCGTGACATTCCGTGCCTTCAGCTGGCGCTCGAGATCGGTGCTCGCGAACGCGCCCCATGTGCGCTTGGTCACGACGATATCGTCCGGCTGGCGATTCAGTTCCGGCAGGAGCTCGGTCCATCCGTCCGGGACGGCGTTGATGCGGGGCGGCTGCTCGGTGCGGCCGGGTGCCGTTCCGGCGACATTGACCAGCACGACCGGGAGTGCGCGCGCCCGAAACGCATCGGCGAGCGCAGCTGCATGCGCCACGACCTCATCGATCGGATGCATGAAGGGATATCCGAGCAGGCCCTTCTGCAGATCGACGATGATGAGAGCGGTGTTGGGATCGAGCGTTGTCAGCGCCATCATTTTTCCTCGATAAATACGCGCTGCGTGCCCGCGCCGTCAGTCGATCAGCCGCTTCAGCAGCAGGACGGCCGCGGCCAGTTGCTCCTGCTCGTGGGTGGCCAGACGTTGTTCGATCGTGCGCGACAGCCAGTCCTGTCGTGCGGCGCGGCCCTCTCTGATCCAGTCCAGGCACTGCTCCGTCAGCGCGATGATCGTCTGCCGTCCGTCGTTCGGGTCCGGCGCGCCCTTGATCAGGCCCGCGGCCTCGAGCGCGGCGACGATCGGACCCATCGACTGGGCGCGCATGCTCTCCGCGCGCGCCAGCTGCGACGCCGTCGCCGGGCCGTCCTTTTCGAGCCGCAACAGCACGGCGATCTGCGAGACCGTCAGATCTCCGACATTGGCCTGCTCGCGCAGCCGTCGCTTCAGCTTGCCGATTAAGCCGCGTAGCTCCGCTGCAAGCGCCGAGGCGCGCGGGCCAGGCGCGGGATTGCCGGGGGAAGAGCTCATGGGGGACGGATACGAGATTACAGTTTATCTGTAAAGGTAAACTTATAAGTCTGACTTAACATAAGCGTGAGCGCGATCGCTTAAGAGATGCGGCAACGACTGAGGGTACGAAAGAGCGGCGCGCGCGCCGAAACGACGAGCCTGAACGCCATGCTGCGTCCGGCATCGGCTTCAAACTCGGGCTGCGCCCGGATCATGATGTCCGAAGGTCGCGACGAGACGGCCGCGATAGAGGCGAGCTTCGAAATCGGCGCAGTGCCCTTCAGTGCAGGCCGATCATCCGCGCGAAGCGGCCCGCGATGTTGACCTCGGGCGGCTGCTCAGCCTCCTCATCCAACCGACTCTGCTCGGCCAGCGAAATCAGGACGATCTGGTTGACGAGCTCGATTGTCACCGCGAACAGGTTGCCGTCCGGATCGTGATAGTCGATCCGTGTGGCGTGGCCCTCCCGCAAGGTCTTGGTCGCGGTCCAGCCCAAGGGCTCGCCCAGATACCGGATCAGTTCGCCGACGGTGTGGATCTGGTAGCGCGATGGCTCCAGCCGCAGGAGATCCCGCGCCTTGGTGTTCAGGGTCAGGATGCGCGCATCCTCGATCTTGTGCTGCCCGTGCTGCCCGTTCATGACCGGAACGGCAGCCACGATGCCGATCGGCGAGCGGTCGTAGAGGATCTGCAGCACGTCGATCTTCTCGCTCAGCATGGCCACGAAGCTCAAGGTGAATATCGGCGCGCTGCGCTCGTCGATCGCCAGCGGCAGCACCACGGTCTCCCAATAGACATTCTGGTCGGAGAGCGATGAGATGTAGCGGGCATAGATCGGCTGCCGGGTCGCAAGGGACTGATCATAGATCTCGCGCAGGCTGTTGGCTGTGGCGAATTTCAGCTCTCTCAGCCGGGTGCCGCGCAGGTCCTGGCCGACATCCCGGATGTAGCTGTCGCTCTGGGATATGACCACGTGCTCGTCGCCGAGCTTGAGATTGAGCAGCGTGTCGCCATAGGCGGAAAACGATTTCGAGTACATGTCGCGCAGACACGGCTGGCGGGTGGCGCGGTGATAGAGCCAGTGCCGATAGGCCTCTCCCAACGGCTTGCCGTGAATCTGCTCCGCGATCGCCTTGCCGGTCCAGGTCTGGATGGCGGCGCGGCTGGCCGTGCCGGTATCGATGGACCGCACCGGCTTGATGGGCGGGTGATCGACCGCTGACTCAAATTGCATGCGAGACTTGGTTTCCGCCTGATTCATCAGTGGACCCTTTCCGGCAATGCGGGGGCCCCGCCTTGTGGGCTACGGGGCCCGACAATGAGGATAAAAGAAAAGGCTAGGGAGCAAATTGCTAAACGCCGATTAACTTCGATTCGGCAATTGTAGCTTGCGGTGTATTTGGTGCGCTCCGCATCCATAACGCGAATATTGGGGCTGGCGGAGCGTGCCGCCAGGCCATCATGCCCCTGGCGATGCCTGCGCGGGCGGTGGCGCCGGAGGAGCCGCCTGCCGATATCGCGGGTCAAGCAGGGCCTATTCCGTCCCCTCGGCGGTGATGATGCCGCCCAAGTTCTGCCAGCGCTCGCCGTCGAACTGGATCATCTGCAGCTGCTTGTTGACGCGGTAGTCGGTGGGCGAGGTCGAGATGGTGATGCCCGGCAGCAGCAGGCCGAGCTCGACGTGATTCAGATTCGTGGCCTGCTTCAGGACGTTCTCGCGGGTGAGATCGTCGCCGCACTGCTTGAGCACCTGAACCAGAAGCTCCGCGGTGATGTAGCCATAGACGTTGAAGTTCGAGCCCTTGTCGCCGTCGGGATAATACTTCGCCATGAAGTCGAGATAGCGCTGCACGCCGGGATCGTTCTTATAAGTCTCTTCCAGCGGATCCTTGACGTAGTTGACGCTGATCAGGCCCTTGGCATTCTCCGGACCCGCCGGCTTCAGGGTGGCGGTCAAGGAGTTGGCGTTGATGTCGACGATGTGCACCGGATGCCAGCCGAGCTCGGCGACCTTCCTGATCGCCTGCGCCGCCTGCTTCGGAGTGGAGGCGCTGAACAACAGGTCCGCCCCGGCGTCCTTCAGCTTGAGGATCTGCGAGTCGATCGTCGGCTCGGTGATCTCATAGGAGCTCTCGGCCACGATCATGTTGGCGGCCTTGTCGCCGAGGCCGGCCTTCAGCCCGGCGAGATAGTCCTTGCCAAGATCGTCGTTCTGATAGAGCACGCCGATCTTGGCGTTGGGATAGGTCTTCAGAATGTACTGCCCGTAGATCCGGCCCTCGACCAGATAGGAGGGATTGAAGCCCATCGTCCACGGAAAGTGCTTGGGATCGGTGAAGCGGGCGGCGCCGGTCGCCGCGAACAGCTGCGGCACTTTCTTGCTGTTGAGATATTTCTGCACGGCGACGTTCGGTGCGGTGCCGATGATCTGAAACGTGAGCAGCACCTCGTCGCTCTCGACCAGCCTGCGCACCTGCTCGACCGTCTTCGGCGGCGAGTAGGCATCGTCATATTGGATCAAATTGACCTTACGGCCGTTCACGCCGCCCTGGTCGTTGATCATTTTCATATAGGCGGCTTGCGCCTTGGCGATGGTGGCATAAGCGGAAGCCGGGCCGCTCGCCGGGATGGTCTGGCCGACCTTGATCTCGGTGTCGCTGGCTCCGGGGTCGTATTTCTTCTCGGCTGCGGCGGACGAACAGAAGATGGCCCATGCCAGCGCGCTCGCCGTGACCATGTTTCCGAAGCTGATACTCATGACCGTGTTTCCTCGCCTTCGTTGTTCATTCATTGTGCTTCAGGCGGCTGCCGGCGGTTCGTCCTCGCATGACGCCCCGCAAAAGGGGGCTCTGCTGTTAGACCTGCACGGCCGGCACACCCTCCGCGGCTGTCACCGCCTCGCGCCGCGCGAAGCGCCTGAGGTCGTCCTTCGGGTTGATGATGATCATCGCCAGCGCGCCGCCAGCCACGATCAGGAGCCCTGCGAACATGAAGCCGTCGCGAAAACCCTGCGCCGGATTGACGCCGACATCGACGATGTGGCCCATCAGCCAGGGCGCGATCAGGCCGGCCAGCGTGAAGGTGCCGTTGCAGATGCCGAGCATGGCGCCGCGCTGGTGCACCGGGCTGATCTCGCCGATCAATGGCGGTCCGAGCGCATAGGTGACGCTGCCGACCGCGAAGGCCACCATGACCAGCGGAATCTGCACGAGCTCACCGGTCGATTTCGACAGCAGCATCATTGCGACACCCGCGAGCATGACGCAGCAGCAGGTGAGCACGCCACGCGAGATGCGGCTCGACACGCCGCGGGCGAGCAGCCGCTGCGACATATAGCCGAGAGTTGGCGACAGACAGGCCTGCAGCATCGGCGGCAGCATGACGATCCATCCGGTCGCAGTCGGTGAATAGCCGCCGGCCTTGACCAGGAACGACGGCAGCCAGACCACGGCCAGCGTGACCGCCCAATAGGCCGCGAAGCCGGCGAGCGTCACGCCGATGAAGGTGCGCGAGGTCAGCAGCATCGAATAAGGGACATGTTCGAGGCCGGCGCCGCCGGCTTCGACATGGCGCGCATCGAGCGGACCTTCCTTGCCGATTATGAGCCACAGCGCCACCCAGACAAAGCCGACCGCGCCGAGGAAGCCGAATGCGGCGTGCCAGCTATAGGTGAGGATGATCCAGGTCAGCAGCGGTGCGGCGAGGCCAATGCCGAGCGGGCCGCCGATCGAGACAAAGCTGGTCGGGAAGGCGCGCCGGTCGTCCGGAAACCATTTGTAGATCGCGTGAAGGGCGACCGGAAAAGCAGGACCTTCGCCGGCGCCGAGCGCGATGCGGCTGCCGAGCAGGACGGCCAGTGATGGGAAAGCCAGGATCGGCAGCTGGCTCATTGCCCAGATCAGGGCCATGCCGGCAAGCACCGACCTGGTCGAGACGCGATTGACCAAAAAGCCGACCGAGGCCGCCGAGATCGAGAACAACAGGAAGAAGGCGCTGCCGATCTGGCCGAACTGCTCGTTGGTGAGATGGAGGTCCTTGATGATCGGACCTGCCGCGAGGCCGATGACGGACTTGTCGGCGAAGTTGATCAGCATGAACAGGACCATCATGCCGACGATGATCCAGGCCCGCCTGGATTGAGGCGCGGCATGGCCGCTCGTCACTGTCATTGTCATCCTCCCCTTTTTTCTGATTGTTGGTTTTCAGTCGGGACGCTGCGTCCGGTCGTCAGATCACATCCCTTCGCTTCAGCGCGTCGATCTCCGCCTCGGAGAGGCCAAGCCAGTCCTGATAGACCATGCGATTGTCCTGTCCGACATCGCCGGCGGCGTGGCGCAGCCGCGCCGGATCGACCATGAAGCGCGGCACCACGTTGGACATCGCCACCGAGCCGAAATCGCGATCGGCCACGCGCGTGATCATCTCGCGCGCCTGCGCCTGTGGATCGGCGGCGATCTGGTCGATCGCGTAGATCGGCGCCAGCGTGCCCTGCGCAGCGTTGAAGGCCGCAAGGATTTCATCGAGCGTGTGTGTCGCGCACCAGGCCTGGAAGATGTCGTTGAGCTCGCTGGCGTGCTTCACACGCTCAGCATTGTTGGCAAAGCGCGGGTCCTCGATCAGATCGGGCCGGCCGATCGCACGGCAATTGGCGGCGTAGAGCGCGTTGGTCGAGCCCGCGAGCGTCACCCAATGATCGTCTCGGGTGCGATAGACCGCGGCCGGCGCGGAATAGCCGTTGGCGTTGCCGATGCGGCCGCGGACGAAGCCGAGCTGGTCGAACTCGACCGGCAGCACATCGAGCAGGCGGAAGACCGCTTCGGTCAGCGCGAGATCGATCTCCTCGCCCGGCGCGTCCTTGTCCTTCGCGCGTTTCCACAGCGCAGCCAGCACACCGAGCGCGCCGAACAGGCCGCCGATGGCGTCGCCCATCGGATAGCCGGGATGAGTGGGCTCGCCGGCGGTCTCGCCGGTGATGTAGGTCAGCCCGCCCATCGCCTCGAAGATGCGGGCGAAGCCGGGCCGGCCGCGATACGGGCCGTCCTGGCCGAAGGCGGTGGCGCGCAGAATGACCAGGCGCGGCTGGATCGACCACAGCACCTCTTTCGACAAGCCCCAGCGATCGAGCGTGCCGGGGCGGAAATTCTCGATCAGCACGTCGAAGCGCGGCAAGAGTCGCTTGAACAGCGCGAGCCCTTCCGGCGTGCGCAGATCGAGCGTGGCGAATTGCTTGTTGCGGTTGGCTGTCTTCCACCACAGCGGCTTGCCGTCCTTGAACGGCGGAAACGACCTGACGCCATCGCCATGGCCCGGCATCTCGATCTTGAGCACCTCGGCGCCGTAGTCGGCGAGCAGGGTCGCGGCCAGTGGCGCGGCGATGATGGTCGCGATGTCCAGAACCTTCAATCCTTCAAGCGGCCCGCTCAACTCTCGCTCCTGCGCATGTTCTGCAGCTCATTTTCTGTTTCTTGGGTCGGGCGCGCCGACCACCGGCTCGGGTGCGCCGATCAGCGCGCGAATGCTGGCAGCAAGCGCACGGATGCGTGGACCGATCTCGGCCTCGAGCTGGCCGGGCTGCAGACGGAAGGCGGGAATGCCGCAATTGATCGAAAAGGCGCGCGTTGCGCTGTGAAACAGCGGCACGGCCACCGCATGGATCGCGGCCATGTACTCGCCGAAGCAGGTGCAGAAGCCGCGCTCGGCGCATTGCGCGATGCCGGAGCGATAGGCCTCGCGATAGGCCGACCATTGCTCCGTGTCTGATGCTTCCAGCCGCTGTTCGAGCGAGAGGGCATCGTGTGTCGGCAGCAAGGACGCGGCGGCGCGGCCCATCGCGGTGCTGACGACCGGGATCGGCATGCCGATGTCGGGGACATGCGGCCCGACATCGCCTGAGCGCGCCGTCTCGACATAGATCATGGAGGTGCCGTCGAGCAGGCCGATCGACACCGTGCCGCGCACACTCTGCGCCACCTCCTGCATCAGGGGCCGCGCGGTTTGCCGGAAGGGCATGTCGGCAAGCAAGGGGTGGGCGATGCGCAGCGCGCGGATGCCGACGCGATATCTGGCGCGCTCCGCGTCGTAGTCGAGATAGCCGAGCTCGGCGAGCGTGTGGGTCAGCCGCGCCACCGTGGGGCGCGGAATGCCGGTGCGCGCGGCGATCTCCATGTTGCCGAGCACGGGCGATCCCGCCTTGAACGCCTCCAGCACCATCAGGCCCTTGGCGAGCGTGGTGGCGAAGGCAGCGTCGCCGGCGCTGTCGGCGAGCATGATTTCGACGGGCAGGGGGCGGATGGCGGCCGGCTGTGGATCATTCAGAATGCTCATGTCCATAGGAATGGGACATTCCGGTCATTCTGTCTACATGTCTGATCAAATATCGATAGTTAGTCCATTATGTGGACGTCATCTGTTTGTGAGGGCGGATAGCGCCGATCGCGGGCATAATGCCGCCCATTGCCGGAGGTCAGAGATGTCAACAACGGTCAAGCAGATGCTGGAAGCGGCGAACGCCGCAGTACCCAAGATCACGCCGGGCGAAGCCAAGGCGATGATCGCCAAGGGCAACACGCTCATCGTCGACGTGCGCGATGCGCCGGAAGTCGAGAAGAGCGGCAAGATCGCCGGCGCGGTGCATGTGTCGCGCGGCATGCTGGAATTCCGCGCCGATCCGGGCTCGCCCTACCACGACAAGAACTTTGCCAAGGACAAGACGGTGATCCTGTATTGCGCGTCCGGCGGCCGCTCGGCGCTCTCGGGCAAGACGCTGAAGGATCTCGGCTACGACAAGGTCTACAATGTCGGCGCGTTCAAGGATTGGGCCGAGAGCGGCGGCGCGGTCGAGAAGCCGATCGAGCCGGGCATGTGAGCCGGTTGCGGCTTGTCCTCACGCCGGCGGCATGGGCTGCGACAGCAGGCCCTGCCGCAGCGCGAGCCTGACGAGCTCGATATCCGAGCCGACGCCGAGCTTGTCCTTGATGATCGAATGGACGTTGGCGACCGTCTTCGGACTGAGATGGAGCGCGTCTGCGATCTCGTCGGTGGTTCGCTCCGCGAGCAGCATCTGCAGCACCTCGAATTCGCGCGCCGTCAGCACATCGGCCGCCGCGGTTTCGCCGGCGAGCCGGCCGAGCGCGAGTTCCTGGGCGATGTCCGGGCTGACTGCCATGCGTCCGGCGAGCACGTCCCGCGCCGCCTGCACCAGCGCTTCCGGCGGGCTGCTCTTGGTCACATAACCCTTGGCGCCGGCACGGATCGCCTGCACGGCAAAGCCGGCATTCTCGTGCATGGTGAACACCAGGATCCTGGCCTCGCGATCCCATTGCCGGATGCGGCGGATCGCTTCGATGCCGCCGACGCCGGGCATGGTCACATCCATGATGACGAGATCAGGCCTCACCTCCTTGAACAGCCGGTAGGCTTCGGCGCCATCGGCGGCTTCGGCGACCACCCGAAAGCCCGGCTGCTTCTGGAGGACTGATCTGTAGCCCTCGCGCACCACGGCATGATCGTCGACCAGCATGATGGCTCCGCCGGGACTGGTCACGCCGCGCACTCCTCAAGCACGCGCTGGTCGGACAGTGACCGGTTGCTGCTCGTAGCGAAGGGAATGCCGACATGCAGGCGCGAGCCGCCGTCCTGTCTCGATTCGAAGTTCAATTGTCCGCCCAGCCCGGCCACCCGTTCGCGCATGCCGAGCAGCCCCATTCCCGGCCTCACCGCCTGATCGCCGGCGCGGCCGTCATCCTCGACGGTGAGCTCGATCGCTGCGGGCGCATCGCGCCGGTCATGCACCGTCAACTGAAGCAGCACCTGCGCGGCGTCCGCGTGCCGTGCTGCATTGGTCAACGCTTCCTGCGCAATGCGATACAGATTCAGGCCGATCGTCTCCGGCAGGCTGTCGACAGCGCCTGCAAGCCTGATCTCAAACCTCGTCCGACCGGACTGGCGCCTGCTCCATCCCGTGACCAGGCCTTCGAGGCTTGCGCCCAGCCCAAGCTCGTCGATGTCGGGCGGACGCAGCCTGAACAGCGCGCCGCGCAGCGTGCTCATCATGTCACCAGCGGTGCGTGCGATGCTGTCGCATTCGGACAGTAGCTCCGGACTGGTCTGCGCCGCGCTCTGGCCGGCCGCGGACGCCAGCGCGCGAATGGCGGCAAGCGACTGGCCGAACTCGTCATGAAGCTCGCGGGCGAGATGGCGACGCTCGTCGTCCTGCAGCGCGATCAGCCGCCGCGTCAGCTCGTTGCGCTCCGCGATGGATGTCGCGAGGTTTTCGGCCAGTTGGTTGAAGGCATCGCGGATCGCCGACAGCTCGGCGAGATCGAACGGCGGCAGCCGCGCGGTGAGGTCGTTGGCGGCGATCCGCTCCAGCCCTGCACGGATCAGCCGCGTCGGCCGCAGCGCCCGCGCCAGCGCCGCGTAGCTGAGCACGCAGAGCAGCACGAGCGCGCCTGCGAGCACCGGCAGCAGGCGGCTCAGCTCGCGCCATGCATCGGCGCTCAGAACGGCTGGATCGATCCAGGCCACGGCTTCGCCCAGTGGTCTGTCGCCAAACAGCACAGGCCGCGCCGCCTCGCGCCCGTGATCGAACATGGCGCGATGGACGACGGCAAAGGCGCGCGGCGGCTCGCTTTGCGTCTGCGCTCCGCCACAGAACTGTTGCACCATTTGTCCGCTGCCGGCGCGGTAGGCGATGCACAGGCCCGGCCGCATCACCAGCGAGGTAATGCTGTCGAGGTCGGGGAAGGTCGCCCCCGGATTGTTCACCCAGCGCGTCTTGTTGAGCTGCAGCTGCAGCGTCCTGGCGGTAATGTCGGCGATGTCGTTCAGTTCGATGCGCGTCGAGCGGTCGATGTCCCACACGACGACCGCGGAAATGACGGCAAAGCAGATGGCGGATACGGCCGATATCCGCAAGGTCAGGCGGTATTTGAGATCGCTGTTGGCGAGGGTCCACATCGTCTCGGCCTCACGCGTGGGATCAGGTTAAAGCGGCCCGCGCATTTAACGGCAGAACCGGCGCGACGAAAAGGATCGCCACCGGACGAGAGGTGACGTCGTGAAATTTTCCCGTAGCCGGCCGGGATATCAGCCGTTTCGGCCAGCAAACCGCGATCTTAGCGTTCGGGTCCAACCTTTTCGGAAAAGGAGCTCTCATGACCCGCAGCTCACGTTTGCTTGGCCGTTTCGCGATTGCGAGCCTGATGTTCGCCGTGGGTTTCGGCCGCGCGTGGCCGGCCCAGCCGTCCGGCCCGGCCCCGGCCGTGGTGGTCGCGGATTTCAGCTATGTCGATACCTCCGGCGAGCCGGCCGACCAGAGTGCTGCGCATCAGCGGCGGCTCCAGGCCTTCATGGCCGCGCTCCGTCACGAGCTGGCGACAGACCAGCGTCTTCGCCTGGTCGATCCATCCTGTGCGCCGTCCTGTCTCGCAGATGGGACAGCCATGGATGGACTCCGCCGCGTCACAACCGATGCAGGGGCGCGGTTTCTCGTGGTCGGTGCTGTTCAGAAGACGAGCACGCTGGTGCAGTGGGCGCGGACCGCCGTCGTCGAAGTCGCATCCAACCGCGTGATATCCGAGAAGCTGTTCACGTTCCGCGGCGATGATGACGAGGCCTGGCAGCGGGCCGAGATCTTCATATCGCGCCAGATTCGCGATGCCATGGCGGCTCCGTCGGCGCCGGTCCGGATTGCGCTGCTCCCGTTCACGCTGGACGACAGCAGCGCCGGAGCCGGGGCGGTCGGCGCGACGGAGACCGATATCAAGGGACTGGCTGATACGACCGAAGCGGTGCGTCAGCTCCTCGATCAGTCCGGCCGTTACCGGCTGGTCGAGGTGGATACGGCGGTAGCGGCAAAGCCGCAGACCGGCTGTGATGATTGCGACCTGCGGTTCGCCCGCGAGCTTGGTGCGGATCAGGCGCTGACCGGCGTGGTTGGGCGGGTCAGCCGCACGGAATACACGATCAGATTCCAGCTCCGCGATACCAGAAGTGGGGCCGTCATTGCTGCCGGCGACAGCGGGCTTCGCATGGGCGCCAACTACTCCTGGGGGCGCGGTGCGGCACGTCTGGTGAGTGAGCGGCTGCTCGGTGGTGACGAGACGAGATGACTGCGCGCTATTTCTTCGCGGTCACCGTCTCCCACAGCCACCGCGCCACGGCCTCCGGCGACGCATCCGCATCGCTGCCGGAGGCACGCAGGTTAGCTTCGCGCATCGCTGTGATATCGATCTTGCCGAGCAGGGGTGTCAGCGCCTTCTGCAGCGCCTGATCGCCCGCGCGCTTGGGCGACAGCAGCAGGATCGCGTCATAGGGCGGGATCGCGTGCTTGGTGTCGTCGAGCACGACGAGATCGTATTTCTTGATCAGCCCGTCGCTGGTGTAGCCCGCAATCACGTCGACCTCGCCGGCGGCGACCGCCGCATACATGAAGTCCGGCTGCATCTGGCGCTGCGCCCGAAACGACAGGCCATAGGCCTCACGCAATGCCGCCCATTCCGGCCGCGAGAAGAACTCATAGTCGCCGGCGATGGTCATGGCGCCGGCATGGCTGGCGAGATCGGCGATCGTGTGGATATGAAGCGCCTCGGCGCGGGTCCGCGGCATCACCAGCGCATAGGCGTTCTCGAAGCCGAGCTCGCCGAGCAGGGTGACGTGCTCTTGCGCAAGCTCCGTCTTCAACGCATCCAGCAGCGCGTCGCGTGGCAGCTGTTCGCTGCGATGAAACTGGTTGGCCCACAGCGTGCCGGAATAATCGACATAGACGTCGACATCGCCATTTCGCAAGGCTTCATAGATCACGCTGGAGCCGAGCCCGGCGCGCGTCGTCGCCGGCAGCCCGGCCGCCTGCAGGCGCTCGCTGAGCAACGCCGCCAGCACATATTGCTCGGTGAAGGTCTTGGCGCCGACCACGTAGCGCGCGCCCGATCCGGCGAGCGCCGGCACGAGGCTGGCGGCGACCATCGCCGCAATGCCGGCCGCGCCGAGACCGGCGCGGAGGCGGTGGCCATTCCGCAGGCCGGTCTCGATCAACGCCAGCAGCTGGTCGACCGCGAGCGCGAGCACGGCGGCCGCGACACAGCCGAACACGACCAGCACCCAGTTCTGCGTCTGCAGCCCGGCGAAGATGTAGTTGCCGAGACTCGTCTGCCCGATCGGCGTCGACAGCGTCGCCGTCCCGATCACCCAGACGGCGGCGGTGCGGATTCCGGCCATGATCACCGGCAGCGCCAGCGGCAGTTCGACCGTCGTGAGCGACTGCCGCGCGGTCATGCCGACGCCTTTCGCCGCCTCCAGCAGCTCCGGTTCGATGCCGTTCAGCCCGGTGATGGTGTTGCGCAGCACCGGCAGCATCGAATAGAGCGCAAGTGCCAGCACCGCCGGCAGGAAGCCGAAGGCGGAGAAGCCGACGCCGAGCCAGCGCATCGCCAGCGCGCCGAGCGCAAGCAGCAGCGGGTAGAACAGCGCGAGCAGCGCCAGCCCCGGCACGGTCTGCACGATGCTGGCCGCGCCGAGCAGGACGCCGCGCAGCACCGGCCGGTTGCGCGCGATCAGCGCCAGCGGAAAGCTGACGACGAGCCCCAGTGCCAGCGCCGCGATGCTGACCCGCAAATGGCTGCCGAGATAATCCGCAAGATGCGACGACGCCTCGATGAAGCGCGGATCGGAAAGCAGGCTCATGCGGTGCCGCGCTCCGCAAGCTGCGCCCTTAGCCGCTCGGCCTGTCGCCGTGGCGTCTGCAGCAGCTCGGTCACGTAAGGCTCCTGGCTGGCCGCGAGTTCAGCCGGTGTGCCGGTTGCGAGCAGCCGGCCGGCGCGCATCACCGCGATGCGGTCGGCCAGGAGAATGGCTTCCGTCATGTCATGGGTGATCATGATCGTTGTCAGCTTCAGCCGGTCGTGCAGGGCGCGGAAATCATCGCCGAGCGCATCGCGCGTCAGCGGATCGAGCGCGCCGAACGGCTCGTCCATCAGGACGATGCGCGGGCTCGCGGCGAGCGCGCGCGCAACGCTGATGCGCTGCCGCTGGCCGCCGGAGAGCTCATGCGGCAGACGGTCGCGATAGGCGGAACGATCCAGGCGAACCAGGTCGAGCAGCTCATCGACACGGGTTGTGATCTCATCGGCCGGCGTGCCGAGCAAAGCGGGCGTGATGCCGATATTGGCGGCCACGCTCAGATGTGGAAACAGGCCGCCGCTCTGGAACACGATGCCGATGCGGCGGCGCAGGGTCACCGGATCAACTTTGCTCACATCCTCGCCTGCGATCGTGATCGCGCCGGAGTCGGCCTCGGTCAGCCGGTTCGTCAGCCGGAGCAGGGTGGTCTTGCCGGAGCCGGAGGTGCCGACGATGGCAAGAAATTCGCCCTCCGCAACCGCAAGCGACACGTCGTCGACCGCGCGTACGCGCGCGCCGTTGTTGGCGAAGCTCTTGCAGACATGAGCGTAGGTGATCAGCGGCGTGTCTGGCATCGACGGTTCGACTGGTTTTCACACCCTCCCCTGGAGGGGGAGGGTCGACGCGAATGACATGAGCGTCGGGGTGGGGTGGCTTCTTTCGATAGATCACCTCGCCCCGTCTCACATTTCGCTTCGCTCAATGTGAGCCGATCCTCCCCCTCCAGGGGAGGGTAAGACGTCGCCGCTCCCTCTCACGTAGCACGTCGCGGGGCCGCGTTGAACTTCGCCGCTCAAGACGCTAAGCCATCGTCCGCAATTGGAGGAACGAAAAGTGACGCAGGCAAGATCCGCGGCCGTCGCGCTGGAGGAGGCGACCGTGGCGTTCCGTCTCGCCGGCGGGCGGGTCTATACCGCGGTGGAGAAGGCCCGGCTCAGCGTGGCGGACGGCGAGTTCGTGGCCATCGTCGGGCCGACCGGCTGCGGCAAATCCACGCTGCTCAACCTCGCTGCCGGGCTGTTGAAACCCGCGGGTGGTGCGGTGCGGATCTTCGACCGGCCGCTCGCCGGCCTCAATCGCGAGGCCGGCTATCTGTTCCAGGCCGACGCGCTGTTTCCCTGGAAGACAGCACTGGAGAACGTCGCGATCGGGCTCGACATCGCGGGCACGCCGCGAGCCGAGGCGCGTGAGCGCGCGCAAGCCTGGCTGGCCTCGGTCGGCCTCGCCAGCTTCGGCAACCGCTATCCGCATATGCTCTCCGGCGGCCAGCGCAAGCGCGTCGGCCTTGCCCAGGTCCTGATCCGCAATCCCAAGATCATCCTGATGGACGAACCGTTTGGCCCGCTCGATGCGCAAACCCGGCAGATCATGGGCAATCTGCTGCTCGATCTCTGGAGCGACGATCGCAAGGCCGTGCTGTTCGTTACCCATGATCTCGAGGAGGCGATCGCGCTCGCCGACCGTGTCGTCATCATGTCGGCCGGACCGGCCGCGCGCATCATTGGTGACTGGCGGGTCGAGCTGCCGCGCCCGCGCGACATTTTCGAAGTCCGGCTCCGCCACGAGTTCCACGAGCTGCATCGCGAGATCTGGCACATGCTGAAGGCCGAGGTGGCCAAGGGCTACGCGCAGGCGGGGGCGGCATGACGATGTCTGCGATGAGTTCAAGTTCTAAAGCACTGTTCTTTCGACGAGGACGGTGCGCTCCCTCCCCCTTGCGGGGGAGGGTCGGGGTGGGGGGTACCCCGCAAAGACTGTTGGCTGTGGCACCGCCACCCCCAACCCCTCAGAGCGAGCATTGCTCGTCTCGCCCCCGCAAGGGGGAGGGGAGCAGAGCCGCGCACGTGGCCACAGCTTCGCACCTCGCATGTACGGCGGAGCGGTGTGATGTCCCGCGTCGGCCTGTTCGCGTTGCAAATGCTGGTCGCCGTCGCCATCATCGCGCTGTGGCAGGTGTTCGCCACGGTGCCGGTGTTCGGCCGCATTCTGCTGCCGCCGTTCTTCTTCTCCAATCCGGTGGATGTGTTCTCCCAGGTCATCAACTGGTTCGCGACCGGCGTGATCTGGAAGCATCTTGCGATCACGCTGTGGGAGTCGATCCTGGCCTTCGTGATCGGCTCGCTCGGCGGCGTGCTGGTCGGCTTCTGGTTCGCGCGCAAGCCGCTGGTCGCGGCCGTGTTCGACCCCTACGTGAAGATGGCCAATGCACTGCCGCGCGTGGTGCTGGCGCCGATCTTCACGTTATGGCTTGGGCTCGGCATCTGGTCCAAGGTCGCGCTCGGCGTCACGCTGGTCTTCTTCATCGTGTTCTTCAACGTCTATCAGGGCGTCAAGGAAGTCTCGACCGTGGTGCGCGACAACGCACGCATGCTCGGCATGGGCGAGCGGCAGTTGATGCGCCACGTCTACTGGCCCTCGGCGCTGTCCTGGATGTTCTCCTCGCTGCATACGTCCGTCGGGTTCGCCGTGGTCGGGGCGGTGGTCGGCGAATATCTTGGTTCAGCCGCGGGCCTGGGTTATCTGATCCAGCAGGCCGAAGGCGTGTTTGATGTCGCCGGCGTGTTCGCCGGCATGTTCGTGCTGTCGATCTTCGTGGTGCTGATCGATATCGGCGTCACGCTGGTCGAGCGGCGGCTTCTGGTGTGGCGGCCGGATGCCGTGGATGCACGATGATCGACGTGAGATGTGAGCGACAAAAACCGGTGTCGTCCCGGCGCACGACGGGACCCATACCGCGGAACTTATCGTGGGGCGATGCTGGTCGACGATCATGTGCAAGACACGCTGGCCGGTGGTTATGGGTCCCCGCGTTCGCGGGGACGACAGCTGTGTTTGTCGTGGCGGTCTTCTCAATCCAGGCCCGCCGCTCTAGGCTGAAGACAATCTGAACGGAGGAAACAATGAAAACAATTTTCGCTAAGCTCGCGGGAACGCTGCTCGCTCTCACCCTGACCACAAGCCTCGCGTCGGCCGCGAGCAAGGTGACGGTCGCGGTCGGTGGCGGGGCCTGCCTGTGCTATCTGCCGACCGTGCTGGCCAAGCAGCTCGGCGAATATGAGAAAGCGGGGCTCGACGTCGATCTCGTCGATCTCAAAGGCGGCTCGGATGCGCTCAAAGCCGTGCTCGGCGGCAGCGCCGATGTCGTCTCCGGCTATTTCGATCATTGCGTCAATCTCGCCGCCAAGAAGCAGGAGCTGCAATCCTTCGTGGTCTATGACCGCTATCCCGGCCTGGTGCTGGTGGTCGCGCCGTCGCATAACAAGGAGATCAGCTCGATCAAGGATCTCGCCGGCAAGAAGGTCGGCGTCAGCGCGCCGGGCTCCTCGACCGATTTCTTCCTGAAATATTTGTTGAAGAAGAACGGACTCGATCCCTCCGGCACCGCGGTGATCGGCGTTGGTCTCGGCGCGACTGCGGTGGCGGCGATGGAGCAGGGTCAGATCGATGCCGCCGTGATGCTCGATCCCTCGGTCACGGTGCTGCAGGGCAGCCATCCGGACCTGAAGATCCTGAGCGACACCCGCACCCAGCATGATACGCTGGAGGTGTTCGGCGGTGAGTATCCGGGTGGCGCGCTGTATTCGACCGCAGCCTGGGTCGCCGGGCATCCGAGTGAAACGCAGGCGCTGACCAATGCGATCCTCTCCACGCTTGTCTGGATTCATGCGCACACGCCGGAAGAGATCATGGCGAAGATGCCCGACGAGATGGTCGGCAAGGACAAGGCGCTCTATCTTGCCGCGCTGAAGAATACGATTCCGATGTATTCGGAAACCGGCAAGATGGACCCGAAGGGGGCCGAGGCCGTGCTCGCCGTGTTCAGCACGGGCTCGCCTGATGTCGCCAAGGCCAATGTCGACGTCAGCAAGACCTACACCAACACCTTCGTCGACAAGGCGAAGGGCACCACGGGCGCAAGCTCAAAATAGAAAGCATGGGTGTGCATGACCGATGTCGTCATTCATCGCGTGACAGGGCTCGACTTCAAGGTCGAGCCCTGGGACTGGCCGTTTGCACGTGAACGGCAAGCCGACATCGCGGCGCATTTCAAGGAAAGGCAGCGCGCGATACCGGCGCTGTTTAATGGCCGCGTGCTGCTCGGACGTGATCCCGTATTCGCCGCCGGGCAGTTGCGCGCGAGCTATTTCGAAACCGACTTCGCCAATCTGCTCGCCTGGCGCGATTGGGGTTTTCCGGATCGCTCCGTCTTCAACGGCTTCGGCATGGGCGCGCTGCGCACGGCCGACGGCGCCTTCGTACTCGGCGTGATGGGCGGGCAGACCGCCAATGCCGGCAGGATCTATTTCCCGGCCGGCACGCCCGATCCGGAGGATGTCAATGACGGCAGCCTCGACATCGCAGCGAATGTCGCGCGCGAGGTCGAGGAGGAGACGGGGCTGTCGCCGTCGGACTACCAGGCCGGCGCGCATTGGGATTGCGTGGTCACCGGCGCCTCGATCGCGATGATGCGGGTGCTCGACGTCGGAAGCGAGGGCGCTGCAACGCCGCATCGAGGCCAATCTCGCCACGCAGGTCGAGCCGGAACTTTCCGCGATCCTGCTGGTTCGCTCGAGGGACGATCTGACGGCGACGATGCCGCGCTTCGTCACCGCCTTTCTCGAAGCGCAATTCGAAGACAGCGAAGCCTTACTCCCATGAACAAGCCGCGCTTGCTGGCCGCTGAGCTCGACCCGTTCGTTTCGCCGTTCCGTGTCGACGGCGCCGAGCGGTTTCACCTGAAGTCGCACAAGACCAAGGCCAAGGGCGGCCTCGACAAGGAGCAAGGCGAAGCGATCATCGAGCAGAACCGCAAGCGGCTCGCCGATTTCCAGGAGAAGCTCTATGCGCAGGACCGGTGGTCGCTGCTGGTGATCTTCCAGGGCATGGATGCCTCCGGCAAGGACAGCGCGATCAAGAGCATCTTCGAAGGTGTCAACCCGCAGGGTTGCGAGGTCACCTCGTTCAAGCAGCCGACATCCAAGGAGCTGGATCACGACTTCATGTGGCGCAGCTTCCTCGCGCTGCCCGAGCGCGGCCGCATTGGCATTTTCAACCGCTCCTACTACGAGGAGTGCCTGGTGACGCGGGTGCATCCCGAATTGCTCAAAGCCGAGAAGCTGCCGCCGAAGCTGATCACCAAGAACATCTGGCGTGAGCGCTTCGAGGACATTTCCGCCTTCGAGCGCTACCTGACACGCAACGGCACCGTGATCCTGAAATTCTTCCTCAACATCTCCAAGGAGGAGCAGCGCGAACGCTTCCTCGACCGATTGGAGGAGCCGGCGAAGAACTGGAAGTTCTCGATGAATGATGTCACCGAGCGGGCGCGCTGGCAGCGCTACCAGGCCGTCTACCAGGGAATCTTGCGGCACACCTCGACGCCGTTTGCGCCCTGGTATGTGGTTCCGGCGGACCACAAATGGTTTGCACGCGTCGTCATCGGCTCGGCCATCGTGGCGACGCTGGAGAGCCTCGATCTGCATTTTCCGCGCACCGATCCGGCCTCGCTCAAGGAATTCAAGGCGGTGCGCAAGGCGCTGGAAGCCGAGGGCAAGGGGCGGAAGAAGTAGCGATAATCCGATCTTTGGGTTCGTTATTGCGAGAGGAGAGTAGGGTGGGCAAAGGCGTTGGCACCGTGCCCACCGGACCTCTGGCCGTGAATCGGTGGCTACACCGCGTTTGCCCACCATTGACTGAGTGAGGTCGGTCAGCGTTGCGCCGTGCAGCGCCCTCTCCCCTTGCGGGAGAGGGCATCTCCGGACCATCCACGCACTCGATCGGGTGGGGGGTCTCTCCGCGAACTACGCTCGTTGAGGCATACCCCTCGCCCGACCGAGCTTGCCACGATTTCCTATATGCCGTCTCCCACAAGGGGGAGGGCGCACTCATGTGCGCCGCGCCTCATCTTCCGATATTCAAGCGCCGCGGCAAGACTTCTAAAAATCAAGGCTACGACATCGCAGGCTTACGCGGCGCCGCGCTGCCCCTCGCCGCCAGCATCTTTCGCCATCAGGAACTGCCGCTCGAAATCGGCGGCCGGCATCGGTTTGCCGAAGAAGTAGCCCTGTCCGTGCTCGCAGCCAAGCCGCAGCAGCAGGTCGGCGGTCGCCTGGTTCTCGATGCCTTCGGCGATCACCATCAGCCCCAATTGACGGCTGAGGCTCACGGTCGAGCCGACGATCGCCGCATCATCGGCATCGGTCAGGAGATCGAACACGAAGGAGCGATCGATCTTCAGACCGTCGAGGCGGAACTTCTTCAAATAGCTGAGGCTGGCGTAGCCGGTGCCGAAATCGTCGAACACGATGCTGACGCCGAGCGCCTCGATGCGCTTGAAAATGTCGAGCGCCCGGGCCTCGTCGTGCAGCAGGATGTCCTCCGTCACCTCGAGTTCGAGCAGCGCCGGCGAGAGTCCGGTGTCCTGGAGCAGGCTGCCGACCTGGGCGGCAAGATCGCCGGAGTGCAATTGCGAAGGCGACAGGTTGACGCCGATTCGAACCGGAGTGCCGGCGAGCTCCCATGTTCGGGCCTGGCGGCAGGCCGTCTGCAGCACCCAGCTCGCGACCGTCTCAGACAGGGCCGACGTGTTGACCACGGGAATGAAGGCGGCAGGCGGAACCAGGCCACGCACCGGATGGCGCCAGCGGATCAATGCTTCCGCGCCGATCGCGCGGCCATCGAGCAGGTTGACCTGCGGCTGATAGAACAGCTCGAACTCGTTGCGCTCGACCGCAAGCGCAAGCTCCGCCTCCAAGGTCAGGCGCGCCTCGAGCTCGCTGCGGATCGTCTCCTCGAAGATCACATGGCGGCCGCGGCGGATCGCCTTGGCCCGGCAGAACGCCAGATGACCGTTGCTCAGGAGCTCGTCTGCGGTCCGTCCGCCCTCCGGATGGACCGCGACGCCGATGCTCACTTTGACATGATGCTGGCGCGGGCCGGCCTGCAGCGGAGCGTCGAACAGCCGCGCGACGTGCTCGGCGAGCTCCGCGACGGTATCTCCGACCGTAACGTAGGACACCGCGACGGCGAACTCATCGCCGCTCAAGCGAGCGACCAATCCCTGGCCGCCGAACTCCGCGGTCAGTCGGTCCGCCACCGCCCTGAGCACGAGGTCGCCATAGCTCTGTCCGAGCATGTCGTTGATCTGCTGGAAGCCGTCGAGGCCGATCACCAGCAGCGCCATGTCCCGAGACAGCGCGTCCTCGGCGCTTAGCAGCACGGTGAGCCGCGCCTGAAGCGTGTTGCGGTTGAACAGCCCGGTGAGCGCGTCGTGCTCGGCGAGATAGCGGATGCGCTCGGCCTCCCGATTGCGGAGCGAAACGTCGCGCAGGATCGCGCCGTATTGCAATCCGTCGGCGCCCTGCCAGGCAGAGACGCTCGCTTCGACCCGAAACACCTCGCCGTCATTGCGGCGACCATCGAATTCGATCACCGATCCGCCTGGCGCGAGCTTCGCCACCCATGCGGCGTCTCGAATCGCGAACAGCGCCTCAGCATCATCAGGGTCGACGCAGAGCGTCCGGAACGGTTGGCCGATGATCTGGTCCGCCTGATAGCCGAAGATCGCCGCGGCACCCGGATTCCACAACGTGATCAGTCCGTCTGCATCGGTGCAGACCAGCCCGTCGCTGAGCGACATTGCGATGCGCTGGAAACGGTTCTCAGCGACGCGGCGGAGCAGGCCACGGAAATCGATTTCGTCGAGCGCGATCGTCGCCAGATAGGCAAGGATCGCGAGCTGCAGCAGCGAGCTGTCGAGGACCACGGCATAGCGTGCATGCAGCCATAGCGCCGCAGCCTCGACCAGGGCACTCGTCGCCACCAGCAACAGCACGCGCCAGAAGGCGCCGAGCCGGCGCCAGGACATGATCATCATCATGAGGATGATGACGACGCCCGCGAGCGTCACGGCGTTCGAGGTCATCTGCAGGGTGCGTCCCTGCAGCATCGATTCCGCGGCGAGCGCCTGTAGCAAAGGTCCGGAGACGATCTTTCCGTTCGGCACGCTGAAGCGGTCGCCGAGCTCCAGCGCGGTGCCGCCGACGATCACCTTCTTGCCCTTGAGCAGCGCCAGCTTTGCCGGGTCGCCGTTCATGACATCGACATAGGAGATCGTCGGCACCGACGCGGGATCGATGCCGAAATCAATCAGGAACGACGCGTCGCTGGCGAAGCTTCGACCGGTCAGGGCCGCGGCCATCGACGGCACCAGGCCGCCCGCAAGCTGTTCGCCAAACGCATACTGCCTGACCCTGCCGTCGGGACAGACAGTGACGTTGACCAGCACCGGCCAGGCATTGGCTTCGAATTGCGGCAAGGGACGGTTGACATGGACGGCACCTGGGGCGCCGGCCGCGGCCGGCTGCCTGAACGCCGGCAGCAGCACCGATCCGCCGGCGGCCTGCAGCGCGTCACCGAAAGCCTGGTCGGACGGCGGGTCGGACGGCGCGCTGAAGTCGACGTCGAACGCGATCTGCTCTGCGCCCGCACGCATCAGCTGCCGCAGCAATTCAGCATGCAAAGCCCGCGGCCACGGCCAGACGCCGATCCGCTCGATCGAATGGGCGTCGATAGCGACGATGGCGATCTCGCTGCTGGCCTGCCGCTTGTCCCACGTGAGCCTAAGGTCGCTGAGCCCGTTGCGCAGCACCTCATGCCAGCCGGAGACGCCGACAGTCAGAAGCGCAATCAGCACCAGAACGTGCGGCCGCAAATGCTTCAGCATCCCCCTTAAGTCCCCATTCGTGCGTGCGCCTTGCGCGCGCACCGTGTCTCAGCCTCTTGCCGGCCTCAGCTAGTTCTTGGTGTGCCCATAGGCATGGCCATTGCCGTTGCCGCCAGCATTGCTGTTTTCGCTATTGCCGTTGCCATTTCCGTTGCCGCCGCCGTTTCCGTTATTGCCATTGCCGCCGGAATTGCCGTTGCCGTTGTTGGCGACCGCATTGCCGTTGCCGTTCGAGTTGTTGCCGTTGCCGCCGCCGGCCGATCCGCTTGACGAGCCGACTGCGGCCGTCACCGCTGCCGCAACCGAAGCGTCCCCGGTCGCACTGCTGGTGTTGCTGCTGGCGGCGGAGCTGCTGCTGTTGCTTGCGCTGCTCACGCCTGCCTTGGCATCGCTCCAGACCGTATCGCTGCGCGATGCGCTGCGAACGCCCGGCGTGGCTCCGCCATGGGCGAGCCCATGGGTCGCCTGATGCACATTGAGCTTCACTTCGCCGAGCGGCGCCGAGATCCGCACCACGTTCGGCTTGGCAAGGTTGGCGACAGCGCCGGGCTGGGTGCTCAAAGGCGCAGCGGCTGATCTTATCGACCCGCCGACAGACTGGAGCGCATGGATCACGCTGCCGTTGGTGCCGCGTGGCGCCTGCAGGCCTCCCTTGGGGACCGGAACGCGATCGACGGAGGAGGCGCGTGGGCGACCCTGCTCGATCGGGCTGAAGCTGCCGGAGCCGCTGAGGCTCAGTCCGGCCTTGCCATGGGTGAAAGCGGTTGCCGCCTGGCCGGGCCTCACCTGCGCGATCTGGCCCGACTTGAAATCTGCGACTTCGACCTGGCCGCGGCTGACCTCGACCTTGGTGCTGTTAGCCCCGATGGTGACGCTGAACTGGGTGCCCTTCACGACCGCGGCGAGATAGGGTGTCTCGACCTCGAAATGTTGGACGTTGCCCTTCTCGACATCGAGCAGGATCGAGCCGGCGCGCTGCAGGATGGTTGTTGCCATGCCGTCCTTGGCTTCAGTGGGTAGGCCAACGACCGAGTTCGGCGCGATCAGGATGGTTTCGGCGCCGCGCGTCAGCAGGACGCGGCCGTTGTGGCCGGTGCGGATGCTGTCGCCGGGGTTCAGAACGTTGTCGCTACCGAGCGAGACCTGAGCCGCGCCTTCCGTGATGACCCACACTTCGCCGGAGAATTTGCTCACCGACCAGGGCTCGCCATCAGCCGCGCAGGCGGCTTGAGCCGCGCCGACGATGAACGCGGCGGTCAGGACTCGTTTCAGACTGCCAATGCCCAACATGGTGGCCTCTCGCGATAGTTGCCGAGACTGCAAACTAGCGGAAATGTTTCAAGAGACCCTTAGGACAAAGCCTCGTCATTCCCGGACGCCTTAACCCTTCGTTGACCATAAAAAATTAATCAAAATCATGCGGTCTTCATGTGTCCCGGCATTCACGAGATTTGTCCTCTCAAGCGATTCAGACGCCTTGCTGACCATCGGGCTTGGCCGGAACCGGGCTCGCGCACGCGTCGTGTTGGCACACGTCGTGGCAGCGCTTCTGGCGGCCGCAAGTGCCGTGCCTGCGCAGGCAGACCCGGCCAGCCCGCCCGCGTTCGATCCGCGACAGACCGAGAAGTTCTTCGACGATCTGCAGTCGCGCCCGGCTCCCGCCCCGGTTCGACCTCGCCTGTCGCAGGCGCCCCGGCCTGAGCTGCGGGGCCACGGCAAGCCGCTGTTCGTGCTGCGTGGCGTTGCTCTGAGCGGGGCGAGCGCGCTGCCGCGCGAGCAACTGGCGAGGGCCTATCAGCCTTACCTCGGCAAGCCGGTGTCGCAGGACGATCTGGCGGCGATTGCGGCAGATATCACCGAGCAGTACCGCGCGGCCGGCTTCCATCTCAGCCGCGCCATCGTGCCGCCGCAGGACATCAGCGACGGCCGGGTCCGGGTGCGGGTGATCGAAGGTGGTATCACCGAGGTGACACTGAAAGGTCCGGGCGCCGAGGAGTTCGGCGTGCGGCCGATGCTCGACGCGGTGCTGGCGGAGCAGCCGTCACGTCTTGCGACGCTTGAACGCCAGCTGCTCCTGATCAACAGCCGCGGCGGCGTGCGCATCGCCGATTCCTCGCTGGAGGAGCTCGGCGGCGCCACGGGGCGCTTTCGTCTGGTGCTCGAGCTGAAGACATGGCACCTCTATGGCTTTACAGGCCTGGACAATCTCGGCTCGTCGACGGTCGGCCCCTGGCAGAGCTATGCGACGGCCGCGTTCAACTCCTATCTGCTGCCGGGCGATACGCTGGCCGTGAACCTGTCGACCACGCCGGGCGACCCGCGCCAGCTCAGTTTCGGACGGCTGTCGTATGACGCGCCTGTCGGCACCGACGGCGCGCGGGTCGGCGCCTCGGCGCTCTATAGCGAAGTGCGGCCCGGCGACATCCGCCGGCTCTTCAACGACAATACCGTAACCGAGACCTACGAGGTGCACGGCAGCATCGCGCCGATCCAGTCGCAGCAATCATCGCTGGTGCTGACGGCGGCGTTGGCCTTCAGCGAGGTGTCGGAGCGCGATGTGTTCGGAAAGATCTATCAGGATCACATCCGCTTTCTCACGCTGACCTCGGACTATCGCTGGGGCGATCGGTTCGGCGGCGACAGCTATCTGACCGTGTCCTACCGCCAAGGCCTGGATATTCTCGGCGCCACACCTTCCAACGATCCGCTGGCGTCGCGCGCTGGCACCTCGCCCAGCTTCTCGATCCTCAATGCGTGGTTCACGCGCTACCAGACTCTGTCGGATGCCTGGTCGATCAAGATCGCCGGCGCCGGACAGGTCGCCTCGGGGCCGCTCTACAATTCCCAGCAATTCTATCTCGGCGGCTTCGCCTTCGGGCGCGGCTATCGCAGCGCGGAGATCAGCGGCGACAATGGCCTCGCCGGCACTTTCGAGCTGCGCTTTGACCAGAAGCTGAACTGGGCCTACCTCCTCGGCTATCAGCTCTATGGCTTCGCCGATGCCGGCCTGGTCTGGAACGACGGCTTCCGCCCGTCCGACGGCGTGGCGCTGACCTCGGTTGGCGCCGGTATCCGTTTCACCTTCCCGAACGAATGGCGTGCCGATCTCGGCGTCGCCTTCCCGCTGTCCTATCGCGCGCCGGACAACGACACCCGCAGCGCCCGCTTCCTGCTGTCGCTGTCGAGCGCCGTGAAGCTCTGCCCGCAGCGCGGCCAGGGGCCGTGTCTCTAGCTTTCTAGATCGTGCCCGGCTGGTGCGAGTGGAACAGCCGGCCCTTTTCCGTGACCAGCACGATCGCGAGCGCCGCGGAGCTGCAGACCAGGAAGCCGGTCGCGAACGGGATGGCTGTGCCGTCGAACGCCTGGCCGACCACAGCACCGGCGCCCATGCCGAGCAGGGTGGTGATCGAGCCGTAGAGCGAGGAGGCGGTGCCGGCGTTGGCCCGTTGCGGTTCCATTGCCAGCGCCGTGAAGTTCGCGAACATCAGGCCGGAGGCGAACATCATCCCGGCGGACAGGAGGATGAACAGCCACAGCGGCAGCATGTCCAGGCGCGCCGCCGCGAAGGTGACGATCGCGGTTCCGACGCTGCCGATGAGCGCGCTGTGCGAGATCATGCGCATGCCGAGCCGGCCGACCAGCCGGGCATTGATGAAGGCGGAGACGGCGATCGACCCCGCGATGGCGGCAAAGGCGAGCGGAAAATAACGGCCGAGATGATACACGCCGGTGAACAGCTGCTGCGATGAGAACACATAGCCGAGCAGCGCGCCGAAGGTGCCGCTCGCGGCGAGCGCATAGCCGAGCGTCTGACGGTCCGTCAGGGTCTTGCGGAAGGCGTCCAGAATTTCGCGAACGGCGAACGGCTTGCGCTCGGACGCGGGGAGGGTTTCAGGCAGCCGCGTCATGGTCCAGATCAGCGCCACCAGGCCGTACACTGTCAGCACCACGAAGATGCCGCGCCATTGCGCGAACACCAGCACCGCCTGTCCGAACGACGGCGCCACCACCGGGACTGCGATGAACACCATCATCGCCAGCGAGACGACGCTGGCCATCCGGCGCCCGGCGTAGCAGTCGCGCACGATCGAGGTCGCGATCACGCGCGTGGCCGCCGTGCCGAGACCTTCCAGCACGCGCGCGAGCAGCAGCGTCTCGAACGAGGGGGCGGCAATGGCGAGCACGCTGGCGCAGGAATACAGCACCATGCCGCCGAGCAGCACCGGGCGGCGGCCGAAACTGTCAGACAAGGGCCCGATGGCGAACTGACCGATGCCGAAACCGATCATGAAAGCCGAGAGCACCAGCTGCAGCCGGTTGGCCACGTCGATATGGAAGGCCGAGCCGATATTCGGCAGTGCCGGCAGCATCATGTCCATGGCCAGCGGGTTCAGCGACATGATGGTCGCAATCACGATGACGAATTCGGCGAAACCCATCGGCCGGTGGCGGACGATTGCGATGGTGTCGGCATTGGTGTCAGCCAAGTCGAGAGCCTTCCACGAGTGCTTCTTAGGATGCGAACGAATCTGATTGGCTTTGTTGCGGTGCACAACCCACGTTTCGGAATGGCAGCCCTACGGCACCTGGCCCGTTGGCGCGATTGTGAGTGGGGCGGGGCGCCGGCAAATTGTGTCCCCGCAGTCGCGACGATACCGCCGGCGTGATCGAGGCTGAGGTTGCAGGCATGAAGGTTTACAAGATTGTCGTCTATGTCCCGGAGGCGCAGGGCGACGCGGTCCGCGCGGCGATGGGTGCGGCCGGAGCAGGGTGGATCGGCAATTACGATTACTGTTCGTTTACTGTGAAGGGCATCGGCCGGTTCCGGCCGCTTGCCGGCGCCAACCCGACGATCGGTGCTGTGGGACGGCTGGAAGCAGTCGAGGAAGAGCGCATCGAGACCGTGTGTGCCAAGGATCGCCTGCGCGACGCCTTGCAGGCGATCCGGACCGCGCATCCTTACGAGGAGCCTGCGATCGACGTCTACCCGATCGAAGTGATCGAATAGTTTGACTGCGTCATAACGCCGGCATTTCCGGGGCAGCCCGTCCGGACTGACCCCGGAATCTCACGACGCTCAGGCGCGCATCATCACGGCAGGCTTTCGTTGCAGGCTGCTCTTGCTTGAGAGGCCTCGACCCTTGCCGCTTGCAATTTGATGGTTACCCTCAGCCCCGACCGATCCCGGCCGATGATATTCTCGATTTCGATCACGCCCCCTGCCTGATCGATGGCGCGCCTGGCGATCGAGAGACCGAGCCCGGAGCCCTCGCCGCTCGGCTGGCTGCCGCGGAAGAAGGGCTCAAATATGCGGTCGATGTCGGCCGGCGGGATGCCAGGCCCGCTGTCCTCAATCTGTACGACCGCCATGGCACCCTCTCGGGTGACGCCAAGATCAACCGTGCCGCCATCGGGCGAAAACTTGATCGCATTTTCAACAACGTTACGGATCGCCGAGGTCAGAGCAAAACTGTTGCCGTCTACCTCGACTTCGTCAGCGACTGTGAAGCCAAGCTCGACATCCTTGACGGCGGCATCTTCCCACAGATCGGCGACGACGCCTTTCGCAACTCTGTCAAGAAACACACGTTCAGTCTTGTCAGACAGGCCTGACTGCTGACGTGCTAGTACGAGGAGCTGCTCAAGCAATTGTCTGGTTCGCCGCATACCGCGTTTCAAAGCATTGACGCGTTCGCGTGCGGCGACAGACATGTCGACGGAATCGAGATTTTCCGCCTGCAGGCTCAACGCTGTAATCGGGGTCCGCAACTCGTGAGCGGCATCGGCGATGAAGTGCCGTTGTTGATCCACCATCGCGTAGACTCTGGCCAGCAATCCGTTGATCGAGGCAAGAAACGGCTGTAGCTCACTCGGTGCGCCCTCGGTCGCGAGCAGCCTCATATCGTCGGCTCTGCGCCCATCAAGCTCGTCGGCCAAGCGCACCATTGGACCGAGCGAGCGTGCAATCACAATCGCTATCACCAGCATCAGACACGGCACGAGCGCTGCAATCGGCAGCAAGGTGCGGAGCGCCATATTGCCCGCGAGCTCGGTGCGGATTTCACTGCTCTGGGTGACTGCAAGGCGGCTTCCGTCCGGCCGGGTGCGCAGCAGAACGCGAACCGCTTGGCCCTGATAGCTATCGTTGTGCAACCCGTCTTGCAAAACCCAAAGCCGGCGCATATCCGCGGGGCCGCGCGGCGCATTGCCGAGCTCGACGACCCCAATTTCTGAATCGACGTCGACACCATTGACGGCCTGATTTTCCTTGAAAGGAGCACCGAGCGCAAATGCACCGACCTGGATCAGGACGGAGTCCTGGATCTCGATGGCCTCGTCGTAGGCCCACAGATAAGCGAAGGTGGCACCGATGGCGCCCGTCAAAATGACGATCGACGTCAATCCGATAAAGAGGCGAGCGCGCAGCGACCGGGTCATGCGCGGTCCACCATCCAGCCGACGCCACGGACATTCCTGATCGCAAGCGCACCGAGTTTTTTGCGAATGGTGTGGATCAAAAACTCTACGGCATTGCTCTCGACCTCCTCGTTCCAACCATAGATGTGCCCTTCAAGGTCGGCGCGCGACAGGATGGCGCCAGGCCGCAGCAGCAGGGCCTGAAGCAGGGCAAATTCCCGCGCGCTGAGAATGGCTCTCTCGCCGACAAAACTGGCTTCACGGGTGGCGGGATCGAGCTGAAGCCTTCCATTGCCCAGGATTGGCGACGCGCCGCTTCCTTCACGGCGGATGACCGCCCGCATGCGGGCGAGCAGCTCTTGGATTTCGAACGGCTTGATCAGGTAGTCGTCGGCGCCAAGATCGAGACCACGGACGCGATCATCAAGCGCGTCACGCGCCGTCAGGATGATGACGGGCAGTTTGGTGTTGGCGGCGCGAATAGTCTTGAGCACATCGAGGCCATCGACAGCCGGCAGGCCAAGATCGAGCAGTACGAGATGATAGCTTTCATTGCGGGTCGCCTCGATGGCAAGGCCGCCGTCGCGGACCCAATCGACCGCATAGGCAGCATCCTTGAGCGCCTCGACCACGGCGGCGCCAATCATCTTGTCGTCTTCGGCTAACAGAACTCGCATGGCGACGATCTTTGAAATCCACACGGCGACGAGACCACCCAACCTCGTACGGCATCATCAGCCAAGAGCCAAGTCCGAAGCCAAGTCCGAGAGGGAGGCCAAGGGCAGTATGACTGATCCAACTTAGGAACGAATTAGGATGCCTAACGTCGCCAGAACCGGTCGCTAAGCCGGGGCTAAGTTCATGCGCGCAGGTTGACTCCGGATTTTGACGGGTTCCTCGATCCGCCCCGAAAAGGAGTTTCGCGACGTGCCACAGCAGCTGCGCCTCACGCATGAGATGCTGAACAAGGTCCCGGAAGTAACTTTCATCTTCTGGGTCATCAAAATCATGTCGACGACGGTCGGCGAAACGGGCGCGGACTATCTCGCTGTTCATGTGGGGCTGGGCGTCGCGGCAACCGATCTCCTGATGGCCACGCTGCTCTTTCTGGCGCTGAGCTTGCAATTGAGGGCGCGGCGCTACATGCCCTGGATCTATTGGGTCACGGTGGTGCTGGTCAGCATCGTTGGTACACAGATCACGGACTTCCTGACCGACAAGTTGGAAATCAGCCTTTACGTCAGCACGTCGGCATTCGCGGTCGTGCTGGCTGCCATTTTTGCCACCTGGTACGCGGTGGAGCGGACCCTCTCGATCCATACGATCATCACGAAACGGCGCGAGCTGTTCTACTGGGCGGCGATCCTTTTCACCTTCGCACTCGGCACAGCCGCCGGCGACCTTGCCACGGAAGCCCTTGGTCTCGGCTTTGATGCCGGCGTCATTGCCTTTGGTTCGCTGATCGCAGTGATCGGAGCCGCCTATGCGCTCAACGGCAACGCCGTGCTGACCTTCTGGCTGGCCTACATCCTGACGCGCCCGCTCGGCGCTTCGCTGGGCGATCTGCTGTCTCAGGCGCGTGACTATGGCGGGCTTGGCCTTGGAACGATCTACACCAGCCTCGCCTTTCTCACCGTCATTGTCGCGCTGGTCGCCCGGCTGACTTTCGAGGGTGACCGGAGCCGCAAAGCTGAAGCCCTTACGAGCGACTGAAGGTGCGCCCCGCCTGCCTTGATCCTCGATCCCCGCGAAATCATCACCAAAGGAGTGCAACATGAGATTCACCAAATTCCTGGTGGCGGTCGCTGCTGTGACCATCACCCAAGTTGTGCCTTATGCTCAGCGAGGCGCTTCACTCGTATCTCGCGCCGAGGCTGCCCAGTCGAAGCTCGGCGATCTGACGCCATTCCGCAGCATTGCCGCCGATGTCGCAGCTCTCGTCGATAAAGGCGACTTTCCCGGCGCCAAGACGCGCATCAAGGATCTCGAGACCAAATGGGATGAGGCGGAAGCAGGCTTGAAGCCGCGAGCGGCTTCCGACTGGCACAAGGTCGACAAGGCCATCGACCGTGCACTCGACGCCGTGCGCGAAGGCACGCCAGACGCCGACAAATGCAAGAAGGCCCTCGCCGATCTGTTGTCGGTCATGGATCAGATGAAGGGCTGATGCCCTTCATCCACGAAAACAACACTGGCCGCTCACGTCCACGGAAAGAGCAAATGATGAAGCCGTTGAGTAGCACTTTAGAAAATGGCGTCAGTAAAGTCCCCACCGTCACGCTAGGCTTCTGGATTATTAAGGTTCTGGCGACCACGCTTGGCGAAACCGGCGGCGATGCGGTGACGATGAGCTGGTTGCACGCCGACACGAACCCTCAAGGCGGAGGCTACTTGATCGGCACGGGCATCTTCCTTGCCGTGTTCGTTGCAGCCGTCATCGCGCAAATCTCGGTCCGGCGGTTCAATCCCTGGGTCTATTGGTTAGCGATTGTGGCCTCGACGACAGTCGGTACCGCGATGGCTGATCTGTTCGATCGCTCATTGGGCATCGGATACGCGGGCGGCTCATCCATCTTGTTGGGATGCGTGATCGGCTCGCTCGCCATCTGGTATTTCAGTCTCGGCTCGATCGCCGTGCAAACGGTGACGACACCCAAGGTGGAGATCTTCTACTGGGTGACGATCACCTTTTCGCAAACCCTGGGCACGGCGCTCGGCGATTGGACGGCGGACGATACCGGCTTGGGATATCAGGGCGGCGCGCTCGTCTTTTGCCTGGGCCTCGCGGTGCTGGCAGCCCTCTATTACTGGACCGAGATCTCGCGCGTCTTCCTGTTTTGGGCTGCCTTCATTCTCACGCGGCCGCTGGGAGCGACGGTCGGAGATTTCCTCGACAAGCCGATGAACCATGGTGGCCTTGCTCTGAGCCGACCGTTGGCCTCGGCTGTGATCCTCGTCGCCATGGTGGTATTGATTATCGTGTTGCCACAACGACCAGGTCGGCATCCCGGATCGGATGTGGCAGAGCAGATACGGTAATCCCGCGTGCGCACCGTCCTCGCGCGGGGAGGCGGCTCCGCTGATCGCGCGCCAAGCGATTCGATCGCGGCAGAACTAATAAATCGTCTCCTGGTGTAGAGGTTGTCGATGTGCGGCGGCAGCAATGAGCTGGCGATTTTTAACCGTTCTATTCTGTATCAATTCCAGCGCGCGGGTTCCGAAAACCCGTTGATGCGTCGTCAACGCAGCGGCAACGTACTCCTAAGAAATTTCGGGGGACGTCATGTCAGGCGTTGTTGTCAACGCGCCCGCGTGCAGCGGTGCGCGAGCGTATGGTTATTTGCTTGCGAGTGTCTGTTTGCTTCCACTCTTCATGCTCGAGTCCCGCGCTGCTCACGCGCAGGCGGCAGGTGA
>NZ_CAFK01000178.1 GCF_000239815.1 Bradyrhizobium sp. STM 3843 | reverse complement strand
CGCAGCGGCGCCGGACGCTGTTGATCATGCTGATGTTCATGACGGTGTCGCTGGGCTCCGCGATCGGCGGCTCGGTCGCGGCGAGGCTCATCACCGCCTATGGCTGGCAGTTCATCTTCGTGATCGGCGGTCTGCTGCCGCTCGTTCTCTGCCCGGTCCTGATCGTCTGGCTGCCGGAATCGCTCTCGCTGCTGGCGCTCGACGGCAGCAAGAATGATCGCGTGCGCGCGCTGCTGACGCGTATCGATCCCTCGGCGCACTTTCCCGCGGATGCGCGCTTCACCAGCGTCGAGGAGAGCGGCAAGGGCTTTCTGTTGCCGCAGCTGTTTACGAAGCGGCGGCTGCTGCCGACCTTGCTGCTGTGGATCATGTTCTTCATGAACATGATGGACATCTATTTCCTCAACAGCTGGCTGCCCACGCTCACGCATAAGGTCGGGCTCGAGGTCGAGGCCGCGATCGCCGTCGGCGTGGCGTTCCAGCTCGGCGGGATGCTCGGCACCGTCGGGCTCGGATTGCTGATCGAACGGCTCGGCTTCGACCGCGTATTGTTCGCGACCTATGTCGCCGGCTTCCTCTCCATCATCACCATCGGCTTCGCCGGTGCGTCATTGCCGGTCCTCGTGCCGGCGGTCTTCATCGCCGGCGTGGCTGTGATCGGCGGACAGATCGGCTGCAACGCCTATGCGGCACGCATCTATCCGACCTACATCCGCGCCACCGGCCTTGGTTGGGCGCTCGGCATCGGCCGTTTCGGCTCCATCCTCGGTGTCACCCTCGGCGGGTTGATGCTCGCGGCGCAGTGGAACGTGGCGTCGCTGTTTCAGGCGAGCGCAGTGCCGCAGCTCTGCTCGGCGTTGGTCATCCTCGCCCTCGCCGTGCTCGGCATGCGCGGCGGCCTGACCCCGTCCGACGATACCCAACGTGATGGGCTTTCAGTGCCCGAGCGCGCCTGAGCCGCGGGTCAGAGATCAACCAAGAGAAGATGACATGAAGACGCTTCAAACCCAGGTTCTCATCGTCGGCGCGGGCCCGGTCGGCTTGACCGCCGCCATGGATCTCGCATCGCGCGGCATTGACGTTGTCGTCGCGGAGATCAGGCGCGCCGGTGAGCCGCCCAACGTCAAGTGCAACCATGTGTCCGCGCGCTCCATGGAAGTCTTCCGCCGCCTCGGGATCGTCCGCGAGGTGCGCCAAGGCGGGCTGCCCGCCGATTTTCCGAACGACTGCGCCTACCGTACTGCCGTGGTCGGCCGCGAGCTGACGCGCATCCCGATTCCATGCCGCGCCGATCGCTACACCGCGACCGGAGGGCCGGACACTGATTGGCCGACGCCTGAGCCGCCGCATCGCATCAACCAGATCTATCTCGAGCCGATCCTGTTCGCCTGCGCCGAGGCGCAGGCGAACATCCGGATTCTGAACCGCGTCCAGGTCGACCACTTTCATCAGGACGAGAGCGGCGTGACCGCGCGCGCACGTGATCTCGACTCCGATCAGGACATCACCATCACCGCCAGCTATCTGATCGGCTGCGACGGTGGCCGGTCCACGGTCCGCAGGCTGATCGGCTCACGCCTGAGTGGTACCGACGTGGTGCAGCGGGTGCAGTCCACCTACATTCACGCCCCGGCGCTCAAGGACCTGATCACCCAAAAGCCGGCATGGATGACGATGTCGCTCAATCCACGCCGCTGCGGCACCACCGTCTCCATCGACGGCCGCGACAATTGGCTGATCCACAACCACCTCGCTCCGGAAGAGGTGGAATTCGACAGCGTTGATCGCGATTGGGCGCTCCGCACCATCCTCGGCGTCGACGACCGTTTCCAGTATGAGATCATCAGCAAGGAGGACTGGGTCGGCCGTCGCCTGGTCGCCGATCGTTTCCGCGATCGCCGAGCCTTCATTTGTGGCGATGCGGCGCATCTGTGGATTCCCTATGCCGGCTACGGCATGAACGCGGGGATCGCCGATGCGGTCGATCTCTGCTGGATGCTCGCAGGTGTCCTGCAAGGATGGGCGAGCCTTGCCCTGCTCGATGCCTATGAGGCGGAGCGGCAGCCGATCACCGAGCAGGTGTCCCACTTCGCGATGAACCATGCGCTTGCCGTGATGAGTCAGAGGCGGTCCGTGCCTGCCGAGGTGGAGTTCGACGGTCCGGTCGGCGATGCAGTGCGAGAGAGGGTCGGTCAAGCTGCCTACGATCTCAATGTGCAGCAATATTGCTGTGCCGGCCTGAACTTCGGTTATTACTACGACCGATCTCCTGCGATTTCCCATGACGGCGAGACGCCCCCACCCTATGGCATGGGCCATTTCACCGCCTCGACTGTGCCTGGCGCACGCGCGCCGCACTTCTGGCTCTCCGACGGTCGCTCGTTGCTGGACGCGCTCGGCCCGGCCTATACGCTGGTCCGGTTCGATCAGGCTGTCGGTGCCGCGCCGCTGACCGAAGCTGCGAAGCGGCATGCTGTTCCCTTGACGTTGGTCGATATCGATCGAGGCCAGGCGGCCTACGGCTTTCCGGAAAGTCTGCTGCTGCTGCGGCCGGATTCGCATATCGCCTGGCGCGGCATCGCGGCGCCGAGCGAGCCCGATCGACTGTTCGACCGCTTGCGCGGAGCGGCCTCCCAACCAGCCGGTCGTGAGCACGATTCAATCAGACAAGCAGCACACGTTCACGTCGCTTGATTGCAGGTTGCGCCTTTTTCGGATGGAGCACTCGATGTCCAAAGGAATCCTGGCTGCAATAGGAGCCGTTCTTGTCTTTGTGGGTGGGATGTTGGCGCATTTCACTCAGACGGCCAACGGCATTCGTATTGAAGACGTGCGTTTCAAGGGCGCCGCTGGGAACACGATGAGCGCTCTCGTCTACATTCCGCAGAATGCGAGCGAGAGGAGCCCCGCACCCGGGATCCTCGCGGTCCATGGCTACATCAACTCCCGCGAGACACAGGATGGTTTTGCGATCGAATTCGCCAGGCGCGGCTACGTCGTCGTTGCACTGGACCAGACCGGTCACGGCTATAGCGATCCGCCTGCTTTCGCACACGGCTTCGGCGGTCCCGATGGCCTGGCCTATCTGCGTAGCCTGCCCTATGTCGACAAGGACAATATCGGCCTTGAAGGGCACTCCATGGGCGGCTGGACAGTTCTTGCCGCGGCTACAGCGATGCCGGACGCCTACAAAGCGCTCGTGCTGGAGGGCTCATCGACCGGAAAGCCCTTTGCAGCCGAAGGAACACCGACCTGGCCACGTAACCTCGCCGTGGTCTTCTCCCAGTATGACGAGTTCTCCCAGATCATGTGGGGTAGCGAGTACGCAAGGAATGTCCCCCAGTCGGCAAAGCTCGCCGCCGTGTTCGGTGCTGCGGGACCCATCGAGCCCGGAAGGACTTACGGAGATATCAGCCAAGGTACCGCGCGAGTTCTCTATACCCCTGCAATGACGCATCCGGCTGACCACTTCTCCCGCGAAGCGATAGGCGACAGTCTCGACTGGTTCAGCAGGACGTTGACAGGCGGCACACCTTTGCCGTCGACCGATCAGATCTGGCTCCGCAAGGAGATCGGCACTCTGGTCGCCCTCATAGGGTTCTTTGTTCTTCTGCTCGGCGCGTTCGACCTGCTTCTGACGTGGTCACCGTTCGCCTCTCTTCGGATCGAGCCGGCCCACTTAGATGCGGCGAGTGCGGCATTGCCTAAGGGAAGAGCTTGGTGGACCGCCTTCTGGATCTCTGCGCTGCTGCCTGCGATAACTTACTATCCCGCCTTTGCCATCGGAAATGCGTGGCTGCCGGCATCGCGTTTCCTCCCGCAGGCTTTTACAACCCAGATCGTGACCTGGGCGCTCCTCAACACGGTGATTACGTTGGCGCTACTGCCTTTCGTGCCGAGGCGTATCAGGCGCAAAGGTGTTGCGGGACAGGCCGTCTTGATCGCACTTGCGACCATAGCCGTCGGCGTTCTGACGGTTTGGTTTGCCGACCTCCTGTTCAAGATCGACTTCCGCTTCTGGGTGGTGGCCCTCAAATTGCCGAGCGCGACGCAATTGATGATCATGCTGATCTACCTTGTTCCGTTTACGCTCTTCTTCATTGTCGCGCTGCGCGCACTGCACTCAAATTTCAGCCGCTTGGATGCGCCGGCGATCGGCCATTACGTCACGACCGTCCTGGTCCTTTCACTGGGGTTTGTCGTTCTCATCGGTGGTCAATATCTGGCAATGTGGTTTGGTGGGAGATTGATAAATCCGTTCCCAACGTCGCCCGTCGTGCCGCTGTCAACCATCATTGGCATTCAGTTCATTCCGCTCCTTGCCGCCGTCGCCGTGATCTCGACCTTCACGTGGCGACGGACCGGTACGTCGCTGCCTGGAGCGTTGATCTGCGGGCTGCTGGTGACCTGGTACATCGTGGCAGGGACGGCGACGCAAGCTGCGGTGTGATTCCATGCCTAGCTCGGCAAAGCGCCCCATGCCAACCAGAACCTCAACAGCGATGACAACGCACAGCACCGCGCACTACTTCCTCGAGGCGCTCGTTGACCTCGGGATCGACTACATCTTTGCCAATCTCGGCACCGATCATGTGTCGCTCATCGAGGAAATTGCGCGCTGGGACAGCGAAGGCCGGCGGCATCCCGAGGTCATCCTGTGTCCTCACGAGGTGGTCGCCGTGCATATGGCGGCCGGATATGCGATCGCAACCGGCCGCGGCCAGGCGGTGCTGGTGCATGTCGATGCCGGCACGGCGAACGCCTGCATGGCGATCCAGAACCTGTTTCGCTACCGCCTGCCGGTTTTGCTGCTTGCCGGCCGTGCGCCGTTCGCACTGCACGGCGAGTTGGCGGGTGGGCGCGACACCTATGTTCACTTCGTGCAGGACAGTTTCGATCAGGCCAGCATCGTGCGTCCCTACGTGAAATGGGAGTACACGCTGCCGTCGGGGGTCGTCGTGAAGGAGGCGCTGGCGCGTGCTGCAGCGTTCATGCACAGCGATCCGCCCGGCCCGGTCTACATGATGCTGCCGCGCGAAACGCTCGCCGAGACCTGGGACGAACGGGCGATGCCGGCCTACCTGCCGACGCGCTATGGGAGCGTCAAGGCCGGCGGCATCGAGCCGGCCCGCGCGCAGGCCGTTGCGGACGTGCTGATGGCTGCCGAGAATCCGGTCGCGCTGACGGCTTATCTCGGACGCAATGCCGAAGCCGTGTCGGTGCTGGAACAGTTGACGCTCGTCTGCGGCATCCGCGTCGTCGAGTTCAATCCCGTGACGATGAACATCTCCCAGGACTCGCCGTGCTTCGCCGGAGCTGACCCGGCCACGCTGGTGGCCGGCGCCGATCTCGGGCTGCTGGTCGACATCGACGTTCCCTTCATTCCGCAGACGGTGAAGTCAGCAGACCGGCTGCGCTGGATCCAGATCGACATCGACGCCTTGAAGGCCGATATTCCGATGTGGGGATTTGCGACCGATCTTCGCATGCAGGGCGATTCAGCGATCATCCTGCGCCAAGTTCTGGAGATCGTCGTCGCACGTGCGGACGACGCCTATCGGCGGAAGGTGCACGATCGGATCGCAAGTTGGCAGCCCGCGCGCGAGGCCGCCCGGGCGAGACTGAGATCGGCAGCGGCGCAGAAGGGCTCGTCCGGCGCGATCAACCCCGCCTATCTCTTCGCGCGTCTGCAGGCGCACCTGTCCGAGGATGACATCGTCCTCAACGAGGCCGTCCGCAATGCGCCGGTAGCGCAGCAGCAGCTTCGCCGAACCAGGCCGCTGACCTATGTGGGTCTGGCGGGAGGCGGCCTCGGCTTCAGCGGCGGCATGGCCCTCGGGCTGAAGCTTGCCAATCCGTCACGCCGCGTGGTGCAGATCGTCGGCGACGGCGCTTTCCACTTCGCCGCGCCGGATTCCGTCTACGCCGTGTCCCAGCAATATCAATTGCCGATCTTCTCCGTGATCCTCGACAATGGCGGCTGGCAGGCGGTGAAGGCCTCGGTTCAGCGCGTGTATCCCGACGGCGCCGCGCAAGGAGCCGATGCCTTCCTCTCCAGGCTGCGCAGCGGCCGTCAGGACGAGCGGCGGCATCTGGCCGATATTGCTGCTGGGTTCGGCGCCTACGGTGAGCGGGTCGGCGACCCGGAGGAGCTCGATGCGGCGATCGAGCGCTGCCTTGCTGCACTCGACGGCGGCCGCACCGCCGTCCTGCACGTCGACATCACGCCGCTGTAGCCTCATCACCCCAGGCAGGAGCAGCGTCTGCCAATCTGACGACGCCTGACGACGAGGACGAACCGATCCCCGCCGGGCTTATGCTACGCGCGGCACGGCGTGATAGCGGTCCACCACGATGTCGCGCTTGCTCGGATCGACGCGCACCGTCATCTCGTAGCGGCCATCGTGCAGCTCTTTGTTGAGCACCTCGGCGTTGCGATGCAGCCAGCTGATCCCGGCGCCATCTGCGGCGTCGATTGAGAGATCGAGCGTGGTGCGCGCCGCAGCCAGCCGATCCTCGATCGCCTGCAGCAGCGTATCCACGCCCTCCCCGGTCGCGGCCGAGACCAGCAGGCAGGGCCGCTCCGGCGGACGGCGGGCCGCAATGTTCTCGAGGTTTTCGCGGTGCGCATCGTCCAGGCAATCGACCTTGTTCCAGACCTCGATGATGTTGTCGCTGGCCTCGGGATCGATGCCGAGCTGGCTCAGCACCATCTCGACGTCCTGCTGCTGTGCTTCGGCGTCTTCGTGCGAGATGTCGCGCACGTGCAGGATCACGTCCGCTTCCAGCACCTCCTCGAGTGTGGCGCGGAAGGCCGCGACCAGCTGTGTCGGCAGATTGGAGATGAAGCCGACCGTGTCAGACAGCATGGCCTTGCCGCCATGCGGCAGACTGATCGCGCGCAAGGTCGGATCGAGTGTTGCAAACAGCATATCGGCAGCCTGCACATCGGCGCGGGTCAGCCGGTTGAACAGCGTCGACTTGCCAGCATTGGTATAGCCGACCAGCGCCACCACCCGATACGGCACGCGCTGGCGGCCAGCCCGATGCAACCTCCGCGTCGCCTGCACCTTCTTCAGTTCGTTTTCGAGCCGGCTGATGCGTTCGCTGATCAGCCGGCGGTCAGCCTCGATCTGGGTCTCGCCCGGACCGCCCATGAAACCGAAACCGCCGCGCTGGCGCTCCAGATGGGTCCAGGAGCGGACCAGACGGCTGCGCTGGTAGTTCAGATGCGCGAGCTCGACCTGCAACGAGCCCTCTTTGGTCTTGGCGCGACGGCCGAAGATCTCGAGAATGAGCCCGGTGCGATCGAGGACCTTGGTATTCCAGGCCTTCTCGAGATTGCGCTGCTGGATCGGCGACAGCGCGCAATCCATCACCACGAGCTCGATGCCGTGACCCGGGAGTTGGCCGGCGATCAGCCCCGCGATCTCGTCGACCTTTCCCTTGCCGAGATAGGTGGCGGGCCGGATCTGTCCGATCGTCGCAATCAGGGCCTCTGCCACCGTGAGATCGATCGCACGCGCCAAGCCCGTGGCCTCATCGAGCCGAGCTTCGAAATCGCGCGCGTCAGATGCGCCCGGCTGCACGGCGCCGTGACGCGCCCGCAGATACGGCCCGATGACGATCACCCGCCCGGTGTTTTGCACATCTGCCGACTTCGGATGGTCGGCGCCCCGATCGCGATCGCGGGGTTCCAATCAGATCACTCTCACGCCGATGCGTCCTCGCCGCCTTCGAACAGCTGGATCGGTGCCCCCGGCATGATGGTCGAGATCGCATGCTTGTAGACCAGCTGCGAATGGCCGTCGCGCCGAAGCAGCAGGCAAAAATTGTCGAACCAGGTGACAATCCCCTGCAATTTCACACCGTTCACCAAAAAGATCGTCAGTGGCGTTTTGGTTTTACGAACATGATTGAGGAAGGTGTCTTGTAGATTTTGAGCGCGGTCTGCCGCCATTGTTGTTATCTCGCGTCGTGTGCTTTTTTCTTATTGAACCCATGATCCGACAACGTCGTTGGACCCTTCGGGTCGCCCATGCTCCAGTGAGATCCCCCTCGCGGAACATGGGCGGTAGGATTAGAAGGCAGCCGCGATCAATAGGCAAGCTGCTTGCACGGACACAGGTTCCAAAACACCGGCAATTCTCCGTAAATTTCCGGAAAATGCCTGATTGTCCCAAACAAAATCGCGCTCGCAGAGCGGATTTGACGGACCACTACCCGACCCCGAGCGCCTTCAGCTTGCGATGCAGGGCGGATCGTTCCATGCCGACGAACTCCGCGGTTCGCGAGATATTCCCGGAGAAACGACTGATCTGTGCGATCAGATAGTCGCGCTCGAACACCTCGCGTGCCTCCCGCAGCGGCAGTCCCATGATGTGCTCGCCATTGTTGCTGGTCGGCATCGCCGGCACCATCGAGCCGACGTCGGGCGGCAGCATGTCGGCAGTGATGATCACCTCAGGGCCGCCGGCGGCGAGAATCATCACGCGCTCCACATTGTTGCGGAGCTGCCGCACATTGCCGGGCCAGACGTGCGACTGCAGCACAGCCATGGCGTCCTGTCCGATCTGTCGCTTCGGCAGGCCAGTCGTGACCGAGATCTGGTCCATGAAGTAGTCGATCAGTTCGGGAATGTCTTCGCGCCGTTCGGCGAGCGGCGGCACGCGGATCGGCACAACCGACAGGCGGTGATAGAGGTCCTCGCGGAAGCGGCCGGCGGCAATCTCCTCTTCGAGATTGCGCGCCGTCGAGGAGATGATTCGGACGTCGACATGCACCTTGGTGGTGCCGCCCGAGCGCTGGAAGGTCTGATCGACCAGCACACGCAAGATCTTGTTCTGGGTTTCGCGCGGCATGTCGGCGATCTCGTCGACGAACAAGGTGCCGCCATGCGCCTCCTCCAGCGCGCCGGTCTTGCGCGGCTGCTCGCCATTGGACTGCTCGACGCCGAACAATTCCTCTTCCATCCGCTCCGGCGTAATCGCGGCGGCGTTGATCACCACGAACGGTCCCTCCGCGCGCGGGGATGCCGTATGCAGGGTGCGCGCTGCGAGCTCCTTGCCGGAGCCGGGCGGGCCCACGATCAGGATGCGGCTGTTGGCCTTGGCCGCGCGCTCGATGGTCTGGCGCAGCTGGTTCATCGCCGGCGACCGGCCGGTCATCACGCTTGCGGTCGGCGCCAGCTGCTTCAGCTCGCGGACCTCGCGCTTCAGGCGCGAGTTTTCCAGCGCCCGCGTGGCGACCAGGATCAGCCGGTCCGACTTGAACGGCTTCTCGATGAAGTCATAGGCGCCGCGCTTGATGGCGGCGACCGCAGTCTCGATGTTGCCATGGCCGGAGATCATCACGACCGGAAGGTCGGGATGGTCCTTCTTGATCTGCTCCAACAACTGCAAGCCATCGAGCTTGGAGCCCTGCAGCCAGATGTCGAGAAACACCAGGTTCGGGCGACGGCTCGTAATTTCCGCCAGCGCCGAATCGCTGTCGCGCGCGGTGCGCGTCGTGAAGCCCTCGTCATCGAGGATGCCGGCGACCAGTTCGCGGATATCGGCCTCATCGTCGACAATCAGAATATCACTCGCCATGGATCACGCCTGTCTCGTCAGCCGCCTGATGCGGCTTTGATTTTTGTTTCATTGTTGGTCGTCTCAGTCGGCCTTGCGGTTTCCCCAGCCGGCTCCTTTGTTTCGGCACTTGCGACGGCACCTTCAGCGCCCTGCTCCTTCGCGTCCGACTTGGCCGCCTGCCCCGACACGGCAAAACGCAGCCGCATCCAGGCGCCGCGCTGCCCGGCGCGGAAATCCGAGGCGTCCTTCAGCTCTAACCGGCCGCCATGGTCTTCCAGCACGCGGCCGACGATGGCCAAACCCAGGCCCGTGCCCTTGGCACGCGTGGTGACGTACGGTTCCAGAAGCCGCTGACGCGCCACCTTGGGCAGCCCGATGCCGTTGTCGATCACGTCAATGAGGACATCGCCGCCCTCTTGCGCGACCACCACGTCAATGCGCCCCTTGCCGAGCTCTTCCGGCGGCACGACTTCGATCGCCTCGGTTGCGTTCTTGATGATGTTGGTGAGCGCCTGCGAGATCAGGCGGCGGTCGAACTGCGCGCGCAGCGGGTCCTGTTTGATATCGGTCTCGATGTCGATCTCGGGGTGGGCGACCTTCATCAGGAACACCGCCTGGCGCACGGTGTCCGCGACATCCTCGCCCTCCATCACCGGCTTCGGCATCCGCGCAAAGCGCGAGAACTCGTCGACCATTCGCCTGATGTCGTCGACCTGCCGCACGATCGTCTCGGTGCATTGCTCAAAAACGGCCTTGTCCTCGGTGATGACCTTGCCGAATTTGCGGCGAATCCGTTCTGCCGAGAGCTGAATCGGCGTCAGTGGATTCTTGATCTCGTGTGCGATGCGGCGCGCCACGTCGCCCCAGGCCGATGTGCGCTGCGCCGAGACCAGCTCGGTGATGTCGTCGAGCGTGATGATGTAGCTGTCGCGGGCCTGATTGGTCTGCTCGGCGGTGACGCGCACCGAGAGGTTACGCTCGTGGCCGTCGCGCTGGATCGTGATCTGTCCCTGCACCAGCCGCTGCTTGCCCTCACGCGCGGTCTTCATCATCTCGTCGAGTTCGGGCAGCACCTCCAACAACGGATGGTCGAGCGTCTCGGATTCGGCGTGCCCGATCAGCTTCTCCGCCGAGCGGTTGAGAATGCCGACCGAGCCCGAGGCATCGACGCCGATGATTCCCGCCGAGGCCGAGGACAGCACCGCTTCGATGAAGCGGCGGCGGCTGTCGATCAGTTCGCTGGCATTGACGAGCTCGTCGCGCTGGGTGCGCAGCTCCTGCGTCATCTTGTTGAAGGTCTCGCCGAGCTGGGCCAGGTCACCTTCGGACGTGTGCACGGGCACCTGGACGTTGAGATCGCCGGTCGAGACCGTCTTCGCCGCGCTCATCAGGCGGCGGATCGGGGCCACCAGCCGGTTGGCAAAATTCAGGCCGATCAGCACCGACGCCATCAGGATCGTCAGCGCGATCACCGCGAACATCAGCGCGAAGGCGACCTGGATGCCGAGCCGGCGCGATTCGACCTGTGCATATTCGGCGACGGAAAGCTCGGTCTGCTTCAGCTGCGTGACCACCCTGGGATCGAGCGCCCGTGCAACGTAAAGGAACGTATCGTTGAAAGCGCGCAGGCGGATCACGGCTGCGACGTAATTGGCCTCCGGGAACACCGCGATCTGCGGCTCGGTTTCGTTGACGTTGCTCAGGAAGTCGGCCGGCGGGGTCTGGTAGCTGTACTCGACACCCGTCTGCGCCGTCTCCAGCACGTTGCGGTCCTTGTCGATCAGCATCGCGCCCGGCAGATTGCGTGACGCCGCGCTTGCAGTGAGCAGCTCGCGGAAGGTCGCACGATCCTGGTCAAACAGCGGCCGGGCGTGGGCGATGTCATTGGCCATGCCCAGAATATCGCCGCGGATCAGCTGCGCGTGCTCGTAGGTATAGGCGCGCGCCACCGTCAGCGAGTTCTGGATCGCCTCCCGGGCCGGGCCGGAGAACAGCCGGTCGAGGCCGCGGTCGATCGTCACATTGGCAACGATTGCGACCAGCACCGCCGGCAGCACCGCGATGATCGAGAACAGGCCGACCACCTGCACGTGCAGGCGCGCCGCCGCCCGGCCCCGCCGTCGGGCCTGGACCATCTGCCAGACCTCGCGGATGATGATCCCGACCAGGATCAGGATGGTGCCGGCGTCGATCAGCAGGAAGGTGCTGACCACCTCGGGCGTCGGCTCGATCGGCGTCAGGCCGACCAGCACGACAAAGCTCAGGAACGCCGAGCCCAGCGCCAACGCCACGGCGAACGGCCCCAACAGGGTACGCCACGTCCAGCGCCGTCCCTCAGGAGGCGGCGAATCGAACGGGGTGGCCGAGGTCTCTGCGTTGGTCATTCCGGCAAGGGGTGTGATGCTGAACGGGAGTCCGGCTGATTCGGACTGATGCATTCATACCACAATGTTGCCGAATTGCGACAAATCCACGGCGTTGAGGACGCCCCGGATTCATCCGGTTTTGATTTCTGCGGTAACCGCGGAATGGCGTCGCCTAAGAATACCTCCTAGGCACCGCTGCGGTAGACCTGGATATCGAGGTCGCGAATCTTCTTGCGCAGCGTATTGCGGTTCAGCCCAAGCAGATCGGCGGCGCGGATTTGATTTCCGCGGGTGGCAGCGAGCGCGGCCGTGAGCAGCGGCACCTCGATCTCTTTGAGGATGCGGTGATAGAGGCCCGGCGGCGGCACGCCGTTCGGGAACCCCTGGAAATGCGAGGACAGGTAGGCCTCGACGGCGCCACCCAGATTATCGATCGAATGCGAGGAATTGTTTCCGGCGTTGACGGCGGGCGGCGCCAGTTCGCCATCGATGACGGAGGACGTGATCACGTCCTGCGGATAGAGCGCGGCCAGCCGCCGCGCGAGGTTCTCCAATTCGCGCACATTGCCCGGCCAGCGGTGCTGCTTGAGCCGTTCCAGCGCAGCCGCGTCGAGCTTCTTCGGCGGCAGCCCGTCCTTCTCGGCCAGCGCGAAGAAATGTCGCACCAGATCCGGCAGGTCCTCGATCCGCTCGCGCAAGGGCGGCAGCCGCAACGGCACGACATTCAAGCGGAAGAACAGGTCTTCGCGGAACAGGCCCTGCTGGATCAGGATGCGCAGGTCCTTGTTCGAGGCGGCGACGATGCGCACGTCAGTCTTGATCGGGGTGCGGCCGCCGACCGTGGTGTATTCGCCCTGCTGCAGCACGCGCAGGAGCCGCGTCTGCGCCTCCATCGGCATGTCGCCGATCTCGTCCAGGAACAGCGTGCCGCCCTCGGCCTGCTCGAAGCGGCCGGAAGCGCGGGCATTGGCGCCGGTGAAGGCGCCGCGCTCATGGCCGAACAGTTCCGATTCGATCAGGTCGCGCGGGATCGCCGCCATGTTGACGGCGACGAACGGGCCGTTGCGGCGCTTGCCGTAGTCGTGCAGCGCGCGGGCGACCAGCTCCTTGCCGGTGCCGGATTCGCCCGAGATCATCACGGTGAGGTCGGTCTGCATCAGCCGCGCCAGCACGCGGTAGATCTCCTGCATCGCCGGCGAGCGGCCGACCAGCGGGATCGATTCGAACTCGGAATCGTCGGGTTGCGAGGCCGCGCGTTCCTTGGGCTCGGCGAGCGCACGCCCGACGATCGCGATCAGCTCCTTCAGGTCGAACGGCTTTGGCAGATACTCGTAAGCGCCCCGCTCCGAGGCGCGGATCGCGGTCATGAACGTGTTCTGCGCGCTCATGACGATCACTGGAAGGTTCGGCCGCATCTTCTTGATCCGCGGCAGCAGGTCGAAGGCGTTCTCGTCCGGCATCACCACGTCGGTGATGACGAGATCGCCCTCGCCCTGGCTCACCCAGCGCCACAGCGTGGCGGCGTTGCCGGTCAGCCGCACCTCGTAACCGGCGCGCGACAGCGCCTGGTTGAGGACCGTGCGGATCGCCGTATCGTCGTCGGCGACAAGAATGCTACCTGCAGGCATGGGTCGTCCTCATCTTGATCCCTGTGAGGCATGCAACGGCGTCCCGGAAACGTCATCGCCATGGCTTTTGTTAAGGCTGTGGTCTGGTTGTTTGCTTGCGCTGTACATCGGCATCAGAACCCGGAAGGTGGTCTTGCGCGGCTGTGACTCGCACTCGATGATCCCGCCATGGTCGCCGATGATTTTTGCAACCAATGCAAGACCGAGGCCGCTGCCGGTCGGCTTGGTGGTCACGAAGGGATCGAACAGGTTCGGCATCAGGTCTTCCGGCACGCCGGGGCCGTTGTCCCTGACGCAGAACTCCAGCGGCAGCGACACCCGCGACTTCTTGCCGGGCACCGAGAGCCGCACGCCAGGCCGGAACGCCGTGGTGAGCTGGATTTCGGCATCAGTGCCGAGATCGACCACCGCCTCGGCGGCGTTCTTGACCAGGTTCAGGAACACCTGGATCAGCTGGTCCTGGTTGGCGAGCACCGGCGGCAGCGAGGGATCGTAATCCTCGATGAAGCGGACGTTGCGGGCGAAGCCCGATTGCGCCAGCCGCTTCACATGGTCGAGCACGGAATGGATGTTGACCGGCCCGCGCGCCACGGGGCGGTCGTCGCCGAACACCTCCATGCGGTCGACCAAGGTGACGATGCGATCGGCCTCGTCGCAGATCAGCCGCGTCAGCATGCGGTCCTCGGACGAGGCCTGCTGCTCCAACAGCTGTGCGGCGCCGCGGATGCCGGAGAGCGGATTCTTGATCTCATGCGCAAGCATGGCGGCGAGCGCGATCACCGAGCGCGCGGCGCTGCGATGGGTGAGCTGACGGTCCATCTTGTCGGCGATGGTGCGCTCCTGCAGCATCACCACGATATGGCCGGCCCGCTCTGGCAACGGGGCGACATGAAGATCGACCAGCCGGTCGGCGCCGGTGCGCGGCGTGCCCAGATCGACCTTGTATTCGTTGACCGGCGCGCTGGTGGTGCGGACCTGGTCAATCAGTGCCAGCAGCGGGCTGCCGAACGGCACCAGCTTCTTGAGCGATTGCCGCTGCAGGAATTGGGTGGAGGAATCGAAGAAGGATTCCGCCGCCATGTTGGCGTCCACGATCATGCCGTCCGGCCCCACCACGAGCACCGGATTGGGCAAGGCGTTGAGAATGGCATCGCCATCGGATGGCGGGCGCTTGCGCTGTTCTGCGGCTGAGCTCATGCGGCTGCACTCCAGGCAAAATCGTCGAAAGCGTCATCGAGCTGCCGATGCACATCGGCCGGCTGCTCGGAGGTGAGGATGCGCGCGCGCCACGCCTTCAATTTTTCGGCCGGCGCGCTCGCGGCCCGGGCGGCAACATCAAGGCCCCAGGCGAGATGCTTGCGGGCGTGGCGCAGGCCGACCCGCGCGCCGTAGTGATCGCAGATCGCGGCGTAGAGGGTTTGGAGATAATCGAGCTGTTGCGCCAGTTCCGGCGCCGCCTCTTCCGCTGCGCCGGCGAGCCTGCGGCCGATCTGGCCGGGCAGCCAGGGCTGGCCTTGCGCACCACGGCCGATCATCACGGCATCCGCCCCCGATGCATCGAGCGCCTCGCGCGCGTCGTCGAAGGAGGTGATGTCGCCGTTGACGACGAGCGGCACCGTCACGGCGTCCTTCACCGCGCGCACCGCCGCCCAGTCCGCTTCTCCCTTGTAGAACTGACTGCGGGTGCGGCCATGCACGGTGATGAGCTGCACGCCTGCGGCTTCGGCCCGGCGCGCCAGATCGGCTGCGTTCTTGCTGCGCTCGTCCCAGCCGAGCCGCATCTTCAAGGTCACGGGCACGGAGACCGCGGCGATCGTCGCCTCGATCAGGCTGAGCGCATGGTCGAGATCGCGCATCAGGGCCGAGCCGGACTGGCCGCCGGTGACATGCCGTGCCGGACAGCCCATGTTGATGTCGATGATGTCGGCGCCGGAGGCTTCAGCCACGCGCGCGCCCTCCGCCATCCAGTGCGCCTCGCAGCCGGCGAGTTGCACCACGTGCGGCCCAATGCCGCTGGCTTCGCAGCGCAATCGGGATATCCACCGGCCTCTGACCAAGTCGTCGCTCGCGGTCATTTCGGACACGACGAGGCCGGCGCCGAGCTCGGCCGCCAGGCGGCGGAACGGGGCGTCCGTCACCCCCGACATCGGCGCGAGGAGGGCTTGATTGGCGAGCGGAACCTCGCCGATTTTCAATGGCTTGGCACTAGGTTTGGCCGGACCGGTCACGGACGACTCACGGGCTCTTCAGACGCATCATTGCGACTGCCTTGCACTCTCCAGCACAATGATTGGGCAGTCAAGCGTTATGCCTACACTTTAGCCAAAACTACCTGCGTTTCAAGTGCAGCGCAGCAAATTTTGCTTGTTGAACGGTCATGGTAAACCCGGAACGACACGGATTTTTGCATGGCTCGGAGGGTCCGGGCGTGCCGGTGGTGACTACGGCCTAGGCGATTCGGCTGCACCTGCCCGTGTCGTTGCCAACCATCGAGACCTCGGCACCTTCCGACGTCGCGTCCGTGATCGTGCTCGCTTACGTGAGGCGGGCGATGTATGAAGCGCGCCTCAGCCTCACCTCATCGTGTTCTTCATCACTCATCTGTTCCTATGACCAGTTCTCAGCGTACCGCAGCCATTCTCGTTGCAGCCGGGCGTGGCCTGCGTGCCGGCGGCGGCGGGCCCAAGCAGTACCGCATGATCGGCGGCCGTACCGTCATCCATCGTGCGCTCGCGGCCTTCGCCGACCATCCCGAGATCGATATCGTGCAGCCCGTTGTGAATCCTGACGACACCGACGTGTTCAGCGCCGCTGT
>NZ_CAFK01000179.1 GCF_000239815.1 Bradyrhizobium sp. STM 3843 | reverse complement strand
CGCGGTGAGGTCACGAATGAGCGTATCGGACAGCGACTGTTCCTCGTCTTCTTCCTCGTTTTCTCCCTCCGCTCCTTCATCATCGCGCGTGGGTTGATCGTCCCCTCCACCATCCTCATCCGGTGCCTGGGCGTCGCCGTCCTGCCCGTTTTCGGCATGGGGTTTCTCGTCCTCGGGGCGGATGAAACCGCGTTCGATCCTGACGGTGCCGTCATGATTGAGGGTCACGAACGCGCCGCCGCGCGCGACATCACCGGGATCGTAAGCCTGTCGTTTCGCTTCCAACTGCTCGATTTTGCTCTCGAGTTCTCCGAACCGAGCATCCACGTCGTCAGGCAGTTCATCGGCCGTTTGATATCGTTCGGTCAGTCGGTCGAACTCGGATTGAGCGGCTTGGAGAACGGTCTGATCTTCCGCCGACAGCTCGACCGGATGCGGGTAGGCACGGCGCATGCCGTGAGCGTGCGGGAAGTCGAGATAGGGTTCCGTCCACTTCCAACCCTCAGCCGCCCGCAAGCTATCCGCCTCGCGGCCCAGCCGTGCCGTCACCAAGAGATCGAGCAGCCCCACGTCTTCCAGATAGCCGCCGCGATCCTCGGTGAAGAGGTCGCGCTGGACCGTGCCGCCCGCGTCGATGTAGGCCTCTAGCCCGACAAACCGTGCGCGGCGATCGGTAGCGGCCACATGGGTTTCGGTGAGGAGACGGCGGATAGCGCTGGCATCGCGGTCGTAGGAGAGACGCTCATACACGCTTTCCTGCCGGGATTGATCGTCGGTGATGGCGAAGGCCATCAACTGCTCAAGCGTCAGTTCGCCATCGCGATAGAGCTGTATCAATCGCGGAGAAACTGTCCCCAACCGCAGCCGTTGCCGCACCACATGCGGCGTCACCCCGAAGCGAGCGGCGATCTCCTCCGCACCGAAGCCACGCTCCTCGGCAAGCTTCCTGAATGCCTCGAACTGGTCCGCGGGGTGCATGTTTTCCCGGGTGACATTTTCGTCCAGGCTGATTTCATGGGGGTCATTCGCGGTGTCGATGACGCAGCGGATCGGCTCGGACTTCCTGATCTCCTTTCGCTTCACCCGCAAGAGCTGGGCAAGCCGCCTGCCCTCGCCGATCGTCACCAAATAGCACCCGGTAGCTGCTCCCTCTCCATCCAACTCCGGTTCAACGACCAGATTCTGCAAGATGCCCTTGGCGGCGATACTCGCCGCATAGGCTTCAATCGCCGCCTCACTGTGTGGCGCCTTGCGCGCATTGTTCGGCGATTTCTTCAGCTTGTTGAGTGGAATCAAAACCTCCCTTCCACTCACGGGAATGGTTTCAACTGATTTGGCCGACATGATCAAACTTCCTTTTGCTTCCATGGGTGCAAGGCGCACCACGCGCCTGCACCCCTGCCCGTCGGCGAGACCGGGGGTAGCAAGCGCCGGGGCGACCCGAGCGGAGGGGGATCGCCCGCCTGCAAGGGCCGCTCGCAAGAGCGGGTCTGCACACGCTGAGCCATGCAGTCCGGAGTCGGCAGATTGAAAACAGCGCGGAAGACCGGGGAGACCGCTCGGGGCGGCGCCGGCGACAGCCGGTGCTTTACCCTGGCCCGCGCGAGGGGCGGAGCCCATTAGATCTCAAGCGGTAGGATGTTGAGCAAGTCAGCGCAGGTGATAACAAGAGGCAAGAGTGAGAAAATCAAAAGAGGCACCCGCAAGAGGGTCAGCATAGCGCCGACGCGTAGCGGCGGGACCCGGGACCGAGTGCAGTCGCGAGATCGGTCAACAAGGCACCCGAACGCGGGACAGTGATAGCGACGCGGGCATGCAATGCCGGCGGGGACCGCGAGCGAGTGCCTCCGGCGAGCGACACATTATATGTACTTGCGCGACGGATCGAAGCCGAATGGCCGAGAACGCGATGCGGTTCACAAGAGCGCCGTGCAACGATAGCCGCACGCGCCTATGCAACGGCCCCGCAAGCGACGCAATAACACAAATATGATCGGCTTGACCTAGCAGCGGCAACTCATACCGAGATGACGCAAGCCGCTCGATCTAAGCACGAGATGCAGCAGCTTTGCTTGACTTGCAGTTGAGCGAATGAAGCTCACCGTGCTTGATGGCGATCGACAGCTCTGCTGTCGAACTAACACGTCAGGTAGCCTTTCACGATACGGTTTTCTGCGAACTGTAGGCCGTCGTCAATTCCGGCGTTGCTGATGATCCACGTCAAGCGGCGCTAAAGTATTGAGCCCTCGCGATGCGATGCTCTGTCACGACTCTATCTCGCTATTGGCTTCGCCGTACGCTCGCTGCAGAACGTTCGGCGGGTAAAGTCACCTCAAGTTCGACGTCTTTTTCTTGCTGCAACATCCGATCGCAGGACGAAACCATAATGGTCGGTTCCACTGAAGCGTCCGCAGAGGAGCATACCGAGACTGATCGCCGCCTGCGACATTTTGCCGATTGCGTCGCCGCGAGTGCATACACTCCGAAAAATTTCTCGAGGATCTAGGGATTCGATCATGCGGGACGCAGGTCGAAAATTGCCCTTGCAGACGAGTCCGGACGAGGCGATCTTACGCCTTGCACGCGTACTTGCTCGTCTGGCTGCGAGGGAAGATCATGAGAGAGAGCAGGCCAACCGAAGAAACAAAGACGAGAGCGGCGATCTATTCTCGATTCTCGACAGATCTTCAGAACGAACGATCTATTGAGGATCAGCTTTCGCTTTGTCAAAGCTATGCCAGCCGAGAAGGATTAAGCGTCGTCCGTGCTTACGAAGATCGGGCCCGTTCCGGTGGCTCGTTGATGGGACGCGATGGCTTACTGAAGCTATTGGACGATGCGAGAGAGAGAAATCCTTCGATTTCGTCATCGTCGAAGCTCTTGATCGTCTCTCCCGCGACATGGAAGACCTCGCAGGCATCCATAAGCGGCTATCTTTTCTCGGGATCGAGATCCGGGCGGTTCACGAGGGCGTCGTCAACACTGTGCTGGTCGGCCTTCGCGGCCTAGTCGGACAACTCTATCGCGAGGACAACGCACATAAGGTGCGTCGCGGCCAAGCTGGACGGGTCAAGCAAGGCTTGGCTGGAGGTGGCCTGACATACGGTTACGCCCCGATCGCGGGGAAAAGCGGCGAGCGGGTGGTCGTCGAGGCCGAGGCACAAATGATCCGGCGCATCTTTCAGGAATACGTCGACGGCCGAACCCCTCGCGAAATCGCACACGATCTCAACAAGGAGGGAGTGTCACCTCCGCGAGGGCGAGCGTGGAATGCCTCAACCATTAACGGCAACCTTGAGAGGGGGGCCGGCATCCTGCAGAATGAGCTTTATGTGGGACGTCTCGTTTGGAACAAGGTCAGGATGGTGAAAGATCCCGACACGGGAAAACGCCTGTCACGCCCCAACCCGAAGAGTGAGTGGCAGGTTGCTGACGTGCCCCATCTTGCAATTATCAATCCCGAGCTGTTCTCAGCAGCTCAGAAGCGCAAAGAGGAGCGCGGTCGCACCCACCCCAGCCATCAACGTCGGCCCCGCCGGATGCTGTCTGGTCTGCTCCGTTGCGGTTCATGCGGCGCGGGCATGGCGACCAATGGACGGGACAAATCGGAGCGCGTTCGCATTCGCTGCTCGGCAGCGACGGAGAGCGGTACGTGTCCTGACGCCAAGACCTTCTATTTAGACACCGTCGAGAGCGCAGTTCTCAGCGGACTGAAGGCCGAATTGCGCGCACCGAAAGTCATTTCGGAGTACGTGCGCACATATCTCGAAGAACGGAAGCGCCTCGCAATAGCATCAAATGCAAAAAGACAGCGCCTCGAGCAGCAACTTGGGCAATTGAACCGAGAAATCGACCGGCTAGTGAATGCGATCGCAAAAGGGCACGGCGATCCATCCGTTCTCGGTCCGCAATCGACTGCCCTAGACGCCAAACGAAAGCGGATATCCAAGGAGTTGCAGAGTGAGCCGCCAGCCCCAAAAGAGGTGGCGCTGCATCCGGCCATTCTCAAGCAATATGAGGAACAACTCGGTCGGCTTGAAGAGGCGCTAGCGAAAGGTGTCAGTGCTGGCGACGGTGAAGCCGCCGAAGCCATTAGAGATCTAGTCGAAACCGTCACCGTCTTCCGGGATCCAGCGCGCCCGGGTGGTGTGACCGTGGAGATAACAGGCCGTCTAAATGCTCTGCTGGGGGAAACGGCTTATCCAAACCGCGTCAAAGGAGTGTGGGGAAAGATGGTAGCGGGGGAGGGACTCGAACCCCCGACCCCAGGATTATGATTCCCGTGCTCTAACCAGCTGAGCTACCCCGCCACGGTGCGTCGGCCAAGGTCCAGTGCGGGTCAAAAGACCGCGGACGGCTTCGCGAACGCGCGGCATATAAGGAGTCCGTCGACGGCCTGTCAAGCAACCGTCGCGGACATTGCAAACCTTACGCTCCGCATGTCGCGCGACGCGCCGATGCAATCCCGGTTCGACCGCGGCGATATCGTGACCACCCGGCCTGCCGCGCGCCCCGCCGCTTGTGGAACGAGAGCCCGCTCACTTCGGCTGCACGTTCGGATTCCCGCCGGGGCTGCCGGGCGGCGGGATCACCGGCGTCGTGCCGCCCTCCGGGGTCGGCGCATGCATCTCGGGATCGACGCCGGCCGGCGGACACAGGACGCCGTTGGTCTTGGCAAGCTTGTCGCCCAGCGGCTCGCCGGCTTGGCCGGTGGTGATGCCGTCCGGGGTCGGGGTTGCCCGCGCATTGGGGGCGCAAGCCGCGTTCTGATCGGCGGACGGCGCGGGCGCAGTGGCCTGCGGCGGCGTGGCTGGGGTCGGCGGGGCCTGGCCGTGAACCGCAGTCGCAGTGCTCGCCGCAAGCGCGAATGAAGCCGCGAGGAAAGGAACAGCGAATGATGTCCTGATGCTCATGGCTCGGCAACGCCGGGCCGGCGATGTCGTTCCGCCCGTATCGTTCCGTCGGGGTCGTTGACGGCTGATGGAACCGCCCTGCCCCGATCAATTCTTGCGGTAGCGGATCAGCGAGAAATGCCCAAGCGGCGGCATGGGGCGCCGTTCGGCCAAGGTCACACCACCGTGTCTGGCGGCCCAATTGGTCAGCCGCGCCCAGGGGAACTCCGGTCGCCAGCCGAGCCGTCGGGCAATCGGCGCGAACGCCAGTTCGAACATCCGGCGCGGGCCGGTCTCGGCGCCGATATGATTGACCAGGATCAGCTCGCCGCCGGGCTTGAGCACGCGGATGAAATCGTCGAGCGTCGCTTCCGGGTCGGGCACCGCAGTGATGACATATTGCGCGACCACCGCATCGAACAGATTGTCGGCGAAGGCGAGGTTCTTCGCATCCATCACTGCCAGCACTTCGACATTGCTGAGCTTGAGCTCGCGCACGCGCTGCTGCGCCCGCCGCAACATCGGCTCGGAAATGTCGACGCCGCAGATTTTGGTCGTGCGTGCATAGTCCGAGAGCGAGAGCCCGGTGCCGACGCCGACGTCGAGAATGCGGCCGCCGATCCGGTTCGCCTCCGCGATGGTGGATTGCCGTCCCTCGTCGAACACCTTGCCGAACACCAGGTCGTAGACCGGCGCCCAGCGCTCATAGGCCTTTTCGACCCCGGCGCGGTCGATGTCCCCCATGCCCCTCTTACCTTGACTTGATGATCAGCCGCGGACGGCCTCGGCGATGCGCTGCGGCCCCGCGCTGCGGCCCGTGGCTTGCGGCTTGGAATCGGCGCTCTGGATGAAACCGCCGCCCAGCACGCGGGCGCGGCCGGACGGAGCGTCGTAGAACACACAGGCTTGTCCCGGCGAAACGCCCTCTTCGCCGGCGACGAGTTCGACCTCATAATGCCCATCGGCGCCGCGCAGCCAGGCCGGCTGCGGCGGACGCGTCGAGCGCACCCGCACGAACAGCTCGAGCCCGCCACGCAGGGCGGCATCGAGCGCGCCGTCGCCGATCCAATTGACCTCACGCAGCAGGATGCGATGCGTGCGCAGCGCCTCGCGCGGACCGACCACCACGCGCCGGGTCTGCGCATCGAGCCTGATGACATACAGCGGCGCGCCCTTGGCGATGCCGAGCCCCTTGCGCTGGCCGACCGTGAAATTGGCGATGCCGTGGTGATTGCCGAGCACGCGGCCGTCGAGATCGACGATCTCGCCCGGCTCCATCGCGTTCGGCCTGAGACGGCCGATGACATCGGTGTAGCGGCCGGTCGGCACGAAGCAGATGTCCTGGCTGTCGTGCTTGTCGGCGACCTCGAGCTCGAAACGCCGCGCCAGTTCGCGCACCTCGGGCTTGGTCATGTCGCCGAGCGGAAAACGCAGATAGTCGAGCTGCTCACGCGTGGTCGCGAACAGGAAATAGCTCTGGTCGCGATCGGCATCCGCGGCGCAGATGAGCGCGCGCGATCCGTCGGCCAGCCGGCGCGAGGCAACATAATGGCCGGTCGCCAGCACCGCGGCGCCGAGCTCGCGCGCGGTCGACAGAAGATCGCCGAACTTGATGGCGCGGTTGCACTCGATGCAGGGCACCGGCGTCTCGCCCGAAGCATAGCTCGCGGCGAAATTGTCGATCACGGACTCGCGGAAGCGGTCTTCGTAGTCCAGCACGTAATGCGGAATGCCGAGCCGGGCTGCGACATTGCGCGCATCGTGGATGTCCTGGCCGGCACAGCAGGCGCCCTTGCGGTGGGTCGCCGCGCCATGATCGTAGAGCTGCAGGGTGATGCCGACCACGTCATAGCCTTGCGACTTCAACAGCGCAGCCGTCACCGAGGAGTCCACGCCGCCGGACATGGCGACGACCACCCTGGTGTCCTGCGGACGGCCTTCGAGATCGAGACTGTTGAGCATGGTCAGGTCACTGCGATGGACCACGGGCGGGCTCCCTGCTGACCGGGAACTCTCGCGTGGCGCCGTTATGCGGTTAGCAAGCCCTCCTCGCGATCTTCCGGCCCGGACCAAGGCCCGATCGGTAACGCGAAAAAAGCCACTCTCTAATATAGGTGCGTGTCCTGCGAAGCAATCGCGCTCGCCGCAGGCCTGCGCGGCAAATCTTGCCGGCCGGGCAGAAACGGCGTGGGTGCCGAGGCGCGACGGTCAGGCCGACACCGATATAACATATTGATATTAAAAGAATAAATCAGGAGCGCCGGGCTGGCCCGCTCCTTGCTGAACCGCTTCGGTTGAGTCGATCGTGAGAGGTTCTAAGGTGGTCAGCGTCACGACAGAAATTACGGCCAGCACGGCCTACCAGGCAACGGCAGCGAAGTCGACGCGGCCCGATCCCGCGCAGCTCACCGACAGCTTCGCGGCGCTGGTCGATGCTGCGACCCCGCCGTCCGATTCGTCCTCTTCTGCGCCGACCACGTCCCCGCCGAGCCCGCCGCAGCGCAGCAGCAGCACGAATTCATCCAGCGCCAGCCGCGACTCCTCGCCAAGCAGCAGCAACGACGCCTCGGGCCCCCGTTCTGCGAGCGACAGCGACCCGAGTTCAGCGCGTCCCGACCGGACGACCGACACCGGCCAGACCGACAAGGCCAGCAAGAGCGGCAAGTCGGACAGCAATTCGGACGGCAAGTCCGCCGCGACTTCCAGCAAATCGGGAACGGACAACGGCAAGTCGACCGGCAAGACCGACACTGACAAGAGCGCCAAGGACGACAGCGCGGCCGCCGCAGCTGCTGTGACCCCGACCGCAGTGCCGACCACCCCGATTGCCGTCGCGGTTCAACCCACCATCGGTCCGGCCGATACACCGGCCGCGCCGGCGACCACCGACGGCGCGGACTCCGCCGTCACCGCCGCAGCCACAACTGCAGCCTCCGCCCAGGCGGCCGCCGCCGCGACCGGCGCGTCCGGCACGGTGGACGCCAAAGCGGGCCTGATGGCCGCAGCGGCCAAGGCCACCAATGGCACAAGCGCGAAAGCGACCGACGACACCACGGGCGGCACTTCGACCGCGACGACGTCAGGCGCAACCGAAGATGCCAAGCCAGCGGGTGCATTTGCGGCTGCGCTCGACGCCGCCGCGCCCTCGACCGCGAAGACATCGGGCAAAGCCGCGGCCGCACAGCCCAAGGCGACCGGTGCCACCGCAGACGGCGCCAAGGCGCCGGACACGACAGCGCCGCAGACCCAGGCCGCTCAGACCAACCCGACCGGCACCGCGCCACAGCAGGCAGAGATCGACAAGGCCGCAGTCCCCGTGGCCGACGCCGCCAAGAGCAACGGCAATGCGGCTTCGCCGGCCGCGCATGATCGCGCCGGCGCGCAGGTCGATGTGCAGGCCCCCATCAGCTCCGACCCGAGCGCACAAGTGGCCAGCGCCTTGCAGCCGCAGATCTCGGCGCCCACCTCGACGGCTGCGCCAATCACGTCGGCGAACCTGACCGCGACCGCCGCGACGTCAGGCACGGTGCCGCTGCATGGCGTTGCGGTGGAGATCGCTGCCTCCGCATTGAACGGCAAGAGCCGCTTTGAGCTGCGGCTCGATCCGGCCGAGCTCGGCCGGATCGATGTCCGCATCGATGTCGACAAGAACGGCCAGGTCACCTCGCATCTGCGGGTCGAGAAGCCGGAAACGCTGTCGATGCTGCAGCAGACCGCGCCGCAGCTGCAGCAGGCCCTCAACGATGCTGGCCTCAAGACAAACAGCGGCGGGCTTTCATTCTCGCTACGTGACCAGACCTCTTCCGGCCAGAACGGCAACGACAATCAGTCCAACAACAGCAATGCGCAGCGCCTGATCGTGACCGAGGACGAGACCGTTGCGGCCCAGATGGCCGGACGGTCCTACGGCCGGATGCACGGGTCGCAGGGTGGCGTGGATATCAGGGTGTAAAGGAGATCGATCATGGCGACTGGTGATGCAATCGCGGCGACCACTCCGGTTTCAGGGACGACGACGCCCACATCGAACTCAAACACGTCTTCGAGCTCGAATACGTCGATTGCGGGCAACTTCCAGACCTTCCTGACGCTGCTGACGACGCAGCTGAAGAACCAGAACCCGCTCGACCCGCTGGACACCAACCAGTTCACCCAGCAGCTGGTGCAATTCGCCGGCGTCGAGCAGCAGCTCAAGACCAATGATCAGCTCGCTTCGCTGCTCTCGGTGGAGCAGACGACGCAGGCGACCCAGGCGCTCGCCTTTGTCGGCAAGACCGCCGTGGTCAACGGCTCGACGACAAGTATGGTCAAGTCGGCAGCGGCCTGGAACCTCAACATTCCGTCGAACTGCAATCTGACGTTGACCATCACAAACAGCGTCGGCCAGACCGTCTACACCGGAAAAGCTTCGGCTAGCGCCGGCAACAACCAGCCATTCCAATGGGACGGCCGGGGCAATGACGGCACGCAATGGCCTGACGGACAGTACAAGCTGACCACCACGGCGACCGACACGTCTGGCAAGCCAGTGGCGATCACCACCCAGATCGCGGGTGTGGTCTCGTCCGTCGATCTGAGCCAGCAGCCGCCGTTGCTGTCGATTGGCGGCCAGACCTATACGGTCAACCAGATCCAGCAGATCGTTAATTAGCGCCCATACCTTCCGAAGTTCGCGTCACCTCGCGGCAGGTTCGTTGGCGAACTTCGGACATCCGAACACCACCCGCTCTGCACGGACGCCAACGGCGTTGATCCAGTGCTTCAACATGAAGCTCGCCTGAGACGCCAGGACTTCGGGCCAAGGCCCGGAAAGATTTAAGAATTCATTTACCATGATCAGCAGTCTGGCGCTTTTCGGCGCCGGACCGCTCGTCATTTCCAAGGAGCCTCTTATTGCGCGACTTCGCTTAGGCAAATTTTAAGCGGGTCGGCGTAGGTTACTACCGTGAGTTCAGTGGTTAAGAGTTTGTGAGTAAGCCATGACAGAACCCCATCGCCCGAGGGTGAAATACGTCATCGGGCCGGACGGCAGCCCGCTCACCATCGCCGATCTGCCCGCGCCCGGCACCAAACGGTGGGTGATCCGCCGCAAGGCCGAAGTCGTCGCCGCTGTCCGCGGCGGACTGCTGTCCCTTGAGGAGGCCTGCAGCCGTTACACCCTGACCGTCGACGAATTCCTGTCCTGGCAATTCTCGATCGACCAGCACGGTCTCGCCGGCCTGCGCACCACCCGAATTCAGCAATATCGTCAATAGATCCTTAACGACGCCATCCTGATTCGAAAAAAAACGGCTTGGCCACGCCAAGCCGTTTTTTCGCATGTCGACAGTTTGTTAGTACCCTTTAACAGGCGTTAACCATATCGAAACCTTCCCATAGGCAATAATTGCCCAGTGGTCCGATTCAGATTTCGCGCGCCGCCCGCAAGCCGCGGTGTCCGTAGTCGAGGTCGAGAGACCATTTGGAATGCAGGTGCCCGGCGAAGGTTGGATCAAATCTCGCGTTAATTGCAATCGGCCGTAAAGGCCCGCGACGTTCAAATCCCGCTCTCGCCGCCACCTGTTGAATACCGAACTGTGGGGCAGTTGCTTGCAAGGCCTGGTTGACTTCCTGAAGGGTTTGGGCGCCGCGCGGCTGATGGCGATGATCGCGGTGACGGCCGCGCTGATCGGCTTCTTCGCGTTCGTCATCATGCGCGTGACCACGCCGCAAATGACCACTCTTTTTACCGATCTCAGCATGGAGGACTCCTCCAGCATCATCAAGGATCTGGAGCGTCAGGGCATCCAATTCGAGCTGCGCAACGACGGCAGCGTCATCCTGGTGCCGAAGGACAAGGTGACCCGGCTGCGCATGAAGCTCGCCGAGGGCGGCCTGCCCAAGGGCGGCGGCGTCGGCTATGAAATCTTCGACAAGTCGGATGCGCTGGGCACCACCAGCTTCGTGCAAAACATCAATCATCTGCGCGCGCTGGAAGGCGAGCTCGCCCGCACCATCCGGTCCATCGACCGCGTCCAGGCGGCGCGCGTGCACCTGGTGCTGCCGGAGCGCCCCCTATTCTCGCGCGAGACGCCGGAGCCGTCGGCCTCGATCGTCGTGCGCGTGCGCGGGACGCTCGACCCGGCGCAGATCCGCGCCATCCGCCACCTGGTGGCCTCGGCCGTCAACGGGTTGAAGCCGCAGCGGGTCTCGATCGTCGACGAGGCCGGCCAGCTGCTCGCCGACGGCTCGGTCACCGACGTCGACCAGGCGGTCGGCGACGAGCGGCGCACCGCCTTCGAGAAACGGATGCGCAAGCAGGTCGAGGACATCGTCTCCTCCGTGGTCGGCCAAGGCCGCGCCCGGGTGCAGCTCTCGGCCGATTTCGACTACAACCGCATCACCCAGACCTCCGACAAATACGACCCCGAAGGCCGGGTGCTGCGCTCCAGCCAGACCCGGGAAGAGCAGTCGGCGACCACCGAGAGCAACGGCCAGGTCACGGTCGCCAATGAACTGCCGGGCACGCCACCGAACGTCAACCCGCAGACCCCGCGCGACCAGAGCAAGAAGACCGAGGAAACCAACAATTACGAGATCTCGCGGACGACCAAGACCGAGGTCACCGAGGCCGGCCGCGTCAACCGCATCTCGGTCGCGGTGCTGGTCGACGGCGCCTACGACAAGAACGAGAAGGGCGACCTGGTCTACAAGGAGCGCAGCAAGGAGGAGCTCGACCGCATCGCGGCTCTGGTGCGATCGGCGATCGGCTTCGACCAGAAGCGCGGCGACCAGGTGGAAGTGGTCAATCTGAAGTTCGCCGAAGCTCCTGCGGTGCCGCAGATCAACGAACCGAGCGGCATCCTCGGCATGCTGCAGTTCACCAAGGACGACGTCATGTACGTCATCGAGCTCGGCGTGATGATGCTGCTCGGCCTGGTCGTGATGTTCATGGTGATCCGCCCGCTGGTGAAGAAGATCCTCGCCTCCGAAGACGTCGCCGCGCTGACCGGGTTGCCGGCGCTCACCGATGAGACCGCCCAGGCCGTGGCGCAGGCCGCCAGCTCGCAGCAGACCGCGCATCTGATCGACGTCGCCCAGGTCCAGGGCCAGGTTCATGCCCAATCCGTGCACCGCGTAGGCGAGCTGGCCGACCGCAATCCGGGCGAGGCCGCCGCCATCATCCGCCAGTGGCTCGCCGAGCCGCAACAGAATTGATCCAGAAACGTCAGCGCAGAAACTGAAGCATAGATCGCCATGTCGCTCCCACAGACGCAGAACGCAAACACGAACGACATCTCCACCGTCATCGCGACGCTCGCCAGCCGTCAGGCCCAGCGTCCGAAGAGCGAGCCCCTGAGCGGGCCGCGGCGCGCCGCCGTCATGATGCTTGCGCTCGGCGAGCAATATGGCGGCAAGATCTGGCAGCAGCTCGACGACGACGAGGTGCGCGAGCTGTCGCTCGCGATGTCCACCCTCGGCACCGTCGAGGCTGACGTGGTCGAAGACCTGATGCTGGAATTCGTCTCGCGAATGTCGGCCTCCGGCGCGCTGATGGGCAATTTCGACGCAACGGAGCGGTTGCTGCAGCAATATCTGCCGTCGGAACGCGTCAGCGGCATCATGGACGAGATCCGCGGCCCCGCCGGCCGCAACATGTGGGAGAAGCTCTCCAACGTCCAGGAAGAGGTGCTCGCGAATTATCTCAAGAACGAATATCCGCAGACCATCGCGGTCGTGCTGTCCAAGCTGAAGCCGGAACATGCCGCGCGCGTGCTGGCGATCCTGCCGGAGGACATGGCGCTCGACGTGATCGGCCGCATGCTGCGGATGGAGGCCGTACAGAAGGAGGTCATCGAGCGGGTCGAGCAGACCTTGCGCACCGAATTCATGTCGAACCTGTCGCAGACCCGCCGCCGCGACGCCCACGAGGTCATGGCGGAGATCTTCAACAATTTCGACCGCCAGACCGAAACCCGCTTCATCACCTCGCTGGAAGAAGAGAACCGCGAATCCGCCGAGCGCATCAAGGCGCTGATGTTCACCTTCGACGACCTGATCAAGCTCGACTCGGCCTCCGCGCAGACCCTGATGCGCAATGTCGACAAGGACAAGCTTGGCGTCGCGCTCAAGAGCGCCAACGAGGAGGTTCGCAACTTCTTCTTCAGCAACATGTCCTCCCGCGCCGCCAAGATGCTGCAGGACGACATGGCCGCGATGGGACCGGTGCGCCTGCGCGACGTCGACGAGGCACAGGCGCTGCTCGTGAACCTGGCCAAGGACCTCGCCGCCAAGGGCGAGATCATGCTCACCAAGAACCGCGCTGACGACGAACTGGTGTATTGATGGCAGCGCCCGCGAAATTCCTGTTCGACACCGACTTCTCCGCACCCGACAAGTCGCGGGAGCGGGCGGCGACGGCCGCCGAGATCGCGCAGAAGGTCGCAGCCGCCGAAGCGGTCGCCTACCGCAATGGCTACGAGGCCGCGCAGCGCGAAGCCAAGGTCGAAGCCGATCGCCGCATGGCGGCCTCGCTCGAACAGATCAACATCCATCTGCAAGGCATCGCCGCGCGCTTCGCCGTCGTCGAGGAGCGGATGGAGACCGAAGCGGTGGACGTTGCGATCGCGGTCGCCCGCAAGCTGTGCGGCGCGCTGATCGCGGCCGAGCCGCTCGGCGAGATTACCGGTCTCATCACCGACTGTTTCGCTCACCTGGTCGCAACGCCGCATCTCGTCGTGCGCATCAACGAACAGCTTTACGACACCGCGCGCGAGCGGATCGAGAAGCTTGCCAAGCAGAGCGGCTTCGAGGGCCGCCTCGTCATCCTGGCCGAGCCGGAGATCGTGACCGGCGATTGCCGGATCGAATGGGCCGATGGCGGCGTGGTGCTGGAGCGGGCGGCCATCGAAGCCAAGATCAACGAACTTGTGGGGCGCTACATAGCGTCCAGGAATCCGGCCGCCGCTGCGGTCAAGGGAGTTTAAGTCATGAGCGACACCGATTCTCAGGTCCCGCTTCCCGATCTCAACGGCACCGACGCGCCGCCGCTCGGCGACGTCACCTATACCGACGACGAGCAGGCCGCACGCATCGCCGCTGATCTCGAAGCCGTGTTCGACGTGCCGGTGCAGGTCTCGGCCGTGCTCGGCCGCTCCAAGATGGATGTCGGCGAGCTGTTGAAGCTCGGGCCGGGCACCGTGCTCGAGCTCGACCGCAAGGTCGGCGAAGCCATCGATATCTACGTCAACAACCGTCTCGTGGCACGCGGCGAGGTGGTGCTGGTCGAAGACAAGCTCGGCGTGACGATGACAGAAATCATCAAATCCGATCGCAACTGACACGAATGACAGACGCGCGCCTTGTCGGAGCAGCGCGGAGGAACGAATAGGAGATTGACATGCGGCTTCTGATCGTCGGGACGCTGAAGGGCCAGCTCACCGCCGCCACCAAGATCGCCATGGACAATGGCGCGACCGTCACTCACGCCGAGGACAATGAGCAGGCGATGCGCGTACTGCGCGGCGGCAAGGGCGCCGACCTGCTGCTGGTCGAGGTCGGGCTCGACATCCGCGACCTGGTGATGCGGCTCGATGCCGAGCACATTCATGTTCCGATCGTCGCTTGCGGCATCACCAGCGACGCCCGCGCCGCGGTCGCCGCGATCCATGCGGGGGCCAAGGAATATATTCCGCTGCCGCCCGAGCCGGAGCTGATCGCAGCGGTTCTGGCCGCCGTCGCCAACGACTCCCGCGATCTGGTCTACCGCGACGAGGCGATGGCCAAGGTGATCAAGCTCGCTCAGCAGATCGCCGGCTCCGATGCATCGGTGATGATCACCGGCGAATCCGGCACCGGCAAGGAGGTGCTGGCGCGTTACGTGCACAGCCGCTCGGCGCGCGCCAAACGTCCCTTCATCTCGATCAACTGCGCCGCCATCCCCGAACACCTCCTGGAATCCGAACTGTTCGGCCATGAGAAGGGCGCCTTCACCGGCGCGGTGGCGCGCCGGATCGGCAAGTTCGAGGAAGCCTCCGGCGGCACGCTGCTGCTCGACGAAATCTCCGAGATGGACGTGCGGCTGCAGTCGAAGCTGCTCCGCGCCATCCAGGAGCGCGTGATCGATCGCGTCGGCGGCACCCGGCCGGTTCCGGTCGACATCCGCATCATCGCCACCTCGAACCGCAATTTGGCCGATGCCGTGCGCGAGGGCAGCTTCCGCGAGGACCTCCTGTTCCGGCTCAACGTCGTGAACCTCAAGATCCCTCCTCTCCGTGAGCGCCCGGCCGACATCCTTGAGCTCGCCCATCACTTCGCGCGCAAATATTCCGATGCCAATGGCGTGCCGCTGCGGCCGATTTCGGCCGACGCCAAGCGCGTGCTGACCACCAATCGCTGGCCGGGCAATGTGCGCGAACTGGAGAACACCATGCATCGCGCGGTGCTGATGGCCGTTGGCGACGAGATCGGGGCCGATGCGATCCTCACCCCCGACGGCGACCGTCTCGACATCGTCAAGACGCAGCCTGCCGTGGCCCATGCGACCATGGCCGCGGAACAGGTGACGCGGGCCCTGGTCGGCCGCACCGTGGCCGACGTCGAGCGCGACCTGATCCTGGAGACGCTGAAGCATTGCCTCGGCAATCGGACGCATGCGGCCAACATCCTGGGCATCTCGATCCGCACGCTGCGCAACAAGCTCAACGAATATGCCGATGGCGGCGTGCCGATCCCGCCGCCGGGCGCAGGCGAAGCGCGGATGCCGACGACGATCGGCTAATTCGGACGCTTCACCGCTATCTTGTGCGATCGCGTCTGTTCATCGAGGCGATCGCGCCCCTCGTTACGGACGTCATTGCGAGGAGCCCACCGGGCCGCGCATTCGCGCGGACCGGTCGGCTCGCAATGATGCTTCGCCCTAGTTCGCGCCTCCTTACGAATAATTCGGCGCGTCCGGACTGCGGAAGATGTGGATGGGGTCGCCGGGCGTGAACTCGCGCCGTGTCAAGGTCGCGTAGGCATAGAGCGCGAGATAGAGGATCGCGGCCGTGCCGACGACATACAACGCCCAGGTACCGATACGCTTGCCGATACGCTTCATTGGCTCCGCCAAAATAGAATGAAGCGCTTCTAAGCCCTCTGTCCGACGAACGCCAGTCCGACGCAGCAACCTGCCGCCTCGGCTCTAGCTTCGCGACGGCGGATTCGGCACGCTGAGCGCGGCAAGCCGCGCCATGTCCTCATCGCGATCGACAGCTACATAGCCGCCCTGCCAATAGGCCAGCGCGGCCGCCGTGGGACCGACATCGAGATGCAGCACCCGGCCGATCACGATCGCATGTGAATGCCGTTCGATGATCTCCTCGACCTCGCAGTCGATCGCCGCCAGCGCGCCGACCAGGAGCGGCACGCCCGTGATCCGCTTGCGCCAGTCGGCGCCGGCAAAGCGCTCCGCGCCTTTCAGCCCGCCTTTGCCGGCGAAGCGCTCAACGATCTCGAGCTGATCGGCGGCGGGGATGTTGACGCCGAAGGCGCGCTCACTCTGCAGCAGCGGCCAGGACGAGGCACCGCGGTTGATGCTGACGATCACCGACGGCGGATCGACCGCAAGCGAGGACACCGAGGTCACGGTCATGCCCGATATCTCGCTGCCGCGGCCGACCGTGATCACGCTGACGCCGCCCACGAGATGCCGCATCGCGGCGCGGAAATCCGCGTCTGCTTGCGGCGCGATGCGTACGATCGAGTTCATGAGAGGCCCCTATTCCGTCAGGCCCGGCCCGAGCAGCTCGCGCAGGATCGCACCTTCCAAGGTGGCGAGATCGGCGGAGCCGCGCTCGCGCGGGCGCGTCATCTCGACCTTGATGTCCTCGGCAATGCGGCCACCTTCGATCACCAGCACGCGATCTGCAAGCGCCACCGCTTCGGAGACGTCGTGGGTGACGAGAATCGCCGTAAAGGCCTGGTCGGCCCAGACCCGCTCGAGCAGCCGTTGCATCGTAATCCGCGTCAGCGCATCGAGCGCGCCCAGCGGCTCGTCGAAGGCAAGCAGCCGCGGCCCGCTGACCAGCGCGCGCGCCAAGGCGACACGCTGCTTCTGGCCTCCGGACAGCACGGACGGCCACTGATCGCGCTTGTCGGCCAGGCCGACTTCGGCAAGCGCGTGGCTCGCGCGCTCGTGCGCGCCTTGCGCCTTGCGATCGCGGCCAAGGCCGACCTCGACATTCGCCAGCACCCGTGCCCAGGGCAACAGCCGCGGCTCCTGGAACATCACTCGGACGTCCTCCGGTCGCGCGGTCGCGCCAAAGCTGATCGTGCCGGCGGTCGGCTTCTCGAGACCGGCGATCAGCCGCAGCAGCGTGCTCTTGCCGCAACCCGAGCGGCCGACGATCGCAACGAACTGGCCGGCGGGGATGTGCAGATCGATGCCGCGCAGCACCTCATGGTCACCGAAGGATTTGCGCAGGTCACGGATGGTCAGCGGCAGGCCGCGGGCTTCTGCCGTTTCGCGCAGGGCTTGCGCCTGCGGCACGAAATCCGATCGGTCAATGGTTTCGGTGCCGGACAGCGGGACGCGAAGGACTTGCTGCATGGAGACCTCAAACTTTGCTGAATGCCGGGTGCCAGGCGAGGGTCAGCCGCTCCAGCACGCGTGCGGCGCTGTCGGCGACCTTGCCCAGCAGAGCGTAGATCAGGATCGAGAGTACGACGACGTCGATCTGCATGAACTCGCGCGCCTGCATCGCCATGTAGCCGAGCCCGGAGGAGGCCGCGATGGTCTCGGCGACGATCAGGGTCAGCCACATGATGCCGAGCGCAAACCGGATGCCGACGAAGATCGATGGCAGCGCGCCGGGGAAGATCACGCGGCGGAACAGTTCACCATCCGTCATGCCATAGACGCGTCCCATCTCGATCAGCTGCGGATCGACGGTGCGGATACCATGCAGCGTGTTGAGATAGATCGGGAAGAACACGCCAAGCGCGACCAGAAACAGCTTGGCGCTCTCGTCGATGCCGAACCACAGGATGACCAGCGGGATCAGCGCCAGATGCGGCACGTTGCGCACCATCTGCAAGGTGGTGTCGGTGAGCTTCGCCGAAAGTTCCGACAGACCGTTGGCAAGCCCGAAAGCGAAGCCGATGCCGCCCCCGATCAGGAAGCCGATGCTGGCGCGCCAGAAGCTGACCCAGATGTTCTGCGCCAGTTCGCCGGAGAGCAGCAGCTTCCAGCCGGCGCGCGCCACATCGCTCGGCGCCGGCAGTACGCGCACCGGCACCAGGCCGGCGACGCAGGCCGCCTGCCAGATCAGGATGATGGCGAAAGGAACGAGCCAGGGAATGAGTCCGTCGGCGCGCGGCAGAACGAGCTTACGGACGCGTGGCAGGCTGTCGATCAAGCTCATGATTGCGAGGCCCTCCGCAGCGGCAACTGCTCGTTGGCGATGGTCTCGCCGAACGGGCCGGTGTTCGCCCGCAGCCTGGAGATATGATCCGGCCGATCCAAGGCAAGCCGCGGAAACACCAACTCGGCGAAGCGATAAGCTTCTTCCAGATGAGGGTACCCGGACAGGATGAAAGTGTCGATGCCGATGTCCTGATATTCCTTGATGCGCGCAGCCACCGTCTCGGGATCGCCGACCAGTGCGGTGCCGGCCCCGCCGCGGACCAGGCCGACGCCGGCCCACAGATTCGGGCTGATCTCGAGCTTGTCGCGGCGGCCGCCATGCAGCTGCGACATGCGCTGCTGGCCGACCGAATCCATCCGCGCAAAGATCTTCTGTGCGGACGCGATCGTTTCATCTGTCACATATTTGATCAAATCGTCGGCCGCCCCCCAGGCCTCCGCATTGGTCTCGCGCACGATCACGTGAAGCCGGATGCCGAAGGAGAGCTTGCGGCCGCGCTTGTCGGCGACCGCCTTCACCTTGGCGATCTTCTCGGCCACTTGCGCTGGCGGCTCGCCCCAGGTGAGATATTTCTCGACCGTATCGACGGCGACATCGATGCCGGCATCCGACGAGCCGCCGAAGAACAGCGGCGGCCGCGGTGCCTGCACCGGCGGAAACAGCAGCCGCCCGTCCTCGATCCGGATGTGCTTGCCGGAGAAGTTCATCGCCTTGCCTTCCAGCAGGTCGTTGTAGACGGTGAGGAATTCCCGCGTGACCTCGTAGCGCTCCGCATGCGACAGGAAAATGCCGTCGCCCTTGTTCTCGACCGGATCGCCGCCGGTCACGACGTTGACCAGCAGTCGCCCATTGGTGACGCGGTCCAGCGTCGCGGTCATGCGCGCCGCGACGCTGGGCGACTGCAGCCCGGGACGCACCGCGACCAGATAGCGCAAGCGTTCCGTGAACGGCGCCACGGCGGAGGCCACGATCCAGGAATCCTCGCAGCTTCGCCCGGTCGGGATCAGCACGCCATAGTAGCCGAGCTGGTCGGCAGCCTGTGCGATCTGGCGCAGATAGTTGAAATTGACCTCGCGGCCGCCTTCCGACGTGCCGAGATAGCGGCTGTCGCCATGGGTCGGCAGAAACCAGAGGATGTTGGCGTTCGAAGCAGATTGACTCATAGGGATCTCACAATTGGATATCGTTGCACAACACGCGTCTCAGGTGGACGGCGTCCACTTCCAGACGATGTCGGCGACCGTGATGGATTTCGGAATCAGGCCGAGCCGGGTGAAGCGATCAGCCACCGCCTGCTGGCTCTTGATGATCTCGTCATCGACGGGGACGACGCTGTAGGTGGAGCGGTCGACGAAGCGCCTGACCGCCTCGAGATTGACGCCGGTCGCCTCGGCCTGCGCTTTGGCGACCTCCTCGTGATGGCTATTCGCCCATAGCCCTTCGGCCGCGAACGTCGCATTCAGCTTCGCGACCAGGCCGGGATACTTCTCCACAAAATCCTGGCCGACGATGTAGAAGGCATTCGGCTTATGCACGTCCTTGTCCCAGGCGATCACGCGCGCATTCTCCTTGAGCTCGGCGAGCGCGAGATACGGATCCCAGATCGACCAGGCATCGACCGAGCCCTTCACGAAAGCAGCCGTGGCATCGGCGGGCGCGAGCGGCGCCGGCGTGATATCGCTCCAGGACAGCCCGGCTTTTTCCAGCGCAGCAACCAGCAGATTATGCGCGCTGGAGCCCTTGCCGAAGGCAATGCGCTTACTTTTCAAATCAGCGAGCGTCTTGATCGGCGAGTCCTTCGGCACCACGATCGCCTGCGTGTTGCCGTTCTGCTTGACGGCGGCGGCATAACGAATCTTGGCGCTCGCGGCCTGGGCGAAGATCGGCGGCGCGTCGCCGACATAGCCGAAATCGACGCTGCCGACATTGATGGCCTCCAGCAGCGGCGGACCGAACTGGAAATCGACCCAGACGATGTCGATTCCTTCAGGCTTGAACGCGTCCTCGATCGTGCGGCGCGCCTTCACGGCTGGGAAGAACCCGCCCTTCTGGGTGCCGATGCGGATCTCCTTCGGCCTGTCTCCGGCGCGCGCCGGCGCAGCCAAGGCCGTAAGCGCCGCCGCACCAAGCGATAGTGTCAGGAAGTCCCGCCGTTTCATTGCCATCTCCCGATCGTCACGAAGGCATCTGCATTGATGCACTGCGAAGATGATGGAGATCGGCGAAATGGCTGTCGAGCGCCCCGGCAAAATAGCGATGAGCGCACTCTCGCGGCGCCGACCGGCGCGCTGTTTGTTTCAATAAGCCAAGCCGATGCAGCGAGAATTTCTAGCGGCCGAGCGCGTGATCACGCCGCTTCACGGATCATCAACCATGTCAACGATGGGGCCGCCTCATCCGGCGAGAAGACCTGCATCGACTGCCACAAGGGCATCGCGCATCATTTGCTGGATATGCGCGGAGTGCCGGGCGAGCAGTAGGGATAAGCTCCGCGCTCACTTTGCG
>NZ_CAFK01000180.1 GCF_000239815.1 Bradyrhizobium sp. STM 3843 | reverse complement strand
GCACCCTCTCCCACAAGGGGAGAGGGTGCACCGGGCGAATGGTTACCAATCGAAGCCAACTGAACCGTATCTCATCCACCATGCGAGAGGTGAACTCGACTAAATCAGCATCACGAGCAGGCACGCAGTTCAAACCAGCGCCCGCAGGTCCGCGGCGTCGAAGCCCTTCAGGCTGGCCTTGTCGTCGTCCTTGACCTTGGCAACCCATTCGGCGTCGCTGATCAGCGCGCGGCCGACCGCAATGAGGTCGAACTCATCGCGCGCCATGCGCTCCAGCAGATTGTCGAGATCGGCTGATGTCGACGCCTTGCCCGCGAAGGCGCTGAAGAAGTCGCCGACAGCCCGACCGAGCCGACGNTGATGGTCGCGGCGCCCGTGATCTTCTTGGCCCAGCCGGCGAAGTTCAGCCCCTTCTCGCCATCGATCTCGGGAAACTCCGGCTCCCAGAAGCGGCGCTGCGAGCAGTGCAGGATATCGACGCCGGCATCGACGAGCGGCTGCAGCCAGTCGGCCATGCGTTCCGGTGTCTCGGCCAGACGCGCGGCATAGTCCTGCTGCTTCCACTGGCTGACGCGCAGGATGATCGGGAAATCCGGCCCCACGGCC
>NZ_CAFK01000181.1 GCF_000239815.1 Bradyrhizobium sp. STM 3843 | reverse complement strand
CTGCGGCCGTGTTGCCGTCGTCGGCCGGTGTGTTCGGGATTGCCTTTGCGCCCATCACGTCAATCTAGAGGGTGGATCCGGCGAATGCCACCCGCGTTCACGACGTGCCGCGGTCGCCTAAATGGGCCGCAAAACGGTGAATTCGACCAGTTGTGGGGTCCTCTAATCCTTTTGTTTTGGTTAACCATTCGCCGACAATATGCCTGAATCCACCCCCCATGTCAGTGCGGGGGGCAGATCAATCCTGGCCGGTCTCCGGCCAAGCTGAAGAGATGCCATGGCAGGCCCGCTTGATCCCAACTCAGCCGCTTCGAGGCCGGAACCTACCCGGATTGGTCGGCGAACGGCGTTGGGTCTCCTTCTCGGCGCGCCGTTGTTGTCGGCGTGTTCCAGCGTGTCCAATCCGTTCGAGCAGGCGGGCCCCGCCGGCCCGCCGCAGCAGCCGACCGTCGCAGGCAATGGCCAGGTCAAGGTCGGCATGATCCTGCCGCTTTCCGCCGCCGGCAATGCTGGGGTAGCCGCGCAGTCGATGCGGCATGCGGCCGAGATGGCGCTGGCCGAGTTCCAGAACCCCAACATCCAGCTCCTGATCAAGGACGATGCCGGCAGCCCGCAAGGTGCACAACAAGGTGCACAGCAGGCCTGCGACGAGGGCGCTGAGATCATCCTCGGACCGCTGTTTGCCGGGTCCGTGCCACCGACCGCGCAGGTGGCCCGGGCGCGCAACGTCTCGGTGATCGCATTCTCGACCGATTCCAGCGTCGCCGGGCGCGGCGTCTATCTCCTGAGCTTTCTTCCCGAGTCCGACGTCAACCGGATCGTCGAATATTCCGCCGGGATCGGCAAACGATCGTTCGCGGCGCTGTTACCAGACAATGCCTATGGCACCGTCGTCGAAGGTGCCTTCAAGTCCGCGATCAGCCGCAAGGGGAGCTGCCGCATCGTCGCGTTCGAGAAATATTCCGGCGACCGCACCGCATCAGCACGGGCCGTCGCACAGTCGCTCGGTGGCGCTGATACGCTGTTCCTCGCCGACGACGGCGACGCAGTCGTTGCCACCGCCGACGCGCTGACGGCCGCAGGCGCAAATCTGCGCAATATTCAGCTGGTCGGCACCGGGCTATGGGACAATCCGCGCGTCTATGGGAGTGCGAGCCTGCAGGGCGGCCTGTATGCCGCGCCGGATCCGTCCGGATTCCGCGCCTTTGCCGGCCGCTATCGCACGCGCTTCGGCTCGGAGCCGGTGCGCACCGCGACGCTTGCGTATGATGCGGTGGCGCTGGTGGCCGCGCTGGCGCGGACCCAAGGCCCGCAACGCTTCGCGCCTGACGTGCTCACCAACGCGTCCGGCTTTGCCGGCATCGACGGCCTGTTCCGCTTCCGCACCGATGGCACCAATGAGCGCGGCCTTGCCGTGATGCGCGTCGCCTCCGCCGGCGGCCAGGCGGTTGCGGGGTCACCGAAGAGCTTTGGCGCGACCTGAGCTCAGGCGGCGAGATCGGCCACGACCGCGTCGAGCACGGGGAAACCCTCCTGCGTCACGCGCAGCCGGCCGTCGGCATCGACCATGATGGCGCCCTCTTCGCGCAGCAGCGCAATCCGGCGCGGATCGAGCGCGCGGCCTGAGATCGCAGCATAGCGCTTGGGGTCAATGCCCTCGGCGAGCCGCAGCCCCATCAGCAGAAATTCGTCGGCGCGTTCCTCGCGGTTGAGCGTGTCATCGGTCATGACGCCGTGGCCGTTGGCTTCGACACGCATCAGCCAGGCTTCCGGCCGTCTGTCGGTCGCCGTGGCATATCTGACGCCGTTAACGTCCAGGCGGCCGTGCGCGCCGGGTCCGATGCCGGCATATTCCTGGCCGCGCCAATAGACCAGATTGTGCCGGCATTCCGCGCCCGGCCGGGCGTGGTTGGAGATCTCATAGGCCGGCAGGCCATGACGACTGCAGATCTCCTGCGTCACGTCATAAAGTGCGCGCGCCAAGCCCTCATCCGGCGTCTTCAGCTTGCCGGCGGCATGCAGGCCGAAGAACGGCGTGCCCTCTTCGATCGTGAGCTGATACAGCGACAAATGTTCGGCCGCTTCACCGATCGCACGCTCCAGCTCCCCCGACCACATTTGCGGCGTCTGATCGGGACGGGCATAGATCAGGTCGAAGGAGTAGCGATCAAAGGCAGAGCGGGCGATCGCGACCGCCTTCATCGCCTCGTCGGCCGTGTGCAAACGGCCCAGCGTTTTCAGCGATGCGTCGTCGAGCGCCTGCACGCCGAGCGAGACGCGGTTCACCCCGGCCGCGCGATAGCCGGCAAAGCGCGTGGCCTCGACGCTGGTCGGATTCGCCTCCAGCGTCACCTCGACACCATTGGCAACGTGCCAATGCTTGCCGATGGCTTCGAGAATCGCGCCGACCGTCTGCGGCTGCATCAGCGATGGTGTGCCGCCGCCGAGGAAGATCGAGGTGACATCGCGCGGTCCGATGCGTGCGGCCGTGGTCTCGATCTCGCGCGCAAACGCGCGCGCGAACCGCTCCTGGTCGATCGCGACGTGCCGGACATGGCTGTTGAAGTCGCAATAGGGACATTTCGACAGGCAGAATGGCCAATGCACATAGACGCCGAATGCGGATGCGTCAGCGCCGGTCAAGGCAGATCTCCGCAAGTTTCACGAAGGCGCGGGCCCGGTGCGACAGGCCGAGGCCGAGCGGCGGCAAGCCGTGCTTCTCGACCGCCGTCATCTCGCCAAACGTTCTGTCATGGCCATCGGGCTGAAACATCGGATCATAGCCGAAGCCAGCGGTGCCGCGTGGCGGCCAGACCAGGATGCCGTCGACGCGCGCCTCGACCTCTTCGATATGGCCGTCGGGCCAGGCTACGCAGAGCGCGGAGACGAAATGCGCGCGGCGCTGTTCCGGCGTGGTCGCGCCCCGTTCCTGCAACAGCCGTTCGATCCGGGTCATCGCGGCGGTGAAGTCCTTGCCCGGTCCTGCCCATCGCGCGGAGTAGATGCCGGGTGCGCCGTCCAGCGCCTCGACCACGATGCCGGAATCATCGGCGAAGGCCGGCAGCTGCGCGGCGTTTGCGGCCGCGACCGCCTTGATCCGCGCATTGGTCTCGAAGGTCTCGCCGGTCTCGTCCGGTTCGCCGAGCCCGAGCTCGCCGGCCGAGACGGCCTCCACCCCATGCGGCGCCAACAGCTCGCGCATCTCGACGAGCTTGCCGGGATTGTGGGTGGCGATGACCAGACGGCCTTCGATTGGGCGATGCATCTTGTTTAGGCCACCGCGAGCTTCTGCAGGTCGACCAGCCGCGCCACGCCCTTGCGCGCCAGCGCCATCAGCGACAGGAATTCGGCTTCGGTGAACGGGGTCTTCTCGGCCGTGCCCTGCACCTCGATGATCCGACCGTCGCCGGTCATGACGAAATTCGCGTCGGTCTCGGCCTCCGAATCCTCGGCATAATCGAGGTCGAGCACCGGAGTGCCGTTATAGATGCCGCAGGAGATCGCAGCGACATTGGCGCGCAGCACCTCGGCTTTAAGCATATTGCGGGTTTTCATCCATTTCACGCAGTCGGCGAGCGCGACCCAGGCGCCGGTGATGGAGGCGGTTCGGGTCCCGCCATCGGCCTGCAACACGTCGCAATCGACCGTGATCTGGCGCTCGCCGAGCGCCTCGAGATCAATCGCGGTTCGCAAGGAGCGGCCGATCAGGCGCTGAATCTCGACCGTACGGCCGTTCTGCTTGCCGGCCGAGGCCTCGCGCCGGGTCCGCTCCAAGGTCGCCCGCGGCAGCATGCCGTATTCCGCCGTGACCCAGCCGCGACCCTGCCCCTTCAGCCAAGGCGGCAGCCGATCCTCCAGCGTGGCGGTGACCAGCACGTGGGTGTCGCCGAACTTCACCAGGCAGGACCCTTCGGCATATTTGACCACGCCGCGTTCCAGGCTGACGGTGCGCAGTTCGTCCGGTGCACGGCGGCTCGGCCGCATGGAAATCCTCCGAAGCAGGGGAATGTCGGAATGCCCGGGCCTTGTAGGAGGGGCAAACGGGACCGGCAAGGCTTTAATCGCGCCGCCCAACCGCTTGCCACCGGGCCGCCGCATGGACAAATTATGGGCAGTTGAGAGGGAGTATTTGGTGGCCCAGCACGATCCGATCAACCTGATGACGCCGCCGGCCGGGCTTGCGCAGCTCAACGAGCGCTCGCGGGAGATTTTCCGGCAGATCGTCGAGAGTTACCTGGCGACCGGCGAGCCGGTCGGCTCGCGCAACATCTCGCGCCTGATCGCGGTTCCATTGTCGCCGGCCTCGGTCCGGAACGTCATGGCCGATCTCGAGCAGCTCGGCCTGATCTTTGCCCCCCATACCTCCGCCGGCCGGCTGCCGACCGAGCTCGGCCTGCGCTTTTTCGTCGATGCGCTGATGCAGATCGGCGACATGACCGAAGCCGAGCGGCAGTCGATCCAGAGCCAGCTGGCATCCGTGGGCCGGGCTCAATCGGTGGAGGCGGCGCTGGACGAGGCGCTGACCCGGCTCTCCGGCCTGACGCGGGCCGCCGCCGTGGTGCTCACGGCCAAGTCCAATTCGCGGCTGAAACACATCGAATTCGTCCGCCTGGAGCCGGAACGGGCGCTGGTGGTGCTGGTCGGCGAAGACGGCCAGGTCGAGAACCGGGTGCTGGCCTTGCCGCCTGGGGTTCCGTCCTCCGCGTTGACCGAAGCCTCGAATTTCCTCAATGCGCGGATCAGGGGGCGGACGCTGGCCGAGGCGCGGCTGGAGCTCGAGACCGCACTGGCGCAGGACCGCGCCGACCTTGATGAACTGACCCAAAAGGTGATCGCCGCCGGATTTGCGAGCTGGTCGGGCGGCGACCATGACGACAGGCAGCTGATCGTTCGGGGCCACGCCAACCTCCTGGAGGACCTGCACGCGCTCGACGATCTCGAGCGGGTGCGCCGGTTGTTCGATGATCTCGAAACCAAGCGCGGTGTGATTGACCTGCTCGGCCGCGCCGAACATGCGGATGGGGTCCGCATCTTCATCGGCTCGGAAAACAAGCTGTTTTCGCTGTCGGGATCTTCGACCATCGCCGCGCCATATACTGATGCGACAGGTCGCATCGTCGGAGTGCTCGGCGTGATCGGTCCGACGCGTCTGAATTATGCGCGGGTGATCCCGACGGTCGACTACGCCGCGCGTCTGGTCAGCCGGCTGCTCGGTGGCTGATCGCGGGCAACAATGTACCAAACCTGCCGGCCTTTCGCCGGTGTGGATCATGCTGTGCTTGATTTTCGGTGCCCAAAGCACGATATCCCGGCCGGCACACCACCCTTCCTGTTGATTTTGCGAGAAGTCTGTCCATGACCGATCCCGACCTGCAGAACAATGATCCGGCGAACCCGGGGCAGGCCAGCGAACCCGTCGTCTCCAAGCCCTATGTGATGCCCGACGATCCCGAGCCGGGCTCGGCCGAGGCATTGGCCAAGGAGGCCGCCGAGGCGCGGGACAAGATGCTGCGCACGCTGGCGGAGATGGAAAATCTGCGCAAGCGAACCGCGCGCGAAGTGGCCGATGCGCGCATGTACGGCATCACCGGCTTTGCCCGCGACGTGCTCGATATCGCCGACAACCTGCAGCGCGCGCTCGATGCGGTGCCGGCGGAAGCCCGCGCCGCAGCCGATCCCGGCCTGAAGGCGCTGATCGAAGGTGTCGAGCTCACCGAGCGTTCGCTGCACAACACGCTGGAGAAGAACGGCGTGAAGCGGCTTGATCCGTCGGGCCAGAAGTTCGACCCGAACTTCCATCAGGCGATGTACGAGGTCCCCGATCCGTCGGTGCCGTCAGGCACGGTGGTTCAGGTGGTTCAGTCCGGCTACACGATCGGCGAGCGCGTGCTGCGGCCGGCGCTGGTCGGCGTGTCCAAAGGCGGCCCGAAAGCTGCCCCCAGCGCGGCAAGCACGGACGAATCGAACGGCGCGTTCTAGTCTCGGTGCACACGACGAAGATTTGAAAGGGTCACGGATATCGTCCGTGGCCCTTTCTTCTTGAGATCAGTTCGGCGGAGTTTCAGGCTGCGATATCGGCGGATTGGATGCGCTTGACGCCCGCCTCCGCCATATCGGCCCAGGCCTTGGCGAGCGAACCCTGGGTGTCGATCCCGCGGCACGCGTCTTCCACGACGAACGTCGTAAAGCCCGCCTTCCGCGCATCGAGCGCGGTCCAGGCCACGCAGAAATCTGTCGCAAGGCCCGCCACGAAGACACTGGTGATGCCGTGCGCCTTCAAATAGGCGGCCAAACCAGTGGTGGTCTTTCCATCCGCCTCCGTGAATGCCGAATAGCTGTCGACGTCGTTGTGGTAGCCCTTGCGGATGACGAGCTCGGCCTGCGGGATCGCGAGGTCCTTCGATAGCGCGGCGCCGTCGGTGCCTTGCACGCAATGGTCCGGCCACAGCACCTGCTTGCCATAGGCGAGATCGATCACCTCGAACGGCCTCTTGCCGGAATGCGTCGATGCAAATGAGATGTGGGCCGGCGTATGCCAGTCCTGCGTCATCACCACGTTCGTGAACGCCTTGGCGATCCGGTTGATCACCGGGACCACCTGTTCGCCGTCCTTGACCGCCAGGCTGCCGCCGGGCAGGAAACAGTTCTGCACGTCGATCACCAGCAGCACTGAGGCATCATCCGGCTTGATCGCGTCGGCCGCCCACACCTTGTCAGCGGCGAGCGTCGCAAGCGCGGAAATCCCAAGACCCCGAACAATCTGCCGTCGGTCCAACATGGCGCTCCCCTCTCGTTGGAAAGCGACAGCAAACCAGCTTCACACGGGAGCGTAAAGTTCGATTTGGCGGCAACGCCGGCTGCAGCGAGCTCGATCCGGCTAGTTGGCCGGCGGCTTCGTTCCGTGAATTCTTACCGTGCCGACATCGCCGGCCGCCGCATCCAAAAATCACGCTTTAACCAACCCCCGCTAGGGTGGCGGATCTGACATTCGCTTCGGTACGCCGCGCCCGGGCCAGGCGAATGTCAGATCCAAAGCCGCGTTAGCGACTTGATTCTGCTCGTATCCTTCGACTCTGGGTTCATAAGCGGACCAGCGGCGAACCGATACGAAGGTCAGAGTCGGGACACCAGCGCGGAACGATCCCCTTGAAGGACCGATCCATGAGCTCGGAAATAGAAGCCGCATCCCGCCACGCGCTGGCTCAGGCTGGTCGCGAACGGCTGGTATGGACGCCGTGGTTTTTGATCGGCGCTGTGTTCGTCCTCGCGATCCTGATGCGACAGGTCGTTCCCTTGAATACCGACGTGAGCTGGCTTCTGGTGGTCGGCGAACGCATGCTGGACGGCCAGCAACTCTACCGCGATATCGTTGAGATCAATCCGCCGATGGCGGCCTTCGCCTACTGCCGGCGTCGCGCTGGGCGGCGCGCTCCA
>NZ_CAFK01000182.1 GCF_000239815.1 Bradyrhizobium sp. STM 3843 | reverse complement strand
CCTCGGCATCGGCCGCTTCGCCTATGCGCTGGTGCTGCCGGACATGCTGGAGACGCTGCATTGGTCCTATTCGGCCGCGGGGTTCATGAACACCGTCAATGCGGCGGGCTATCTGCTCGGCGCATTGATCGCGTCGCGGCTGATCCGCTGGGCGGGCTGGTCGGCCGTCGTCCGGAGCGGAACGCTGGCGGCATTGGCCTCGCTCGCGGTGTGTGCCGGAAGCGACAATTTTATCATCCTGAGCCTCGCGCGCCTCGTGGCCGGCATCGGCGCCGGCGTGGCCTTCGTCGCCGGAGGCGCCTTGGCCGCCCGGGTCGCGCAATCCGTGCCAGAGCGCGCGAGCTTCATCCTCAGCCTGTTCTATGCCGGACCTCCGCTCGGCATCGTTGCCTCCGGGCTGATTGCGCCGTTCGTGCTGCAGGCCTTCGGTCCCGGCTCGTGGTGGATCGTGTGGCTGGCACTGACGGCACTCGGCGCCGTGCTGACTATCCCTCTGCTGCTGACGCCGATTCCGGCTGCGCCCGCCGTCGCGGACGGCAGCGGTGAGCGCTTCTCGCTGCGGCCGATGGCGGTCTACCTCCTGAGCTACTTTCTCTACGGTGCCGGCTACATCGCCTATCTGACCTTCATGATCGCCTATGTCCGCGATCTCGGCGCGGGCGCAGCCGCGCAGGCCGGCTTCTGGTGCCTGATCGGGCTCGCCGGTTTCACGACGCCCTGGGTCTGGCGGCGCGTGCTGATCCTGGACCGTGGCGGCCTGTCGACGGCGATCCTGCTGACCGTCAATGCCATCGGCGCCGGCCTGCCAATGCTGGGGCACGCGCCGCTGCTGCTCGCGCTGTCGGCCGTCGTGTTCGGCCTTGCGTTCTCCGCCGTGACCACGACGACCACGGCTTTCGTCCGCTTCAACACGCCGCCGGCCGCGTGGGCGCCCGCGATTGCTGCGCTGACCATCGTGTTCGGCATCGGCCAGACCTTGGGTCCGCTGGCGGTCGGCGCCATCACCGATGCGCTCGGCAGCCTCGATGCTGCGCTCGCCGTCTCGGCCGCGCTGCTGCTGCTCGCGGCATTGCTGGCGGCGATGCAAGGGAAGTTGAAGAAGAACGTGTAGCACAGAGCCGCTTCAACACCTTCCGGTGTCGTCCCGGCGAACGCCGGGACCCAGACCGCGTGATGTCTGGAAAGGGCACGCGGCTGATATCACGCCCAGCAACTCGACCCTGTGGTTATGGGTCCCTGCGTTCGCAGGGACGACAGGAGAGGTTACGGCTATGGCGCGGATCAGATCGGCCGCGATCATCAGCTCCCGCTGAACGAATTGTAGCCCTGGTCCTCCCAGTAGCCGCCCTTGTACTCGTTGGTGACTTCCATCGAGAGCACGTATTTCGGGTTCTTGAAGCCGAGCTTGGTCGGCACGCGGATCTTCATCGGAAAGCCGTAGGCGCGCGGCAGGATCTCGTCGCCGAACTTGAAGGTCATCTGGGTCTGCGGGTGCAGCGCGGTGCGCATATCCAGCGGCGAGTTGTAGCCGTCCTTGTCGGCGCATTGGAACCAGACGTATTTCGCGCGCGTATCGGCCCCGATCAGCTTCAGGAAGTCGCGCAGCGGCGTCCCGGTCCAGCTTCCGATCGCGCTCCAGCCTTCGACACAGATGTGCCGCGTCACCTGCTTGACCTGGGGCAGCGCGTAGAGTTCGTCCAGAGTCCAGGACTTCTTGTTGTCGACGAGACCGCGCACCTCGAGCTTCCAGTCCTTGCCGTCGACCTCGGGCGCCTCGTCGAGATCGTAATAAGCGTTGAACGGGAACGGCTTGGTGATCATGCTCTCCGGGAAGGTCGGCGCCAGCGCGTCCGGGTTGAACAGCCAGGCCTGCACGGCGTCATTGAATTTGGAAACCTGCGCTAGTAGCGACTCGGCCGAGTCGCTGTCGAGCACGTCGCACCCGGTCAGCAGCGTGAGCGCGCCGAGGCTGGCGCCCCCGGAGATGAAGCGGCGGCGGGTGAGATCGGGCATCAGCTTGGTCGCATCCTTGACCAGGAGCTTCTTATCGACGCCGGGAATGAGAAGCTTGCGCATGCGGCTCATGAATCGATCTCCTCGACAGTTATTTTGGGCATGATCTCATTCCGAAAACCGGTTCCCAGTTTTCGGGATCATGCCTAGCGCCCGATGATCATCGCACGCAGGCTCTTCGGCACCAGCAGCGCGAGCGCGACATGGACGATCAGGAAGGCGCAGATCAGCGACATGCAGACGAAATGAATGACGCGCGCGGTTGGATAATCGCCGAACAGCGCCACCAGCCAGTGCAGCTGCACCGGCTTCCAGATCGACAACCCTGTGAGCACGGTGACGATGCCGACCACGATAATCCCGGCGTAGAGCAGCTTCTGCACCGAATTGTAGATGGTGAGATCATCATGCGCGAGCTTGAAGGTCAGCGCCGCCTTGAGATCACCGAACACGCCGCCCGGCGTGATCGGCAACAGCTTGCTGCGGAAGCGGCCGGTCGCAAGACCCGTGATCAGGTAGGCCAGCCCGTTGAGCATCAGCAGCCACATCGCGGCGAAGTGCCAGAGCAGCGCACCGCCGAGCCAGCCGCCGAGCGTGACACTGTGATCGAAGCGGAAATTGAACAGCGGCGAGGCGTTGTAGATCTGCCAGCCCGACATGATCATCAGGATCATCGCGACCGCGTTGATCCAATGCATAACTCGAACCCAGGCGGGCTGGATCACCTTGGTCGGTTTTGCGCTGACTTCGCCCATGGTGTCGAGAGTGGGGGTGGCGCTGGTCATGGTGCTGGACATTAGCGGTCTGGCTCCGTCGCTCACATTCGTCTTCGAGTATACGCGCGCATTACCGGCTTCGTTACACCCCGGTAGCGATCAAAACGATAGGCAGAATCTATGGCGTTCACGAAAAGGCGAGCCGGAACAGTGTCCCGGCTCGCCAGCCGCGCATCCGTGAGGCGGGGGAACGGATGCCAGCGGGGTTACGAGGCCGGCATCAGCACGGTGTCGACCACATGGATGACACCGTTGGACTGGTGGACGTTGGAGATCGAGACCATCGAGCTGTCGCCCTTGGCATCGATGATCCAGATCTTGCCGTCCTTGTGCTTGACGGTGAGCGGCTCGCCCTCGACCGTCTTCAGCATCTTGCCGTCCGTGAGGTCGGAGGCGTCATATCTGCCGGCGACCACGTGATAGGTGAGGATCTTGGTCAAGGTCGCCTTGTTCTCCGGCTTGACCAGGCTGTCGACGGCGCCGGCCGGCAGCCTGCCGAAGGCGGCATTGGTCGGCGCGAACACCGTGAACGGGCCCTTGCCCTGGAGCGTCTCGACCAGACCAGCCGCCTTCACGGCCGCAACCAGCGTCGTGTGGTCCTTCGAGTTGACTGCGTTCTGAATGATGTTCTTGGACGGATACATCGCGGCACCGCCGACCATCACGGTCTTCTCTTCGGCGCGCGCGGGCGCGACGAATGTTGAGGTCAGCGCGAGCGCGCTGAAGGCGGCAGCAGACAAGAAGGCAATGCGCTTCGACATCGATAGCTCCCGAATGGTTTAAGCAACCGGCAAGGCCGGCGCGACAGGTGGATTGCGACATCGATGCGTTGTCTCGCGGTGATATCCGTCGCATCGTGTCGGGCGGAGCTACGGGAAGCTTTTCGATCCAGTTTCGACGCATAATTTAATGTGATGTTTGAAACTAATCGCGGGCACGAACGTGACTTGTTGTTTTGAGCTGCGACGATTCTGCCGCCCCGCCGAAGCGGCCTCATGGAGCCAAACGACGTTTGCTCCCTGATGCGAACTGGTCTTCTGCCGACATCCGTATAATTACTGCACACAGTCGTACACGCGGACTGGACGTTAACTACGTTCACGGACAAGGCGGCACAAAACCCGCACGAGCATTGCGAGTAACCCTTTCTTAAGGTTGATTACAGCTAGCGCGATTCGCGGGAAGGGGCTCTCTCGCAATCTCAGGCGCGGCGTGACGGGGGTCGCATCGTGATCAGAACAATTTGGGTAGCCGGTCTTTGTCTGGCGATGATCGCCGGCCTGTTGGCCACCAAGGTGGTGTCAGCTGCAGTATCGACCTCGTCGGATCCGCAAGTCGATTTGGGGGCGTCGTTGGACCGAGCTCCCATTCCAGGCGTGGACACGTTGACCGAGACCGACCGCAACATGGCACCGCCTCAGGCGGACAGCGACGGCACTGCGATGCTGCCGCTTCTCTCCACCACGGTGCGGGCCGCGTCCGCGAGAGCGCAGGGAGGATCGACGCATCGGGCGCGATCGACCGTGCGGGTCAAGGCCGTCGCGCGTGTGCCGGCGAAGCGAGGTGCAGAGCCCGTGAAGGCTGCCGCCGTGCCTTGCCGGCAGCTGGATCCGATCGCGCGCTTTCTCGTGTCCGCCAATGCCGCGCCGCGCTGCCAGGGCTGAGCCGCTCCGCTGCACGACTTCGCACGAGCTTGCCTCAAACAACAACGGCCGGGATCGCTCCCGGCCGTTTTGTTTACGTGGGTCCCGCCTTGCGTGCGGTCGGGACCGAGGATGCAGCTCTTACCGCGGCGGCGCGATGCCGGGAGGAGGCGGCGGCAGCGAAGCCTGCCCGCCGTTCAACAGCGGCGTGATGCGGCGCACCGTCACGCGGCGATTGAGGCGGCTCGGGCCGGAGGTCTGCTCCTTGAGATATTGCGAGCCGTAGCCCTGCGACGTCAGGTTTTCGGCAGGCACGCCGAATTGCTGCGTCAACAGCGTCGCCACCGATTCGGCGCGGCGATCCGACAGCGAGAGATTGTCGGTGTCGTTTCCGACCGCATCGGTATGCCCTTCGATCAGGAACACCTCGCGCGGGTTGCGCTGGATCGAACGGTTGAGACCGTCGGCAATCACCTGCAGCTTCGCCGCCTGGTCAGGGGAGACCTCCCATGATCCGGTGTCGAAGTTCACGGTGTTGAGGTCGATCGAGGGCATCAGCTGCCGGACCGACGGGCTGTAGCGGATCTCGTCGAGCGAATAGCGGCGCTCGACGCGTTCGACCGGCGGGGCTTCCAGCGTGTCGTAGATGACATCCGGCGGCGCCTCGGCGGCATCCACGATGTAGCGATCATACGGGATGCGAATCACCGGCGGCGGCAAGTCGACATAGAAGCCGCCGACCGCGGCGGGATCGCGATAGGTGTTGTCGATGATGATGAACTCGCGACCGCCCGGATCCCTGCGGATCCGGCGCAGCAGCCGTCCGTCCGGCGCGGTGACCGTGACGATCTCGCTGCCGTCCGGGCGGATCACGACGGTGCGGGTCTCGCCGTGTTCCTGGAGGACGCGGATGTCCCGCGCGCCGTAGCGGAAGCGCTCGAGTTCGTCGTGGCGGACGAATTCCTGCCCGCTCGGATCGCGCACGATGACGCGACCCGGCTCGAAGATCACGGTACGGCCGCCTTCCTGCACCTCGCGGCGCTGGGCGCGGAAGTCCTCCAGCCGCTGCGGACCGGGCGCCTGGGCGCCGGGCGCAATCGGCGTCAGCTGCTGCGGGGTCGGCGGCGGCGGCGCGGGAAGCGGAGCTGCGACCTGCGGCGGCGGCCGAGTGGCCATCGCAGGCGGCGCGCCCG
>NZ_CAFK01000183.1 GCF_000239815.1 Bradyrhizobium sp. STM 3843 | reverse complement strand
CTCGGGCGTGAGCACGTTGTCGGCCAGCACCGTCTGCAGCCGGCTCATTTCGAGCTCGCGCGAGCCGTCATCCATCCGGCTGACCACCTCGGTCACGGCAGCTGTCGGATCCTTGATGGAAAGATGCAGGCCGCCGAGGACCGCGCGCAGAAATCCCTTCACGGCGGCCGGCTGCGCCGTCGCGAAGGCCGGGTTGACGATGATGGCCTGGCCATAGGCCTCACAGCCATAATCGGCGAAGCGCAGTACCGCGAGATCGTCCGCGGGCACGCCGCGGTCGCGCAAATTGACCGCGGAGAGATAGGAGAAGCCGCTGACAGCGTCGACCTGTCCGGCCGACAGGATCGGCTCGCGCACCGCCGCCCCGACGTGCGACAGCTTGACGGCAGCGGTCTTGATCCCGTTCTGCCGCGCCAGTGCTGGCCACAGCCGGATCGCAAGATCGCCCTCGGCAACGCCGAGCGTTTTGCCTTCGAGATCCGCCAGCGTGTGAATGCCGCGGCTCTTGCGTGCGATGATGGCGTAGGGCGCGCTGTTGAACAGCACGAACACCGCTTTGACCGGCGGGTTGGCCGTATTGGCGCGGTAACGGATCAATTCGTTGATGTCGGCTATTGCGAGTTCGCTCTCACCTGTGGCCACCCGCGCGATCGCATCCGCTGGTCCCTTCGCGACCGTGGTTGTCACCGCCAGGCCTTCGCCGACGAACAATCCGCGGCTTGCTGCCAGCACGACCGGCGCCATGCTCGCCTCCAGCGGACGCTCGAAGGCGAGCTGGATGGCGATCGGCCGTCTGGCGTCATCTGCGAATGCGCGCGCATCAAGCCCTGCCAGGCCGAGGATCACCAGAAGTGCCAGACGGAGGAGGGCAAAAGATCGTCGCACGCGTATCGAAGAACCCCGGCCGCTCATGGAAGCGCTTTCAAGTTTCTGTTTTCGGCTCGGCTGCCCGTGTGTCAGTTTGATGACGGAATTCATGGCGCATCGAGCAGTAAAGCCGACGGCAGAGCATTGTGCCGGATCGAAGCTGAACGGTCCATGAGCACCACCTGCGGCGATTTGCGCCGGAATGTCGGGTTTCGATCCGGGAACCCAGCCTCCATCTGACGCGTTGGTCGGTTCAAATCGATCGGAACGGAGGATCTCAGGATGATCACAAAGAGCGGAGAAGTCTCGAGGGGCAGCCGAGCGACCGTGCTGGCGACGGTCGCGGCTGTGGCCCTCACCGCAGTCCAGCCGACGCTGGCCTTTGCCGGCACCTCGCGGTCCAGCCAGGTGTCGGCTGCGGCAGCAAGCGATACCGGCCTCACCGATGTCAGCGCCCGGCGCCGGCATCACTATCGTGGCGGCGGTGGTGCGGCGGCGGCAGCCGCCTTTGCCGGCATCGTCGGCACCGGCCTTGCCATTGCGGCGGAACAGAATCGCCGCTCCTATTATGACGATTACTATTACGGCAGGCGCCCCTATTACGGCCCCGGTCCCTATTATTACGGCGGCCCCACTTACTATCAGGGCTGGTAACCAAGGCCCGTTGCGCAAAAATCCGTCGGCCCGTCGCCGGCGGATTTTTTCGTTTTCGACACAGGCGTTAACGCCCCTGCCATTGCTTTTAACTATCATGCCGGGATGAGTGATTCGATCGAGCGGCTCTATCTCGCGGTGCTGGCGGCCAGGGATCAGGATCCCGGCCGGTCGCGCACGGCCAAGCTGTTGCAGCAGGGCACGGCCAAGATGGCCAAGAAGCTCACCGAAGAGGCCATCGAGGTCGCGATCGATGCGGTCCGGGGCGACGCCCAGTCGGTCGTGCGTGAGAGCGCCGACCTGATCTACAACCTCGCCGTTCTGTGGGCGGAGACCGGCGTGCGGCCGGACGATGTCTGGCGCGAAATGGAGCGACGCGAGGTGCTGCTCGGGATCGCCGAGAAGCTGCCCAAATCCCCGGTGAAGATCCAGAAATCTGCGAACGCCCGGCTGGCACGGCGACCGATTGTCGCGCTCGAGGGACGCGCCTTACGGAAACGGCACTAGTTCCCTTCTCGTCGGCAGGAGCGGCAAGCTCACCATGGACAAACCCGCCATGGTTTGCTTCATCGCGAGCCATGCTCAAACGAATCTATGACTGGTGCATCGACGCCGCCCACAAGCCGTATGCGCTCTGGATCCTGGCCGGGGTCGCCTTCGCGGAGAGTTCCTTCTTTCCGGTCCCGCCGGACGTGATGCTGATCCCGATGTCGCTGGCCAAGCCGCAGCGGGCCTGGCTGTTTGCCGGCGTCTGCACCCTGGCCTCGGTCGCCGGCGGATTGCTCGGTTATGCGATCGGCGCCGTGCTCTACGACTCGCTCGGCCATTGGCTGATCCAGCTGTATGGTCTTTCCGACAAGGTCGAGGCTTTCAGGGCCTCCTATGCCGAATGGGGCGCGGTCATCATCCTGCTCAAGGGCCTGACGCCGATCCCCTACAAGCTCGTCACCATCACCTCGGGCTTTGCCGGCTACAACCTGCTGCTGTTCGTGCTGTGCTCGATCGTGGCGCGCGGCGCCCGCTTCTTCGTCGCAGCGATCCTGCTTAATCGTTACGGCGAATGGATCAGGATCCGCATCGAGAAGCATCTCGGGCTGTGGGTCGCGCTCGGCGCCGCCGTTCTGGTTCTCGGCTTCGTCGTGGCGTTCAAGCTGATCTGATCGCACAGTTGCTGCGCGTCCCCGGCGCTTTCCGCGGCATCTGGTTTCAGTCTAGATTGATGCCATGACCCTCCGATCCGGCTCGCCGTCCCTTAGCCTGCCCTGCGCAGCGGTCATGGCGTCGATCGCAGTCGCATTGTCGCTGCTGGGGCCGGGCGCTGGTTGGGCGCAATCGGCGCCGCCTTCGCTCGGCCTGCGGGAGCAGCCACAGCCCGCGCAAGCGCCGCCAAATGCGGCGCCGACCGGTTCTGAGCGTTCAGGGCTCGTCGACGAGCTCGGCAGGCTTTTCGAGAAGATGTCGATCCTGCCGCTCAAAGGCGCGAGCGAGAGCCGCAGCGATGCGAATGCCGCGCCCCAGGATACAGCCAAGGATATGGCCAAGGATGCGGCCAGCGGAACGCCAAAGGATGCCGCGAAGACCTCGGCCAAGGACGGCAGCGCCGACGCGGTCAGGGATGCGATCAAGCACAGCGGCGAGACCTTGTCGCGGCTCACTAAGCCGTCCAGCATGGTGTCGGGCCGCTCGGTCTGTCCCATGGCCGGGAATGGCACGCCGGATTGCCAGTCTGCCGCCGACAGGCTCTGTCAGGGCAAAGGCTACAAGCAAGGCAAGAGCCTCAACACCGATGCCGCCGAGACCTGCTCGGCCAAGGTCCTGATCCCTGGCCGTCAGCGCAAGCCGGACGATTGCCGCACCGACACCTACGTCACCTCAGCGCTCTGTCAATGATTGCGCCGGCCGACCGGCACGGGCGGAGCGGCAGCGTGTCGACGCAAGACCCCGGCAGCTGTCTCTTGATCGGTTCCCTTCGGTTTGCGTTGCGGTCATGATCTCTGGCATCGTCATCCCCGGCATCGTTGGCGAAGCCCGTCACAGTCTGAAGAAGAACGAAAGAGGAAATCCCGTCCATGTCCATGCCTGCCTTGTTCAAGGGCCGTCTCTCGATACCTGTGATCGGGTCGCCGCTGTTCATCATCTCCGTGCCCGATCTCGTGATCGCCCAGTGCAAGGCCGGTGTGGTCGGCGCGTTTCCCGCGCTGAATGCCCGGCCGCCGGAATTGCTGGACGAGTGGCTCGCCCGGATCACCGAGGAGCTCGCGGCCTATGACCGCGCACACCCTGAACGTCCATCCGCGCCCTTTGCGGTGAATCAGATCGTGCACCGCTCCAACAACCGGCTCGAGCATGATCTGGCGCTCTGCGAGAAGTACAAGGTGCCGATGATCATCACCTCGCTCGGCGCGCGCGAGGATCTCAATCAGGCCGTCCACCGCTGGGGCGGCATCGTCTTCCATGATGTCATCAACCAGACCTTCGCGCACAAGGCGATCGACAAGGGCGCCGACGGGCTGATCCTGGTTGCGGCCGGTGCCGGCGGCCACGCCGGGACCGTCTCGCCGTTTGCCTTCGTGGCGGAGACGCGGGCGTGGTTCGACGGTCCGATCGCGCTATCCGGCGCGATCGCCAACGGCCGCGCCATTCGCGCTGCCCGCGTCCTGGGCGCCGATTTTGCCTATATCGGCTCGGCGTTCATCGCGACCGAAGAGGCGAACGCGGTCGAAGCCTACAAGGCGATGATCACCAATTCAGGTGCCGATGACATCGTCTATTCGAATTTGTTCACGGGCGTGCACGGCAACTATCTGAAGCCGTCGATCGTCGCGGCCGGGCTCGATCCCAACGATCTGCCGACCTCCGACCCGTCCAAGATGAGCTTCGGCACCGATACGTCCGGCGAGCGCGCCAGACCGAAGGCCTGGAAGGAGATCTGGGGCAGCGGGCAGGGGATTGGCGCCATCGACAAGGTGGTGCCCGCGGCCGAGCTGATCGCGCGCTTCAAGAAAGAATATGACGAGGCGATCGATCCGCCTTTGTGAGCTCCGGTCCTTGTGAGCTCGTAATGCGAGCTCATGATGTGAGCTCGTGATGTGCAAAGCGCGGCAGTTTTGGCTGCCGCGCTTTGTAGGATCAGGTTCAGTGTTCGGGATCGAAGCTATTCCAGCTCGATCGCCTGATACTTGCCGCGCTCGTCGAGCGCCGTGCCCCAGATCTTGTGCGAGGCCTGATGCTCGGCACGGCCGAAGCCGAGCTTGGCGCCGAGGCCAAGATCGACATTGTTCGTGTTCTCCAGCGTGTCGATCAGCGCCTCGGTGTCGAGCTGCGGGCCGACGCGCTTCAAGGCCTGGATCAGCACGTTGGCTGCGACATAGCCCTCGAACGAAACGTAGGACGGCGCTTCGCCGGGGAAGTATTTTTCCAGCGCGCTCTTGTATTCGAGCACCGCGCTGGAATAGCCGCCGACCGCCGGCACCACCTGGGTCACGATCACGCCGCTGGCGTAGCGCGGTCCGAGCAGCATCAATTCGTCCGACAGCTCGGTCGAGCCCACGAACGACACGTTGGTGTAGACCATGCTCGGATACTGGTCGCGCGTCTTTTCGATGAACTTCGCGGCCGCGCGATAGGTTGCGACCATGACGATGGCCTTGGGCGGGTTCTTCATCGCCCTCAGCTGGTTCACGGCCTCATCGACGTCGACCGTGTTGCGCTTGTAGTTGAAGCGCACGATGGCGGAGTCGGGCAGGCCGAGCGAACGGAAGGCCTTGGAGACGCCAGCGAAGCCTGCATCTCCATAGGCGTCCTGCTGGGCGAAGACCGCGATGTCCCGCGGCTGCAGGCGGCGCAGCTTGAGCAGATAGTGGACCACCTCGTTGGTCTCTTCCGCATAGCTCGCACGGTAGTTGAAGACGTAGCGGTCCGGCGGATCGTTGCGCAGGAGGTTGGCGCCGGTGAATGCGCCGTAGAACAGCGCCCGGTGCTGCAGCGCGTAGGGCATGCCGACGGCAGCCGTCGGCGTACCGACATTGCCGATGAAGCCGAACACCTTGTCCTTCTCGTAGAGCTGCCGCATCGCCTCGAGCGTGCGGGATGGCTCGTAGCCGTCGTCGGCCGCAAACAGGCGGAGCGACCGGCCGGCGATGCCGCCGGCGTCGTTGGTGCGATTGAAGGCGGCGTCGATGCCGAGCTTCATCTGCCGGCCGAGCTCGCGCGAAGCTCCGGAGAACGGGCCGCAGATACCGAAGCGGATCTCGTTGGCCGTGACGCCCTGCACGTTGCTAGCGAGGGTCGGCGGCAAGGTCGCGGTCGGCGCCGTAGCCGCTGCGGCGGGAGTTGAACCGATCACGCCGCCGAAGCCGGAGCTGGACGTGCTCGGGGCGGCCTGGCCCAGCGAGCGCTCGAGTTCGGCGAGCTGACGGCCGGCGGTGGTGCAGTCGGTCTGTGATGCGCCGACGCGGTTGCGGCCGTCGGCGACAAAGCCGTTGAAGACGCGGGTGAGCTCGTCGCGATCGGACGCGCCCGCCGAGGCTTCGCGGATCACCTCGCGGAACTTGTCAACGATCGCCTGAACCCGGCCCTGGTCGATTGCCTGGCACGCGGAGGCTGCACCGACGATCGGCCCGACCCGGCTGGCGAGATTGCGCACCACATCCGCGTTGGTGCCGGCGGCACTTGCAGGCCCTGCGAGCAGGGCCGCGACCAAGAGTACGCTGGAACGAAAGATCATTTTGCCACTATCCCACTTTGGACCCCATCCAGGTCTCCGCCTGGTGAAATGACGCCTGTGCACGATGGCGGGAGCTTGAACACCATCGCGCACCTCCTAGCATTTTCAAAGAGCATGACCTTTTCGGTAATTTGCCCCGCTTTTTTTGGTCATGCTTTCGAAATCGCTAATGCGTCACGTCGCCAGAGCGTCCTCCTTTCCGAGCAACACGATACGAGTTCGATCGCCTGAGCTTGCGTAGTTCTGAAGCGTCGCAGCCGCCGGCGCATGGCCACTGGCCACGTCCCGGTTGAAGCTGCGCATCGGCGGGGTTCGAGCGAGGTCACTGGGGGCCGCCCGCAGCGCCTCGCGGAATTTGTCGAGGATCATATCAACGCGACCGTCTGTGATGTTCTGGGTAATGTTCTGGCAAAGCGCGAGGTCCTGGCAAAGCGGAGCCGCTCCGACGATTGCGCCGGGGCCGCAAGCCGGACCGCGCACGGTGTCGACGGGAGCGATTGCGGAGCCGGCGGCCGCCGCAAGGAAAGTCCCGGTCAACAACGCAGACCAGCATGTGAGCATGGACATATCCGCTTATTCTAGGTCAAGGGCCTCGTGACGTCAGCCATTCGTTGGCATACAAATTAATTTCCAGTTTCCCAACCCTACTTTTGGCGCCTTCCGCCGGTGGCGGTATTTTATTCAAGTTCGATCGGCTGATACGTACCGGTTTCGTCGAGCGCCGTACCCCAGATCTTGTGCGAGGCCTGATGCTCGGCGCGGCCGAAGCCAAGCTGCGTGCCTAACCCGAGATCGATATTGCGAAGATTTTCGAGCGTGTCGACCAACTGTTCCGTGTCGAAGGTGGGGCCTACTCGCTTCAGCGCTTCGATCAGGATGCTCGCGGATACGTAGCCTTCCAGCGACGTGTAATCGGGCGCCTCGCCGGGGAAGTACTTCGCCAGCGCGTTCTTGTAGTCGAGCACCAGGCTCGAATAGCCGGACACGCCGGGCACGACCTGGGTGACGATCACGCCATTGGTATAGCGCGGCCCGAGCAGTGTGAGCTCGCTCGCGAGCGAGGAGGCTCCCACCGCCGATACGTTGGCGAGGACGAGCCCCGGAAGCTGTTCCTGCGCCTTCTCGATGAACTTGGCTGCGGCCCGCGTCGTTGCCACCATGATGACGGCACGGATCGGGACCCGTTGCGCCTTCAGCTGGTTGATCGCGTTGTCCACGTCGAGCGTGTTGCGCGCATAGTTGACTCGCAGAATGCCGTTGTCGTTGACGCCCAGCGCGCGGAAGGCTTTCGCCACACCGGCATAGCCGGCATCGCCATAGGCGTCGTCCTGCGCGAACACGGCAATCTGCCGAGGCTGCAACCGGCGCAGCTTCACGAGATAGTGCACCAACGCCTCGGTCTCTTCCGCATAGCTCGGACGGTAGTTGAAGACGTAGCGGTCGGGCGGGTCGTGGCGCACGACATTGGCGCCGGTATAGGCGCTGAAGAACAGAGCCCGCCGTTCCAGTGCATAGGGGATCGCCACCGCGGCATTCGCCGTTCCGAAATTGCCGATGAAGCCGAACACCTGCTCCTTGTCATAGAGCGCTTTCATCGCATCGAGCGTGCGGGTGGGATCGTATCCATCGTCGGCGGCGACCAGCTTCAGCATGCGGCCGTTGATGCCGCCGCCTTCGTTGGCGCGATTGAACGCCGCCTCGATACCGAGCTTCATCAGCCGGCCGGTCTCCTTCACCGGACCGGAGAACGGCATGACGATGCCGAACTTGATCTCGCTCTGGGTCACGCCGCGTACGTTCATCGGAGGCGGCAATGTCTGTGTGGGCGCAGTTGCGGCCATCGCGGCCGGCGGTCCGAACCGTACCTCCGGCAGTCCCGACGTGGTCTGTGGCGGCGCTGCGATCGATCGTTCGAGATCGGCAAGCTGACGATCGGCGGCGCGGCAGTCGAGCCGCCCGCTCGTGACGGCGCCACGGCCCTCGGCGACATAACGATCCAACAGGCGCGTCAGCTCGTCACGATCAGCTTCCAGAGTCGACGCCTCGCGGATCACGGACTGGAATTTTTCGATGATCCCCTGGATCCGCGGGCGGGCGATGTCGCGGCAGGCGAGTGCCGAGCCGACGATCGGGCCGACCTTGCTGCTAAGTTCGCGCACCACTTTGAGGCTGTCGCCAGGCGCAGCATGCACTGTGCTCGCGAACAGCGCGCTGAACAGGAGCGCCGTCAGACGAACGGAGATACGCACGTCTCGTACCGTGGCCATACGAGGCCAGAGGTCAGACATAGTCGCCATGGTGATGCCGTCGCAGCTCGTGTGATGCCTAGTGTCGTGGTTCAGAAATTCGCTTCAGTTTCGCCGCGCATTCGATCAAGCAGAATTCCCGAACTGAACCACACTAGAATCAAAGATTTTCAGTGTCCTTCGAGCCCGAAGTTCGCTTGCAAAGCCGTCGCGCGATGGGCGCGAACTTCGGATCGGATTATTGGACCTTGTCCGGCTGGCCCGCTTTCTGATTCCACTGCATGAATTGCTGCAGCAGCGGCTTCTCAGCGGTTTCGCTCTTGGCCGTCTGCGGCTGGTCGTCGGGCGGCAGCAGCGATTGGAACTGGGCCAATGCGGACGTCGTCTTGACGTCGACCTTATCGGTCTGCGGCTCATCCACCTCGGCCTTGATGTCCTTGGCTTCGATCGCGGCAGGCGGCGGTGGCAGCGTCGTCTTCATGGCCTGGACCGCCGCCACGAAGGAGGAGCTGGCGTCCTGCTGGCGCGACGCGGGAACGATGTTCACGAAGAACAGGGCGATCACGGCGGCCACACCGGCGGCGGCGGCGAAGCGGCCTGCGATTTTGAACGTCACCGAGCGGCGGTCGCGTTCACGTGCGAAATCCGGGGGCTCGCGCATCACTTGCGGATCCAGCGTATGGCGGAGGGATTCGAACACTGCGTTCTCAAGGCGCGACTCCACGGTATTTTGTGCTGAGGATGAGGGAGTCCGGTCGGTACCGGCCTGGGGTTTTTCGCGGGTTTCCTCGACCAGAGACAAGCGGGTCGCCTCCGGCCTTTCGCGGACCCAGCGCGGTGCGTAATGCAACGGGTCCTGCGGGTTCGTCGTAGGATTCTGCTCACTCAAGGAACTCATACGCTACTCCTCTAACGCTCGACTCCGGTACACGAATACGCCGCTGCCCTGGCCGCATGCGACAAAGGTCTTAAGGTAAAGAGTGGCGCTTGAAGGGTCGCGGGCGACCCCATCGAGCCGGAAATATCTGCAGCGTCCGAGGCAGAGCGCTCGCTGGTCGCAGTGCCCCACACATCGTCCCCTGCATCACCGTAACGAGCTGTTAACTGTGCCCGCCGCGGTTCCGAACCCATGCCCCGCCCCCTGACGAGTGTCAACGACTGCACGATCCTGCTCGGTTCAGGATCGGTGTTATATGTACCTTAAGGTTATCAGCGGGATGTGATTAAAATGAGGCGCATCCCGCCTTGACTGTGCTGAGCTGGGGATTGGCCGCGATTCTGTCGCAAAAAAGGCACTACTCCGCCACCTTCAAAGTATGTTCGTACCTTCAGAGGTTTAATTCAATTTGGCTGGTGCCTTCTTAACTCCTCATTAACCAACGCCGTCCGACAGTTAACCAATCGCTAAGAAAGGCTGGTCGGATGGTCATGAATGTCAAGGTCGAACAGACACGTCAGTTCATTCGTTTACGCGGCCGCTCTTACGTCGCGTTTGTGTTTTCCCCCGTTGTCCCCATTGCCGGTTGGCTCAGCGAGCTCGATGCGACGCTCGCAGGTTCCCCAGGCTTCTTCGTCGGCAAGCCGGTGGTTCTCGATCTGTCGGCGGTGGATCTCAGTCCGCTCGCGATCACGCATCTCATCAAGAGCATCGAGGCGCGCAACATCCGCGTGCTGGGTCTCGAAGGCGTCGAGCCCGCGCGGCTCGCGATCGGCATGCCGCCGCTGCTCACCGGCGGGCGTCAATGCGCGGTGCTGGAGGTCGAGCCGGACAAGCCGGCGCTGCAGCCTCTGAAATCGCTGCTGCTCGACACTCCGGTGCGCTCGGGGCAATCGGTGGTGTTTCCCGACGGCGACGTCACGGTGCTCGGCGCCGTTTCGTCCGGCGCTGAAATCGTCGCGGGAGGCTCGATCCATGTGTACGGCGCGTTGCGCGGCCGTGCCATGGCCGGCGTGAACGGCAACTCGGCTGCGCGGATCTATTGCCAGAAGATCGAGGCCGAGCTGCTCGCGATCGACGGCTACTACCAGACCGCGGAGCAGATCGACGTCGCGTTGCGCGGCAAGCCTGCCCAGGCCCGGCTGGACGGCAATTCCATGAAAATCACGCCATTGAACTGAACGACAGGAGGCAATCAAATGGCAAAGGTGCTCGTAGTGACGTCGGGCAAGGGCGGCGTCGGCAAGACCACGACCACGGCCGCCGTCGGGGCGGCGCTGGCGCAGGCCGGTCAGAAGGTTGTCGTGGTGGACTTCGATGTCGGCTTGCGCAATCTCGATCTCGTCCTGGGCGCCGAACGTCGGGTCGTGTTCGATCTCATCAATGTGGTGCAGGGCGTCGCCAAGCTGCCGCAGGCCCTGATCCGCGACAAGCGGCTGGAGAATCTCTGGCTGCTGCCGGCCTCGCAGACCAAGGACAAGGACGCGCTGACTGAAGAGGGCGTCGGCCGCGTCATCGCCGAGTTGCGCAAGATGTTCGACTATGTGTTGTGCGACAGCCCGGCTGGAATCGAGCGCGGTGCCATGCTCGCCATGCGCTTTGCGGACGAGGCGATCATCGTCACCAATCCGGAAGTGTCCTCGGTGCGCGATTCCGATCGCATCATCGGCATGCTCGATTCCAAGACGGTGCGTGCCGAGAACGGCGAGCGCGTCGAGAAGCACATCCTGATCACACGCTACGATCCGGCGCGCGCCGCGCGCGGCGAGATGCTCTCGATCGACGACGTGCTCGAGATCCTGGCCACCCCGCTGCTCGGCATCGTTCCGGAGAGCCAGGACGTGCTGCGCGCCTCTAACGTCGGCTGTCCCGTGACCTTGAACAATCCGGCGAGCACGCCGGCGCGCGCCTATTCGGACGCGATGCGCCGTCTGCTCGGCGAGCAGCTCGAGATGCTGGTACCGGCCGAGCCCAAGGGACTGATCAGACTGTTGCTTGGACGGAGGGCGGCATGAGCATGCTGCGGCTTTTCTCCAGCCGTCAGGCCTCCAGCCGTCAGGCCACGGCGCCGATCGCGCGGGAGCGGCTGCAGATCCTACTCGCGCATGAGCGCGGCATGCTCGGCCAGCCGGATCTGCTGTTGCAACTACGCGAGGAAATCCTCGCTGTGGTCTCGCGCCATGTGGTACTCGATCCCGACAAGGTCATCGTCCGGATGGATCGGGGTAAGCATGTTTCCACGCTCGAGGTCGACATCGAACTGCCCAACGGCGCCGATCGCGCCTTTGCACCCGCCGGCTAGTCGGCGGAGCGCTTGCGGCCGCAACGAGACGCGCGAGCAGGGGCGCGCATTGCGGGACGCGGTGTTGAGTTGATGCGACCGATCTTTCGTGTCGATGGCAATCGCGTCACGGTCAGTCCCGACGCGGCGGGGCCGTGGGACCCCACGATGCAGCACGGCTCGCCGCCGGCTTCGCTGGTAGTCTGGGCGGCGGAGCGCATTCCAGCCAAAGCGCCAATGCGCATTGCACGTTTGACAATCGATCTGATGCGGCCGGTGCCGCTGAGCGAGCTCACGCTCGAGAGCGAGTTGCTGCGCGATGGCCGCAAAATCCAACTCGTTGCGATCAGATTGCGCGCCGCCGGTGTGGTCGTTGCGGCCGCAACCGTGCTGAAGGTGCGGCAGGACGCCGTGCCGCTCCCGGACGACATCGCGGATCTGCCGGTCGATCTACCCGGTCCCGAGACCTCGCGTTCGGAGCCGGCCGACTTTTCTTCGAGTCCGTTCGTCAGGGGCATGTCGCTGCGCGCCGCGCGCGGCCGCTTCGGCGTGAAAGGACCGGGCGCGATCTGGTATCGCGTCGATTGGCCGATGGTGGACGGGCACCAGGTGTCGCCGGCGATGCGCGCAGCGATCGCCGCCGATTTCTGCAACGGCACATCGCCGGCGCTGGATTTCGATCTCTACACTTTCCTCAATGCCGATCTCACCGTGAACATGTCGCGCGAGCCGGTCGGCGACTGGATCCTGGTTGATGCCGAGAGCTGGATCGGTCCTGATGGGGCAGGGCTTGCGATGGCGCGGCTCGGCGATACCAAAGGTTATTTCGGCCGCGTCGTGCAGAGCCTGGTGGTGGAGCGACGACAAGGATCGGCCTGGCGCTGATGGCCCTATGCTAGTGAGCCTCATGCTGATGGCTCGGCGCTGATCCCCTCCTGAGCTGCGGAGCGGCGCCGCGCGCCATGCTGCGAGTTGCGATCACCGTTTTGGAGTCACGTTTCGACTGCGCATATCTGAGCGGGGCCTGCGCCGGTCGGCGCTCGTGGGGCCACCGTCCGAACGTTGTGCGCACGACGTCACGCGATAGGCGAGGCGGGCATGGCCCGCGCAATAAGGCAGGCTATCGAGCGGCGTGTTGCCGCAGAAGCAGAAGTCCGCCGCCCCTGGCGTCGACAGTGGCCAGCGGCAGCGCTCCTTTGTCAGTTCGAGCAGGGAGCAGCCGCGGGCTTCTGCTGTCGCGCACGGCTCGATGACCAGGATGGGCGGGGCGCTGGTCGCCTTGAGAAGCTGCTTGAGAACCTGGCGCCTGAGCAGGGGCGGATGGCGCTTGCGGGCCGGCTTCGGCGCAGCGTTTCGCTGCCGACGGCGTTTGCCATAACGATCGTCCCGCGTGAGCATCAAGCGTGAGACCTTGCCGATCACGGCATTGCGACTGACGCCGAGTTCGAGGGCGATCTCGCGGCAGGTGAGTCCGGCTTGGAAACGTTCTTTGAGGCGTTCGACGCGTTCGATGGTCCAGGTTGCCTCTATCTTAAGTTGTTCTGCGGGCATGGCGGGTTTTCCGTATTTGATCCGCTGGACCAGTCGGGCCGGGAGGGCGCCGCATCTGTGCGTCAGGAACTCGGATGCAGACTGCGTCGCGTCATCGCCATCGCGTGCTCGCCGGCGTTGATCGTCCTGACGATCGCAGGCATGGGCCAGCTCGGTTCAGGTTCATAAGAGAACACACGCTACATCACATGCGTTGTCCGCAGCAGGCGACATTCACCTCGGGCGACGCGTTGTTCCATTTTCAACTAACTGGTGACGAATCCGACAATGAGCAAGATTCGCAAATTTAACAATGACGCAGGATAAATTATTTGAAATAGCAATGCGATGCCGTGGCTATTGGACGGCGATCTGTATCGCGTGGCTGCAAATAGGACGGCGTCAACTAACAAGGCGACGAGGACCGGTCGTGCCATGATTCCTCGCAAGCCGTTTCTAACAGGATTGTGAGCGGCGGCCGCGCGATTGCGAATGCGGTTTCTATTCCAATTCGTTGTAGTTGTGATTTTATAATATTGCAATCGCGCGTGTTCGGGGATTCTCGATCCGCAGTCAGCGCGGCTGTCGCGAGTGCAATGGCCGCGACAGAGAAGACGCTTGCGGCCGTTCCCGGGCTGCGCGTGATTCTTCGCGTGCATGAGCCGGTCCGGTTCCGCACGGCCGGAAGACCGGCTTGGTCTCTCCCATCGTTTTCTTCGTATGAAGGAGATTTGCATCCTTCATTGTTGCCGCGCTGAAGCGCGTGTTCCAACGCTGGTCATGAAACCTTGCTCCGTAGCGATGGTGGTCGCGCCGTCAGCCGGAACATCGCCGCAATGAGGGCGTTGCCCGGCCAACAGATAAGGAGCGGGATCATGCGCAGTTCGACAGCTTTTTTTGCGGGCGCGGGAACCGTCGCCGTTGCTGCTGCCGTGGGTCTCGGCGGCGGACTCGTGATCGCGGAGATGATGAGTCCGAACAAGCCGCTGTTGGAATCCACCAAGCTCGAGCGGCATGCCCCAGATCCTTCGCCTTCGCCGAGCGCATCGCCCTCGTCCTATCTTGCGGCGACGCAACCGGCGGCGACCGCGCCGGTGGTGGTGACGCCGGCTGCGGCGAAGCCGGCAGATCAGCCGCAGCCTGTCGCGGATCAGCCGGCGCCGCAGCCCTCGCCATCGCCGGTGAGCACGGCCAGCGATGCATCGGCTCCGCAGCCTGCATCGCAGGGGGCGCCGCCGGCACAGCAGGCGCATGCGCCGGAGAACGCCTTGGCCAAGGCTGATGATGCCGATCTCAAACCGCGCAATGGTGAACGTCGCCACGGCACGGAGCGACGGCGCAGCGAACGGCGTCAGCAGCCGGCGGAGCAGCGGCAGCAGTGGGGCGAGCAGCGACAGCAATGGGCCGAGCAGCGGCGCTCGTATCGGCGACGCGAACCGGATCTGCGCGAGGTCGAGCAGTCCGTGCGCGAGGACGACAGTGCGCCGCGCGGTTATGTGGCAGAGCCCGTCGAGGTGCCCGCGCCCCGCTTCAGCCTGTTCGGCGACGATTGAAAGGCACGGCGCAAATCGTGTTCGGAAACCGATGATCGCGGCATCGGCTTGAGGCGGGAGGTTGCGCCCGCGCGCTCGAACATCAATCGCGCATCAACCTGACAGGACCCCGCCCCGTCCTGGATGCAATCCGGGCCACAACTTTAACGCGGCATTAACCATCCCAGGCCGACAATTCGCCCGTGCCGGTATCCCATTCTCTTGCGGGAAACGCGCAACGCTCGAATCACTTGGTCCAATCATCTGGGGATGCGCGATGGGCTTCGAGACGCTTCTGGGCAAGACGCCGGCGACGTTGGAGGAGATCCGGATTCGGGTCGGCCACGCGCTGCAGCGGCATCCGCTATGCCGCAATGTCCGTTTCGATATCGTCAGCGTTCCGCGCACGGCCCGCGGCGGGAACTGGACCATCAGCCTGCATGCGGTGGAGCCGACCGCGCTGTGGGAGGCGTCCGATATCGTTGCCGACATTCAGGCGGCGTACGACCTGCAGGCGGCGAGGGCCTGACGGGTTTGCGTCATTTTTTTCAATCGGTGCGGCTTAACGGCAACAAGGGCACCTTAAAGCCTTAATTTGCTCCCAGTTTTCGGCAAAGTGCGGCGTTCCCGCCGGGGATACGGAGATATACGTGACGAAGTCGATCACCGCTTTGGCTTTGGTCTGCCTGCTGGTTGCAGGGGCGGCCGTAGCCAGCATTCTTGGTCGCGACAGCGTGCCTTCGGCCGGTATCTCCATGCCGGCCGCGGTGGCGAAGAGTCCGATTTCCAACCGCGAGGCCAAAGGGGATCGCCTCACCGTAACGCGGGTTTCGG
>NZ_CAFK01000184.1 GCF_000239815.1 Bradyrhizobium sp. STM 3843 | reverse complement strand
AAGAATTCCCCCGGGGCTGATGCTGTATCAGCGCGCCCCTCTCGTATCAGGGAGCACCACATGGCCTTCAAGAACTTCAAGATCGAAACCGACGCCGACGGCATTGCGCTCGTCACCTGGGACATTCCCGGACGTTCGATGAACGTGCTGGACGAGACCTCGGCGATCGAGCTCGAGACCATCGTCAAGGAGACGACCGCGGATGCCGCCATCAAGGGCGTCGTCATCACCTCGGCGAAGGAGGCGTTCTGCGCCGGCGCCGATCTCTCGATGCTCGAGGGCATGAACCACGCCTTCGCCGAGTTGCTGAAGACCAAGGGCGAGGAAGCGGCCAACCAGATGCTGTTCGACAACAGCCGCCGCTTCTCGCTGATCTATCGCGCGATGGAAACCAGCGGAAAGCCGTGGGTCGCCGCGATCAACGGCCTTGCACTCGGCGGCGGCTTCGAGCTGACGCTGTCCTGCCATTATCGCGTGGCGGCCGAGAACCCCAAGACCCGGCTCGGCCTGCCGGAGATCAAGGTCGGCTTGTTCCCTGGCGCCGGCGGCACCCAGCGCGTGCCGCGCATCGTGCAGCCGCAGGATGCGATGAACATGCTGCTGAAGGGCGAGGCCCTCACCCTCGACAAGGCCAAGGCGCTCAAGCTGGTCGATGCCATCGTGCCGGCGGCCGATTTGATCAAGGCCGCGAAGGACTGGATCAAGGGCGGCGGCAAGGCCGTCCAGCCCTGGGACGAGAAAGGCTTCAAGCTGCCCGGCGGTCCCGTGTTCTCCAAGGCCGGCATGATGATGTTCCCGGCTGGCAACGCCATCTACCGCCGCGAGACCTACGACAATTATCCGGCCGCGCGCGCGATCATGAGCTGCGTCTATGAGGGCCTGCAGCTGCCGATCGATGCCGCGCTGCGTGTTGAGTCCCGCTACTTCGCCCACATCCTGCGCTCGAAGGAAGCGGCGGCGATGATCCGCAGCCTGTTCCTGTCGATGCAGGAATTGAACAAGGGCGCGCGCCGTCCCGCCAATGTGCCGCCGACCAAGGTCAAGAAGCTCGCTGTGATCGGTGCCGGCTTCATGGGCGCGAGCGTCGGCTACGTCTCGGCCCGCGCCGGTCTCGACGTGGTGCTGATCGACCGCGACCAGGAGAGCGCCGACAAGGGCAAGGCGCATGCGAAGGGCGTCATCGACGAACTCGTCAAGAAGGGCCGCGCCAAGCCCGGCGAGGCCGAGGCGATCCTGTCGCGCATCACCGCGACGGCCGACTACAACGCGCTCAAGGAATGCGACCTCGTCATCGAGGCCGTGTTCGAGGACCGCAAGGTCAAGGCCGAGACCTACGCCAAGGCACAGCCGCTCCTGAAGGAGGGCGCAATCTTCGCCTCCAACACCTCGACCCTGCCGATCAATTCGCTGGCCGAGGAGTTCAAGGATCAGGGCCGTTTCATCGGCATCCATTTCTTCTCGCCGGTCGAGAAGATGATGCTGGTCGAGATCATCATGGGCAAGAATACCGGGGATGTCGCGCTCGCGACCGCGCTCGACTATGTCCGTACCATCGGCAAGACGCCCATCGTCGTGAATGATTCCCGCGGCTTCTTCGCCAACCGCTGCGTGATGCGCTACATCGCCGAAGGCAACGAGATGTTCCTGGAAGGCGTGCCGCCGGCGATGATCGAGAACGCAGCCAAGATGGCCGGCATGCCGGTCGGCCCGCTGTCGCTGTCGGACGAGGTCGCCCTCGACCTCGGCCTGAAGATCATGAAAGCGACCGAGCATGATCTCGGCGCCAACGCCATCAACCAGGACCACAAGAAGCTGATGGTCGAGCTGGTCGAGAAGCAGGGACGCCTGGGCCGCAAGAACGCCAAGGGCTTCTACGACTATCCGGAGAAGGGCAAGGGCCAGAAGAGCCTGTGGCCCGATCTTCCGAAGCTGCAGCCCAAGCATCTCGATCCGGATACTCTGGATGTCGAGGAACTGAAGCAGCGCTTCCTGGTGGTGCAGGCGGTGGAGGCCGCGCGCACCGTCGAGGATCACGTCATCACCGATGTGCGCGAGGCCGATGTCGGCTCGATCCTAGGGTTCGGGTTCGCGCCGTTCACCGGCGGCACGCTGTCCTATATCGATTTCATGGGAACGAAGCAGTTCGTGGAGCTGTGCCACAAGTTCACCGCCAAATACGGCCCGCGCTTCGCCCCGCCGAAGCTTCTGGAGGAAATGGCGGCCAAGGGCGAGACCTTCTACGGCCGCTTCCCGCCGAAGAAGGCAGCGGCTTAGCGAACGTTGTGGGCTGCGCCTGAGGAGAGCCCGATGGCGCCGCCTCAACGGTGCGCTCCCCTCCCCCTTGCGGGGAGGGGTCGGGGGTGGGGGTCTCAGGAAAAGGTCTTAGTCGCTTGAAGACATCCTTCAACGCGTCGCTCTCACCGCGAGCTTAGCTTGTAAAATCCCGTTCGATGTACTCCCACGGCACGGCGTCTCGTGCATCAGCATCGAAGCTATCCAAACGACGGGCCAACTCGGTCTGTTGAACCGAAGTTAATTGTACGTCTTCAGGCGCGAGACTGTCCCACAGCTCACCAATGAGATCGAGCCGTTCCTTCGTCGTGAGCTTAGAGATGTCGAATGGGGCGGCCATGGCGTCATACAATGCTGCCGGGTGGGCAGGCGATCAAGTCGGTGATCCGTTTCGGCGCCGCTCGGGCTGAATCATATTCAATCGCGCCTATACGGCACTCCCCCCTCTCGATTCAGCGGCGCCAGAGCCTAGATGTCGGGGGACTAAATTTGAGCCGTCGTGTC